>NZ_NFLH01000048.1 GCF_002160815.1 Massilimicrobiota sp. An134 | reverse complement strand
TCAGGAGTAGAGAGATCAATCATAAGAACACCACCTAAGATGATTATACAATACAAAAAAGCGATAATCATCAAAGATGATTAATCGCCATGGACAAAATTTATTTTGTCCTTTTTTTAATCTTTATGTTCTTCTCTTTTTAACATTTCTTCATAACTGAACATACAGCCACAATAATTTTGACGATACATTCCATATTCTTTAGTCATTTGTGTTGATTTTAAATAACCATTATTTTTCTTAAAATCAGCATATAAGAATTTGGGTGATTCACTTTGCCATTGATCTCCAATCTCATTAATCCATTGACTATTTTTATGTGGTGATACACTTAAAACAGTTGTCCAATAATCATAATGATTGATTTTTGCATAATCAAATGTTTTACGCATTCTCAAGCTATAACAAAGACGACATCTTACACTTCCTTCTGGATAATCTTTTAAAGGATAAAGATGAGAAATCCATTCACTATTATTATAAGGGTCTTCAATGACTTGAATGTTTTGATTGAAATCATGATTAAATCTTTCAATAAAAGATAATAATTCATGGAAACGTCTTTGATATTCATCAGATGGATAAATGTTGGAATTGGAATAATAGATTGTGATTTCAAAATGTTCGCATAATTCTTTAATCACATTGCTAGAACATGGTCCACAACAGACATGAAGTAATAATGTTGGTTTCTGATTGCCAATTTTTTGAAGTTCTTCCTGTAATTTAAGATCATAATTGATTTTCATTATTGAATAAACATACAATCACCAAATGAGAAGAAACGATATTTTTCTTCCACAGCATGATGATAAGCTTTCATAATATAATCTTTATCAGCAAATGCACTCACAAGCATCACTAATGTTGATTTAGGAAGATGGAAATTGGTAATCAAAGCATCAATAGCTTCAAACTGATAACCTGGATAAATAAAGATATCAGTACTTTCCTGTGTAGCTTGAAATTTTCCATATTTTTTAAAGTTGGCTTCAAGTGTTCTTGTTGAAGTTGTTCCAACACTGATAATGCGTTGTCCATTGGCTTTGGCTTGATTAAGCTTTTGAGCAGTGTCTTCATCAATCATATAAAATTCACTATGCATATGATGTTCTAATACATCATCAACCTTCACTGGTCTAAAAGTGCCTAGACCTACATGTAAAGTGACATCTAGGATTTCAACACCTTTGTCTTGAACTTTCTTTAAAATATCTTCAGTAAAATGTAAACCAGCGGTAGGTGCGGCGGCACTACCTTCGACTTTGGCATAAACAGTCTGATAACGATGAGGATCATCAAGCTTTTCCTTGATATAAGGAGGAAGTGGCATTGTGCCAAGATGATCTAAGACTTCATAGAAAATGCCTTCATACATCATTTGAAAATGACGAATACCTTCTTCTCCAATATGTACACATTTGGCTTTTAAAGAACCATCTCCAAAAGTAATGACAGTATCCATTTTCACAATACGTGCATTTCCCACAAGACATTCCCATACATCTTCACCTAAATCTTTAAGAAGCAAGACTTCAACATGACCACCAGTTTCTTCTTTTATTCCATAAAGTCTGGCAGGAATGACTTTTGTATTGTTTCTTACTAAAATATCCCCAGCATGTAGATAGTCTAAAATATCATAAAAATGCTTGTCTTCAATCGTTTTTGTTTTTCTATCTAAGACCATTAAACGTGAAGTATCTCTTTTTTGTAGAGGAGTTTGCGCAATCAATTCCTCTGGTAAATCATAATCAAATTCACTAATTTTCATTTAAAACGCCCTTTCATAAACATCTCTACCATAACTATTTAAAAATTCTTCTTTAAAATCTAATAAACGATCTTCCTGAATGGCTTTTCTTATATCTTCACTTAATTGAAGTAAGAAAGCAACATTATGAATAGATAATAAACTTTTTCCAAATAATTCATCACATTTATGTAAATGTCTTAAATAAGCACGTGTATAGTTTTGACATGTATAACAATGACATTTGTCATCAATAGGCGTAAAGTCATATTTATATTTTTCATTATTGATATTCATACGTCCATGATGTGTCATTAATGCTCCATGTCTTGCAACTCTTGTTGGTAAAACACAGTCAAACATATCAATACCACGAATAGCCCCTTCAATTAAATCAATAGGATTCCCAACACCCATTAAGTAACGTGGTTTATCCTGAGGGAGCCATTTCACTGCATCATCAATCATTTTATACATGACATCCTTAGGTTCACCAACACTTGTTCCTCCTATAGAATAGCCAGGGAAATCCATTTTCACTAATTCTTTAGCTGACAGTTCTCTTAAATCTTCAAATTCTCCACCTTGTACAATCCCAAATAAAGCCTGATCTTTTCTTTTATGAGCATCTTTACCACGTTTTGCCCAACGCAGAGTTCTTTCCACACTTTTTTTCATATATTCATGTGTTGAAGGATATGGAGCACATTCATCAAAGCTCATGATAATATCAGCACCTAAATCATTTTGAATTTGAATAGATTTTTCAGGAGATAAAAATAATTTCTTTCCATCAACAATACTTTTAAAAGTCACGCCTTCTTCTTCAATCTTTCTTGTCTTTCCTAAAGAGAAGACTTGAAAACCTCCACTATCAGTTAAAATAGGACCATCATAATTCATAAATTTATGTAATCCACCAGCCATTTTAACAACATCTTCACCAGGTCTTAACCATAAATGATAAGTGTTTGCTAAAATGACTTGAGAATGCATTTCTTTTAATTGTTCTGGAGAAATACCTTTCACTGTAGCAAGTGTTCCTACTGGCATAAACATAGGTGTTTCAACATCGCCATGTGGTGTATGTAAAATCCCATATCTTGCACCAGATTGTTTACAAACATGTTTTAATTCATACCAAAAACCTTCCATTTTTTCACCTCTTTTTTAGCATACTCATTATACATGAAAGGATGTATAAGTTCAAATTTTATTGATTGAAATTCTATGAAAAAGAAAAGAGTATGTTAAAATAAAGATAAGGGATGTGACTGTTATGGAGTATGTTTGGATAGTGGTATTGTTGTTATTGGGGATTGCTATGGTAGGAAGACCTGATCTGTTATGGAAAATAGAACATTTCTGGGATGTGAAGAATGGAGAACCTTCAGAGTTGTATATCGCTTTGATGCGTGTTATGGGAACGTTTTGTATTATTGGTTCTATTATATTTTTAATTGCTCTTTTTATTTAAAATCATTCGATCATCTATATGTCAATATAATATGACTAAATCTAGATTTAGTATAAATGGTTCATGAGATATATGTATTGAATTTATGATAGTTTTACAAAAGAAAAGGATAGTATCAGAAGTTTAGAAAACTGAAAATATGAAGCTTTATGAACTCAATAATATAGTCAATATTGATTTGGAAAGTAGCCATAAATAGGTGGCTTTTTGTTTATGAACAGCTTTGTTGGTATTTTGGATTACCATTACACATAAAAGGGTGTATAAGTTTAAATGTTAAAAAAGCTAGAGTTGTATTTTTTATAATATTATCAAATAAAGGGTTGAGAAAATATGGATATACAAATATATAAGAAGAAGTATTGCATAGTTATAGGTGTTATTTTACTTGTTTTAATGGGGATAGGTTCTATTTGGGATTATCAGATTTCACAGTTTTTTTATAATTCGTCTAATATTTTTGGTGTTTTTTTGGCTGGCTATGGTCAAATACCTGCCTTGTTATGTATGGCTGCAATTGGAACATTATTATTACGTATGATAGATAAGGATAAGAAAATAAAGACGATGCTATATTGTTGTTTGTCACTACTTTTTAATTTTATTGCTGTTATAGGGATCACAATAGGAGCTTTATTATATATTTCTAGAATGACAACATTATTAAGCTTAGTGATAGCTATTGGCATTGTAGGAATTGTTGATGTATTGATTTATCGACTTAGTAGCCATGCATCTCAGGATACAATAAAAAAGATAGTGATTTTTATTTTATTAATAGTTTTAATTGAAGTTTTTGTTGTTAATATTGTGAAAATGACATGGGAACGCCCCCGTATGCGAATGATTAGTAGTCGTCATGATGTCAGTTTTCAGCCTTGGTGGGTTATAGGAAATACAATGAAAGATCAGCTGATGGCTTTAGGTGTAGCAGGTGAAGAATTTAAATCCTTTCCATCTGGACATACAGCGAATGCGGCTTGTGCGATGTTGTTATGTGTATTGCCTTTGCTTAATAGAAAATTAAAAGGAAAAGAAAATTTATTATTTTTTATAGGGGTTTGCTTTACTTTTTTGGTTGCATTATCAAGAATCATTATGGGAGCTCATTTTTTAACAGATGTTGTGACTGGAATGGCAATAAGTCTTGTGATACAAATGATTATGGCTCGAGTCATATTCAAAAATTATAGCAAGGATAAGGTTGATTGTAATGGTGACATAGGAATAAGATATAAATAAAAAAGAGGATTTTCAATTCATCCTCTAATCAAAAGTAACATATTCATTTTTTAATGGTGGAATGACTTTTAAGTCATCCACTTTTAATAAACAGAAATTTCCGTTGATATCTGGATCATACTGAACATCAATTGTTCCAGTGACTTCAACCCATTCATTAGGAATCAGTTGTTTAGCCGCAGGGTGTTCACAGACCATACCAATTAAAGACGTATCTTCTTCACAACAAACCATAGCTAAACGTCCTAATACAAAGCCATCTTCTAATTGTTTATCACGACCGATGAATTTTCCTCTGAGAGTGACTTTCTTATGATCATATTTATCGGGGTGATCTAGGGCATCCATGCAGAAAAGACCAAAATCATGGTCTAAAACATTGATATAATCCTGTTGAATATCAAATGGTAATTCATCATCTTCTAGAGTGTTGACAGTGCCATCTTCTTTTTCATAAATAATCTGACATGTAGAATTAATGGCTTTAATATTATTTCTTAAGAATGATTTTTTAATAGAATCATCAATTCTATTAAAAATCAACAAATCACTATGAACAACATGTTGATATAATAAAGAACGCATGTTTTGAATATACAAAGCAAAAGTCTTGGCGTTGATAGTTGTTAAAACTTGGACAACGTCCCATCCTTTAGGTTTTTCACATTCAATAAGATGATCAACATTAAACATTCCATTCACTTCCATGAGGACTTGAGTTGGATGATATTTGTTTTTAAGTTCGGTTAAAAATTCAAGATTGAATTCATCTTCTTTATGAATATAAACCAAATCACAATTGAATGATTCAATATCTTCCTGATTATATTCTTTTTCACCTTGTTCACTGATAATTAATAAAGTTTTTTCATTATTACAGAAATCTGTTGTTGTAATGGTATCAATAATAAATGAAGATTTTCCGCTATCTAAAAACCCTGTAAATAAATAGATTCTTGTATTCATTATTCTACTCCAAATAATTCATAAATTTTGTCTTCTAATAAATCTTTACCAATGACACAGATACGACCAGTGTAATCAGCACTACCAAAACGAATTTCATATTCTCCAGGTACTAAATCAAAGTGTAACCATTTCTTATCTGGTGTAGGTAAAATACCTTTCGCACGCAAGATATCTCCATATTCATGAGATGAAGATAAAGTCTGAAGAATTTGATCTAACTGTTCCTGTGTATAAGTATGAATTGTTTCTTTTCCTAAACTTGTAAAGACTTCATCAGCATGATGGTGGTGATGATGACCACATCCACATTCATGGTCATGATGATGTCCATGATGACATTCTTCGTTTTCGTGATGATGATGGTGACAACATTCATGATGTTCATCATGATAATGACAATGTTCACCATGTTCATGATGATGTTCGTGATGGTGGCAATGTTCACCGTGTTCGTGATGATGACCACATTCTGGACAAATATCTGCTTCTTTCATTAAGATGTCCTGTAAAGAATTTTTATTTTCCATTGTCTGTAAAATTGTTTCACCACTTAATTCATCCCAAGGTGTTGTGATAATAGAAGCTGTTGTATTCATAGATTTAATGATATCAATAGCTTCCTGAATCTTATCTTGTGGTACATCTTGGGTACGACTTAAAATAATAGTAGAAGCATATTCAATCTGATTATTAAAGAATTCTCCAAAGTTTAGTGAATATGTTTTGCATTTTTTCACATCAATAACACTACAGAAACTATTCAATTGAAGTTCATCACTATGAACATCCCTAACAGCTTTAATGACATCAGAAAGTTTACCAACTCCAGATGGTTCAATGATAATACGATCAGGATGATATTGAGCTACGACTTGTTTTAAAGCTTCACTAAAATCACCAACTAATGAACAGCAAATGCATCCAGAGTTCATTTCTGTAATTTCAATTCCAGCTTCTTTTAAGAAGCTTCCATCTATACCAATTTCACCAAATTCATTTTCAATTAAAACAACTTTTTCATTTCCTAAACAATCCTGAATAAGTTTTTTGATTAATGTTGTTTTCCCAGCTCCTAAAAAACCAGAAATAATATCTACTTTACTCATTTATTCGACCTTCTTTCTTTTTTGTATTATAGCACTCGTATTTTTAACAAGCAAATGAAATAACATACAATTCTCTTGATAAAAAGATTGAATAAGACTATAATTGTTAGCGTACTAATAATTAGTATGCTAATGAAAGGAGGAAAATCATGAAAACACCTTTTTATATGTTAGTTTTTAAAGCTTTTCATGCGCAAAGACAAAAGAATCGAATGAATATGAATGCTTTTCGTTTATCACCCGGTCAACCGAAAGTATTACGATATATTCAAAATCATAAGGATTGTAAATTAAAAGATATCGCAAAAGAATGTGATATTGAAAGTGCTACAGTAAGTAAGATTCTTGATAACTTAGAAGAAAAAGGCATGATTACAAAAGCTATAAATCCTCAAAATAAACGTGCTTATCAACTGAATTTAACAATTGAAGGAGAAAAGGCTTTAGAAAAATGGGACGAACATTGTTTAGAAATAGAACAAATTTCTTTAAAAGGATTCAGTGAAAAAGAGAAGCAACAGTTTCAAGAATATTTATCTCGTATGTATACCAATTTAACAGGAAAAGAGATTTTATAGGAGGGGAAAATATGATTAAACGCTTATGGCCATATGCTAAAAAATATCGAAAATATTTTATTTTGGCATGTGTTTGTATTATGAGTGAAACAGTGTTTGAACTTGTGATTCCTATGTTGATGGCCAATATCATTGATGTAGGGGTTACAAATAAGGATACGAATTATATTGTTATACAAGGTATTCTTATGATGATCTGTGCAGTCATTGCTTATATTTTAGGTGTTTTGTACGCTCGTTTTGCAGCAATTGCTGGACAAGGATTTGGGGCAGAAATTAGAAAAGATGAATTTGAAAAAGTTCAGAATTTTTCATTTGCGAATACTGATCATTTTTCAACATCATCTTTAATCACCCGTTTAACAAGTGATGTTATTATCATTCAAAATGCGATATGTAATGGAATTAGACCATTGGTCAGAGCACCCTTTATGCTTTTATTGGCACTATTTTTTACTTTTACGATCAATGCCAGGCTAGCGTTGATATTCTTAGTTGCGACACCTATTTTAGGTATTGGTTTATTTGTCATTGTGAAAAAGGTAGGACCATTATATAAACTGATGCAATCCAGTGTTGATAATATCAATACCGTCGTTCAAGAGAATTTAAATGCTATGCGAGTTGTCAAATCTTATGTAAGAGAAGGATACGAATCTGAGAAGTTTGAAAAAATGAATGAAGGATTAAAGGAAAACAGTGAAAAAGCATTTCGAACTTCAGTTTGGAATATGCCATTATTTCAATATGTGATGTATCTGACAATTGTTTCTATTCTTTTCTTTGGTGGACGAATGATTTTAAATGGAACAATGCAGGTAGGAGAATTGACTGGATTCTTAAGTTATGTTTTACAGATTTTAAATGCCTTAATGATGATTTCAAATGTCTTTTTAATGTTGACACGTTCTATTGCCAGTTGTGAACGTATTATTGAGGTTTTAGATGAAGTTCCTGATATTCATGATCCACAAAATACATCTTTAACAGTTGAACAGGGTTGTATTGACTTTCAGCATGTTTATTTTAAATATAAGTCTACAGCTAAAGAATATGTTTTAACTGATATTGATTTGCATATTCCTAGTGGTTCAACAATTGGTATTTTGGGAGGAACAGGAGCGGCGAAAACGAGTCTTGTTCAACTGATCCCTAGACTTTATGATGTCAGTGAAGGTAAGGTATTGGTAGATGGTCATAATGTGAAAGATTATTCTGTAGAACATTTAAGAGATAGTGTAGGAATGGTTTTACAGAAGAATACATTATTCAGTGGTACAATTAGAGAAAATCTACTTTGGGGGAATAAAGAAGCCACTGATGAAGATATACAGTGGGCTTGTCATATTGCCTGTGTTGATGAATTTATCAATCAATTTCCTGATGGATATGAAACAGACATGGGACAAGGTGGTGTCAATGTTTCTGGGGGACAGAAACAAAGATTATGTATTGCCAGAGCGTTATTGAAAAGACCAAAGGTATTAATTCTCGATGATTCAACGAGTGCCGTTGATACTGCCACTGAAGCAAGTATTCGAGAAGGTTTGGCCTCTTTAAAAGATACGACAAAAATTATTATAGCTCAAAGAGTATCAAGTGTTCAGCATGCAGATCAGATTGTCATTTTAGAAGATGGACATATTCATGCTGTGGGGACACATGATGAGTTGTTGGCACATGATCACATTTATCAGGATATTTATTATTCTCAATTGGAAGGAGCTGGTTTATAATGGCAAGACAAATAACGAATGCAAAGCCTCAAGATATGGTCAAGACATTAAGTTCCTTTAAAAAGTATATAGGATATCATAAATATGCTTTATCATGTGTTGCTGTATTGGTTGTTTTAAGTACAGGGATTAATCTTTGGGGAACTTTCCAAATTCGTACGATTATTAATCGTTATCTATTGCCTGGGGATTATCAGGGATTAGTTTCGTTTATTATATTTATGATTGTTGTCTATATGATAGGTGCTACTGCGACAGCCATATATAAACAATTGATGGTGCATACTTCTCAAAAGATTGTCAAAGAGATGCGACAGGATTTATTTGACAAGACACAGAAGTTACCAATTCGCTATTTTGATAGTCATACTCATGGTGAAATAATGAGTCATTTTACTAATGATTTGGATACTGTTCAGGATGCATTGAATAACTGTTTTGATAATTTGATTCAAAGTTTTATTATGATTGTTGGAACCTTAGTGCTGATCTTTGTATTAAGCTGGCAATTATCTTTGATTGTTTTTGCTTGTATGTTGATTATGTATTTTTTGATTCAGTATCTGACAAAACGCAGTAAATATTATTTTTCTAAGCAACAGGCTGCTTTAGGAGATTTAAATGGTTTTATTGAAGAGATGGTTGATGGTGTCAAAGTTGTGAAAGTTTTTAATCATGAACAAGATAATATTGAGGAATTTAATCGTCGTAATGAAATCTTACAACAGGCAGCAACGAATGCTTTGACCTATTCAGGACGTACTATTCCTTCTGTTGTGAGTATTTCATATTTGAATTATGCTATTGTTGCCTGTGTTGGCGGATTTTTAACAATCGGTGGTATTATGGATTTAGGAAGTTTATCTTCATATCTGGTTTTTGTCAGACAGACTGCACAACCAGTCAATCAATTTACACAACAATTGAATTTCATTTTAGCAGCTATGGCAGGGGCTGAAAGAATATTTGATATGATGTCAGAAAAACCAGAAATTGATGATGGTCAGGTCACTCTCACAAGAGTGCGTAAACATAAAGATGGTCATTTAAGTGAATGTCAGGAACATACAGGATATTGGGCATGGCGTCATCCTAGACCAGATGGAAGTATTGAGCTTGTCGAATTAAAGGGTGATGTGCGTTTCCATGATGTGGTGTTTGGCTATGAAGAAAATGTTCCAATCTTGAAAAATATTAATTTGTTTGCGAAACCGGGACAAAAAATTGCATTTGTTGGAAGTACAGGAGCAGGAAAAACAACGATAACAAATCTGATTAATCGTTTCTATGATATTCATAGTGGGAGTATTACTTATGATGGTATTGATGTCAAATTAATTAAAAAAGATGATTTAAGACATTCGATTTCTATTGTTTTACAAGATACACATTTATTTACTGGAACGATTGCTGATAATATTCGTTATGGAAAACTGGATGCGACAATGGATGAAGTGATAGAAGCAGCAAAATTGGCTAATGCTCATAGTTTTATCAAACGTTTACCAAATGGTTATGAAACCATGTTGAGTGGGGATGGGGCCAATCTATCACAGGGTCAACGTCAGTTACTAGCCATTGCCAGAGCTGCCATTGCCAATCCACCTGTTTTGATATTGGATGAAGCAACAAGTTCAATTGATACACGTACAGAAAAGTTGATTGAAAAAGGTATGGATCGTTTAATGGAAAATCGAACAGTTTTTGTGATTGCCCATAGATTATCAACGGTCAGAAATTCAGATGCGATTATGGTGTTAGATCATGGTCAAATTATTGAACGTGGTAGTCATGATGAATTGATTGCACAAAAAGGACGTTATTATCAATTATATACAGGACAATTTGAGTTAGAATAAAACCAATGAGACCATAAGCCTCATTGGTTTTTCATCGTCTTTATGGTTTTAATAATTCAACAATACTTCGAATCATAGCACCAGTTGCGCCATCAGGTGTTTTAGCAGTGGCAGCAATATCTAAGTGAATCCATTTGATGCCATCTTCCACAAATTCATTCAACAAGCAGGCTGCCCCGCTGGTTTCTCCACCAAAAGTCATAGGACCATTCTTGAAATCAGCGCTGTTGGATTGGAGTTTTTCAAGGTATTCATCATCCATTGGTAATCGCCATCCCTTTTCATCAGCTGCTTTCATAGCTTGTTCAAATTCTTGATAATAGGCATCATCATTAGCGAAAACACCTGTATAAACATCTCCTAAAGCAGCTACGCATGCTCCTGTAAGAGTCGCTAAATCAATAAGATGACTAGCTCCTAGTCTTTGTGCATATGTGATAGCATCGCATAAGATCAGTCGTCCTTCTGCATCTGTGCTTACGACCTCGACTGTCTTTCCTGATAGTGTTGTGATGACATCCTGTGGTTTATAGGCTTTTCCATTCACCAGATTCTCTGTCACTGGAATGATTCCATAAACATTGGTCTTGGCTTGGATGCCAGCAAGAATCTTCATGATTCCTAAAACATCTGCTCCTCCACACATGTCATACTTCATGCCATAGCTGTTTGATTTCAGGTTGTATCCTCCTGAATCAAATGTGATTCCTTTTCCTATCACGGCTTTATGCGGTGCATTTCCATTATGCGTATACTTCAATACAATCATGTAGGCTGGTATATGACTTCCCTGATTGACGGACAGAATGCCTCCTGCTTTCATTTCCTCTAAGGCACTCTTGTTGAGTATTGTATATTCAATGTTATACGCCTTAGCCAGTTCGACAGCTTCTTTGACCATGTCTTCCGGTGTCATCAGGTTGGATGGTGTATCGGCAAGTCTTCTGGCATAGTTGATGCCTTCTCCATAGATTCTTCCTGTTTCAATATCCTTTTCAACATATCCTGATGATACAATATCCAAATCAGTTATCATTTTCGTATCATGTCCAATCTTGCATTCCTGATACTGGGCAATGATATGTGATTCTACCCATATTCTGACAAAGGCATGCTTGTCAATACCTTCATCAAGATGATCAGTCATCAGCTGAACAGGCTCGTTAATATTTTTTGAGATATTCAAAACTAACTTTCTAAGTCTGGCAGTCGTTAGTTCACTGACATCACCAAGTCCCACAAAAAGAATATAAGGGAAATCATATTTTCCAAGTGTATAGACTTTTGTGGATTGATTGAAGTCTTTATTAATGATTGTGTTGATATCATATCCTAAGGTATCACATATATCATTCAAGACACTTTGATGATGATAGATCGGATAAATCATTATTTTATTGTCTGGTTGTTTTAACTGTTTCATGAAACAATCCTCCTTATGATATATATTTTATCACTATTTCAAGTGAAATGATGATTTTTGTGAAAAAGGCTTATGAGATAGAATGTTCTATCTCATAAGGCCTCTATTCAATAAGTAGAATTGTTGCTTGATATGGAGAAAGTTTTAATTGTTGGTTTTGAATATTGACTTGATCATTGGATAAAAGAACTTGAGCTTTTGAAGATAAAGGAAAATGAGTTTCTTTGTTTTGAAGGTTTTGAATACATAAGATTGTCTGTTGATCATCTTGACGCATATAGGCAATCACATATTCTTCGCTTTCTAATGGAATAAAATCTCCATATACGAGTGTTTGATGATACAAAGTGTTGAATGCCAAATTAAATAAAAAGAAAAATAAAGAAAATAGTCAAAATAAAAGAAAAAGTCTTATCAAAGTGAATGAATAAGAAATAATCACTTTAAATGATAAGACTATTTTAGTATGATAATAGTTGGAAAGGAAAAGGATAAAGCCTCTCACGCCAATGCTAGCCTTTATCCTCTGTTCAAAGAACACTTATATGATAACCTATTACTCAGACACATTCAATCAAAACTTTTCTAAAATGCAAACATTTTATAATGAATGTCTTGAAGATCTTAATATCGCTTCTCTAGAATGTCCATGTCATCATAAAGGACATCTTATCAAGCATGGCTTTTATACGCGCAAAATCAAAACACCAGATGGCATCATTCCCCTTAAAATCCAAAGATTCAAATGTAAGCATTGTCATCATACACATGCATTTTTACTATCTGTCATTATTCCTTATAGTCAAATTCTATTTCATGACACTCTATC
>NZ_NFLH01000047.1 GCF_002160815.1 Massilimicrobiota sp. An134 | reverse complement strand
ATTTTTGTATACAATAAAACCCACAGATAGTCTGTGGGTCAGTAAAAAGCTTTAGCGTAGTGATAATGTTAAAAACCTCCTGTATAATAGTATTGCGGCCTGGAAACTGCAAAACTAAAAACAGGAGGATAATCAAATGAATGAAAGAAATCAATCAAATGACTTACATAGTTTATCACACACAAAGTGGAATTGTAAATATCATGTTGTATTTGCACCAAAATATAGAAGAGCAGTATTTTATGATAGCAAAAGAATAGAAATAGGAAAAATATTAAGAGAATTATGTGAATGGAAAGGAGTGAATATAGTAGAAGCAGAAGTATGTAAAGATCACGTACATATGCTGTTGGAAATACCACCAAAAATGAGCATATCAGGGTTCATGGGCTTTTTGAAAGGGAAAAGCAGTCAAATGATATATGAAAGATGGGGAAATATGAGATACCAGTATCGAGGAAGAAGTTTCTGGTGTAGAGGATATTATGTGGATACAGCAGGAAAGAATACGAAAAGAATACAAGAATATATCAAGAATCAATTGAAAGAGGATAAAGAGGCAGAACAATTAAGTTTGGATTTAAGTGATCCATTCAGCAAGAAATAGTGCAAGAGGCAGGGACAGGTCGCATGAAATGAAGGGGCTTCAGCCTTTGCTCTGGGAGCAGGGCTTGCCCGCACAAGAAAAACCACCAGCTAAGCTGGTGGATATTTATTTTAAACATACTATAATAAATGTGTAAGATGATTCGGTAGAGTCAAAAGTTTATGAAAACTTGTGATTCAGGCGAGAAAACGTATTATCTATAGTTGCTATTTTGATAAAACAGATGTTTTACGTTTTTCGTAAATGATAGGAAGGAATTAAAACTTTCTTTCAATACAGAAAAAAGCCTAAATTTGAGCGCAATGAGGGTATCGGGTCTCACATGTATTTTTAAAACTGTGATATTTTTAGTTGAGATGATATTGTGAACTTAGCTCTACTAATTTCAACCATCTATCCTGCATAAGCATATCATCATTAAATAGTCCATCATCAACTGGTGTTTTATATTTTAGTGATGAATGTTGTCTAAGGAAGTTGAAAAAACACACAAAAAGAACCATGTAGCTATTTGCACATTCTAGTTTGTCATATCCATTTGTGCCATAGTAGTTTTGTTTGTAGGTTCTATTCAATCGTTCCTCTATCTGCTTGAATGGTCTGTACTTTTTGGATATCTCATCCTTGTCTGATACTCCAATAACCTGCTGTAAGTCGAATTTGATATCATTGATTTCAAACAAGACTTGTGCTGCATTATAGATTGGATTTGCATCTGTATATATTAAGTTAACGAATGTCATTATCATAATTATCCTGACTGTATTTGAATGTTTCTGAATGGTTATTGAAAAATAGTGATGGAAATGATATCATATGTATGGTTGTAGAAGAGAAAGATAAAGTGGGGTCCAATCCAGATTGTCTTTCTCTTTTCCCTTTCTTAATGGTTGTATAATATGATTATACAAAAAACAAATTAAACTACAAAGAAATAAACACCTATTAATTTAATTTGTCTAGATAACAGCTGTTTTTATTATTATAAAATGTTAATCAACATAATGATACCTTAAACGATACTGATGACTAGAGGTCTTAAGTGTTTCTCTCTTATCGCTATCATAGATTTTCTTGTTTTTAAGATAGTAGGGGCACTTATCGTTAGGACAATGATAGACAAGATAACCTTTTCTATCATGTTTAAGATCAAGTTTTCTTCCACAGTGAGGGCAATAGATACCAGTTTCACCAGATAAATCTGTCTTTAAAGTAAAAGTATTATGACAGGGGTTGCATTTGAATTGACCTTTGCCATTATTATCATAGATATATTCTTCAGGTGCGCCACAAAAAGAACAGACACCATGAAAAGTAAAGGCATCAGGATTTCTACGTTTAACAGGAGTTAAAGGAGAACCATTTAACATAGATCCTCTTAAGATATCATCAAAAGATATCTGAGCAGGAGCTTCTTTCTTGAATACAGGCAAGCCATCAACGGTGAAATCGGCATAAGGTATGGTTTTATCAATATGTTGAGTCTTTTTCAAGCGAGAAACTTCTTTATGAAGAACTTTAGAAATATGATTAGAAAAGAAATCATTTAACCAGTTCAAATGAGAAGAAGCTTGATCAAGATGATATAAGAAATCATTAGAGTTCAAATGATAAGATATATCAGAAGGAATATGCTTAAGAATAAGTAAAGGTTCAAAGAATTGAGAGAATTTAAAAAGAGATTTAGAAAAAGTATTTATATTATTTAAAATTGATGTTATACTATCCATGATGAAACAATCCTTTCTATATTGATTTTGTGGTGAAACAAGTATAACATGGATGTTTCATCTTTTTTAGTATAAAACGAAAAAAGATGATTAAAAAGATATAATCAATAATCATTTTATTGTTTATATATAAACAAATAAAGGTAGTGATGTTTGTATCAGTGATGCTGATTTTTGACACTACCGATGATTCAGGGAGGAGAAAAAATATGAGAACAGTTATGATTGTAGATAGTCAAAAAAGAATGCTAAATATTTATAAGAAAATGTTACATTGGGAAGAATACGGCTTTGAAATTATTAGCTTTACTGATAATCAGGCTCAAGCTATGTCTTATTTTAGAGAATATGAACATGATTTAATTATTATGGATACACAATTAAAAAATGGAAATGGTTTAGCGTTAATTAAGCAGTTAAAAGAATATAAGCAAAATTGTTATATTATTGTTTGCTCATATGAAAACAATTATAACAATATACGAAGAGCTTGGAGATTAGGAATATTAGATTTTCTAAAAAAAGATGCTTTACGATGTTCGTTATTAACAGAAAACTTAGAAATTATTCAAAACGAAGAACAACCTGCTTATCAGGATATGAATGGAGTAGATGAATCACAGAGATTACTTGGTTTAATAAGAGATAAACAATCAGTAGATCTAGAAAAATTAAATTTAGCACTAAAACGAAGCCTATTATTAAAAGAAAAAGATATATATAGAATATTATTCTTCCGTATGGATAATCCTACTGGTGTTTTCTTGGAAAATCTAGCGTTAGATAGAGATATTTTATCACAAAAACTAAAAGAAATTTTTGAAGATGTTTTAAGTTCTGAATACGATTTTGAGATTATCTTTTCTAAAAAACACTCTGGTACAATCATTATTAAAAATGTTCCTGAATCACAGCTTGATGATATTTCACAGCTTTTAATAGAAAAAGTAAAATCAATTTTAAAATTCGATATATCAATTATTATTTCTAAAGAATGTATAGGATATTCAATGTTCTATGATGCTTATGTAGAATGTATAAATTCATTAAATAGAAAATTTTATACAGGAAACTGCAGTATTATTTTCTTAGATAAAAGTGAAAACTTTAATTATTTAGATTATAAGAGTATAGACTTTAAAGAAAAGATTTTAAAATATCTTGTTTTAGAGGAATATGAGAAATTAAATAATGTAACCTTAAAATTATATCATTATATGATTAATGAACATATTATGCCTAGTGATGTTATTTATTATTGTTGTTATACTATTAATTCTATAGAACACTATATGGAAAAAAGAGGAATAAAGATTAGTGAAAGATTACTTTCAGAGACACAATATACATTCTCTAAATTAGAAAACATAAGTGATATTATGCGTGAGTTTACTAAGACAATAAGATATTTGACTTTCTGCATACAGTCATCATCACAATCTAAATATCTTAAAATTGTATTAGATGTGAATCAATACATAGAAGAACATATATCAAATAAAATTGATGTTAATGATATAGCAGATACGCTTGGATTAACTGCAATACATATTTCTAGAGTTTTTAAACAACAAAATGGGGAAAGCCTAGTGCAGTATATAAACAAACAAAAAATGATTCATGCTATTTACTTAATGAAGAATAGTAAATTAAAGATTAAAGATATCGCTCAGTCTGTAGGGTTTGATGATCAGTTGTATTTTAATAAGGTTTTTAAGAAATATTATGACGTTAGTCCTAGAGAATTTAGGAAGCAATTTGAGATACAAAAAATAGATAAAATATAATAAGAAAGAAGTTTATGTAATTTTAGTAGATTTTATAAAATTAAAAATAAAAATATGTAAAATATTAACATTTTATTAAAATAGCATATATTTTAAGCGCTTGGATTGTTGAAAATATGTCGATTAAAAGTTATATTTTAATCGTACAAAATAGAAGGTTAAGCGCTTAATATTTCCTGTGAAGAAAGGAGGAACAAAATGGGAAAACTTGGTATTATGGTCGTTAGCCATGGGGAGTTTGCAAAAGCTGCTTTAGGTAGTGCAAACATGATAGTAGGTGCAACCCCTCATGCGAGAGCATATGCATTAACTGAAGATAAAACTTTAGATGGTTTGGAAAAAGAATTAATTGCAGGTTATGAAGAATTATCAAAAGAATATGATACAATTTTATGTATTTGCGATATCTATGGAGGCACTCCATTTAATGCTATTTCACGTTGTTTATTAAATGGGTATGATATGGTTGCATATACTGGATTAAGTCTTCCATTGTTAATTGATGTATTATTGATTAATGAAATTGAAAGAGATGAAATTGATGCTCGCTTAAAAGATACTCATGCACAAGTATTGAACAAAATTAATGTAACTATCGTTGAAGATGATGAAAATTTAGATGAACTATAGGAATTAGAAAGGAGTTAATTATGGGATTAGCACTTGTAAATATTGATGATAGATTAATTCATGGTCAAGTAGCAACAACTTGGTGTAAGGATTATGCAATTGAATCAGCAATTATTGTTGATAATGATGTTGCAAATGATCCTGTACGTAAAAGTGTTGCAGGATTAGCTGTACCAAATATAAAAGTAAGTATTTTTACAGTAGAAAAATTTATTGAAGTTTTGAAAAAAACTCAATTAAAGAAAGTAACAATGGTTTTATTTACAAATCCTATTGATGCTTTAACATTAAAAAGAAATGGATTAGATTATACTTACTTAAATGTAAGTGGTATGCGTTTTAATGATAAACGTCATAGATTACATAAAAATATGTCTGTTACTTTAGAAGAAAAAGAAGCTTTTGAAGCATTAATCAATGAAGAAAAAGTTGAAGTTTATATGCAAACAACAACAAGAGATGAAAAAACAAAAGTCTCTGAATTATTAAAAAATTACTAAAAGGGGAGTAAAGAATATGGGAAATTTATTAACAGCTTTACTATTGGCAGCATGGGCTGGTTTATGTGCTCTTGACCAATTCGGACCACATCTTGGTTTCCGTAAACCATTGCTTGCATCAATAGGTGTAGGGCTTATTTTAGGAGATATGCAAACTGCAATCATTGTTGGTGCAACAATGGAATTAATGTGGTTAGGTGTAAATAATATTGGTGCATATGTACCACCTGATGTTATTTCAGGAACAATTGTAGGAACTTCATTAGGTATTTTATCTGGTGGAGATACTGGAACAGCTATTTCTACAGCAATTGCTGTTGGCGTTCCAACTGCTTTATTAGTACAACAAGTTAACATGTTAGTTATGACTACTAATATTTCATTAGTACATGCTGCAGATAAAGCTGCTGAAAATTTTGATTTCAAGAAAATTACTTTTTTACATTGGACAGGTGGATTAATGTTCTTCTTAAGTAGAGCAGTTCCTGTATTTATCGCATGTTTTGCTGGAAGTGCTGTTATTGATACTATCTTAGCTGCTATTCCTGCACAAATTTTATCTGGATTTACTGTTGCTTCAAAAGCTATTCCAGCTGTAGGGTTAGCAATGTTATTAACAATGATGATGAAAAAGAATATGTGGATTTTCTTGGTATTAGGTTTCGTTTTAGGAGCTTACTTAAATTTAGGAACTTTAGCAATCGCTTTAGTTGGTGCAGTAGCTGCAGGTATCTATGATTTAATTATGGAAAGACCAGCTCCAGCAGTAGCAGTAGCTGATGAGGAAGGAGAATATGATTTATAATGGGTAAAATTAGCAAAAAAACTTTAAATAAAGTTTTATTAAGAACACAAACAACTCAATTCTCTCATAACTATGAACGTATGCAATCATTAAGTTTAACTTATGATTTTGCACCTGTTATTGAAGAATTATATAAAGACAAACCAAAAGAACAACAAGTTCGTGCAATGCAAAGATACTTAGAGTACTTTAATACTCATCCATTAGCTATTCCTGCTATCTTAGGTATCTGCGCTGCTATTGAAGAAACTACAGATGAAGATCATAAAGATTCTGTAACAAATATTAAAACTGGTTTAATGGGACCTTTAGCTGGTTTAGGAGATTCTATGTTAAATCTTACTTGGTACCCAATTGCTGGAAGTATTGGGGCAAGTTTATGTGTTGAAAGTGGTAGTATCTTAGGTCCAATTGTTATGTTCCTTTTAATTAATCTATTATATTGGCCATTAAAATATTTTGGTCTTCATAAAGGATATGAAAAAGGTATGGATTTAATCCAAAATGAACAAAATGGTGGTTTAAAAATCTTTGACCGTTTAGGAAATTTTGCTAACGTATTAGGTGTAGTTGTAGTCAGTGGTTTAATCACATCAACTGTTAAATTAAATACAGGAATTGAATTCGCAGCTGGTGAAGGAACAATTGCTTTACAAGATCAATTAAATAACGTTATGCCTTGCTTATTACCTGTATTATTAACAGCACTTTGTTATTTCTTATTAAAGAAAGGACAAGGTAAAAACTCTGTATGGGTAATTCTTGGATTATTAGTTGCTTGTATTGTTCTTTCTTGCTTTGGAATTTTAGTATAGTCGCTTATGAGAACTGTATTAGTATTGATGGATACTCTTAAGAGAGATATGCTATCATGTTATAATGAAAAAACTTTTGTTAAAACACCTAATATTCAAGACTTCTCTGATGAAGCAACAACATTTGACCAACATTGGATTGGATCAGCTCCATGTATGCCTGCAAGAAGAGATGTTTTATGTGGTAGATTAAATTTCTTAGAAAGATCTTGGGGTCCTATTGAACCTTTTGATATTACATTACCACAATTATTAAAACAAAATGGCTGTTTCTCACATATTACAACAGACCATTGTCATTACTTCCGTTTAGGTGGAGAAGATTATGTACAACAATTCAATACATGGGATTATCATCGTGGTCAAGAAGGAGATCCTTGGATTTCTAGAATTGATGATCCTGAAAATATGCCTAAAGATTATTATGGTCGTGTAAGAACACAATATCAGTGGAATCGTACACAGTGGCCTAATGAAGAAGATTATCCTTCTCCAAAAACATTTACATCAGCATGTGAATGGTTAGAAAATAATAAGGGAAAAGATAATTTTTTCTTAATGGTAGAAGCATTTGATCCTCATGAACCATTTGATGTACCTCAAAAATATATGGATATGTATGAGGATACACAATTAGATCGTGAATATTTTGAAATTCCTGATTATCAAAGAGTAAATGTTCCAGATGATGCAGTAGATTATATTCAAAAGAGATACGCTGCATTAATGACAATGACAGATTATTGGTTTGGAACATTAATTAAGAAATTGAAAGAATTAGATATGTATGAAGATACATTAGTTATTATGACTACTGATCATGGATATTTCTTAGGAGAAAGAGAATACTTTGGAAAGAATTATATGCATTTGTATAATGAATTAGCTCACCTTCCATTTATTGTAAAATTCCCTGAAGGAAAAAGAGCAGGGGATAGAATTAATTCTATTACACAAAACATTGATATCATGCCAACAGTATTAGAATATAATAATATTCCTGTACCTGATTGTGTTCGTGGAAAGAGTTTTAAACCAATTGCTGATTACCAAGATAATGGAAAAGAATATGCATTATTTGGATATCATGGAATGGCAATGAACATTACAGATGGAAAATATACATATTTTAGAGCTCCAAATGCAGATAACTGGCCTTGTTATGAATATACTTGTATTCCAACAACTATTCGTAAGTATTTAGGATCTGGTTATGAAGATAAGATAGAAATGGGTCGTTATTTTAAACGTACACAATATCCATTATATCGTATTCCAACTTATAAACCTTCTATTATTGATAATATTGAAAATGGTTTAAAAGAAGTTAAAGAAACAAAATTGTTTAATATCGAAGAAGATTATGCCCAATTAAATAATTGCGCAGGAACTGAAATCGAAGAAACTTATAAACAATTATTGATTCGTGCCCTTGATGAAAACGAGGCACCTTCTGAACAGAAAGAAAGACTTTCACTTTAAAAAATTAAAAAGAAGGAGGTTTTAAAAAATTTCCTTCTTTATCCTTAGTTTATAAAAAATATTTTAGCTTCAAGATGATTTTGCAAAGCATCACTCCCACAACAAGATAAAAAATAAACACGATTTCTCTAAAAATGTTAAAATCTAAAAGGAGCTAAAATAATAACTTATGAAAATATTAATATAGTAAATAATTTAACCCTAGATAAATGTTGTTAAGTGAAATGAACTCCATAATATGGTATTTAATATAATCTTATCTAAAATATCCTTTCTCTTCATTTGATATACTGTTATTGAGGTGAAGATATTATGACTGATAAAATGTTTAATGATATTATTGATTCAATTATTAATAATGCAACTCCTGATGAAATTGAAGTGATTAGAGAAAAGCTTAACAATTACATCATCAATCATATCTATGATTCAGATGTGCATGAGGAACTATCAAATGATTTTGATAGTTCTTTCTGCCCTCATTGTGGAGACAGACATATTATCAAACACGGTAAGGATAAACATAATAATCAGAGATTTCTATGCAAATCTTGTCATAAGACTTTTTCCGCTGTGACTGGCACATTGTTTTCATATTCAAAAAAAGAAGCGTATCAGTGGTATTTATATATGGAATCTTTGTTTCGTGGTGATACCATTGTCCAATCTGCTAGAATTGCCAACATATGTGAACAAACATCTCTTGTTTGGAGACATAAAATTCTTAGTGTCTGTGCTACTCTTACAGCCGAAGACTGTGTTCTTGATGGAACAGTCTATCTCGATGAAAAACTATCAGATATAAAACATCCAGGAATCATCATGGAAGAAAAAGATATCAAAAAAACAAAAAGAGGAATAAGCGACCAAAAGAGAAATATTGTATGCGCAGTAGATGAACATAACCATAAGGTCATTATGGTATCAGAGCGAGGAAGGATACATACCAAAAATCTTTATGAGATATACAAGGATAAGATACCTTCAAACTGTACAGTTGTCAGTGACAGTCTACGCTCATATCATGGCCTGACGAAAAAACTAGGAGTCAAATGGATAAAGATACCATCAGGCAAAAGTGAAAAAGATGGATATACATTAGATAAAATCAATAGACTACATTCGTCAATCGAGCTGTTTTTGCATGGATATAGAGGCATATCAGACAAATATTTGAATAATTACATAGGATTATACAAAATGAAGGATCGAAATAAAAAATACTATGAAAAAAGGATATTCAAAGATATTTTTAAAGAGATAATGAACTCTATATGTGTGTTAGGATATAAAGATTTTAATAGTGATTTTACATTTAACATGATTTAATCAAATAAATTTAAAAATAATTAACAACATTTATCTAGGGTTAAATTATAGTAAATAAAAAAAGAGTTCAAGACATCTCGATTCCTTTATTTTTCTCTTAATTATATCAATTTCAGTAGTCTTATGTACAGGGATGTCTTGAATCGTTAATGATTATTATTTAAAGAGGAGAGAAATGATATGTTTAAAAATTATAATAATTGGGTACGCTATCCAAAATTGATTTCTTTATGTCTTGTTTTTTTCTCAATAACAAGAATAGTTGTTCTTCAGTTTCATTCTGAATTAAATAAAAGTTTATTCTGGATCATAGCTATGATTTGTGGAGTAGTAACATATGTTATTTTCCACTATATGAATATTAAAGTAGAGCTTATAAAGGTAAGTCAATGTTCATCCTATAAAGAAGCAAAAGACAAGTATCAGCAAATGCTTGAAACAATTATGGAAAGAATAACTGAGAAAGAAATGAAACAATTTATATCTATAGAATTAGGGTATTTAACTGACGAAGTTAAAAGATTTATATTTATTAAAGGTATTTATAGTAAAATAGATGAATTATAAAATGATGAGGGAAAGAGTATGAAAAAGTATATTAGTTTTTTAATAAAACCAGCTTCTTCTTTATGTAATATGCGTTGTCGATATTGTTTTTATTATGATGTTTCTGATCATCGTGATGTGAAAAGTTTTGGAATAATGAACGAAGAAACAATGGAAGCTTTAATAGATAAAGCTTTGGGTTTGGGAAATGATTTTGATATATCATTCCATTTTCAAGGAGGAGAACCAACTGTTGCAGGTTTATCTTTTTTTGAAAAATTTGTTGCTTATGTTCAAAAAAACAAAACTAATCAAACAATTCACTATGCATTACAGACAAACGCTACATTATTAGATGAAAAATGGGCTGATTTCTTTTATAAGCATCATTTCTTAATAGGAGTATCTCTTGATGGTTATCATGAAATACATAATTATTTCAGAAAAGACCATGAATATAAAGATACATATAAAAAAATAATGGATTCAATTCAATTATTAAAAAATAAAAGAGTAGATTTTAATATATTAACAGTATTAACAAATACTCTTGCAAAACACCCTCAAAAATTATTCTCATTTTATAAAAAAAACAATTTAAAATTTATACAATTTATTCCTTGTATTCCAGGTTTAGAAGAAAATAAAAATGAATATTCTTTGTCTCCAAGAATGTTTGCAAGTTTTTATAAATCTTTTTTTGATTTATGGAAAAAGGAATTATATCAAGGAAATTATATTAGCGTATCATTATTTGATAATGTCATTTCGTTATTTGAAAGAGGCATAGCTCACCAGTGTGGGTTATTAGGAAGATGTTCTCCTCATTTAGTTATAGAAAGCCAAGGTGATGTATTCCCTTGTGATTTCTATGTATTAGATAAATATAATTGTGGAAATATCGTTAAAGAAGATTTAATGGATATTATTAGTAGTGAACAAATGTCTCATTTCTTAAAAGAAGAAAGAAGATATTGTGATTGCTGCAGGACATGTCTGTTTGAAAAAATGTGTCACAAAAATTGTAAAAGATTGAATATAGCTTATTATGATGATCATTATTGTGGATATAGAGATTTCTTAGAATATGCATATAATGACATAGTATATATTTCTCAAAGAATGAAATAAAGCTATATAAGAAAGGATTTATATATGATTTATATTATATTTTTTATAGTAGGTTTATCAGCATCTATTATTGGAGCTATTTGTGGTGTAGGTGGAGGAGTATTTATTAAACCTTCATTGGATGCAATTGGAGTATTATCTGTAAATAGTATTACATTCTTATCAACATGTACTGTTATTTCAATGACTGGTTATACTGTTATTTCTTCAGCACTATCTTCAAAAGATGGTAATAGTGAAAACCTGATAGATTGGAAATTAACAACATGGTTAGCTATTGGTTCAGCCATTGGAGGAATTATTGGAAAGAATATCTATACAAGAATTCTAGATTTATTTGTGAATAAAGAAGCTGTAGGTGGATATCAGGCTATTGCATTATTAATTTCAATGATATTTGTATTAGTTTATACAATAAATAAATCAAAAATAAAAAGCTATAAAGTGACTAATCCTATTCTATTAATGATTTTAGGATTTATCTTAGGAGCCTTTTCAACCTTTGTTGGAATTGGTGGAGGTCCTTTAAATTTAGCGCTTCTTTATTATTTCTTATCTATGTCAACAAAAGTCGCTGCTCAGAATTCTTTATATTTAATTCTTATATCTCAGATTCCTGGTTTAGTTATTACTTTTATGAATGGTGCAGTTCCTCAAGAACTTTATCAAGGAGATGTTGGATTCTGGACTATGTTAATAGGTATGATGTGCTGTGGAGTTGGTGGGGGTATTTTAGGTAAGAAAATTAACAGACAAATTTCTTCTAAAGTAGTAGATAAGTTGTTTATTCTATCTATTATATGTATTTCATTATTATGTATATGGAATGCTTATCATAAATTAGGCTTATAATAATGTACGAAGCCCATATATTGTGACTCTTACAAGTTCCTAAATATATGCTTTTTTACTCTATTACTTTATTTATAAACAGTAAAAAGTATACATCTAATATGCAGCAAATATTAGTGTTAGATTGTAAAATAATATCAATAATTTATAAAAACTGTTAAAGCTAATGTAAAGAGAATCATATAGATACATTAAAAAATATACTTTTATCCTTTGCTATGCTATATGACCATTATAGAGCAATTCATATTGATCTTGAAAAAGGAACAGTAACTGTTGATCAATCTTTAAGTGCTATTACTTCAAAAATTACTTCTCCAAAAACAGGCAATTCATACCGTACAATTGTTATTCCTAAAAAAATAATAGATAAATTAAAATTAAAATATTCATATGTAAGTCAGATTAGAGATTTTAACGAAAACTGGTTTGTATATAAGGATAAAACATATATTTCTATAGGAACTTTAAGAAGATGGTTTAATGAAGATGTTAAAAATGCAGGGGTAAAAGTTATTACCTTTCATGGATTGAGACACTCTCATGCAAGCTATTTATTATCCAATCCGATACTATCAGAGCAATTAGTAGCAGATAGACTTGGTCATACTGTAAAAACATTAAGAGAAACATATGCTCATGTATATAAAAAACATAGGAAAATATTAGATGATTATATTACTAATTTATAAGAACACTTCGGTGTTCTTTTTTTGGGCGCTTTAAATAATCGCGGGGTTTTATAAAAAAGCTTTAAAAAAATTGTGGGGCAGAAACACCCCACTTTTATTTTAAAGGAAATTGCAGACATTCATTATTTTATTTCCTTTTTTT
>NZ_NFLH01000046.1 GCF_002160815.1 Massilimicrobiota sp. An134 | reverse complement strand
CTGTACCCATGCCGAACACAGAAGTTAAGCATCACAGCGGCGAAGATAGTAGGCAACTGCGAAAATAGCACGCTGCCAGTCCATGTGAGGGAATAGTCATTCTATTCCCTTTCTTTTTTTATTTTGTATACTGAAAGAGAACTACCTTGTCTCATCTGGTGGTTCCTTTTTATATGATGTATTCGATAATAGTCATCAAATATTAAAATAATGATCAACTTAAATAATATTTATTTATATTAGTTTAAATGATAAATTGAAAGACTCAAATTATTATACTTATATAGAAAAATATGTGATTTTTATAACTTTTTATATAAAGCAAAAGTATCTAAAAACTTAATAAATGTTAATATAGAATTTAAATTCCTTTTTAAAATATTTACAAAACACTTGTTATAGTGTTTTTATTTTTACAATTCTTTACAAAATGAAGATATTTAACTGAATTTTATAAATGCTATACTTTACTCGCTAAGGAGGAAGTATGAAAATGAAAAATAAATTTTTTAAATTGGGGATGAGTGCTCTTGTTGCAGCAACATTTTTAACAGGATGCGCTGAAGAAAGCACACAAGCAAAGGTTGATTTAAATTCGATGACAATTGAAGAAATTACAGAAAAAGCAAAAGAAGATGGAGAAGTCAATTCTGTTGGAATGCCTGATACATGGGCTAACTGGGTTGAAACATGGACAGAACTTGAAGATGAATATGGAATTAAACATACGGATACAGATATGTCTAGTGCAGAGGAACTTGCTATTTTTGCAAATGAAGCAAGTGATGCAACAAAAGACATCGGTGATGTTGGACAATCATTTGGGCCAGTTGCAGAAGAACAAGGTGTAACTTTACCTTATAAAACATCATATTGGGATTCAATTCCTGATTGGGCTAAAGATGATAATGGTGATTGGATTATAGGATACTATGGTACAATTACATTTATTACAAATACTGATCTTGTTGATCAAGCACCAAAAAGTTGGCAAGATGTTTTAAATGGAGATTATACATTAACAATTGGAGACGTTTCAGTAGCAACTCAGGCACAAAGTGCATTATTAAGTGCTGCTATCGCTTTTGGTGGTAGTGAAAGCAATATACAGCCTGGTCTAGACTTTTTCAAGACTTTAGCTGAAGAAGATCGATTAGATATGGGAGACACAAGTGTTGCACGTTTAGAAAAAGGTGAAATAGAAGTTGCAGTTTTATGGGATTACAATTCATTAGGATATCGTTCACAAATCTTAGAAAATAATGCCAATGCTCATTTTGAAGTATCAGTACCAACAGATGGAGCAATTCAAAGTGGATATTGTACAATTATCAATGCCTATACAAAACGTCCTTATGCTGCTGCATTAGCAAGGGAATATATTTTATCTGATGAGGGACAGATTAATTTAGCTAAAGGTTATGCGCGTCCAATTCGTGATGATGTAGAATTACCAGAAGATGTAAAGGCGATGCTTTTACCAGATGAACAATATAAAAATGCACGCTTTATTGAAGATCAGGAAGCTTGGGATCAAGCTGTGTCAGATTTATCAACATCTTGGCAGGAGGAAGTTGTTGCTTATGCACAATAATAAAGTTGTATTTGTTTTATTAGATGGATTACAGAGTGAATATGCTAGAGAGCATTTAGGTTATTTAGAACATTTATGTGAACATAAAAAGGCGGCTAAATATGAAGTGCTAGGTGAATTACCTAGCGCTTCACGCCCTATGTACGAAACAATTTTTACTGGATTACCAGTATATGAACATGGAATTACAAATAATAATATATGTCGATTATCTAATCAAATCCATATATTTGAATTACTTAAACAGAATCATAAAAAAAGTCTAGCATTAGCATATTATTGGATTAGTGAGCTCTATTTATCAGCACCATTTAATAAGTTTCAAGATGTCTATCATCATGATCCAAAGTCTTATATAGACCAAGGTTTTTTCTATTATGAAGACACTTATCCAGATAATCATTTATATGCATTATCATCAAGTTTAATGTCACATGATCAATATGATTTTGTGTTTATACATCCAATGGGTATCGACGATGCAGGCCATAAATATGGTGCAGGTTCACAAGAATACGCGCAAGCAGTTATTCAAAATGATAAACTCCTTTCAACATATATTCCACAATGGATTAAAGATGGGTATAGTGTTGTGGTAGGTGCAGATCATGGAATGAGTGAAAATGGTTATCATGGTGGTAATAGTCATCAGCAACGCACCACAGCATTATATATTATTGATCAACGCATTGTGAATGGGTATCATTCACAAGTTCTCACAACATTAGAGTTTGCGCCGTTGCTTTGTTATTTATTGGATATTCAAGCAACTGAAAAAATGAAACCTTTGGAGGTGAAACGTATTCATGAAAGCAAAAAAGAACTATAAATTTTATCTGTTCGCTTTATTACCCTTTTTTATCATTGTCTTATTATTTGAAATATTACCATTAATTAATATTGTGATAGAAAGTTTTTCAAAGACAGGTGGTGGAGGTTTTACTCTAGACCATTTTGTTAAAATTTTTAGTACACGTCTATATCAACAGTCTATTTATAACAGTTTATGGATATCTATTTTTTCAGCTGTTGTTGGTATATTTATTGCATTTATTGGTGCAAAAGCAGCACATAATGCCAGTCCTAAAATAAGAAATGCTTTCACTTCAGTATTAAATATTACTAGTAATTTTGCTGGAGTTCCATTAGCTTTTGCTTTTATGATTTTATTAGGAAATGTTGGTATATTAACATTAATTGGAAAAAATTATGGAATAGAATTTTTGGCTAATTATGATTTATATACGATTAATGGTTTGTTATTAACTTACATTTATTTCCAAATTCCATTAGGAACTTTATTGATGCTTCCTATTTTTTCAGGATTAAGAAAAGAATGGAAAGAAGCTGTAGGATTATTAGGTGGAAACAGTTTTCACTATTGGTTTAAAGTTGCAATACCATCATTATTACCAAGTATATTAGGAACATTTTCAGTTTTATTTGCCAACTCATTAGCAGCTTATGGAACAGCATATGCATTGTTGAGTAATAATATTTCTCTATTACCAATTCGTATTTCTCAACAATTTGTTGGTGAAGTTGTTCAAAATCAAGAATTTGGTTGTGCTCTTTCATTGGTCATGATGGCTTTAATGGTTATTTCAGTTTTAATTACAAATAAATTACAAAAGAAATCAGGTGGTGTCCAATGAAATTAAAAACACAATTATGGGATGGATGTATTTTATTTATTATCGCAGCATTTTTAATTATACCATTAGCTTTAACTTTCTTATATTCTGTTTTTACAGCATGGATGGATATTTTACCAACTGGTTTTACTCTTAGCTTCTATTCAGAAATATTAACAGATGGAGCTTTTATTAATTCATTATTAAGATCTTTAGTTATTTCTTTTGTGCCAGTGTGTATTTGTAGTTTGGCTATATTATTAGTTCTTTATGTGACAACATTATATATGCCAAAATTAGAAAAGTATATTGAAATTTTATGTAATATTCCATATGCCATTCAAGGTGTTATTTTAGCAGTAGGTATAATTTCACTATATTCAGGTAAACCCGGCTTTTTATCAAATCGTCTTTTTCTTTTAGTAGGAGCTTACTGTATCATTATATTACCATATACATTTAGAGGTTTAAAAAATACAATTGGCGCATTAAATGTGAAATGTGTTGTAGAAGCTGCACAGGTGTTAGGATGTTCTCAACTTCATGCCTTCTTTGCAATTATTATTCCACAAATGAAAAATGGAATTATTTCAACAATGATGTTAGCTTTTACAATGTTATTTGCAGATTTCGTCGTTGTTAATATGATTGCTGGAAGTGCGTTTAGAACAGCAGGTATTTATTTATATCAAACAATGTCAAAATCAGGACAATTATCAAGTGCAATTATCGTTATTCTTTTTATTACAACATTTATCATTTCAACATTAACATTAATGATTCAAAATAAAGCAGTCACAAAGAGGGGGAAAAATTAATGGCATACATTGAATTTAGAGATATATGCAAAAGCTACGATGGTGAAAATCAAGTTTTAAAAAATATTCATTTAGATGTAGAAAAAGGTGAATTAGTTACATTACTTGGACCAAGTGGTTGTGGAAAATCTACATTATTACGATCTTTAGCAGGATTAGAGCAGATTAATTCAGGGAGAATTATATTAGATGGTAAAGATATTACAGATGTACCAGTTCAAAAACGTGGTATAGGGATGGTTTTTCAACAATACTCATTATTTCAAAATATGAATGTAGAGGAAAATATTGCCTTTGGTTTAAAAATCGCAAAAGTAGATAAAAATCAGATAGCTCAAAAAGTACAGCGTGCTATTGAAATGGTAGATTTGGTAGGAAAAGAAAAAAGTTATCCGAGTCAATTATCTGGTGGACAACAACAACGTGTAGCTATCGCAAGGGCAATCGTTATGGAACCAAAAGTTCTATTATTAGATGAACCATTAAGTGCAATTGATGCAAAATTAAGACGTGAGTTACAGGAAAAAATCAAACGTGTACAAAAAGAGTTAAAAATTACAACTATATTTGTAACACATGATCAAGATGAAGCCATGATTATGTCTGATAAAATTCATTTAATGAATGGTGGAATCATTGAACAAAGTGGAAATCCTGTAGAATTATATACACACCCTGTTTCTAAATTTGCGGCTGAATTTATAGGACATTATAATATATTAGATAATCATCAATTAAAAACATTGCTACCAAAACAAGACTTTGATAATCATTATTATGCAATTAGACCGGAAACCATTTCTATTCAAAATGAACCAATTCAAGATCAAAATGTCTATAGTTTTGAAGCAAAAGTTAGTCACTATATTTCAAGAGGAAATGTTTTACGATATACATTAAATTGTCATGATGTTATTTTAAAATCAGAAACATTGTTTAGAAGTTTTACACTGTTTGATGAAGGACAAAAAGTGTATGTTGGAATTGAGCCACATAATATTCTAGCCATTAGAGAATAAATGAAGACTGTTTAAAGACAGTCTTTTTAGACTATCAATGGAAATGAAAAAGAATTATAATAGGAGAGGGATGATAAAATATGATAAAACAAAATTTACACACACATTCACTTTATTGTGATGGCAAAAATACAATTGAGGACATGACTTTAGAAGCTATTCAAAAAGGTTTTACGATTTTAGGTTTTTCAGGACATGGGAATTGTCGAGAAATAGATGATTACTCTATGACTGATGATAACACCAAAAAATATATTCAAGATGTCCTTGAAGTCAAAGAAAAATATAAAGATCAGATACATATTTTTTTAGGTATTGAAGAAGATATTTTAGGACAAAGCTTTGAAAAAAATAATCCATATGATTATATTATTGGAAGTGTTCATTTTGTAAAAGCTGGTGAAGAATATTTAGCTGTTGATCAAAGTCAGGAAGTGACGCATAAGATTGTAGATTATTATGGGGATTTTTTAAGCTATGCTCAAAGTTATTATGAAGAAGTGAAAAAGATAGCTTATAGAAGTGATGTAGATATAGTAGGACATATTGATTTACTTACAAAGTTTAATGAGAATGAAGAATTTATTGATTTTGATGATCAGGAATATTTAAAATTAGCATATGAATGTATTGATATGCTTATTGGTCAAAAGAAAATTTTTGAAGTCAATACAGGTGCTATTGCCAGAGGACAAAGAAAAACACCTTATCCACATCATATACTATTAAAATATATTCATGATCATGGTGGGAAAATCTGTCTTAATAGTGACTGTCATCAAAAAGAAATGTTAGATTGTTATTATAAAGAATCTTTAGAATTGATTCAAGATTGTGGTTTTACATCTATGATGGTGTTAACAGATCAAGGATTTATAGAAAAAGATATTCAAGAATTTTTATAAAAATGGAGATAAATAATGGAACAGAATTTTAATTTACATACGCATACAACACGCTGTCATCATGCTGTTGGAAAAGATGAACAATATATTCTGGCAGCGATAGAAGCTGGAATGAAAACGATAGGATTTAGTGAACATATGGCCTATCCTCATGTAGAAATAGCTGCTGAACGTATGTATAATCGAGATGTTCAAGAATATTTACATACGATGTATCAATTAAAAGATAAGTATAAAGATCAAATTGAAGTATTAGTAGGCTTTGAAATAGAATATTATGATGATCAAAAAGATTATTTACTTAAAATGAAAGAATGTTGTGATTACATGATTATTGGACAGCATTTCCGCTATTTTGATGGATATAATTATGATTATTTTAATAATGATGAAGATGTCTTGATGTATGCAAATCAAATTCAAAGTGCTTTGGAACTAGGATTAACAAGATATATAGCACATCCAGACTTCTTTATGTTAGGAAGAAGACAATGGACACCAGCATGTGACAAGGCATCACAAATCATTGTTGAAGCGGCTAAAAAATATCATGCTGTTTTAGAAATTAACTTAAATGGTTTAAGATATGGGAAACTCTACTATCAAGATGGTTTGGCATATCCTTATCCACATCCAGAATTCTTTAAACATGTTACAAAAGAAAATAAAGTTTGTTTTGGTTATGATGCCCATCATCCTACAACTTTATTAGAACATCAACGTATAGATATATGCTTGGATCTTTTAAAAGATTATGATTTTAATTTTTTAGAAGATATTCATGAAATATTATGATGATGACTCTGTCATTGTATTATGCGTTATGGGAACTATATTGTATTCAATAATAAGAAATGTATAAAAGTATTTACATTGTTACAATAAAAATCCTATAATAAATATAAGAACAATGTATGGAGGAATTTAATTATGAAAACATATTTAGCTTTAGATGTTGGGGGAAGTTCAATTAAATATGCTTTAATTCAGGAAGATTCAACAATTTTAGAAAAATCTAGTGTCCCAACACCAATGGATACAATGGATCATTTTGTAGAAACAATAGGTACCATTTATGATCAATACAAAGATCGTATTGAAGGTATGGCTATTTCTATGCCAGGTATTATCAATCCTGAAATAGGTTACGCTTTTACAGGTGGAGCATTACGATATATTGATAAGATGAATATCGTAGATATTTTAAAAGAAAGATGTCCAATCAATATAACGATTGGTAATGATGCAAAATGTGCAGCCAATGCAGAAATTGGATATGGGAATTTGCAGGATATACAAGATGGAGCTGTTGTTATTTTAGGAACAGGGATTGGAGGATGTCTGATCAAAGATCACAAAGTGCATACTGGAAGACATTTTAGTGCTGGAGAGTTTTCTTTTGTGAAAACAAATTGTTTAGATGGTATTAATTGGGACTATGCATGGTCTACACGTAATGGTATTAAAGGACTATTGGAAAGAGTCCAGGAATCATTAGGAACTAATCAGGAATATACGGGTATAGAAATCTTTGATATGGCTAATGAAGGTAATGAGAAAGTCATTGAAGGTATTAGTCAATTTTGTAAAGAAGTGGCTACTCAAATCTTTAATGTGCATATTATTTTTGATTGTGAAAAAGTTGCGATTGGTGGAGGTATCAGTGCACAACCATTATTAATTGAGTTAATTAATAAACATTTTGATAATATTTTTGATCATTTAGGATTTGATGTTTATAAGCCAGAAATTGTTCCTTGTCATTATCGTAATGATGCCAATTTAATTGGAGCATTATATCAGCATATTCAAACATTTCAATAGATAAGAAAAGACAATGTTCATTTCACAAAGCATTGTCTTTTTTTATCGATATAATAAATAAGGTATCCTAAACATAAACCAATAAAATTTGTGATAATGTCAGTAATATCAAAAGTTCTAAATCCAATACAAAATAAGGAAAATATCATCTGTAATGATTCAATACCTATGATTGTCATCAATCCTATGAGCATTGTTTTTATAAATGAATATTGAAAAGACAAAGGGACAAGGAATCCAAAAGGTATAAACATAAATGTATTGAGAATAACATTTGTAATGGCACCACCATAATGATAAATGACATCCCGAAAAGGAAAAGTAAAATTGTGAACAGTAAAATGATGAAAATGATCAAATTGGGCATATTGAAAATCTAAAGGTAATAATGTGACAAATAAGATACCGATGATATATACATAGAGTAAAGTCCTATAAAAAAGGACTTTTTGTTTTTGATACTTTAAATATATAAAATAATAATAAATAGCTATAAAAATAATAATTTCAATAAAAAATTGAATGCAGATAGCTAATGTCCAGTTTCTTTGTGTTATTAACAAAAAATCACCTCATAAAAATATAATGAGAAGTCATATATAATATAAATATTTGATTTTATTGTTAATTATGTTAAATTATGTTGAAAAATAAAGAAATTAATTATATTTATGATATACTGAATATATAAGAACATATATTTATTACATAAAGGAAGGTGAAGGTTATGAAAAAAATATTAAAATTAGCGGTTTGTTTATTTATGATTATGGGCGTTGTTGCCTGTGGAGGAACGTCAACTGAAAAACAGGAAACTGTAGTGAAGAACTTTTTTGATTATTTAAAAGCAGGAGATATTGAAAAGATTTCAACAATATGTACTGATGATAACAGTGACGTTGATGATTTACTTTCAATCATGGAAAGTTTAGAAGAGTACATGGATGTTGAAACATATGGTCAAACATTTGTAGACGAAGCGAATAAGTTTGTTGATCATATTTTTGCCAATTATGTGACTTCATATGAAATTAATAGTGTAGAAGCAGATGGGGATAATTATTTGGTTATTGCTGATATTAAAATGAAAGATTACAATAATATAGATATTGATTCAGATACAACAACTATTATTGATAATTATCAGCAGGAACATTTAGACGAATTAAGTGAGCTAGCAGGTGATCAACAAGCGATGATGGAAAAAGTTTTTGCTGATTTAGCACCAGAAATCTTTGGAGCAATGACAAAGAAGATAGATGAAGCTGAAGCTATTGATACACAATTAAGATTTACTTTAGTTCCAGATGGAGAGAATTGGTTAATTTCTACAATTGAACAAAAAGAAGCATAAAACAACATAACTATAAAAGAAACTATTGAGGCTCTCAATAGTTTTTCTATGCCAGAAAAAGATTTCTCTTCATCAATGAAGTTGATATAATAATAAAACTAGGAGGAATCAGACATGATAAAATGCATTGTATGTGATTTAGATGGAACATTAATAAAAAAAGATGACACTATTGAGGAACGAACTTGTCAGATATTAAAAAAATGTATTGAAAATGGGATAGAGTTTATTATAGCAACTGGTAGAGATATTAATATGGTCATTGATTTTTTAGAGCGTTATCAGTTAGATTGTGATTTGATTTTAAATAATGGAACACAATACTGTAATAAACAACAGACATTCAATGAGATTTATCCAATGGATAATCAAGCATTTCAAAAGATATCTACAATTTTATCATCATATGGTTATTTATTAGCTATCCATACAAATCAAGGGAAATATTCTTTTGTAGATGCAGATGATTTTTGGGATTATCACTATAAATTATTGTTAGCTTCAAAAGATTATAAGGATTCATTACCAAAAAAGACTTTTACAACAAGAGAGGGATATTTAAGAGATTTTCATTATGCTAAGGATGCTCATGAGATCATTCAAAAGAATATTAAAGTTTTAAAAATAGATGCTAGACATCTGGATGCTTACTCTATTCAAGGGGTTAGACAACAACTAAATATAGATGGATTAGATATCTCATCATCTTTTGAAGATAATATTGAAATTACGAGTTCAATGAGTAATAAAGGTAAGTTATTAGAAAAAGTTATTGCAAAAAAGGGATATGCTTATGATGAAGTTGCTGTTTTTGGTGATGGAGAGAATGATCGACATATGTTACAAATGTTTCAATATTCTTTTGCACCTCAAAATGCATCTTCATCAGCTAAGAATGCTGCTCATTATTTGTTGACTTTAACAAATGAAGAAGGGGCCGTTTTTGAAGGATTAGAACAATTACAACAATTAGGTCTTTTAGCGATTTAAAGTTAAAAAATTTCAAGCAATAAAGTTGACGAAAAATGGAAAATTGATTATCATAAATATGGATAAATAAATCCATATTGAATAGGAGGAAAAAAGTATGGCAAAATTTGTATGTACAGTTTGTGGTTATGTTTATGAAGGAGATGCAGCTCCAGAAAAATGCCCTGTTTGTGGTGTTGGTGCTGATAAATTCGTTGAACAAAGTGGTGAAATGACATGGGCTGCTGAACATGTTGTTGGTGTAGCACAAGGTGTTAGCGAAGATATTATTAAAGATTTACGTGCTAACTTTGAAGGTGAATGTTCAGAAGTTGGTATGTATTTAGCAATGGCTCGTGTAGCTCATCGTGAAGGATATCCTGAAGTTGGTTTATATTATGAAAAAGCAGCTTGGGAAGAAGCAGAACATGCAGCTAAATTTGCTGAATTATTAGGAGAAGTTGTGACTGATTCTACTAAGAAAAATCTTCAAATGCGTGTAGAAGCTGAAAATGGAGCAACTGCTGGTAAAGTTGATTTAGCTAAACGTGCTAAAGAAGCTAACTTAGATGCAATCCATGATACAGTTCATGAAATGGCTAGAGATGAAGCTAGACATGGAAAAGCATTTGCTGGATTATTAAAAAGATATTTTGGAGAATAAGCAAAGAAATCAGTATTGCTAAGCATTACTGATTTCTTTTTTTTTGAGAAATACAATGGAGATAGTTACAAAAGATATTATTAAAAGTGGATTAAGAGAATATAATCGTCAAAAATTCAACATGCTCACTCAAAAGATTTAGCTGTTTACTTAGTTGAGCATGATCAAATTGTAGGAGGATTGATTGGATATACCCATGGAGATTAGCTTTTTATAAGGTGGTTATGGATTTCACCTTTATTAAGAAGACAAAATAAGGGAACAGAAGTATTATGAAAAGCAGAAGCAGTTGCGAAAGAGAGAGGCTGTCAATATAGTTTTCTAGATACATATGAATTTCAGGCACCAGATTTTTATATGAAATGAGGTTATCAGGAAATCTTCAGTATGCAAGAACATCCTGCAACAGGTAAACACTATTATATGAAAAAATCCCTTATTTAACCCTTATTTAAAATTTTTTTCAAGATATGTTATTTAGCTTGTGATTTGAATTCAATCTATCATATAATATACTTATCGAATAATTATAAATTAAGGGAGGAAATTATGTGAAAAAAAATGGAATTTTAGATGTTAAGTATTCTTTAACACAAATTCTTTACTTTGCATCCTACAGTGCTCTTATGGGATATGCATCTGTATATCTATTAGATCGAGGTGTGTCGAATTCTTTAATTGGAACGACTTTGGCATTGGTTAGTATTATTGCAGTATTTACGCAACCTATGGCAGCCTCAGCAGCTGATAAAAAAGTGATTAGATTACAACCATTAATTATTGTGATATTAGCTTTAGCCGTCATATTGTCATTAGGTCTGTATTTCTTTAAATTACCAACAATAATATTATTATGTGTGTTTGTTGGAGTTGTCACATGTATGATGACAATTCAACCATTATTAAATTCATTAGCATTTCTTTTTGAAAAATATGGTATTGAAGTGAATTATGGATTAGCTAGAGGATTAGGAAGTGCTGCCTATGCCCTTGCATCTGCTGTGCTGGGTTATCTTGTAGAAGATTTTGGAACAAGCATGATTCCATTATTCTATATTATTGGAAATATCTTATTAATTGTCGTTGTCTATACATATGTTGTACCAAAGAATCAAAGACATGTTGTACATCGTGAAGAGAATCAGCATGAAGAAGTTAAACAGGAACAATTATCATTCTTTCAATTTTGTTCAATATATAAAAAATTTATGATTTTTGTTGTGGGTGTTATTTTAGTTTTCTTTACACATACAATTATTAATAATTTCTTTATTCAAGTCATTACTCCTATTGGTGGAACTGAAAGTCAAATGGGAATCGCTGTATTTATTGCTGCAATTGTTGAATTACCAGCTATGGCTATGTTTAATGTTATGCGTAAGAAAATAGATTGTTCAACATTATTAAAAATATCTGTGATTATTTTTGGATTGAAACACTTATTAACTTTTTTAGCAACTAACGTCTTTATGGTTTATGTTGCACAAGTTTTACAAGTTGGTGCTTATGCTATCTTTATCCCTGCTAGTGTTTATTATGTTAATGAGGTTATTTCTAAACCAGATCTTGTTAAAGGGCAATCTATGGTTACAGTTGGAATTACAGCCAGTGGTATTATTGCTAACCTTGCAGGTGGAATCTTATTGGATACTATTGGTGTTCATGATTTATTAATGATTGGTGTTGTTGTATCTGTTATTGGAGCTTTGATTGTTTTCATGTCTATTGAAAAGAAAAGAGCTTCTATTGAATAGATCATAACGAGCATAGAAAAATCTATGCTTTTTTTATGCTTGTTAAGCATTATAATGAATAGATTATAAGTATTAGACATTAAAAAAAGACTTTTATATAATAGAAAAGTCAAAGGATGGTGGGGATATGTTTTCAAATCGTGCATTAAAAGAAATGATTGTTCCACTTTTTTTCGAACAATTATTAGTTATGCTAGTAGGGATAGCAGATACTTTTGTTGTCAGCTTTGTGGGAGAGGCGGCTGTATCTGGTGTTTCTTTGGTCAATATGTTTAATACAATTTTTATTTATCTGTTTACAGCATTAGCCTCAGGTGGTGCTGTTATCATCAGTCAGTATATTGGCTGTGAAGATCAAAAAAATACAGTGAAGTCATCCAGCCAGTTGCTTATGTTTTCTACTGTGTTTTCTATTATTATAGCTATTATAACATTGATATTTAATCGTCCATTATTAACGCTTTTATTTGGAAAAGTTGAAAATTCTGTTATGGAAGCTTGTGTAACTTATTTAAGAATATCTGCCTATTCTTATCCAGCCTTGGCTATTTATAATGCTGGAGCTGCACTTTATCGCAGTATTGGAAAAACCAGTACAACAATGTATATTTCTTTGATTTCCAATGTTATTAATGTGGTCGGAAATCTAATTGGCGTTTTTGTTTTGGATGCAGGCGTTGCTGGCGTTGCATATCCTTCTTTAATAGCAAGAACTTTTTCAGCAGTTGCGATTACAGTTCTCTGTTTTTCAAAAAGCCGTTTTGCTCATTACAGTAAAGAATGGATTTTGAAATGGGATGGACCTATGTTAAAAAGAATTTTAAATATTGCGATTCCTAATGGAATTGAAAACGGTATTTTCCAGCTTGTTAAAGTTGCATTAAGCAGTGTTGTCGCTTTATTTGGAACTTATCAGATTGCAGCGAATGGAATTGCTCAAAGTATTTGGTCATTAGCGGCATTGATTGGCTCAGCGATGGGACCAGTCTTTATAACTGTGATTGGGCAGTGCATGGGAGCCAATCAGGTCAAAGAAGCAGATTATTATTTTTATAAACTGATGAAATTAACACTTGTGTTATCTATTATCTGGAATGTTCTTGTCTTTATCATTACACCTATTTTTATGCAATTTTATCAGGTTTCAGAAGAAACACGACAATTGGTTATTATCCTTGTCTTCATTCATAATGTTTTTAATACTGTTGCCTTTCCATTTTCAGGACCATTATCAAATGGACTCCGTGCTGCTGGTGATGTCAAATATACAATGGTTGTTTCCATTGCTTCAACAGTTTTAGGAAGATTAATTTTCTCATTGATCTTTGCGATAGGATTGAACCTAGGAGTCATTGGTATTGCCTTAGCCATGTGTCTTGACTGGTCAATGAGAGGGATTATCTTTTATATTCGCTTTCGTTCAAAAAAATGGACAAAGTTTAAAGTTATTTAAATCTTCTTGTGATGAGAAGATTTTTTTTATAAAATAATCTAACCCTAGATAAATGTTGGTAACTATATTTAAAATATATTGATTATATGGTCTTAAATGAAAATTCATTTGTAAAGTCACTATATCTTAGCTCACACATGGAGTTCATGATCTT
>NZ_NFLH01000045.1 GCF_002160815.1 Massilimicrobiota sp. An134 | reverse complement strand
AGCTTAATATATCGCATATATTAAGAGTATCAAGTTTATCGTTTTTAGTGATGCCACCATCCATTCTACGATTGAGATCGGTAGTTTTAGGATTGATCAAAGCGACGTTGTAGTTCTTCTGTAAAAGAAAGCGCAATAAAGCGAAATGATAATGACCAGTATCTTCCATACCGATAAGAACGCTATCAACAGGATAGAGAGCGATCTGAGAGATAAGGAATTCAAAACCCTGAGCATTATTAGAGAAAGCGACAGGCTGAAGAATAATTTCACCAGTCAACTTGTCAACGATGCTGACGAAATGCTTGTGCTTTCCAATATCAATACCAACTAATTTCATAAAAACCATCCTTTCAAATAAATTTCATGTGATGTGGTACCCACAACACTTAGACCATAAAACCTGGTTCAAAATGCGAATTCAAAGACTCATCTAACTCATCGTTATTGAGGAATAAGTGAGTGGTCCAAACCTCCTTGAAGTAGTCAAAGCCACACGGAAAAATACAAATCCACAAACACATATTTCAATTTTACATATAGACCTAAACGTCATCAACTACGTATTAATAAAGTTGATAGAAAGGGGAAGGTATATTTTAATGACTGATAAATGAGTCAATTATAATATACCAGTGAAAAATATGTTAACTTATTCATTTAAAGAATCAGATATACCTATGTATGAATATTTATATCAATGCATTAAAAATGATATTATTCATCAAAAACTCAACCCCCATGAAAAATTACCTTCTAAACGTGCTTTTGCGAAAAATCAAAATGTCAGTTTGATTACTGTAGAGAATGCCTATCATCAGCTTCTCATTGAAGGGTATATTTATTCTAAAGAAAGAAAAGGATATTTTGTAAGTGAACTTCATTATCCCCATTATATAAAAAATCATTCTTCTGTTATGACAAAACCAAAACAAACTCATTATCGTATAGATTTAAAATCAAATTCTGTATCTTCTTTGCATTTTCCATTTTCTACATGGTCTAAAATGACACGTCAAGTCCTTTCATCTCAATCACAAGAATTGCTTTCACGTTCTCCACATCAAGGTTGCGAATCTCTAAGACGCGCTATCTGTTCACATCTTTATGCCTTTTGTGGAATGAATATTTCTCCTGATCAGGTGATTATTGGAGCTGGAAGTGAATACCTTTATAATTTAGTGATTCAATTATTAGGAAGAGATCAGATATATGCCTTAGAAAATCCAGGTCATCACAGTATTTCCCAAGTCTATCACATCAATCATGTCAATTATCATTACATTCCCTTAGATCAACAAGGCATTGATATAAAGGCACTAAGAAAAAGTCAGGCACAAATCGTGCATATCTCTCCTGCTCATCATTTCCCAACAGGTATCACAATGCCCATACAAAGACGTTTGGAATTACTTCAATGGGCAGAAGAATCTCATCGTTATATTATTGAAGATGATTATGATAGTGAATTTCGTATGCGAGGAAAACCACTCTCCCCACTCTTTCAGATTGATCAAAATGAACATGTGATTTATATGAATACATTTTCTAAAACACTAGCCCCTTCATTTCGTATCAGTTATATGATTTTACCCCCTCATCTCGTTCAAATTTTCCAACAAAAATTAGGTTTCTATACATGTAGTGTATCAAACTTTGAACAGATTATTCTTGCCGAGTTTATCCAAAACCATCACTTTGAAAAACACATTAACCGTATGCGTAACTACTATAAATCTATCCGTGATGAATTTCTTCTCCAACTTTCACAAAGTCCTCTCTTTTCCCAAATTACAATTACTGAAGAAAACTCAGGCTTACATTTTCTACTTCATTTCTCTTTGCCATATAGCGATGAATTTATTTTAAAACGTGCTCAAGATTTAGGAATCAACATGAGTATGCTGTCCCAATTTTATGATCAACCTTTTGATTCACATACAATCGTGATTAACTACTCTGGACTTTCTATTGAAGATATTCCGTTAGCCGTTCAATTACTATGTCAGTTATTAATGGAATAAGAGAACTGCTTTATAATTTCCATATTTCCATAGTAGAAGTATAACATAAGCTTTGGCTTTTTGTTATCTTAACCAACCGTCTAAAACCTGTGGGATTGCGGTGCCTCATTTCAAAAGTTTTTCATACAGTTCATGATGTTTAGCATCTTCTCCATCTTGATGCTTACTTTTTGAATTTATATTTACCTTTTCCATGACCAGATACTGGCTCTATAATATCTTTCTGCACTAAATTGGAAAGAAGCTTAGAGGCAGCAGATTGCTTCAAATCAATGACCTTCATAACTGTATATATGCTTCATCATACCCGAACTTCTCAAATAATCTACGAACATGATTTGTTGTATTATTAACAGATAAATCTTTTTGTGTTTTACTAAAAGTGTACTTTCAATATCCACTTTTGTATCTTGAATGTCCACTTCTGTGCTTCCAATATCCACTTTTTTAGTATTTAAAAATCCACTTATATGCATATCTCGGTTATGTAGTTCATTGTCATGCATCTGCATAAAATGTGGAAAAGGAACAATACAATAGGTCAAAAAATCATATATCTGGTTACTTTTTAATTTGCTTATTATAAATATTTACTTTAAGCATTTATTAACCAAACAAAACCAAATTCCTATAATATGAAAAAGATGCTTTCTACACTACATAGAAAACATCTCAATATATTATAAAAAATTTATTTTCATACACAAAATACATGTCTTATGGAAGGGAAAGTCAAGATATACGAAATAAATGATTTTTATGCTTTAAAAAAGTTCAGTCAGGATATTTATGATCTATCGCCTTCACTTTTTTAAGGCTTTTTTATTTTTTCTGTGGAAACTTTGCATTAGGATAAATACGTTCCATTCTTTCATTTGGATAATGCTGATCTAGAAATTCTTCTACAGGATTTTGCGCATTGATTTGTCCATTCTGTCTTTCTGAATATCTTTGAATAGCTAATCCTGATATGATAATATTGATTGTCATAAAAACAATAAAACACCATGAAAGAATTGTTCCTGTTTTTTTGGGGATTTTTTCAATTAAGTCTGATAATTTTGGATAAATGATTTTAATCCAAATCACAGCTACAATTCCCCAGAAGAAACAGAATAATAAATTAATACGTCCTCCTAAGTTAAAAGGAAGATGACTGTAATCCCAAAAGACTGTTCCAAAAACTAATTCTGTAAAAACACTACATGCATATTCATAAGCTCCACCTACAACCGTTCCAAACAAGAAAATAAAACGGTCACTTTTATAACGATACTGATATAACAGTAAAGTTAATAAAGCACAGCCAATTCCCCAAACAATAGAAAAAGGACCATAAATCACACTACTACGACTCATCCATATTCCTGTTGTATAATGACACCATAATGTTTCAACAATATCTCCTAAAAATGCACCAATAAGAAATAACCATAATAATTTATAAAAAGAACATCCTTCAGCAAACACAGTTGATTTTTCAACTTTTGGCTCATTTAAAATTTCTTTTTTATCAAGATTTGGAAATGCATTCACAAAATGTTTAAGTGTCCATTCAGATATTCTCATGCCTAAACGATCTGCCGTTCTTTGCATGTTTTCTGATACCTCTTTAATGACACCTTTTTTCACACGTGAACGTGTACTTAAAATACCTGTGATTGTTCCAACAAAATCTACTGCCATAACAACACCCATAATAATCAAGAGAATCTCTCCAACGGATGAAGGAATCAAATGAACAGCGTTTAAAAGTGTTGGCTCAATAAATTCAACACAGATGATAGCCATCAACCCCCAAAGAATTGTATAAGGCATGTGCACATAACTACCGAATTGGAATCTCTTTCTTGAATAATCCCACCATTTATGGTGAAAAATTTTCTGTAAGAAAAAACCTGTCATATATACAACAAAGGAAGAAATAATTGCCCCTCCTAAGAACATAAAAAACCATTGATCATGAAGTTCATGTAATAAAATAAAAAACAAAACCCCACAAATACCATAGGATGGGCAATATGGTCCATATAAAAATCCAACATCAACAAACTTCTTACGACGATATGCCGCAAGAATAGTTCCTATGACCCAACCGACAAAAGAATAAACAAAAAATATCCATAATTGATCATAAATTAACTTTTCCATCATTTCCCTCCAACATAGTCTATATGATACTATCATAGATATATGAATAATACATGAAGAAAAAAGAAAAAAATCAGAAAGATTTCTGATTTTCATCCCATTGTTTCACAACTCGACATGGATTTCCATAAGCAAGACTATGTGGTGGTATATCTTTGGTCACTACACTTCCTGCCCCAATGACACAATCATCACCAATCGTGACTCCTGGCATGACGGAAACATGAGCGCCAAACCAGACATTACTTCCCACACGAATAGGCAAAGCAATTTCTAATCCCTGATTACGTTTTTGATAGTCTAGAGGATGATTCGCTGTATAAAAGCCACAATATGGACCTACAAAAACATAATCACCTATTGTGATACTTCCACCATCCATAAAATAACAAGAGCTATTAATAAAAACATTCTCTCCTAATTGAATACGACTTCCATAATCACACATAAATGGACTTATAATTTCCAGATTTTCTGGATAATAACCTAATAACTGTGTCAAGATGTCTTTTCTTTTTTCAACATCCCCAGGTCTTGTATGATCTAAATCAAAGCATAGATCTTTAGCTTTTATGCGCATTTCTAATAATTGAGCATCATTATTGGCATCATACCATTCTCCACGTTCCATCTTTTCTAATTCACTACTCATGATATTCTCCTTTTCAATCATTTCTTAATCTTCAATCATTTTAATGGCTTCACTGATAGATGATACGATATGTGTTGCTTTTTCCTGAACAATTTGTGGTGAATCATGAAATGTAAATGAACAATCAGCACTTTCTAACATAGGAATATCATTATAAGAATCTCCTATGCCATAGACCATATCCAAATGCAATAATTCTTTCAATTTCTTGACTGCTTCTCCTTTAGAACATCCTCTTTTAACAATATCTATATATTCTTTATTTTGAAAAGCAATAATCTCTTTATAAGTTTCATTTAAGTTATGTGTCCACTCTTTGGCCTGTTGTTCATGAACAGCATTGATTGATAATCCAAAAATATGTTCATCTCCAATACAATCAATAGACTCTACATATGTTTGAGCTATTGGAATTTTTGAATCTTTCATTAATGTATAAATACGAAAATCTGCCTGAATAGAAACTTCAGCTTTTTGATGATATTGTTGATAAATAGCTTTCATAATCTCTTTAGATATTGTCTGTTCATATAAGACATGACATTCTTTATCTAAAATGCAGGCGCCACTGCTCACAATATAAAAATCTGGTTGAATACAATCTTTGATATAATGTTGTACACCTATCAATGGTCTACCTGTACATAATCCAAATAAATGATGTTTTTGAAAATGAACAATAGCTTGTTGATCATTTTCTTTAATACCATCTTCAAAATATAATGTTCCATCAAAATCACTGGCTAATGCTTTCATTGTTGACTCCTTTTAAATAATAATCTATCATTTGTAATTCTTCTATCTTAATGCAATGAGGAATTTGTTTATGTAAAACCAATTGTTGGCATTTGGCAAGTGGCATCCATTGAACTTCTTCCACTTCTTCTTTTTGCAAGACAAAATCGCCATCATACCATAAGACATAAACATGCGAAACTTGTACATTATGAAATGGTTTTTCATGAAATACATTGTGGCTATTGCTGTAACTTGTACCAATATAATGTAATTCACCCTTTGTCGCCTCGACTCCCAGTTCCTCTTTTAATTCACGTAATGCCGAAGTTTCAAAGTCACTTCCTGCTGGAATATGACCAGCACTTGAAATATCATAACATCCCGGATAAGAATCTTTATTGAGGCTACGTTTCTGTAAGAGAATTTCGACATCCTGCTTTTTTCTTAATAACCAGACATGGCTAGTGCGATGACGAATGCCATGACGATGTGCATATTCTCTTTCTACAATTTCTCCCGTTGGATTTCCCACTTCATCTACGATATCTAAATATTCCATCAACTCATCACCTCTTTCTATTCTACTACATTTTACATTTTAAATGAAAGATAAAACTCTTAAAACCCATATCCAAAATGTTAAAGAAAAACCACTCAGTAATGTTGTTAACATGACAACATTACTACTTAAAACACCAGCATGTCCCATATTCTTTGCCATGACATAACATGTCACTGTTGATGCTGAACCTAGCATAACCAAAATAGCTATTAACTGTTCCTGACGAAAACCTAAGATGATAGCAAGTGGTAAAAACAGGAAACAGAATCCAAACAATTTAAAGAAAGATGCTAAAAAGGCAGGTTTTATCTGACTGATAGCTTTATCCAAACGAAAAGAAGCACCCATCGCTATCAAACCTAATGGTGTAGCCATATTGGCAACATAGGATACACTTTTTGAAAGAATGGTCGGCATTGGTAAAGAACATAAAGACCATAAAAATCCAACTGCAATCCCAATAATAATCGGATTCTTTAATATTCCTAGACATGTCTTCTTCAATAAATCACGATTGACTCCATCCCCATGAGGCTGATAGAAAGACAAGATAATCACAGCAAATATATTATATAAAGGTACACTTCCTATAATCATTAGTGGTCCCATTGTAGAACTTCCATATATGTTTTGAATTAAAGCGACTCCCAGCAAGGCTGCACTACTGCGATACGTTGCCTGAATAAATTCACCTTGAATACTTTTATCTTTTAAAAATTTTGATATTATCATCGCAATCAAAATACTTATAAGTGTCACAACAAAACAAAATGCAACAAAAGAAAAATTCCATACTTCTAAAAAATCAACTGTCGCCAAATCTTGAAACAAAAGAACTGGCAAAGGAAGCATAAAGACAAAACGATTTAATTGAGAAGCAAATTCTTCACTCATCCACCCCAACTTTCTTAAAAGCATTCCTAAAACCATCATCAAGAAAACTGGAACTGTCGCATTGAAACTAAATAATAAACTATCCATGTTTAAACCTCATCAGGAAATAATATTTTTAAAATACGTTCTAAGCCCTGATTTTCAATAGCACAACAAACCAGATCTGCTTTTTGTTTTAATGCTTCAACAGCGTTTCCCATGGCAACACCAACTTCACAATATTCAATCATTTCCATATCATTCAATCCATCCCCAAAAGCATATGTCTGTTGACGGCTGACATGATAATAATCTAAAACTTTTTGAATGCCGACAGCTTTAGAAATCGTTGGTGAAAAGAATTCAAAAGCATTTTCACTGCCATGTTCATCATGGTGAATAACACTGCCAAATTTATCCTGGATATAATTTTCTATCTTCGCTTTATCTTTATTTAAAACATTAGCTTCTATCTTGATTGTTCTTTTTAAAACCTCATCTTTATCAAAATCCAATTGGAACATTTCTTTCATACCTGCCTGAGAAAAGAAATCATAAAGTTCATGATAGCTAGGATCAATATAAATCGCATCAGCTGTTTCTAACATATAGTCACATCGCAGGTCTTCTAGCATCTGAACAGTTTTCACACATAGTTTGTAATCCATTCTATCTTCATAAATAGATTGCCCATCAATTTCAACATATCCACCATTGGCCAATATATCCATCAAATCCTACATTTAATAAATACTGATTGATCATAGCTTTAGGTCTACCACTAGATATAAATATTTTATGTCCCTGCTCTTGAATTCTTTTTAATTGGTAAAGAGCCCCTTGTGGTATGTCAGGAATACCTCTAGCAGTATCCAATAATGTTCCATCAACATCAAAAAATAATATTTTTGATTGCATGATTCCACCCCCATAACTGATATCTATTATATAAGTTTTTGATTGATTTTGCTTTCTTTTTTCAAGAATGGAAATAGAAAAAGACAAACATTTCGTTTGTCTTTACTCACTACGTAATGCTGAAACAGGATCACTCTTCGCTGCTTTGCTGGAAGGAATAATACCACCAATCAAAGTTAAAACAACGCTAAGCACAACTAAGATGACACCACCTGCCACTGGTAAAGAGGCACTGACATCTACATTACCAGCAATCGAATGAATAATCATGTTTCCTGGTATCAACAATAACAATGTAATCACAATACCTAAAACACCTGCAAGTAATCCTATAATAAATGTTTCGGCATTGAAAACTTGTGAAATATTACGCTTAGATGCACCTATTGCACGCAAGATTCCAATTTCTTTTTGTCGTTCTAAGACACTGATATAAGTAATAACACCAATCATAATAGAAGATACGACTAAAGAAATAGCGACAAAGGCAATCAGTACATAACTAATCACATTAATAATGTCAGTTACTGATGACATTAAAGTACCTACATAATCTGTATAAGAAATCACTTTATCTTCATCAGTTTTTTCCATTTTGGCATTATAATCATCTAAAATATTCACAACATTTTGTTTTGTTTCAAAATCTTTTGGATAAATATTAATGCCACTAGGTTCATCAAAATCAGCATATCCTAATGTTTTTAAATTATTTTCATAAGTTGAAGTTTCTGTTGTCATAAGTGAGACCATAAGTTCAGACAACTCTTCTTCACTCATATTCATTTGAATAGCTTCAGAAAATGCAGTTGGATCAATTTGAATCGCTGATTGCATGTTTTGAGCTAATGTTCCCATTTGTTTAGACATTTGAGCACTGATTTGTTCTTCTAAGGATTGAGAAATCTGTGCTGTATATTGTGTCATCATTGTTTGAATCTGATTTTGTAATAATGTTTCAAACTGCCCTGTTAAACCACTATCTTGAAGTAATTGAATAACATTTTGTTGAATCAGACTTTGTGCACGAGATGTTTTAATATAAGTCATAAAATAAGTCTGTATCTGAGTTGAATCCGTCAACTGATTTTCAACCATATAATTTTGAAAATCAGTTGTGATACTTTGACTTAAAGATTCAATCTGTTCTCTTGTAAACTCAACATTTAATTGTGATAAGATTGCATCCATATCAATAGAAGGCATATTTGACATATCTAATTGAATCTGGCTTAAATCCAGCTCACCCATTCCTTTTGTCAATTGACTTTGATCTATTGAAAACGCACTCTTTAACTTCTCTGTATCAACACTAAACAATGAATTCATATCAAACTCTTTATTATTAGCTTCATTAAAAGCATTACCTGTAAACACGTCAATATCTTTATTTTCTAATTGTTTTTTCACAATTTCACTTGCTTGAGCTTGTTCAATCACATGTGTTGTCAGTGACTGGGGATAACCAATACCCGTTTGAAGCATTGTCGCTGTTGTTCCTTTGGCTGGTTGAACAATCCCAACAATTTTTATAGTTTCACCATTTTCAATCAATTTTTTCATATAGGATTGATTATCTGTTTTATCTCTATATAAATCATATTCTTCATCATATTCATAATAATCTGCTGCATTGACAAGCTTAAACTCTTTTCCTAATACATCTTCATATGAATAAGTATCTGTATTCTCTGGAGCATTGACTTCTTCCTCTTGAGAGAACTTATCTACCATATCATCTAATTCAGAAAAATCTCTTAACCCCAATGTATAAGACATTAAATCATTAATCTTACCATTTTGTGTTAAAACCAGAACACACTCATTATAAGCCTTTGGCCAACGTCCTGCTTTAACATCATATTGATCTACATATAGACTTTCATCACTAGGCATTTCATAAAAAACATCGGTACTCATCATTGTTGACATCATGCTGTTTCCACTACTTGAAGAGCCTAAACCAAGTGATTGGAATGATTTATCAGGATGAACCTGTCTGATATTTTCTGTATCTGTACTGTATATTTGTGGTGATACATTATACGTATACTCTACAGCATTTGTATATTCTTTAATATCACTGTCACCACTATCTAAATATTCTTTCAAAGAAGTCAAGTCATTAGAACCAATCTTTGAAAACATATTAGTAATCATTTGAATAACTTGTATCTGGCCTTCTTCTTTATTTTCACTTTGACTATCTTGCACATCTACCATCAAAGATGTCATATCAAAACCTGTACTTTGTATTTGCAGTGGGTATTCAGATAATGTTTCTTCTTCAATTGATTGAATATATTGATTGACACCATTAGAAAGCGATAATATCAATGCAATCCCAATAATTCCAATAGACCCCGCAAAAGATGTTAAAATCGTACGGGCTTTTTTGGTACGTAAGTTATTAAAACTTAAAGATAAAGCTGTTAAAAAGGACATTGAAGATTTTCCCATGTTTTCATGTCTTGGTTTATCCAATTCATGTTCACTGACTTCATATGGATCAGAATCACTACGGATTGTTCCATCTCTTAATTCAACAATACGTGTGGCATAAGCTTCTGCCAATTCAGGATTATGTGTTACCATCACAACAAGACGATCTTTGGCAACGTCTTTTAACAGTTCCATAACCTGAACACTGGTATCACTATCCAATGCACCAGTAGGTTCATCGGCGAGTAAAATATCTGGATCATTAACCAAAGCTCTCGCGATAGCTACACGCTGCATTTGTCCTCCAGACATTTGATTTGGTTTCTTGTGTCCCTGATTACCTAAACCCACCTTTTCTAAAGCTTGCTTTGCTCTCTTTTTACGCTCTGCTTTAGAAATACCTGATATCGTTAAAGCCAATTCAACATTAGCCAGGACAGTCTGATGAGGAATCAGATTATAGCTTTGAAAGACAAAACCTATGGTATGATTACGATAGGAATCCCAATCTCTATCTTTATACTTTTTAGTCGAAATGCCATTGATAATCAAATCACCTTTATCATAACGATCTAATCCACCAATAATATTTAAAAGTGTTGTCTTTCCACTTCCACTTGGTCCTAATATCGCAACAAATTCATTATCTCTGAGATTAAGACTGACGCCATCTAATGCCTTTTGAACTAAATCACCTGTTTTATATTGTTTATATATATTCTGAATTTGTAGCATTCTCTTATCCCCTTTATATAGAATATATACTATTAAATCCTTTTTATTTGAATTGAAAATGAACATTTAAATATTTCTATCGTATATCGACATATTTCCCCGGAAATAGTCTTCTTTTTATATATTCCCACAAAAAAAGAATATACATACTTATATATTCTTTATCTCTGACGAGGTTCATATAAACCTGTCATATCAACATTCTCTAATTGTAATAACTTGATTTTATTATCAATACCACCCGCATATCCTGTTAAACTTCCATCTTTTCCTACAACACGATGACATGGAATAATGATGGATATAGGATTATGCCCAACAGCCCCACCTACTGCCTGAGCTGACATTGTTTTTTTATTTAATGCTTTTGCCACCTTTTTAGCAATTTCCCCATAAGTCATTGTTTGACCATAAGGAATCTCACACAATATTTTCCATACCATCTGTTGAAACTGTGTGCCTTTTGGTGTTAATTTTAAATCATTGATGGAAGGTTGTCTTTGATGAAAATAATCATCTAACCATTTTTGAGTTTGTATCAATATGGGATGATCATCTTTCTTTATGATATTTTCTTTGATATTTCCTAAAAAGTATTTCTGCCCTTCAATCCATAATCCAATCAAACCTTCTTCATCACATACCAACAAAAGATTTCCTAAAGGTGATTGATAATATGTCTGATAATACATAAGACTCACTCCTTATCACCATTTTATCATTCCCTATTTTTCTATACAACTATATTCTGTCATATATAAGTTCATTCTTGATGAATATGATAATCATAATGAAGTCTCAAATGAAATAAAAAATGCAGTCTTGACAACAAGAAAGTTTATTTATATAATACAGGCGTATAGAAAAAAGGCGATGAATAGAAGAGTAATTGTTATGATTGATAACAAGAGAGTCCTGATGGTGGAAATGGACAATCATAGTAACGATGAATAAAGACTAGGAGCCGTATTTTGGATCGTATGTGATAAAATAACGTGTGCCGCGTTACAGGCTAGACTCTGATAGGAGTTGAAAAGGTTTATGCAGTGATGCATAAATGAATGAGGGTGGTAACACGATAATCTCTCGTCCCTTGCGGATGGGAGTTTTTTTATTGGAAAGGAGATATTATGGAAGAAAGACATTTTAGTGAACAGGAATTAGTAAGACGTGAAAAGTTAAATTTTTTAAGAGAAAAAGGTATTGATCCATTTGGACAAAGATTTGATGTCACTGCTTTTTCAACAGAGATCAAAGAAAAATATGCAGGAAAAACACATGAAGAATTAGAAGAAGCTGCGATTGAAGTGAAAGTTGCTGGAAGAATTATGACAAAACGTCGTAAAGGTAAAGTATGTTTCATGCATATTCAAGATAAAGAAGGACAAATCCAAATTTATGTCAGAAAAGATGTTATTGGTGAAGACAGTTATGAAGTTTTAACAAAAAGTGATATTGGAGATATCATTGGGATTGTTGGGACTGTCTTTGTGACAAATACTGGTGAATTATCTGTCAAAGCTTCTGAGTATATTCACTTAACAAAAGCATTACGTCCTTTACCAGAAAAATATCATGGTTTAAATGACGTTGAAGAAAGATATAGAAGAAGATATGTTGATTTAATTATGAATGAAGAAGCAAGAAAGATTGCTTTTACAAGACCAAAGATTATTCGTTCTATTCAACATTATCTTGATGGTTTAGGATATACTGAAGTTGAAACACCTGTATTAAATCCTATTTTAGGTGGTGCTTCTGCTCGTCCATTTATTACACATCATAATACTTTAGATATGAATTATTATTTAAGAATTGCGACTGAATTGTCTTTAAAAAGATTAATTGTTGGTGGTATGGATGCTGTTTATGAAATTGGACGTTTATTTAGAAATGAAGGTATGGATAGAACTCATAATCCAGAATTTACAACAATTGAAGTTTATAAAGCATTTAGTGATCTAGAAGGAATGATGGATTTAACTGAAGGTATCATTTCTAATGCTGCGAAAGATGTTTGTGGTACATATGATATTGAATATAAAGGACATCAGCTTTCTTTAGCTCCTGGATTTAAACGTATTTCTATGACAGATGCTATTAAAGAACAAACTGGAATTGATTTTGCAGGAGATATGACTTTTGAAGATGCGAAAAAATTAGCTGAAGAACATGGTATTGAAGTCGAAGCACACTTTGGTTATGGTCATATTATTAATGAATTCTTTGAAAAATATGTAGAAGAAACAATTGTTGATCCTACATTTGTTTATGGGCATCCTGTAGAAATTTCTCCACTAGCAAGAAAGAATCCAGAAGATCCTCGTTTCACACAGAGATTTGAATTATTTATCTGTGGTAATGAATATGCAAATGCATTCAATGAATTAAATGATCCTGATGATCAATATGAAAGATTTGCAAATCAGTTAAAAGAAAAAGAACTTGGAAATGACGAAGCTAACGAAATGGATTTAGATTATGTAGAAGCTTTGGAATACGGTTTACCACCAACAGGAGGAATGGGAATGGGTATTGATAGATTAGTGATGTTATTAACTGGTCAAGAATCTATCCAAGAAGTTATCTTATTCCCACAAATGAAACCAAGAAATAAATAGTGATGAAATCAAGATAATTTGAATTATCAACGAATTAACAATATAAATATAAGCATAAATTTATGATAGGATAATACGAAACAATTCATGACTATTGATCATAAAGTTATGCTTTTTTTATTCCATAAAAGAGTTAGATAATTTATAGAAAATATGTAAGTGGATGCAAAATGGATGCATTTTAAAAAAATATGTTAAATTTTTATGTGTTTTTATATGTTTTCATACATTATCATGAGACATGGACGCATTTTTTTGTAAGTGGCTGCATCTAGTTTAAATGTATAAATATGATTCATTTGTTATATACTTGAAATAGAGTCAGGCTAATGTTATAATTGACTCGTAAGTTAAACAGCATTGTATCAATGCAAAAAGGTAAGGAACGCTACTCCTTACCTTTTCTAGTTTTTATAGTGAACTTAACACTAGGATAGTTATCGCTTTATATTTCTGTCTATCCATTTACAAATATAATATGCAATTATACCTGCCACGACAGATAAAACTAAGTTAAACAACATTGTATCACCCCCTTTCAAAGGAGGAACGATAACGATAATATTATACCAAACAATAAATTCCCTCTCAATTTAAATAATAAATAATACAAAAAAAGGTATATTAAATAATCGCGGGGTAAACCTTAACCTTTAATTTTATTACGGGGTTTGCCTTTTTCTGCTTTAATTTCTAAATGGGGTAATTTCATAATAAAAAGAAACCTCCTGATATAA
>NZ_NFLH01000044.1 GCF_002160815.1 Massilimicrobiota sp. An134 | reverse complement strand
TACCGACATGCTTTGGTCCCCGTCGGGTTATCCCCTAAAGGTAAGTCGGTTGCTTTACATCGCAATGCAGGAGCGATGATTTCAAAAGAAATATATATTAAGCGCAAGAACGTGCGCACAAAGAGGAGGAAATACAATGGAAATAGGACAACAAATCAAGAAATATCGTGATCAACTACATTTATCACAGGAACAGTTAGCTGATAAAATTTACGTCACACGACAGACAATTTCAAATTGGGAAAAGAGGCACAAATATGCCGGACATAAGTATTTTGATTAATTTGGCTGAGTTCTATAATGTGGGTATCCCTGAAATTATTGATGGAGAAAGGAAGGGTGAGAAAATGAATGAAGAAGTCAAAGAAACAGTATTAAAGTTATCGAATTATGCGGAAACAATAAATCAAAAAATAAAGATAAAATTATTTTGGTTAACGATTGCTGCTTTGTTAGGAATGATAGCGTTTTTAGTAATTGAAACATTAGGTTTGAATACACCAGACAGTTTATACGAATATATAGCAAGTGCAGGGCTGGGTTTGGACTTTGGTATGTTAATTGTGATTGCAATGTACTTGTCGGGTGTTCTTGGAAAGATAAAAGCAAGACGAATGAAGCTTAAGAATATTCACTAGATATAAAAGTTTGATAATTAAGATGCGGATTCATTTTTTTATCTTGAATATAAATGTTTATTTGTATATTTTTTAGCTCATTTATGATGAAATTATTGGTAATCATATGTTTATGATTAAAAAAAGAACAAGAAATGAATTGTCATAAAGCAATGATTTCGTGTTCTAGTATTGTTATGAGAAAATTATTTTATTTTCAAATTATTTATAAAAATTGGGAATGTAAACTTGCTAAAATACCTTCTGTGATAGTAATAGTGATGATTTGTAATATTTCTTCTTTTGATGTTTGTGGGCTTTCTAGATGCCACCATTTTATAGCAACTAAGATGTTTGAAGCAATAATTTTTGAAAAATAATTAGCAATTTTGATTTGAGAATCACTAATGTGATAATGATAAATAAGTTCGTTTAATAAATAATGACTATAGATTGTCAGCATTTCATCAAAAATATTTATGGGTAAATCATTATTGTATAACACTATAAAAATATCTTTATGTTTATTAAAATAATCTAATAATGAACTAAAATATGGTTTAAAATCATTCTCTTTTTTTAAATGAAGAGTAATAAATTGGCAATGAATATTTTTTTTAAATTGCTTGATGAGTTCTTCAACTATTTTATAAATTAAATCGTATTTGTCTTCATAATTTCTATAAAAAGTAGAACGATTGATTTGACATTCATTAATTAATAGTTTAATGGTAATGTCTTGGAATTTATAGCGTTCTAATAAATTGATAAAATGTGATTCAATATTTTCTTTTGTTTTGATGTTTCTTAAATCTTTACTCATTTTTTCCTCTCTAATGCAACATTCATTATGAAAAAGTTGCATATGCAACTTTTTTAAGTGATTTATCGCTTGTTAATTATTTATCATAATTATATCATTATTTATAGAAATAATAAAGATATAAGGAGATAAAGTATGAAAAACAAATATTACCCTCATCTATTTGAAAAAGGAAAAATTGGAAACGTTGTTATCAAAAATAGAATTGTACGTAATTCTATGGGAACGTACTTAGGTAATCCAGATGGTACAGTCACTGATAGACAAATTAAAGCTTATGCACAAGCTGCTGATGGTGGTGCTGGACTTATTTTTATGGATAATGCTGTACCTGTTCCTATGACATCTTGTGGTTTAAGAGCGGACAAAGATGAATTTATTGCTGGATTAACTTTGTTGGCAGAAACAGTCAAAGAACATGGAGCAACTCCTGGTCTACAATTGGCACATCCTGGTAGAGATGCAGCATTTGTAGGAAGTGCTGATGTTATTGGAGCATCACCAATTACTTTTGAACCATGGTATGAAATGGGATTTAAAATGCCTAGAGCTTTAACTATTGAAGAAATTCATGATTTAGTAGAGAAATTTGGAGATGCTGCTTTAAGAGCAAAAAAAGCTGGGTTTGAAGTCCTTGAAATTCATGGGGCTGCTGGATGTATTCCTACAAATTTCTTATCACCTCATGATAACAAACGTACTGATATGTATGGTGGATCACTGCATAATCGTATGAGATTATTGATAGAGATTGTCAGAAATATGAAACAGAAATGTGGAGCTGATTTTCCTATTGGTGTTAAATTAAGTACTGAAGATTGGGAACCAGAAGGAATTCGTATAGAGGAAACAATTGAAGTTGCGAAAGCATTAGAAAAAGAAGGTGTATCTCATTTAAATATGATGGGTGGGACACATGCAACTGCATCTCGACAATTCTTATTGCCAAATGCTTTTAATGCTGAACATACAAGAATGATTAAAGATGCTGTTCATATTCCTGTATTTATTGGACACAATATTTTCTCTCCTGAAGAGGCAGAAAAAATGCTGGCTGAAGGAAATGGTGATTTTGTGGCTTTAGGACGTTCTCAATTGGCTGACCCAGCATGGGCTAAAAAAGCGAAAGAGGGGAAAGCAAGAGATATTAAACCATGTATCAATTGTATGATCGGTTGTATTGATAAAGGAATGTTAGGTCATACACCAATCCATTGTACAGTGAATCCAACTTTATACAGATTTGAATGCAAACCTATTGTTGAAGCTGAAGTTAAGAAAAATGTAGCAATTGTAGGTGCTGGTCCAGCAGGATGTGAAGCAGCATTGACGGCATCTTTACGAGGACATAAAGTCACTATTTTTGAAAAGAGAAGTTTTGGTGGTGCTATGATAGAAGCAAGTAAACCAGACAATAAGGCAAATATCAAACGTTTGATTAATTATTATGAAGACCATATTACTCATGATCCTAATATTACTTTAGTTAAAAAAGAAGCAAATTATGATATGCTTGTTCAAGGTGGCTATGATGCTGTTATTATTGCCATAGGAGGTAAAACAAGAATTTTAGATGTTCCAGGTAGTGATAAGTCATCAGTTGTTTATGCAAATGACTATTTAAATGGTTCTCGAGTTGTTGATGGAAAAAATGTCGTTATTATTGGTGGAGGTATTACAGGAGCTGAAACAGCACTAGAATTAGATAATGATGGAAAAAATGTAACCATTGTAGAAATGGCAGATACTTTCTTAGCTAATTCTGGTTCATCTTGTCAAGCTTATAATATTGCCATTGCTCAATCAAATATAAAAATTATGACTGGTAAACGTTTGGTTGCTGTAGAAGATAATGGGGTAGTTTTAATTGACAGATGGGGTAACGAAAATACTGTTGATGCTGATAATGTTGTTATTGCAGCAGGATTTACTCCTCAGTATGATCTTGCAAATCAATTAGAAGAAAATACAGAAATGGAAGTTTATAATATAGGGGATAGCAAGAAAGTTCGTCAAATTTACGATGCTATTCATGAAGGATTTATAGCAGCCAGACAAATCTAATATTTGCTCTGTTATATTATCATATTTTGTTGAATCTATTCTTTTTATCCTTCCCAAAATGAATAGATGATAAAAATGAATGTCATAAAAATGATGTTCATTTTTTATATGTGTGCCGGGCAGGGCATGAATTCAGTTGGAGATAAACCAACCACGGGTATTTACCGCCAAGTGTAGTGAACCACAAGCCGTTGACAGTGATGTCATGGGTGAAGGAAGTGGTGTAGCGATTCTTTCGAGCGTACGAACAGAAACCTGATATAAGGCTAAATGGTGGATAAGGTTGCATAACAAATCGAAGTCCAAAAGGTAAACGTAAAACCAAGACAGTAAATCAGGACGTTGTGAAAGAAAGAGGGTTCATGAATTACCCCGGGAGGTCTTATGGACGAGGAAGTCTAGTAAACTTTAAAATCAGTGATAGTACCCTCGGTCGAAAAAGGTTTGCCATAAGAAGTCAGATGAAGTCATAGTAGGTAGAGATACTGAAGGACTGAAACGTTTATAGAGTGCAAATCACTATAAGCAATGTCTGGACAGTCCGAATATGAGGATAGCCTAGAACTATGGAGCGCAACCATAGATGGTAAAGGTAATTGGGATGGTTCCGGATAGATTTACAAATAGAGGAGGAGCAGCAAATGAAATTAATGGAAAAGATTTTAAGTCAGGAGAACTTGAAGATAGCTATCAAAAAGGTCAAGAAGAACAAAGTGTTGAATGCCAAATTAAATAAAAAGAAAAATAAAGAAAATAGTCAAAATAAAAGAAAAAGTCTTATCAAAGTGAATGAATAAGAAATAATCACTTTAAATGATAAGACTATTTTAGTATGATAATAGTTGGAAAGAATGAAAAAGTAATCAAGGAATATATTCAAAATCAATTGCAGGAAGATAAGCTATATGATCAAATGAGTATGAGAGAATTCATAGACCCGTTCACGGGTGAGCCAGTAAAAGGAGGCAAAAAATAAAAGCCCTTAAAGGGCTAGCCAGAAAAGGCGTTGCGGCTGTCAGGCTTCAGAGTGTGAAACACAGCGCAACAGAATGCCCTTCTAGGGCGCGTACATACCACGTCTTTTAGGCGTGGTTATGATACGTTTAGCTTTTTTTGAATAAATAAATTATAAGCAAAAGGATTGATAGAAAAAGTGTTATGGTAGATATTTCACAGTACAGTTTATATTGGTTTATTTTCTTTTGAATGTTTGTTTGGTATATCTTAAAATCATATTCAAATAGTTTTCTTCCCACTTGAATGTCATTTTTATTATAATTTTGTGGTTCATATAACCCTTTTTCCTCATAAATGTTTTCTTTTGTTAATGGGAAAATTAAAGTAGAGTAAATTGTAAATGTATAAGAAGTATTATTTTGGTTTTTATTTGATTCAATATAACTGGTAAAATTGTAATTTCTTTTTGCTATGTTTTTATCTAAAGCATTTTCAAAATCTTGTTGCAGTTTTTCAAATTCATCTTGATTTTCTTGGGAATATTTTCCGCTAATTGAAAATTGTGCATAAGTGTTTGCATCATGCAATGAATAATGTAATGCAGATGTTTTTAAATAAATCGTGTCTTCATAATAAATATGAGGATATTGAAATATATCACAATCACGAAATAAAATAAGCAAATCTTTTTCATTATTTTGACTTCTTTGAAACTTAGCTTCATCTAATCCCCTGGCATATCCTTTTATTTGAGTGGAATGAAAAAAAGAATCATCATCTTTATTCTCAACGTATAAATCTAATCTCCAAGAACAAAACCAAAGAAACAGGAGACTTAATATTGATGATAGACCTAATAGAGAAATGATGATTTTTTTTAACATAAATACTCCTTTAATAATCTATAAGATTTTTTGATGTATTTTAGTTGTTTTAATATAAAAAAGCATGATGAATTTTGATAGTATTTTCCCGTTTCATAACACATTAATTCTTCATTGAGCATTGCGTGATTAAATGACATATATCCATCTTTCCTTTCTAAATATATTGCTTTCAAATATATCACTCCAGCGGTATACCACTATTACTAGTATTTTATCATGTTTATACATTTAAGACAAAATTTAAGAATAATAATTAAACTAGATTCTGTATTTACTGAGCAAAAGTTTTTTTATATAATTATGATGTTGAAAAGAGAGGGATAGAAATGGATAACAAATCAAAAATTAAATATCTAAAATTTGGAGTGGTTATAGGCTATGTTTGTGTAACAATATTTGTTATATATTTTTTATATAGTTTTATTGCTGGACGTGTCACTGCTCCTTTAGGCAGCGATGAGTGGTATGTTCAATTTGAAAAATCAAGCCAATTAAAGTCAAATCTTCCTATTGCTTTTATATTCATGGTTATTGGTTCAGCTTTAATATATTTTTGTCAAAGACCATATCAAAGATTAAAAAGTGGTATTCAAGGAGAGGCAAGAACACAGAATGTATTAGAAAACCTACCTTCAAACTATACTATTCTATCTAATATTCCTATTGAATATGAAGGTCAGAGAAGTGAGATAGACAATCTTATTTTAAGCAACAAAGGGATTGTTATTGTTGAAACGAAGAATTATAAAGGCAATATTCAAGGTAATGAAGATGATAGGGAATGGAAAATCACTAAAACATCAGGAAAAGGAAACCATTATCAAGATTCTATAAAAAACCCTATCAAACAGGTAAAAAGACAAACATATATACTGTCACAGATTTTAAAACAAAATCAGATTCATTGTTGGATTGATGGATATGTATTCATACATCAAGCACATGTTTTGTAAATTCTGATGTTGTTTTTACTCATTCTGGTAATTTGATTCAGACAATTCTATCTTCAGGAAAAGAAAATACTTTAAGTGAAGAGGATATGGAAAGAATTAAGAAAGTATTAGGCCAATAAAAAATACCAACCGAAGAAGGGTTGGTGTTTTAATTATAATATGAATCCAAAAAAATCTGTAAATGAAGTAAATATTTTAAAAATTTCTCGTTTTCCATACTATTCAATCAGAAGTTTTATTAAAAGTTCGATTTGTCTCATTTTTTAGGGATTTTTTTATGACGGTGAAAGTTATAACAATAACAACTATTTCATTATTTCTTTTCCCAAATCATAGTTTCTTTATCTTCTGATTCATAACCACAAGTTTCCCAGAATTCATATGCATCTTTGTCTGAAGGATTTAAGTTAATTGAATTAAAATATTTGTTAATCAAATTGATTCCGTTTTGCTGAATATCTGAGATGATGGATTGTCCAATTCTTTGTCTTTGCTTAGACTTAACAACTTCAAATTCATAAATTGTAAGTGATTCTCCTTCTAATGCTAAAGAAATGAAAGCTATTGGAATATTGGGTTCAGATTCCCTATAATAATAAAGTGTATACGTATCGATTCCATACAAACATCCATATGGAAATTGACTAATCTCGCCACGTTTTTTATATTCTTTTAGAAGTTTATCGTCACATTGTTTATATTTGATATCCGTCTTCATACTTACTCCTCCTCTTTGTTATATAAATACAGTATTTTGAGATGGCTCCCATAGGTTATTTGGGTTATTATTCCCGAATAGGTAAAGCCTTTATATTGTTTTCTGATTTTATTATTACTATCATTCTTGAACATTGTCAACAATCTATCCCAATATCCTATACCAGCTATTATAGTAAAAATAAGAAAAAACAAACATCATCAATCTATGTCGAAATATCCAAAACAAATTTATGCATTTCACAAATTTTGCATTGAGAAAAGTTTGCGTTTATGGTATAATACATGTGTAATAAAAAATTATACATATCATATGAAATAGTCTTTTTTTACACTGCTATATGATTATTCTCATGTAAAAACACCGGAAGTCGAAGACATCTGCACCACCTCAATTGCATAAAGTGCAGTTAATTGCAAATAATCATTATAAGTAGTTAAAGAATATAATATCGATTTTGTATGATAAAAGTGTAGAAAACATAATACTGAAATAAAATGATATAGATATAAAATATATATTTGGGGTAAGGATATGTGAAAAGAGAAGATATCAGCAATCTTCATGGTAAGGAATATGATAAAGCTGTAAAAAGATTAAAAAGAAAGACGACTGTTAAGAAGATATTATCTGATATTGTAGGAGTTGTCTTATTTTTTGGAATTATTTTTGGTGGATATAAATTATGGTCTGATTATAAATCAGGAAATGCTTATAATGATGATTCATACAAAATAGAAACAAAAAGAGATAGTAGTTATAATGGTATATATAGTTTAACAAAACTAGATGAAAATGGTAATAACACTTGGGATGGACTTATGCTTTATGTTGAAAACGATAAAGTTGTAAGTTGTGCTAATTATGACTTTTATACTTTTGATGATTTAAGTGAAATGAACGGTGGAAAGAAAGTTGATGAGTCATATTTTGAAATGGGCGATCAAGATATATCTGAATTTGGTGATAAAGTTAATTCGATTAAAATTCCTAAATCTAAAAATTTTAGTTACATAAAGAATGGTTTTTCAGTATCTGGTGGAATTACTTATTTGGGTAATGGCGGAATTCCTGTTGTAAAAGGAGCTTTTCTATGTACAGATAAAATCGATTTTGATAAAGTTACAGATACAAGTACAGATTACGATTATATGAAATCATGTGATATTGTTTCTGGATATGATGAAGATAGTCAGGAAGTATGGTTAAGCAAATTATTGTCTAATGAGAAATCAATTTATCATGATGGTTATAAGTTAATTCATTATAGCGGATATGATGATTTAAATAAGAATTGTAAATTAGACAACGGAAGTTGTATTGAAGGATTAAATAAAGATTTAGGTACTAATTTATCTGAGTGGTAGGAGGTATAGAATGAAAAAAATATTTTATATAGTAGGATTAATAATGTGCATTGCTTTAGTAGGTTGTTCTAATAATTCGTCAGAAAATATAGATAATGAAACACAAAATAATACTGAAAGTGTAACATATGTTATGACAGAAGAGTCTGAAGATATTGATAGTGAAACAAATGAGTGGTTTGATATAACAAATAAATATCAATTAAGTATTATTTTTATTAATGATAGTGTACATGAAGTACAGATGAAATCAGAATATGATTATTCTAAAGCCTCAACGACTTATGTAAATGAATTGTATGAGGATAATAAAGCTACACTAGTAGATGAATATAATAAAAATTCAGGAGTTGAAATGAGTATTTCTAAAAATGATAAAAATATTATATTAGAATCAGCATACGAATTACAAGAAATTGATAATGCTACAATAAAAGATTATATTCATATTAATTGTGGATTAGACCCAGAAAAATATAATGATGACGGAACATATCCATTAAGCGATTTAGAAAAAGCTTTAGAGGAAAAAGGGTTTACTAAAGAATCTTAATACTTTGCAATAAAAGCCTAGATGAGAGTTGATAATTTTCAACTCTTTTTATTTTTGGAATTTTTTGTAATGAGTAAAATATCTTTATTTGAGGTATGGATACGATTAGAGAGTCTACACTTACAAATGCTTTATAAGCATGGCTCAATATGATTGATAAGTATTAGACATATGGTTGTTTGTTAGATAAGATGTAGTTAGAAAGGAAGTGGAAGGATATGAAAAAAATTAAATGCCTTTTATTCGTATTTTGTGTATGTCTATTAAGTGCATGTCAAAGCAATGACAATGTATCAAAGGTTAATGAACAACAGAGTGTTTCTGTACCTAACGAAACGATAAGTTCAGATGGAAAAATATTGATTGCTTATTTTACATGGGCAGATAATACACATGTGGATGATCCATCAAGTGTAGATGTTGATGCTTCGACATCAGCCAGTGTTTTAGCACCAGGTAATACAGAAAAAGTCGCACATTTTATTCAGGAGCAAGTAGGTGGAGATATGTTTTCTATTATTGTAGATGAACCTTATTCCAGTGACTATGATGAATGTTTAGATCGTGCTTCAGACGAACCTGCACAACAGGCAAGACCTATAATTGTAGATACAGTAGAAAATATGGATGAATATGATGTTATATTTTTAGGTTATCCGAATTGGTGGTCTTCATGTCCAATGGCCATTTTCTCATTTATCGAAAGTTATGATTTATCCAACAAAACAATAATTCCATTTTGTGCACATGGGACAGGTGGACTGGGAAGAAGTATTGAAGACTTACAGGATGCTTTACCTCATAGTACACTGCTAGATGCATTTGGTGTTTATCGCCCTGATACAGATAGCTGTCAAGATGATGTCAATCAATGGTTATCAGATATAGGAATGGTTGATTAGATGAAAAAGAATAAAATCATTTTAGATATCATCATGACAATATTATTGATTGTTGTGATGGGGTATCATCTATGGTCAAATTTTGTACATGAATGGCTTGGAGTCATCTTATGTCTGTTATTTATATGGCATCATATTTGGAATAGAAAATGGTATACAACATTGTTTAAAGGAAGATATACACCAGTAAGAATCTTTCAAACCATCATCAATACATGTTTATTCATTGCTATGATATGTACAGCTGTAAGTGGCTTTATGATTTCAAGAGATGTCCTAAGCTTTATAGATCTAGGAGGAACATCTTTAGGAAGAACAGTGCATCTGGTTTCTTCATCATGGCTATATATTGTGATGTCTATTCATATTGGATTCCATTTCAATGCGATGATAGCAAAATTGAAAAGAAGTTCGTTATATATAAGACATCATCAAATATTCCATATAGTTATGATAGCCGTTCTCGTTTGTGGTTTGTTTGTCTTTTATCAAAGAAGAATGTGGCAAGATATGTTCTTTATGACTGAATTTAAGTTCTTTGATTTTTCAGAATTGAAACTTCGTTTTTACTTGGATTATTTATTGATTATGGTGACATTTTCATTGATAGGAAACCAATTATTAAAACGAATAGCAGTTAAGTAAAATATGTAGAAATACTTATTGATAAGGTGGTGAAACAATGAATATCAATGAAATCAGTTTAACATATAATGTTCCCGTTGACTGTATTCAGGATTTTGAAAATCAAGGTTTTTTTGATGAAGTCAAGCAAATAAATGGAAAAAAGATATATGAAGAAAAAGACATACAAAAGCTTAGTTTTCTTATGACTTTAAAAAATGTAGGAATGAGTATACAGGATATGAAAAAGTATATTCAATATATAAGTGAAGGTGATAGTACCCTATCACAAAGAATAGATATGCTGACAAGATATCGACAGGTTTTATTGGAAAAAGCGCATACTTGTTATAAATCTATTGATATATTGGATTATTTTATTTATCTAATGAAAACTAAGCAATAAATATATCATATTGAAATTTATGTTGGATTTAAAGTTCTTATTAACAAATGAATGATATCATTCTGTTTTTAATTAAGATGATTTAAAGTTGAAATATGGGAGAGTTAGTATGAAAAATATTATCAAAATAATTTTATCCTTAGTGATGTGTTTTTCTCTATGGGGTTGTCAAAATCAGACAGAACCAAATCGTACGAGTACGACACAAACTCAGGATCATCAGGAAACTGTTGAACAAGATGTGACATCAAAAGAGTCTAAAAAAATCAGTGTCACTTCGAATGGACAAATCACTATTTTTGAATTAAACGATAGCCAAGCAGCAAATTCATTGTATGAACAATTACCCCTTACTATTGAAGTAGAAAATTATAGTGATAATGAAAAAATATTTTATCCACCTGTTGATTTAACAATGACAGATGCAGTGAGTGCTAATGCTGTGACAGGAACATTAGCCTATTATGAACCATGGACAAATGTAGTCATGTTTTATGAAGATTTTGGCAGTGCCAGTGGTCTTTATGAACTAGGACAAGCTATTTCAGGAAGTGAATATATTGAAGATATGTCAGGGACAATAGAAATTGAAGCATATCTTGAATAAATATATCATGAAATGATTTTGGATGAAAATAATAGAATGATATCGAATGAAAAGTAAAAAGGAGCAGATAATTATGATGATTCAGATTGGTGAAAAAACTTTAAAGGCATCATTGGTTGATAATTCTTCTACAAAAGCATTAAAAGAAAAGCTTCAAAATGGTCCCATCACAATTGAAATGGAAGATTATGCAAGTATGGAAAAAGTAGGTGATTTGGGATTCCATTTACCAACCAATGATCAAAGCATAACAACTGAAGCTTGTGATTTGATTTTGTATTTAGGACATATGTTTGTTATTTATTATCGTCCTAATACATGGAATTTTACTCAATTAGGCAAAATACAGGGAATTTCTAAAAGTGAATTGATGGAAATTCTTGGTCAAGGAAATGTCACTGTGACATTATCACTTGATGAAGAGAATTGATAGAAGGGATTAAATGATTTTTTAATCCTTTTCGTCTATATTTATATTTCATGAAAGATGTCATAGATTGATAGTAAAGAATAGAATAACAGTGCAACAGGATTTTAGAAAGAATTTAAGTAGACATTTTATAAAAAATGTCAATATATAGACTTTATAAAATCTTTGTAAATTGTTTTTTTATGTAAGAAGGAATAATATAATAGATGTCAAGATAGCCATGATATATATAAATATATCCAATTAATTATTGTCTTATATAAATGAAGAATGAAAAGATTTTGATGACTGTAATTATGAATGGATGACACTATACATGGAAAGATAAAAACATTGCTTTGAAGGAGGTCAAATATATGAAATATACAATGTTAGGAAATAGTGATTTAAAAGTATCAAAAGTATGTTTGGGATGTATGGGATTTGGTGATGCAACAAAGGGAATGCATTCTTGGACTTTGCCAGAAGATAAATCTAGAGAAATTATAAAGTATGCGCTAGATAATGGTATTAACTTTTTTGATACAGCGATGGCTTATCAGGGAGGAACAAGTGAAGAATTTTTAGGTAGAGCAATCAAAGATTTTGCAAGAAGAGAAGATGTTGTGATTGCAACTAAATTTTCAGCAAGAACACCTGAAGAAATTGCAAATGGTATTTCTGGAAAGCAACATGTCAGAAATTGTTTAGAAGCCAGTTTAAAACGTTTGAACATGGATTATGTTGATTTATATATTTGTCATTCTTGGGACGATCATACACCTATTGAAGATATATTAGAAGGATTACATGAATTGATTCAAGAAGGAAAAGTAAGATATATCGGTATTTCAAACTGTTTTGCTTACCAGCTTGCGAAAGCGAATGCTATTGCTCGTGCGAAAGGTTATGAAGAATTTATTTCCATTCAAGGACATTATAATTTGATCTTTAGAGAAGAAGAACGTGAAATGGCTAAACTTTGTAAAGAAGATAACATTGCTATGACACCATATAGTGCTTTGGCATCAGGAAGATTAGCTAAACATCCAGGAGAACAATCAAAAAGAATGCAGGAAGATAGCTATGCCAAAGGCAAATATGATGCTACAGAAAAACAAGATAGAATCATTATTGATAGAGTTATGGAATTAGCCGAAAAACATAATGTGTCAATGACTGAAATTTCATTATCATGGTTAATGTCAAAAGTGGCTTCACCTATTGTTGGCGCAACAAAACTTCATCATATTGATGGAGCTGTGAAAGCAACTGAATTAGAACTAACAGATGAAGAAAAAGCCTATTTGGAAGAACCATATCAACCTCATCGTTTAGTAGGAATGATGGCTCAAAAATAATAGATTTAAGGTGATCATAAACAAGAAGTATAAGCTTCTTGTTTATTGTTTTTATAGAAGGAGGGATATCAACATGGAACTAAGAGTATTAAAATATTTTTTAATGGTTACCAGGGAAGAAAATATAACAAAGGCTGCAGAATTGCTTCATATTACACAGCCCACTTTATCAAGACAATTAATTCAATTAGAAGATGAATTAGGGGTTCAATTATTTGAAAGAAAACAGCATAGCATTGAACTCACAAGTGAAGGTATGCTTTTTAGACAAAGAGCACAAGAGATGATACAAATTGAAGAAAAAATAAAAGAAGATTTTAATCATGATGCCCTGCATATCACAGGTTTAATAACGATTGGCTGTGGAGAAGCTTTAGGAGTGAAATATTTATCTCAAATAGTAAGTCGTTTCTCAAAAGATAATCCTTTGGTTAAATTTGAAATTATTACAGCTAATTCTGATACGATTAAAAATAATCTTGATAAAGGCATTGTGGATTTAGGTTTATTAGTAGAACCAGTAGATATAACGAAATATAATTTTAAAAAAATGGCACAAAAAGAACAATGGGGAATTTTAACAAAAAGTGATTCTTCCCTCGCAAAGAAATCATTGATTAAACCACAAGATTTAATCAATGAAAGATTATTAATGTCTAATCGTACAATGGTTATCAATGAAATAGAAAATTGGTTTGGAAAGTATTATCAAAATCTAAATATTGCAGCATATTATAATTTGGGTTATAACTTGGTTCATTTTATTAAAAATGATTTAGGAATTGCTTTTTGTTTAGAGAGTATTGATGAAATACGTGATTTAACGTTTGTTCCATTAGAACCAAAACTTGAAAGTCGATCAGTTATGGTCTGGAAAAAAGATTTCATTTTATCACCAGCAATGAAAAAATTTATTCAATATATCAATGATCATCACATATAAAAGGTTTCTCATGAAAATTGATAGAGGATTTGTTATAATGATGTATATCAGGAAAGTGGAAGTTGGGAGGGAAAAATCAATTGAAAATAGTTCAAGTTGAAGAACGCAACTCTGTATTGATTCAAGAGCTAGTTGATGTATGGGAAAGTTCTGTTCAAGCAACGCATTTATTTTTATTAAATCCTTATTTGCACAGTGAGCCTGTAAATAGTATAATAGATGTGCGATAAAAGCACTAACAATTATGCTTAGGCGAGCAGCTGTGCAATTGTGATGTGGAAGTCCTCTGCACAACTGTTCGCTTAAGCAGAGAGGACTTCCACATATGACAACTCAATACAAGAATCATTCTAGAAAGAGGACTCCATGGGACTGCAATACTAGCTTATCTCCTATGGAGACTTTTATCAAATCCAAATATCTAGATTCCTATGATTATAAGCATCCTTTTATTAAAGAAACAATGGAGGCTGATTTGCTTAATTCCTATGAAGTGACATGTTGCAAAAGATGTGCCTCCACTGATTTTAAGAAAAAAGGCTTTACCAAAAATGGTATTCAAAGATATTATTGCAACATCTGTAAGAGATATTTTAATGTCCTTACAGGAACTATGTTTGATAATCACAAGATTGCAATATCCGAATGGATTGAATTCTGTTTGGGTATTTTCAGATATGAGAGTATCAATTTAACTTCCAAGAACAACAAAAACAGCTTTACAACATCAAAATATTGGCTATA
>NZ_NFLH01000043.1 GCF_002160815.1 Massilimicrobiota sp. An134 | reverse complement strand
CTTATACATGACAAAGAAAAAAGTCATAAGATTCTGATAAAAGAATTGAAACTAAGCGATGAATCATATGATGCAAATAAGCTAAAAAAATGCAAAGATAAAGATAATCCATTGAATCCTATAAACAGGCAGTGTTACTTACTAAAACGATTTCTAAGATCTCATCCAGGATTTTCTAGAGATGATATACAGCATTACATTAATCTATATTGCTTTATATCTAATCCCCCAGCTGATAAGCTAGAAAAGGTCGAAATGGTACTAAATAGCGCCATACACCTTACCAAATCATTAAGATACAGAGATTTCTATGCTTCAAAATCCCGATAAAATAAGGATTTTGAGGTTTTTAGTAGGCTCACTGTGTAAATAATGATTTTATAAATAATAATTGAGATTGCAAGGAAGATTGAAACGAGAAGAAAAAAGTAAAAAACGACAATTATATCAATTAAGATTATTGCTATTATAGGGATTATTATAAATTTATGGTTAATTCTATGAGTTTATCAGTTGAATTGTCTAAAGAGATAGATTGTACTGTGAAAGATAATTTTGAAACAATGATAGAGACTAACAAATATTCTCCTGGAATGTATGAAGATATAAATTTCATCTTTTCTGTATCCGCTCACCATGCTTTTGAATATACAGTTGATAATAATTACATTAAAAAATAAAGCATATATATTTATGGCATGTTTTACATTGAACAGTATGAAGATAATGGAAATTCTATCAATGGATATTTAGATTATATGAAAGTAACAATGAAGAAAAATGGTAATCAATATAAATTAGACAAAGTCTGGACACCTAAAGACGGAGATCAATATCAAACATCATTATTAAAAGAATTCCCTATTAATACATGGAGTCGAATATTGTTGACGGGAGATAGATATAGACTTGAATTGGTTAAAGAAGGTAGGCAACAATATGAAGAATATATACTGGACAACAGTAAAAAATAATTAAAATGAAAAATTAAAATTAGAACTTTTTAAATCTTATATTTGTTTATGTTTATTTATTGGCTTCCTCAATTGAGTTGTCATTAATTCAATGACCTTTATACAATTCATTAGATATTATAAAATTAATGAGATATGAAGTCAAAATAGATGTCAAGCATATAGTCATCAAACTAAAAAGTGCTGAGAAATTTTTTGGACTTCATAATCTCACCAAAGATGAATCATACAGTGAAGAAAATATCAATCTTCGTATTTTCAATAATGATATTGCTTTTCAAAATACTGTACAAAAAACAAAACCTATAATATATCACTATCAGGGAAATATCAAAAAATCAAAAATGATAACAGGATTTCGTGTCCTGTATGTCCTTTATATGTTTGAAATGGGAATATTGCCCAAGAATGCACCTCATAAAAGAAAGGTGCATTTTTTTTTGAAGGAGGATTTAAGATACATGGATCAAATAACAAAGGAAGCAACTCTATTATGTAAAAAAGAAGAGTCAATTGTCAAGAATAGACTGGAATCACTTATTAAGGAACAAAAGTGTGTCTACAACAAAATCAGATATTGTAAAAATCCTGATACAAAAGAGAAACTTCAAAGAGATGTGTATAGTCTTTCCAAAAAAATTAAGGAATTACGAAAGGCGGTGAGGCTTTATGAAGGGATAGAAAATCGTTCATTGAAGATGAGAGACATTATGAAATCAATGAATGAAAGACAAAATGATACACAATTCAACAGCTTATATAGAAATGCAGAACGATAAATGATAAAATGTAAAAAGGCTATTAACAAGAAAGAGGAAACCATATAATGATATTATTTGTTGATGAAACTGAATGTGAGGATTATTTTATTGTTGCTGGTTTATTGACCGTATCTAAGTCTATGACAGATATGACCTATAAAAGATTTAAAAAAAGATTAAGACTATGAAGTTATCTGAAAAAACTAAACAACAAATATTTTTAGAATTTAAGGGTGTTCTATTAGATAGACATTATCAGAAAATAAAGATAAAGATGTTAAAAGAACTCAATGATATGAAATACAATGTGTATTTTGCTTCATACATTAAAAAGGATAAGTCATTTAAACAGGAAGACAAAGAAAAACAGTATATCTTTCTGTTAAGTAAAATTGTTAATTCAATTGATCAGGATATATCTATTATTTTTGACACATTTAATAAACCAGACTTTGAAGATAATATGATCAATACCATAAAATTGCATTCTAATGTTTTATCAATTATTCCGTGTGATTCTAGAAATGAGCCGATAATTTATGCAGTGTAATCAGGCTAAATAAATCGAAAAAGGAAAACGATTTCTATTCTCTTATTGAGAATAACATTATTGGAGTTTGATGAGAAAACCATATGAACATTATGTTGATATAACTTAACAATAATGGTATATTCTAAGTAGAAAAAGAGTATATTCTTTATAGGTATGATTTTCTGGCGTCTTGTCGCTGGATGTGCAGATTGATGCGGAATCATACCTTTTTTTCTTTAGGTAATTTAAAATAACTTGCGGTTGTGGGTTTTTGGATTATCAAAAAATAAAGAAGTTCTGATAAAAACAGAACTTCTTTATATGTATCTTAGATTTTTAATGAGAATATCATGCCTTATTCATCTTGTGATATTTTAAGTATTGTTGATATATGTGTGACTTTTAAAGCATTCAATCTTAGTTTTAAAACAAGTATATATAAAAGCATTATTCCAAGTATAAACAGTATCATTACTAATGATTCATCAATGCCACATACATAGGTAATAAGACATTCAATTATTGGTAGTGTAAGAAAACATAGCAATATTTTGACTTGTTTTTTTAAATATAGTTGTTTCAATAATGATAATGGAATTCCTAATGAATACATGATTGAGATATTTTTTTGGTTTTTCTTCATATTTTTCAAGATATCATAAAACAAAAAGCATATGTTCATCACAAATAATAAGATTTCTACAATGACAAAGATAATATGATAAAAATGAAATTCTTTTTGTTGAATTATCCAATCTGTAAGAATACTGTGGTAGACTGATATGTTTTTTTGATTGCTGTATTGCTCATATACCTGATCGACATCTCCATCAATGATGATTTCATAAGATAAAGTTTCACTGGTTAATAGATCATACTGAGTTGGATATTTTAAGGAATAAGGGGTGTCTTTTAATTTATTGATCATATAATCATATGAGTAATAAATCTGCATTTGATTGACATCCTTTTCTTCAATGATTTCTTTGATAATGAATGTTAGAGGGTAACTTTCTTCTTGTAACTGATAGGATAATTCAATAGTTGAACCAATTTCCTGTTGCAGAGCTTTAGCAAGCTTGTCATTGATAATAATTTCATTATCATGAACTCGTGAAGCATCAGGACATGGATAAACATTGACTTTTTTTAGTTGATGATTGATTTCTAAAGGTTGGAAAGGAATCAACAGATGGTTATTCTCTATATCTTGTAGAGAAGATGTATAATCTGTAATATATAGGCTTCGATAATTAAGGGCATCATGACCATGTTCCTGCATGAACAAAGAATAATCAATTTGTACACATACAATCTCTATAAGAATGAGACATGTTAGTATCAATGACATGATGGTCATCTTTTTATGAAATATCTTATGGAAATAATAGCGAATAGATTGTTGATTGTAATTTGGTTTTGGGGATATTTGAAGTTTATCGTTTTGTGATGATGAAATGCAATATAGTTGATAATCTTTTATTTCATAGCAGTAATCACTATATTCCATCATCAGCTGTTTTTCATGAGATGCAACAATGACAGCACAATGGTTTGAAAGTTTTTTTAGTAAATCCAGAACAATTTTTTTATTTTCTATATCTAACGATTCAGTTGGTTCATCACAGATAATAACTTGTGGTTTTTGCATAAGAGCTCTTGCAATACCAACTCTTTGTTGCTGACCAGCAGAAAGTTCATATGGATAATGATCTTTGATTTCCTGCAAGCCTAATTGCTGCATGATTGAATCCATAGAAACATCTTCATTATATATATCTTCTAACATCTTTAAGTTTTCATATACTGTCAATTCATTAATAAGTTCATAGGTTTGAAAAATACTTGTTATATGAATATCCTTATCTATAATTCTTTGACCACTATCTATCTCTTCATAACCAGCTAAAATATTAAGTAATGTTGATTTTCCACTCCCACTTTTTCCACATAAAAGATAAAATCCACAATTTGAAAAATCAAAAGATAGGTTCTGAAAAACGATATGATTTCCAAATGATTTATGAATGTTTTGAAGTGCAAGTTGCATAATAATAAACCCCTTCTATGATGATAATGAGAGTTGCTGTAATAAAGGAAGTCAAAAGGTATGATAAAAGACTATGTGATGAAAGAAGTGGATAACCGAATTGAGCGGCAATAGTATTCATTAAATTGTAGAGAATTGTAGAGAAAATCATCTGTAAAGCAAAAGCAGTAAGTAAACTTAACCCAATAATGATTCCATAAATGATGAACGGCTGATAACCATAATGCTTATAAATATAAGTTTCTTTTCGATAACGTTTTCTATCGAAAAATAGTATTAGAATATAGATGACTGTCAATGCAAATAATCCACCACCAACAAGCAAATAGAAATAGAGAGTTTGGTGATTTTCAGTGGCCTGCTCATCAGCTAGGATGGAATCTGTATAAACAACAAATTCACTTTTATTACTGTTTAATGTTTGATTGATATTTTCAGCAATGGCTGTTTCATCCTCTTGGACATCACTGATAAAAGATACATAAAGATATTTGACTTTATCCTTGTTAGTAATATGGTGATCACTTAATAAATCTTCCATCGTTCCTTCTTGTAAAAAGATCATATAATCATCTTTGTTTTGAGCATAAGCAATGCCTACAATTTTGAATTCTTCAGATAGACCAGGGCTATTCATATTCAAGACTTCTTCCGTGCCAATGAGCTGTTCCATGCTATCTAAATGTTTTGCCTTATAAAGTTCTAAGGCAAGATTTTGTGAAATGACAACCTCTCGATTGTTTTCCGTCATTCTTCCTGCTAATAAATCTATTTGACAACCTTTAAACAGTTGATAAAACTGGACTTTGAATCCATAATCAGAAAAATGAACTAAATCAAGAACAAAACCATACTCTCCATCTTGAAATGTTTCAATATTTCGATAATCCATGTATAAAGGAATATCTTTTGGAAAAGATTGGCCACTTTCGCTTTCATACAGTTTGACATCATTTTCTAATATGGATAAACATGTTTGATAAAAATCTTTATTTTGATCTTCTGGTTTCATTGTTGATATAGCTTCTCTTATATCATCAATATACATTTCCGGATAAAATACAGAATTAAAATTCACTTGTGCTGCTTGCCAACCAAACTGGTATCCTATGACACCATTGATATTGTCCTTGACAATTTGAATATCTTGATCATCATATAAATCACCAGTTTTTGAGGACATCTGATGGTCTCGACTTTGGGTAATAATGAGATTATCATGTGTTTGCCATTTTCCATTTTGATGAATCATCTGATCTAGAGAAGGGAACAAAGATACACCAACAAAGACAAAACATCCAATCAAAAGGATAGATAATATCTTAACCAGTAAAGATACATATCTTGTCTGAATTGTCTTTATAATCATAGAAAAATGTTCTTTTATATGATGTAAAGAAATATCTTTTTTTAGGATTCTAGGTTCATCTTGATAATCGTAATTGCTATCTTCAATAATACCTTTTCCCATATGAACAACATGTCCAGTGTATTCATCTATGAGGGCTAATTCATGAGTCACAATGATAACACCTTTTTTGAGTGAGACTTCTTTCAATAATTCCATAACAAGATGACTATTTTCATAGTCAAGAGCTGAAGTTGGTTCATCACAAATAAGATAATCACAATCTACCAGTAAAGAACGAATAATCTGTATTCTTTTTTTCTGACCTACTGATAACTTTTTAACTTTAGAGTCCATAAAATCATTTAATTCAAAATGTTTTAACATATCTATTATTTTTTTTGAATCATTATTAACCAATAACAGATTATCAAGTACACTCATGTTTTCTATGAGATTGAGATTTTGTTCGACACATTCAACAAGACCACAGTTTTCAACTTGTCCTTCATAATCTGTATCTTTGCCAGATATGATATTTAATAGTGTTGTTTTTCCACAACCACTTGGTCCTATGATATATGTTATGCCATAATTTGGAATCATTAAATTAATATCTTTTAAAGCATGAATAACATTGTTTTTATTATGATAAACTTTTGTAATTTGAGTTAATTTCATTCTATGCACCACGCTTTCAATAATTCTATTAATATTTTATCAAAAATAGAATTATTATACTATTTATTTTGTTAAAATATAAAAATATATTGTCTATTTTGTTCATAACTTATTGGCTTTATAATATATGACTAATATTGAAAAATAAATACTATTTTTTATTAAAAAATCATTGAAAGAAAAAGGAATTATTGTTTGTGATAGATCCGATAGAAAACTTTGGGTGAACACTCTATTGATGAAAATTATTATTTAGATATGATATCAAATGATAGTATATGTTATAATTAAGAATATAGATAAATTGAAATTTTATAGGAGGTATTTAGTTTGACGAAAAAGAAAAATGAAATTAATATTCGTTCAAGTGCAGCAGAGTATCTTACCTATGTTGCTTCTATCGGGAATCAGAAAGATAGCATTGAAATGCGCTATGAAGATGAGAATATATGGCTGACACAGAAAATGATGGCTGTTCTATATGGGGTTGATGTACGTACAATAAATGATCATATAAAAAAAGTGTTTGCCGATTCAGAATTAGAAGAATCAGCAACTATCCGAAATTTTCGGATAGTTCAAACTGAGGGAATGCGTGAAGTTCGAAGAAATACAAAACATTATAACTTACAGATGATTATTGCTGTTGGTTTTAAAGTAAATAATGAACGTGCTGTACAATTTAGAAAATGGGCAAATAATATTGTCAAAGATTACACTATTAAAGGTTGGGTAATAGATGATGATAGGCTTAAAAATGGAGGCTCTGTACTTACAGTAGAATATTTTGACCGATTACTTGAGCAGATACGTGAAATTCGTTTATCCGAACGAAGATTTTATCAAAAGATTACAGATATATATGCGACTTCTCTAGATTATGACCGTACAGCAAGTACAACCAAACAATTTTTTGCAAAGGTTCAAAATAAAATGCACTATGCAGTGCATGGACATACTGCAGCTGAGCTGATTTATGAAAGAGCAGATGCCAGAAAAGAACATATGGGTCTTACAACATGGGCAGCTGCTCCAGAAGGAAAGATTGTAAAAAGTGATGTAAGTATTGCTAAAAATTATTTAAATGAACAGGAAATGCGATCACTAGAACGTATTGTATCTGCGTATCTTGATTTAGCAGAAGATCGTGCAGAAAGACATATCCCAATGACTATGGAAGATTGGAGCAAACGTTTAGATTTATTTTTAATGGCTGATGATCGTGAAATTCTCAAAGATGCAGGAAAAATAACTGCAGAAATTGCAAAAACTAAAGCAGAAACTGAATTTGAGAAGTATCGTATTATTCAAGATAAACAATTTATCTCTGATTATGATAGATATTTATTAGAATTAGAAGAAAGTATAAAGGAATAGTTAAATATGAATATTTGAGTGCTTTTAAAAATTGGGAAGATCATGGCTTTTCTAATAAAGCATTGGAGTGGTCTTCTAAGCTGAAAAATATAGAAGCAATAGAAAAAACAACTATTATAGATACATATAATGATTTGGAAAATAAGTCAAAATCTATATTTTCAAAATTATTTAAAAAGTAATAAACAAGTTGAAAATTTGAGGAGGATTGTATGAGAAACTTTAATATAGAAAAAGAAATGTACAGACGAGCTGTTGAGCTAATTGAAAAAAGATATCCCAAAGGTTGGGGAGGTGCAGGTGTAGTACATACAGCAAATGGACATTATTTTACCAGTGTTAGTATAGATACTGCTAATGCTTCAGCCGTTTTGTGTATTGAAACAGGTGCAATGTTAGAAGCACATAAATTCAACGAAAAGGTTACACATTGTATGTGTCTTGTACGTGATGATGAGAACTCTCCTTATAAGGTTTTATCTCCTTGTGGGATATGTCAAGAGCGACTTAGATTTTGGGGAGAAGATGTGCAAGTGGCAGTCACTACACAAGACAATTCTTTACTTTTTGTTCCTTTACATGAGTTGCAGCCATATCATTGGTCAGGAGCATATCCTAGTGATGAGTTAGAACATTTTGAGGATTGAAATCAATTTCGAAATAACATATTTTAATATAAAAAGTGCAATCAAGTAAAAAATCTGGTATGAGGAAAATGATTCAAAATAAAGTTTTATAGATGTTTACAAAAAAATATTATTTCCTCTTTAATTTATTTGATTTTTAAAGTAGTTCAGATAGATAAATTAGAAGTTATCAAGGTGTTTTTATGGAAGGAGTTGAAAATATGAATTTCTTCGAGATAGTCCTTACATTAGCAATTTCTTTGGGGGCAATAGTGTGGGGTGTGAATATTTATAATCAAAAGGGTACTTGGTTTCTTGCTGGATGGAATACGATGAGTAAAGAAGAAAAAGCAACATACAATGAGAAAGCAATATGTCATTTGTTTGGAAAATGCGTTGTTTTCTGCGGAATAGGAGCATTTCTTTTATTATACGGCAGCTTTAATCACAATGATTTTGTTTTATGTGTTGGACTTGGGATAATTGCAATAATGGTTATTCTATCAATTATAATACCTAAGATAAATCCTAAAAAATACCGTCAATACAAATAGTAATTTATTATTTGGAGGTAATTATGGAAAAGAAAAAAATAGTATGTTTATGTATTATAGCGGTAATAATTGTGGCAATTATAAGTTATTTTATAGGGTACAAGAGAGCTTATGATGATTTTGAAAAAAACTTAGATAATCATAAGGTATCATATCAAACTTTTTATGCAACAATTACGGATATAAGAGATACTAATTTTACAATAGATAATATAGCATTAACAGTAAAAGGCTTAGATATAAACGATATAAACTTTCGTGGAAATTTTGAGTTTATAATTACAGAGGCTACTGAATTAGAATGGCGACATACTAAAATAAATGCTGATGAGCTAGAAATAGGAGATAATATATCAATTATATTTACTGGTAGTATACAAGAAACAGAACCAGCAGAAATAAATGATGTGATTAAAATACAGTTATTAGATGATGAGAAATAGTAAGTTGTAGATTGGAGTTAGTTATGAAAAATGTAATATATATATTAATTCAATGCACTTGGGGATTGCCACAAACATTGTTAGGATTTATAGTATTTTTAATTAATATAAAAAATAAACATTATTTTTATCACGGTGCAATTATTACTGAAAGAAATGTTCCTTCAAGTGTATCTTTGGGAATGTTCGTCTTTACAACAACTAATCCGATGAAAGATAAAAGAACAAAAAATAAAATACCAGATGAAGAATTAAGTAAAAGGCTTTTAGTTCACGAATATGGTCATACAATTCAATCCCTTATTTTTGGACCATTATATTTAATAGTAATAGGGATTCCATCAACACTATGGGGATTTTTGCCATATTTTCAAAATAAAAGAAACAACGGAGTATCTTACTTTAGCTTTTTTACAGAAAAGCTTGCTAATTATTTAGGTGAAAAAGTTACAAAAGAAAAATCAATGGAAAATGCTATTATATAAATTAGAAGTTTGTGATGGTAGATAATATGGAATGGTTTAATGTTTTTGGGCTGATTTTTATTGCAGTCATTATGATACCCAATGTTGTATTTGCGATTAAGTGCAAAGATGGATTTGATAATAAGTGGAATAATAAATATGTTGAGGTCACAGAACAAGTAGGGAGATTGGGTTGTTTCGGATTCATGATAATCAATATTCCGGGAACTTGGTTCGGGTGGTGGTCTGACGAAGCATTTGCACTATATCTGATTGTAGATACCATATTGGTAATGCTTTATTGTGCTATTTGGATTATATGTTTTAAGAAAAACAGCGTTTTCAGAGCATTAGCACTTTCTATTATTCCTTCAATGTTGTTCTTATTTAGTGGGATTATGAGTAGGTCAGTGCTATTGATTATTGCATCAGTATTATTTGCACCAAGTCATATTGTGATTTCATATAAAAATGTAAAATGATATTTACAAATTCCAGTTTATAGATTAATGACATGATAACAAGTTATTGCATAAAAAAATTCTGATCATAAAATCAGTACTTTTTAAAATTTTGTATTTTTTGTACTTATTTACAAGCTTCTTCGCTTGAATCTGCATCCCAAATTTCGCTGAAAAATCAAGCCTTTTTGAGTTTTTATAGTTCCTAGAGTCTCACAAAATCAGTTAGAAAATGATGAAAAAAATTTGTGTGCAACTCTCGAAGTCTGTAATCGCCTCAGGAAGTCTTTGTCTCATGAGTATTACTAAATCAACTATTTTTACTAAAATAAAAATGTAATAAAATAAGAAAACAATTATAAATATGAGTCATGAGCTATATACTATAATATGAAAAGAATTATATCTAAACATATAATATTATGGAAATTTAAACTTATTTATGTTATATTGTCTATAGAAGATAATTCTTCTCTAAAACGGAGGACCATAGCCTGAGTTGGAACCAGTAAAAGGGAGTTACAATAGCCTTAGTTGGTAGATTTAAGTTTTTAAACAGAGAAGGTCTTATGACTTTTCTCTGTTTTATTTTTATTAGTGAGGAGGTTATAGATATATGCGTTTATTTAAAAGAAATTCAAAAAATAAGTTTGTTTATACCTCAACAAGAAGAAGTATTAGGTACAGTTTTGAAAATTAATGGTTATATCTATTTTTTACTTATAAATAATGAGGATAGTAGTGATTATGAAAGTGATGGTACAATTAAAAAATCTACTCCTTTCGTATTAAGGATGACATCTTCTGATAATAAAAAAAGTCTTGGTAAATGTATGTTATCTAATATGTTTCCGGTCCCTTATAATGAATTGTTATCATTTGACTTTACTGTCATATCGGAAAATTTAATATCTCTTTTCAATAAAAAAATAGAATATTTAAAGAAAAATAAATCAAGAATAGAAAAGTCAGCGCAAAGAATATACAAGCAAAAAATAAAAGGTTATAAACAACCTTATCTTAATAGGACAGTTGATTTTTTTGTGGCTGAAAAGTTTTGTACAGATTATGAAATGGAACATTATGGCAAGCATTATAATCGTTTTCCAGATGATGAATACTTTATTAGTAATCCTTTCACTAATGGAATTACAGAATATTATTTAATGAACAAGACGACAAAAATTTCTAAAATTACATTAAATAATGAAAATAATACTGTTGTAGATATTGTTGAAATATATAATCCTGATTATGCACCTTTAGAATGTTTTAAAGAAAAACAACTTAATGTTAATTGTATTACTTCATGGTTTAGAGGTCGTGGCATTCCTTCATGGAGAGAAGGATTAGATGATTTCTTAGATAATGTTGGTATAAAAAATAAGGACATTTTATTAAATAAAGCATTTGGATTATCTTTGAGTGATCAATATTGGTTAAATCCAGTCGAAAAACAAATGGACTTGCATGATATTAATTTCTTTATGAATGATTTTAATAGTCAGGATTTTATTGATGCAAGTTTTGAAAATAAAATATTAATTAAAGATAATATCAATTTATATACGCCTAACAATACATCTGATGGAATGTTGAAGAAAGCGTGGGTTGTTGAATCTGATAAGAAAAGATATTTATTAAAAAGTTCTTTAAGACAAATGGACTTAGAGCCGTTTTGTGAAGTTCTTGCAAGTGATATTTGTAAAGTTATAAACTTAGATCATGTTGATTACACTATCGATCAAATAGGTCATAAAATAATGTCAAAATGTGAATGCTTTATTGATATTAATACAGAATATATATCTTCTTTCTCCATTCTTAGATTCGAAAATGTAGATTTAAATGCCGAAAGAAGTACAAGTGTTTATAAATATTATATTAAAATATTGGAAGAAAAAGGAATCAAAAATGTAAAAGAAAAACTTCTTAAAATGTTTATTTTAGATTATTTAATAGTTAATAAAGATAGACATTTAGGAAATTTTGGTGTAGTAAGAGATGTGAATAGCTTGCAGTGGTTAGATATAGCTCCTATATTTGATAGTGGGCAGGCAATGTATTCTCAAAGCAAAATTTATGAATACAATTTTCATACGGCTTCTGGTACGTTCTTCAATCAAAAGGGTATAGATTTTGATTATATTTTGAATACTGTTTCTCAAAACCAGAATATTGAAATTAACTATGATGAGTTATATGAAGTTGCTATTAAGTGGAGAAATATGCTGTATAGATATGATTATTTAACTGCAATGGGGGAAGATAAGATAGAAGCATTGTATTATGGATTGATTCAACGTATAGAAAAATTGAAAGAGGTTTTATAAAACTGGATTTCTCTAATTGGATATGGGTTTCTGACCACTTGAGGTTGGATGTGCAGATAGATGCGGGCCTATACCTTTTCTTATACAAATAAGAAGCCATGACTTTCATCATGACCAATGGAGTCACCTAGTCTAATATACTAAGTTGACTCCATTGGGCTAGTCTGTATGGACTAGTCTTTTTTATTTTAATACTTTCTAGTTTTGTATATGATTTTTTATAAAGTGTACATATTTTTTAGTAAAAGTATTATAACTATAGTATAAATAAAATTAAGAAGGTATAAAATAATGATAAAGTGTGATAAAAAATGTACTATTCCCTTGATTTTGATTTTTTGTGTATATATAATGAAGTCGAGAAAGAAAAATGGGAGTAATAAGGAGAAGAGAATTATGGCAGGAGGAGAAAAATATAGCGTATTAGAAGTAGCGAATTGGTTTTTAAACAAAGAACGTATGGATCAAAAAAAGCTACAAAAATTATGCTATTTTGCTTATTCGTGGTATTTATACTATTTTAATGATATAGAAAACGGTATAACTAATCGTCTATTTAAAAATGATATTCAAGGGTGGGTACATGGTCCAGTGAGTTATGAATTATATAGAGGATTTCCTTTTAAGGGCATGGAACTTTTAACACCTGCAAAAGGATACGGTAGTGTACCAGAAACAGATACACTAACTGTAGATATATTGAATGATGTTTATGAAACATATAAAAAGTATACAGGAAATCAATTAGAAGCAATGACTCACATGGAAGATCCATGGATTGAATCAAGAAGTGGTTTAAATCCATATGAACCGGGTAAAAAAGTGCTTAGAGACGAAACAATTTTCAATTATTTTTCAAAATTAGCTAGTGAGTAAAAAAGGCGAAATAAAAGCTTTCAATGCTCCTGGTTCTAAAACCAAAGCAGAAAGCATTGATGTTTCATATTTAGAACGAAATATTGTTTTGGATTTTTCGTTTCCGTACTTATTTTATTTTGTTAATTTTAATGATTTCACTAACAAATTTAGAACCCCTAAACAGTATATAGAGTATTTTGATTATATGCACAAAATACTTTTCGCTTCGCTATCTAAGACAAAATGTAAAAATTTGTTCGATCGCAGAGATGAAAATTTTAGAAAGCATAGCCATGTGATTTCAGATTCTAAACAAATCAATTTAATTAAAAACATTATTAAATCGCTATATATAGCAAATGGTTTACCTGAAGGAAAAGCAGATTCATGGATTGAACAGAATATTGGTGATGCATATTTGTGGCAAATAGGACTTGCAAATGAATATGGCAGGGTTATAGGGTATTTTCAAGAAAATATATTTAAAATTATTTTATTTGACCCTCACCATCTTATTTATAAAACGGAAAAGGGCTCTATTAGAAAATACAAAGATGTTTCTACCTTTACTTTTTTTCCTGATAAAATAAAAAGGTTTACATTTCCAAAAAAATGTATAAGATGTGGGGCGACTGAAAAACTAAATTCCAGATTTGATGATGCAGTCATAAAAAAAGAAATATATATATGTGATAATTGTTTGCTAGAAATCCTAGATTATAAATAATTAAAAATACCTAATTTGTTATACAAAGCACAAAAAGCCTCTAGCCATTGCGGTTAGAGGTGTTTTTTTATGCTTTTAGGGTGTCGAAAAGGTGTCAAAAAGTAAATTGCCCTAATTTGAAAAATAAAAATAATTTATACTGAAATAAAAAAAGTCCTGATAAAATCAAGACCAATGGAGTCAACTTAGTAAGTTGGCTTTTTTTTATTTTTTTGGAAATAAAAGAGTGTCTTTTTTACTTGTAGTTAAGTATAATTATCTATTTATTATCTTATTTCCTTTACTTTTGTTGTATAATGTAGTTAAGAAAGAAGGTGCTTCTATGTTCGTTAGAGTTATCAAAAATAATAAGGGTAAGAAAAATACCTGTTTTTGCGCACTCGTTGAATCCTATCGTGATTCTTCTGGCGTTCCTAAACATCGTGTCCTTATCAACTTTGGGCAGGTTGATGAGGAATCCGTTCCTTTTCTGAAGGCTGCTTTCGCCAAGAAAAAGCCTCGTCTTGTCTATGATGATGAATAATGTAGTTAAGTCTTCTCAGCTGGCTGCTATCTTCAGTGAGTTTAATGCTATCATTCATTCTGATATCACAAACAGACTCTGTCGCAAGAGAACACAGGACTTTACCAGAAATAGAAATATGAATTTCTATTCGCTCATCTATTACTTCATCTTCAGAAACAGAACCACAACCAATGCTGAACTCTCTCATTTTTATTCTTCCATAGATCGATTTGAGAAGAGAATAAGCAAGCAGGCTCTCAACAAGGCCATTAGAAAGCTGAATCCAAATGTTTTTTCATATCTCATCAATCGATTTTCAGCCATCTATTATACATCGTCGCTCCCTAAAAAATATAGAGGATATTTCCTGATTGCAGAAGATGGGACCTATATGGAAATCCCATACAATGTCTATAATATCTATGATTTTCATTTTGTGGAGAATCAACATATCATTGACATGTTCGATGTCAAAAAAGTCCAGTCCAAGGC
>NZ_NFLH01000042.1 GCF_002160815.1 Massilimicrobiota sp. An134 | reverse complement strand
GTGATGTCAATACATCAGCTTCATTTTCAACATAATCAAATGAATCATTATATAAACGTGATTTTCCCATATATTCATCATCACTATCATAACTAGAATCAAAGTTTGTGTAATAATACATATATCTTGTTTTTTCAACATCTTGATGTGTTGAATAGTCATAACCCTGATAAGTTTCTTTAAAGACAAAGACTAAATAATTTCTTTGATATTCAATATTTTCTGTATTTTCTTTAATATAATAAGACTTATAGAAAGTTCTTTTTGAATCAGTATCATAATAAGATGAATTTGTTGATTCTTGTAATGCAGCATCGTATGCTTTTTGATAAAGCGTTTTATCAATTTCAGAAGCACTTTGATATTTCACAATTAAACCTGAAACATCAAATTGTTTTGATTCTTCTTTTAAAACAACTTTTAATTGTTTAGCTGTTTCCTTTGAATATACGGCTGTTACTGTTACTTTATCACCATTAGAAAGTTCTCCATTATTTTCAATATCAAATGAAATATCACCAACAAACTGTGCTAACTGAGCATTAGTCATATCATAGTCAATATCTGACTCATCAATATAGGCTTCCCCAGCACCATCATATCCATCATATGATACGGTCATGTTTGCAAAAGCATCAATAACTGTTTTATTGAAGAATGTATCCCAAATCTTATATCCTACAAAAGCAAGCACAACAACAATGACAGCACCTAAAATCATTTTCCCATTTTTTGTTTTCAAAAATGCAATAGCTTTTTCTTTTGTAATGACTGGTTCAGCAGGTGTCTTCACTTCTTGTGTTGGAGCTGCTGTATCTTCTGTAACTGTTTGATGGACTGGTGGTGGTGATTGAATCGTCTGTCCTTTACCTGCTGGTAAATAAGCATCTAAAACAGTCACATGAATCACTTGATCTAAACGCAACATGATAAATAAATGTAATAATGCTGAAGCAAAAACAAGAATACCCATGATAGTTGTGAAAGTTTGATTTCCGCCCAAACCTTGTAATGAATCACCTAGATCTATCATCTGGAATCCAAAAAATACAGAAAAGACTGTGTGTAAAATAGCATCCCATAAAATACCCTGAACTTTTTCTGTCTTTAAATAATAAAGATATAAAAGTACAGTTACAACAATCACACCTAATACACCAACCATCAAAAAGATAGCCCAATTTATAAGACTTGATAATGAACCCATCAAACTGAATACATCTGATGCCATAGTCGCAATTCTCCATAAACTGATAGATAATATCAAGTCAAATATGAGAATCAATAAACATAGTGGTTTAAAAGAATATGTTTTTTTCATTGTGATTCCCCTCCTTCATCGGGATTTGATTCTTGAGAAGAACTCTCCTGATTAACGTTTATAGCCTCACCACAAAGTAGTGATGGTGTATATGGCTGTAAGAATGAAAGATGAATCACACGATACATCTGTAAAAGAATAATAATGTGGAAGATAGCACCAATGAATGTCACAACCAATGTCAATTGTAAACTTCCTAGAATTGATGCAACCATATTACTTTCTGATTGTGTAGACCCCCATATCAATGATCCTAATCCTCCCATGACTGTTGACATGATTGTATCAAAGAAGCGTAAGAATAAAACAAATTCAATTGCCCCTATAACACAACTGATAATGATGGCTATTTTTCTTTCTTCATAAATAAAGAATACAAGTAATAAAATGGCAATCACCGCTGTTGCGACAATGCCTAATAAAAAAATCAAAGAAGCATTTGTCAATGAATCTGTTGAAAAATTCGCCAAGCTTGCATAATCACCCGAACTTGATGCATTTGCAAGACTGTTTAACGGTGAATAAATCATATATGTTCCAATGAGTGCTATAACATTGACAATAGCCGTTGCGATAGCCAATGGAGCATATTTTAATTTTGGTTTCATAATAACCCCTCCCTTTTACTTATTATATCATATTTTGACATAGATAGACTTATTTTCATGTTGTCTACAAAAAAAAGGCCAGACGTTTTGATTCGTCTTAGCCTTCATTTCTATTATTTTAATAAGCTTTCTCCAGTCATTTCTTTAGGGATTGGTAATCCTAATAACTGTAAAATTGTTGGAGCTAAATCTCCTAGTTTTCCACCTTCTTTTAATTCTAAGTGTGTATTTGTTAGAATTAAAGGTACTGGATTTGTTGTATGAGCTGTAAATGGATTTCCTTCTTCATCCAATAGTCTTTCACTGTTACCATGGTCCGCAGTAATTAACATTGTTCCACCAAGTTCAAGAACTTTTTCATAAACTTCTCCAACACATTCATCAACGACGCTGACTGCTTTGATAGCTGCAGGAATAATTCCAGTATGTCCAACCATATCACAGTTTGCAAAGTTGACAATGACAACATCATAGATATCTTTATCTAATTCAGCAATTAATGCATCTTTAACTTCATATGCACTCATTTCTGGTTGTAAATCATAAGTGGCCACTTTTGGTGAATTAATTAAAACACGAGTTGCTCCTTCAATTTCTTTATCAACTCCACCATCCATAAAGAATGTGACATGCGCATATTTTTCAGTTTCAGCAATTCTTAATTGTTTTAATCCTTGAGCTGATAAATAATCACCTAAAGTATTTGATAAATCCAATGAATGGAATGCGATATCTCCATTAACAGTATCAGCATATCTCATCATACATACAAAATGAATATTTTGTGGTTTATCTGCTGGTTTAAAGTTATCATAAACATCAGCAGTGAACACATTAGACATTTGAATCGCTCTATCTGGTCTGAAGTTAGCAAAGATAATAGCATCATTATCTGCAATAGCACCATTTGTATCTGGATTATATCCAGGAATCACGAATTCATCATAAACTTCTTTCGCATATGAATCTTTGACATATTGAACTGGATCACTATAAGTTTCACCAGATTTTCCAATTAATGCGTTATATGCTAATTCAATACGATCCATTCTTTTATCTCTGTCCATAGCATAATATCTACCAGAGATAGAAGCAATTTGACCAACACCAATTTCATCCATTTGATCTTGTAATTCTTTCACAAAATCAGCACCACTATCAGGAGCTACATCTCTACCATCTAAGAATGCATGGACATAAACTTTTTCTAAACCTTGATCTTTTGCAAGTTTTAACAATGCATAAATATGTTCATTTGAAGAGTGAACACCACCATTTGATAATAATCCCCAAATATGTAACTTAGAATCATTATCTTTTGCATGTTGAATTGCTTTTAAGAAAGCTTCATTTGTAAAGAATGTTCCATCTTCTACAGCTTTATTAATGAGTGTTAATGATTGGTACACAATTCTTCCCGCACCAATATTTAAATGCCCAACTTCACTATTTCCCATTTGTCCTTCAGGTAATCCAACGGCATTTCCACAAGCTTTTAAAGTTGTTGTTGGATACATGGCCATTAAATCATCTAAATTAGGTGTATTTGCTAATTTTACCGCATTTCCATCAACACGATCAGTTAATCCATACCCATCTAAAATACATAAAACTACAGGTCTTTTTTTCATATTCTCTATACCTCCATACGCGTTCATTATACAAAATTTGACTTAAAAAATAAAGTTATATATACATTTTATTTTCTTTTTCTAGGTGTAGAAATCATATAGATACCTATAAAACTAATAACCAGAGGCCAATAAGCTTTAATACTTGTTTCCAGCTGTTGAATAAACTCATTTTGTTGTTCATGATTAATCGTTAAAATCACACCTAACATCATCATAATGATACCTATATTCTTTCTTAAATTCATTGTCATCACCAATGATATTTTAACATCCCTTATTTACGAACTTTGTCACTATCAAGCACTGAATGACAAAAGCGAAGCAACCCTCTTAAATCTACTGGTTCTCTCCCTTTTTGTGAATAGACAATCACTTCCAGTCGATTATATTCAAAACGATTAGAGTGAATAATACTATTAATATCACGTCGTAATTCTGATGGTATAACAACCATCAAGTTTTCAGACATCTTTCTAAGTAAAATACAAAGTGTAGCCAGTGACAATTCTAAATCCAAAATAGCTTTGGTACGATCATGTGTCAAAATATAAGAATCAAAAACACCTTTTTTATTATCAATCTGATTAAATCTATTTAAAATCATCTCTACTCCAACCACATTATCTTCCAAAGCTTCCATATAACATAAACGTTTTAATTCTCTTTTATTTCCCATAATATATCACCTATTTTTATTATACAGAATTCATAAAAGAAAGCATAGAAAAAAGGCTATAAAAGCCTTTAATTCTCACGATATAAACGATATAAACCATGCCCATAATAAATCATCGCAATAATCATTAAAATAAGCGTTGAATAAATCAAAATTGATGAAATCATTGTTCCTGGAATATAAAAAGCAACCAGAATAATAGATACAATAAAGAATACAGCTGTTGCGACCTTACCAGGCATTTGAGCTTGAGAAAGATGTTTATCTTTTTTACGATAAATATAATATCCCACAAACAACAACATACCATCTTTCAAGACAATAATCGCAACCAGCCATGCATAGGCTGGATAAGTATACATTAATGTACATGCCACTACAAACTGTGTCAATTTATCAGCCACAGGGTCAATCAGCTTACCGAGTTCTGTAATCATATGACATTTTCTGGCAATAAATCCATCAAGAAAATCACTTAAACTTGATAGTACCAAGATAATTGCCGCTACAAAATGCCCTTCATCCGACTGCAAATCAAAATATGCCCATAAAAATACGGGTACGAGTAATATACGAAAATAACATAATATATTTGGAATACTAAAAATTTCTTTCTTTGTAAACATCATATGTCCCTGCCTTTATATATTCCCTATTATAAGGAAAATAGATAGTGAAGTCAACGTATGTTATTTTTGAATATATTCGATAATATCCTGAATAATTTCATCTTGCTTCAATGAAGAAATATCTATCTGATGTGAAGATAACTTATCATAACAAGACATACGCTCTAAGCTTCTTTTGATGATGCTCTCTTCTCTTAGACCTAAGTCAATATCTTTTTGAAGATGTTGTCTTAATGTCTGTTCATCACAGACAAGGGATATTGAATAAACCTGACAGTCATCTAAACAAAGACGATCACAAATTTGGTCAATGATAGATTGTTCATGCATCACCCAACAAAAAATAATATTTTCAATCACAGAGCAGTCAATAAAAGACTGTAACTGATATACAATATTATTGATGACCATGGCTTTGGTTTCTTCATTCACAATAAAAGGATGCATATCCCAACACCAATCACCATCTAACATAACGCTATGATTTAATTTCTTTTTTAAAAGTTGACTCGTGGTTGTTTTGCCAACTCCCATCGTTCCACCAATCATAATAAACCTTTTCATATAACCTCCAAAAAAAGCTTCGGGTCTTTTCCCAAAGCTTTTAAAATTTCAAGAATTTTCTAACTGATACAAAACTTCCAATCAAACCAACACCACATCCTAAAGCAACCATTATTCCTGAACAATGCCAAATAAATGGGAATGGTTCACGCATTGATAACATGGCTGGCAATAAATCCACAGCTCCACTGTATATCCAATTATATCCAAAATACATCACCAGAATAGGAACAATAGAACCTAATAAACCAATAAAAACACCCTCAAGCATATATGGTAAACGAATATACCAGTTGCTTGCTCCAACCATACGCATAATACTGATTTCTGTTTGACGTGATGTAATTGTAATCTTGATTGTATTGGCAATCATAAACAATGCGATAATAGTCAGTCCTACAACGAAAATAGCACCACCATTTCTAACTGTTTCTAAACTATTCACTAAAGAATTTGTAGAGTCTCCACCAGATGTCGCTTGATTGACATGTTCTAAACCACTAATCTGATCAGCTACCGTATCTATTTCTTTGGCATCGTCCACTTCAACAACATAAGCTGCTCCTAAAGGATTGTTTTCACGATAACTTTCAAACAATTTTTTCCCATCTTCATCCTGCATTTCAATTAACTTATCTAACTCATTTTCCTTAGATGAAAAAGTTGCTTTTTTAACGCCATCAATTTTTTCAATTTCAGGCAATATCTGTTGTGCTTCTTTATCACTGATTTCTCTATCCATCTGTACATAGATTGTTAAACTATCTTCAATACTATAAGTCATATCCTGAATATTAATCGCAATAACTCCAATCACTGCAATTAATAATAAGGTTATAGTCACTGCAAAAATAGATGATACAGACATAACGCCATTACGCCAAATATTTTGAAAAGCTGTTTTACAGTGTTTAGGAAAGTTTCTTATACAACTAATGAATTCCATCAACATAACCTCCTACACTTGTATCCGTTTTAATACAACCATCTTCAATTAAGATTGTTCTTTTTTTATGTTTTTGAACAATTTCTTTATCATGTGTGACAACTAATATTGTTGTATGATTAATTTCATTAATTCGCTCTAATAATTCTATAATTTCATGAGAAGTATCAGGATCCAAGTTTCCTGTTGGTTCATCAGCAATCAAAACTTTAGGATTATTCACAATCGCTCTGGCAATCGCTACACGTTGTTGTTGACCACCAGATAATTCATGAGGAAAAGCATTGGCTTTATCTTCTAATCCAACAAGTTCTAATGTTCTTCTCACTTTTTTTCTGATTTGAACTTTAGGTGTATCAGTCACTTCTAATGTAAAAGCTACATTTTCAAAGACTGTTTTTTTAGGTAATAATCTAAAGTTTTGAAAAACAACACCAATATTTCTTCTAAAATAAGGAACCTTACGATCTTTAATTTTAGAGACATCCTGTCCTGCTACTATAACTTTACCAGAACTGGCTTTTTCTTCACGATACAATAATTTGATGAAAGTTGATTTACCTGCACCAGTTGGACCAATGACATAAACAAACTCACCATCACCAATATCAACATTCATATTATTAACGGCTCTTACACCGGTTTTATATACTTTTGTTACATTTTCAAGTTTTATCATCCAATCACCTCTCGACATATTATAACATATATTTCAACGAATAAAATGGGAAATAATGGATTTCTTGTAAAATCATAATGAACACATTTTTCTGTTTTTCTTTGTTTTCTTTTTAAAATTTTGTATAATAATATTAGAGAGGTGGTATGCATGAGAAAATGTCCAAGATGTCATAAAGAAATGAAAGAAGATTGTTATATTAAAGATACTGCACAACCTATTAGCGACTTTACAATCATCGAAAAAAATGAAAACCTGAAGAAAAAGGAATATGCTTTAAAAGCGGCATTATGTAAATCTTGTGGATATGTTGAATTATATGTAGACATCAATGAGGATTAAGTCCTCTTTTTCTTTACTTTTTTATTTTTTTATATGAAAAAGCATGTTATAATGCTTTCACGAAGGAAGTGATTACGATGTGTGGAATAGTTGGATTCGCACCTGTTAATGAAAATGCAAGTCAAATACTAAAAAAGATGATGGATCGTATTGCTCATAGAGGGCCTGATGGTGAAGGGCAGTTCATTGATGATTATGTAGCTTTAGGACATCGTCGTTTATCTATTATAGATTTAGCTGGTGGTCAGCAACCTATGAAATCTGATCATTTGGTCGTTGTCTTTAATGGAGAAATATATAATTATCTAGAATTAAAAAAAGATTTAGAAGCCAAAGGGCATGTTTTTCAAACTCATAGTGATACAGAAGTTATTTTACATGGTTTTCAAGAATATCGTTATGATGTTGTGAATTATTTAAGAGGGATGTTTGCTTTTGCATTATATGATACTGAGACACATGAGTTATTCTGTGCCAGAGATCATTTTGGAATTAAACCTTTCTATTATTATGATGATCCTGCTCATTTCTTATTTGCAAGTGAAATCAAAGGTTTCTTAGATCATCCTGATTTTAAAAAAGAATTAAATACTGAAGTCTTAGATATTTATTTAAAAATGAATTATGTAGCTGGTGAAAAGACTTTCTTTAAAAATGTTAAACAATTGTTACCAGGACATTATCTTATTTATAAGGATCAAAAGATTCAAATTAAACGTTATTATCATATTGAATTCAAAGATCAATATAAAACTGATCAGGAAATGATTCAAGCTATTGATCAAATCATGAAAGATTCTATCCAACATCATTTGATTGCTGATGTTGAAGTTGGATCATTCTTAAGCAGTGGGATTGATTCATCATATCTTGTTTCATTAGCGAGACCTCAACATACTTATACAGTTGGATATAATGATGAAAGATATAATGAAATTAACTACGCTAAAGATTTAACACAACAATTAGGTATTGAAAACAAAAGTAAGATTATTACTAAAGAAGAATATTTGGAAGTCTTACCAAAGATTATGTATCATTTAGATGAACCAACTGCCGATCCAGCTGCAGTCGCTTTATATTTTGTTAGTCAACTTGCCAGTCAGGATGTCAAAGTTGTTTTATCTGGTGAAGGTGCTGATGAATTTTTTGGTGGTTATAATACTTATCGTGGGGATATTGATAGTGGATTGTATGGAAAAATTCCTTTCTTCATTCGTCATGCTATTGCATCTATATGTAAACATCTACCCACATTTAAAGGTATTCCTTTCTTAATTAGAAATGGTGAACGTATTGAAGATTATTATGTAGGTGTTAATCCTGTGTTCTCTGATAATGATTGTAAACATTTATTAAAAGATACAAGTCATTTACATAGTCATAAAGATATTGTTGGAAATGTCTTTGATCGTGTTCAAAAAGCAACAAATATTCAAAAAAGACAAGCTTTTGATTTACAAACTTGGTTTATTAAAGACATCTTGCAAAAAGGTGATAAAATGACAATGGCTCATTCTATTGAAAGTCGTGTTCCTTTTACAGATAAAGAAGTTTTCCAAGTCGCAAGTCAATTAAAAGATAATCAAAAAGTCACAAAAGAAAATACAAAAGTCTTATTAAGACAAGCTGCTAAAAAAGTCATTCCTAATGAAGCTTACAAGAAAAAGAAATTAGGTTTCCCTGTTCCACTTAGAGAATGGATGCGTGAAGATGATCTTTATCAAAAAGTTTATGATGGTTTACAGACACCTATTATTAAACAATTGTTTGATGATCAAAAACTATTATCTATGTTAGAAGACCATAAAAATCATAAACATGACTATTATAAAAAAATCTGGACTGTCTATTGCTTCTCATTATGGCATCAGGTTTTCTTTGCAGAAGAATATGAACACTAAGTTAAATATCTTAGTGTTTTTTTGTTATAGTTATGAAGAAAGAAAAACTCAAATCTTAGTTGATGCTAATGGTAAGGTTACTTTATCGCTTCATTAGCACTTATTAGTGTAGGAATTCTTGTTGTTAATAAAAAAAGAAAATCATTATAATCATATATAATGGAAAAGCTGATTGAGTAAGTCACAATGAATGACTTATTCATATCAGCTTTTTTTATACAACACTAAGTTTAATGATTGCGGACATACTTGAAAATGATAACTGTCTGCCTTATACTCTTCACCATCAATATTACAGCTATAGTGACAGTAAACTGTTGCTTCTTTCACTTTATAATAATGGACTTCATGCCGTTTATGTAATTGATGTGATAAAAGATAAGTGACTAGATAAGGTATTTTGATCTTTGGTACACGATCAACAACACAGATATCCATATAACCATCCTGAATTTGAGCTTGAGGTGTGATTTGAAAACCACCACCATAATATTGTGCATTATTTAATGTACAGAGAATCGTCTGATTATCATAAAGACATTTTCCATCTGATACAATCTTTACATGATGATTATCATAACGAAATACTTGTTTAAAAATAGATATAATATAACTCTGTGATTCAGGTACAAATGGAATATCTGGAATATCATGGACTTTATTCGCAATCATACTATCTAATCCAAAACATGCTGCATTAAGATAATATCTGTCATTGATTTGAATGGTATCAACTTTTTGGCTTTCTTGCTTTAATGATTGAATTAATAGTTGACGGATATCCTTTTCTTTTGTAAGTGTACGACAAAAATCATTCCCCGTTCCAAAAGGTAAAATAACGAGCTCATGTTCACTATGTACTAACGCCTGCAACAAGCCATTGATTGTTCCATCTCCACCAACTGCATAAAATCTTGATGGTTCTAAACAATTTTGAATGTATTTTTGACTATCTTGCATTGATGTTGTATAAACAATTTCATATACATATTCCTGCATGATATCATGAATCACGCCTTCTAAATCATGATGACGCTTTGTATCATGCATCATAAAAATATGTTTCATTTTTCCCACTCCTATAGACAATGTGTTATATATCTTTGAAAGCTCCCTTTTTGTATCATAGCTTGATCTTTCATATGATATCCTATATTTATTAATTCTTTTTGCATTGGAACATGTGAAATCAAAACCAGCTCTGCTGCAATATCTCTGGTCTTTTCTAAAAGTTCGCATTGTTGCTGATATGTAAATGGACTATATACACCATAAGGAATATCTAAAATACAGACATCATATGTTTTCTTTAATGTTCTCATATCACATCTTTGAATCAATAATGGATCATACCCATAATGTTCTAAGTTCAATCTTGCCTGATAAGCCACATATTTATTGATATCATAACCAACAATATGAGCATTCATGCTCAATCCTTCTAAAACAACAGTTCCTACTCCACAACATGGATCAACAATCGTTTTAAATAAATCATTTCCTAAAGCAATATTAACAACTGCTCTCGCATCTCTTAAGGCTAATGAATGTGAATATGAATAAGGTTTATCATTATGTTGATTCCAGCTCATATCATTTTGATAAATACCAAAATACCATATTTCATGAATTTTTGTAATCGCAAAAATTGTTTGAGGATGATGCATATTCACTGATCCAGCAATAGGCAAGGCAATCTGCTTACATTTATCAATTGATTCCTGATATGGCACATGTGTGATTTCGTTTTTTAAATAGATGACTTTAAAATCATAATAACAATAATTCTGTTGTTCAATAAAATTGACTATTTCATCAAAACAGGCACTTTCATATAAAATATTTAATTTTCCCCTGATATAAGCACTTCTGGAATAATCAAAATCCTGATTCGTTATATAATATTTTGTTTGCATATTTTCATGAAAAATATGTCTAAATTCCATTTCACATAAGTTCTGTTCATGTGGCGAATAATTATAAATATATAAATATTTCAGCTTGTTTCCCTCATTTCTTACATTTTTGTTATCTTGATTATTTATAGTATACATAAATTTAGAAATGTTGTAAAATAGAGATACGTTTGGGAGGTGTTTTTTATTTTTGGGATTCAGTATTTAAAAACACATTTTACACATCATCAAAGATATATCATTGTTGCTGTTTTTTCAATGTTTTTACCTTTTTATATGTGTGGAGGGATTTTAATATTTTTAACACTTCGTTTATTATGGAAAGGGGAAATACAGGAAGCTTATAGACAAATACCTAAAAGTCGTTTTATTATTTATTTTAGTTTATTAAGTGCTATTGTTTCTCTGTTTTATCAAAACTATTATGGTTTTGTTTGTAGCATTGGTATTTTAGTGATTTTATCTTTTGTTTTATATTATCGTATTCATATTGATTCACGATTATTTGAATATATAACAAACTGTATTATTGTTTTAAGTATTTTTGCAGCTTTATATGGTTTAATTGAATATATTGGTATTTTGAATTCTTACAATATTGATCAATTTGAAATCATGATATTCAATCGTCCTCAAGATCGTATTAATTCCGTTTTCTTTAATGCTAATTACTATGCTATGATGATTGAATTCTTTGTTTGTTTAACTTTCTATAAAATATTAAAAATTAAAGATATAAAATTAGAATGGAAAAAATTTATTTATTATGTCGCAGTCATTGGATTAAATCTTTTTGTTTTATTATTAACTGCCTGTCGAACTGCATGGCCTGCATTAGCTGGTGGCATTTTAATTATGTTGATTGTAGACAAGCATCATAAAACATGTGCATGCATATTAGCTCTTGTTATTGTGGCTTGTATTTATTTCCTATTAAATCCATCAAAATTCCCACGTGTTGATAATATTGTTGCTTATTTCATGACACGTGCTGGTATCTGGGAAGTTGCTATTCAAAATATTATAACACATCCTTTGTTTGGTGAAGGCCCTATGACTTATATGCATATCTATCCATTATATCATGGTCATCCAACCGAACATGCTCATAGTATTTATTTAGATCCATTGCTTTGTTTTGGAATTGTCGGATTATTAACTATTGCTCCATATATTTATTCTAATATTCAAAGATTATATCGTTTATGGAAATTAAAAGTTGATAAGACATTGGTTGCATTGATTGTATCCTTTACAGTGATGATCTTTATTCACGGGATATTAGATTATACTATTTTCTTTGTTCAGACTGGATTTTTATACCTTTTAATTGCCAGCTCTTTTGATGTTCATAAACATGCTTTAAAAGCTTATGAAAGCCTACGTAAGTAGGTTTTTTATGTTATAATAAATAAGAGGAGTGCGATATCTATGCACAAATGGTTCTGGTATTCTTTAAACCCTGAAGAAAAATTTCAGCGTTATAAACATTCACTTTGGCTTTTGATTCTTGCTATCATTGTGCTTTTCATTAAGTTCGATTTGATGATTGCACTTGGTTATTCTCTTGTCCTCATTATTTTTTCATATCTTGGTTATAAACATTTTCAAAGAGAAGCTATGGCATATAAAGAAAGAAAAAGTTGTCAAAAGACGTTATAAACGTTTTATGACAACTTTTTAAAATAAACCTAAACGATGCAATTCATGATAAATTCCATCATCCTGTACACTTTCACATATAGCATTTCCATATTGTTTGAGTTCTTTTGATCCATTTGCCATGACAACACCATATTCACAAGTCTGAATCATCGCATAATCATTCATACTATCTCCAAAAGCAATTGTATTTTGAATAGGAATATTTAAATATTCACATACCTTTTCAACAGCCGTTCCCTTATCTGTTCCTTTCATAATAATTTCACCATTAATGACATCTTGAGAAAAGATTTCATGAATGACAAAATGAAATTTATCTGATAGAACACGTTTAGGTTCTTCTAAATCTTCCTCTTTTTCACACATAAAACATAGCTTTTGAATAGGAATAGGATTTTCATCATATTCCTTTAATGGATGAATATTAAAATGTTCTTTTTGTTCATTTAATAATCTCTGTAATTCAGAATTTAAATTTTCTCCATCTTTTAAACGATGTTTTACAAATTCATAATTCATCTTTTCATCTTGAAAAGTCATATGATTAGCTTCTAAATTATATAAAATGTGATGCTGATCAAAAATATGTCTTGCCAGTTGAATATCTTCTTGACTCAAACATGATTCAAAGATTTTTTGACCATGCACCTCAATATATCCACCCGCACTACTGATAATACCATCGAAACCAATTGGAAAAAGTGGTCTAGCTCCTGCATAACTTCTTCCTGTACATAAAAAGACTTCATGTCCATTTTTTTGAACTTGATGAATAGCTTCTTGCACCTTTGGTGATACTCGTCCATCTGGCAATGTCAATGTTCCATCTGCATCTAAAAAGATTAATTTCTTGTCCATCAAATCCCCCTATTTTCATTATAATCAAATCTCTATAAAAACCAAATTTGTTTCAAATACTGCAAATCTATAATCTCTTTTCAAAGTGTCCATCCACTGACATACCTTCAAAAAATAAAGTAAATGCTTGTGGATCAAGACCTTTAATAATATGTTTGAGTTGATTCACTTCATATTTACTAATCACTGTTACCATAACATAAGTATTTTCTTTTGTATAAGCACCTTTTCCTTGCCAAAAAGTCATTCCACGTCCCATTTCAGATAAAACTTTATTTTGAATTTCTAATTGTTTTGTAAAAATAACACATGTTACATTGATATTTTGATAATGAGTTTTATCTAAAACAAGTGTAAAACATGTCGTATAAATGGCAGAATAAATGGCTATTTCAATATGAAATAAAAATGCACACACAACATAGATTGCTAAATTAATAAATAATGATAATTTTCCTACTGAAAAATGTGGTAACTTTTTTGTAAAATAGACACCTAAAATGTCTAATCCTCCACCACTTCCAGAACAGCGTAATGTTAGACCTATACCAAATCCAGTCACAATTCCACCAATAATACAATTGGTAAGAATATCATCAACAAGTGGTGTTGTTGGAATCATGATGAATGTTAAAAAGATAGTTTGAGAAATAACAGATAATAGCGTTCTGACAAAAAAACGTTTAGAAATGGTACGATAAGCTAACATAAATAGAGGTATGTTAATCGCAAAGTTAATAATTCCTGATATATCTATTGAAGATGGAAACATGCCATTACTGATTTGTTCTAATAGTGTTCTTATAATTTGAGCAATTCCTAATACCCCACTACTATATAATTGCACAGGTACTACAAATAAATTTACTCCCAATGCAAAAATAAATGCCCCTAATATAATGAAAAAATATCTTTTACTTTCCTGATTCAAAATCATATCGCTCCCCCTTATAAAGAAAAAAACGCAGTTGCGTTTTTACATATGGTGCCGACAACAGGACTTGAACCTGCAACCTGACCATTACGAGTGGCCTGCTCTACCGATTGGAGCTATGTCGGCATCCTGTATTATTATAATACAAAAAGGAATAGATTTCTACTATTCCTTTGGCACAATTTTCTTTAATAAACCATTATTTTTTAATCTTGGAGCCATAGCCATATACAGGATTGATGAAATAACAATGGCCATCAAAGCATTCACTGTTGTTGTTATAGCATTCCATGAAGCTAATGCTTTTGCTGCATTATCAGGAGCACCTAAAATAAAAGCTGTATAAAAATAAGAAAAAATAGGTTCTCCAATCACATTAAATAACATACCTGCTGTAGCTGATAAAATAACTGCTTTCCATAACGCTTTCCCTTGCTTATGCTGGATATGAAAAATACGATGTGCAACCAAACCAGTTATGATACCAATCCCTAATTTCAAAATAATTGTTTTAGGCGCTACAATCACATAAGCCGGATCCAACAAATCTGCAATTCCCATACCAATAGCACCTGCAATACCACCAGGTAATCCCCCTAGCAATAAAGCTGCCAATACACAAAAAGTATTTCCTAAATGAAAAGATGTAAATCCACCTGGTGTGGGAATCTTAATCTGTAAAAACATAAATGATATATAACATAAGCCAGCCATTAAACCAACTAAAACGATTTTCAATATTTTTGTATTCATATCTATCACTCCCTATATGACTAACAGTATATATGAATATTGGTCTTATGAAAATATCCAGTTTTGTATTTTTTTATATATCCAGATTGAGTATAATAATATCAAGGAGCTAACTATATAAAAATCAAGTCATTTGATGAAA
>NZ_NFLH01000041.1 GCF_002160815.1 Massilimicrobiota sp. An134 | reverse complement strand
TGGAGCCTCAAAGTTTGCGTACTTGGAAAGAAGTCATCCACGACAATGGATATAATACCATATATTCTTTCATTTGAAAACTAAAAGCTGTTGACTTTTTTACTTTGTCAACAGCCTGACCTGCTTATGCAGGTTTTTCTTTTTCAGTATTATTTATTTTTATGTTCACCTTTCTTATATAAAGCAACAATAATATCAGCCACTTCTTCAATACCAAAATCACTATTGATAGTTAAATCAAAATTCTTCAATTGACCCCATTTTTTAGTCGTATAATAATTATAATAATTACTTCTTGCTTTATCTTTTTTCATAACAAATTTTTTATAATCTTCGTGTTTTTCTTTATAGTCTTCTTTAACACGTCTTACTCTTGATTCAAATGGTGCATGAACAAAGACAGTTAAAACATCATCAAAATCTTCTAGAATATAATCAGCGCAACCACTGACAATAATACATGTATCATTTTCAGCAATATGACGGATGATTTTAGACTGCATTGCAAAAACCTGATCGTTTAATGGTAGGGTAAAAGCAGTCGAAGAAAGAGTATACATAAAACTTGATGATTTTTCTTCAGAAACTTTACGAATTGTATCAACATCAAATCCCAATTCTCTGGCAGCAAGATCTATAATTTCATTATCGTAATAAAAGATTCCTAATTTTTCTGCAACACGTTGTGCAATTAAACGACCACCAGATCCGTATTCTCTTGCAATAGTAATAATTCTAGGCATAAAATACCCCTCCTTTGATACTTCTATTTTATCACATTTTTAATTTCTTGTTAAATTTTTCATATATGAAAAAGTTGTTTTTTTATGGTTGAATTTGTATAATAGAATCACAAAGGAGTTGAACTATGGAATTTCATGTTTTAGCAAGTGGATCAAAAGGTAATGCTACATTTATTTATGATCAGCAATGTGGGATATTGATTGATTGTGGTATTACTAGAAAACAACTTTTATTTAAATTAAATCAGTTAGGATTTCATGAAGAAGATATTACTTATGTCTTTTTAACACATGATCATTATGATCATAATAAAAATATTCATATTTTTGATACAGGAAAAATTTATAGTGCTAAAAAGAATATTAAGGATTTAGATGAATATCACACATTAGAACCTTATACGCATCGTCAATTCGGTGTCTTTGATGTTTTAACATTGAGAACATCACATGATGCCAGTGATCCTATTGGATTTGTGATTTCCAGTCAGAATGAAAAGTTATTATATATGACTGATACGGGTTATGTGTCACAAAAAAATCGTCAATATATGCAAAATTTAGATTACTATATCATTGAAAGTAATCATGACATTGAAATGTTGATGGCGACAAAAAGACCGATGTTTTTAAAGAATAGAATTCTTAATGATAAAGGACATTTAAATAATGAATATAGTGCGCATTTAATGTGTGAAATGATAGGGGACAATACAAAAGAAATAGTATTAGCTCATTTATCACAGGAAGCAAATACAAAAGAAAAAGCTCTTGCAACATATGAACAAATATTTGCTAAGGAAAATATTGCTTTTTCAAATATAAAAGTAGCAAGTCAAATTGACGTTGTATCAGGAGGAAACTATGAAAATTAAATTGATTTGTGTTGGAAAATTAAAAGAAAAATATTTAGATGATGGAATCAAAGAATATTTAAAAAGAATATCAGCTTATTCAGATATTGAAGTGATTGAAGTTGCAGATGAAAGAATACCTGACAATCCTTCATTAGCTGAAGAAACAATTGTAAAATCTAAAGAAGGAAGACGTATTTTAGATAAAGTTAAACAAGATGATTATATGATTTTATTAGATGTTCAAGGTAAAGAATTAGATTCAATTCAATTTGCTGAACGTATTGAAGATTGTATGATTAATGGAAAAAGTACGATTGATTTTGTCATTGGTGGATCATTGGGACATGGAGAAGATGTACTAACAAGAGCCAATGCACGTATTAGCTTTTCACAAATGACTTTTCCACATCAATTAATGCGTTTGATTTTAGTTGAACAGATTTATCGTGCATTTAAAATTATAAGACATGAAACATATCATAAATAAACGCATTTGATGTGGTTATTTTTTTACAATATATTTATAATAAAAATGATGCTTGTTTATTGTGTAAAGCTATAGAAAATTCATAGAAGTGGATGAATATGAAATTTTTATATGACTGATAGTTATGAATTGATAGTCAAAGAAATAAAGAGTAAAGTAAATATAGAAAGAATAACAGTGGGAGTCTGAAAATAATAATTTTGAGTAGTACATATGAGAGTTAATAATGATTCGGCATATGTTCATCAAGTCCCTATTTTGAAAATAAGGCTTTTTAAGTAGTAAGAAAAGTTTAGAGTTGTATAAATAAAAAAGTGAAAAGGTATTGTTTTAATCCCAAGATTGGAAGTTTTATTGATGAAGCTATAAATCATGGTGCATAGGAGTGATGCTGATGACAATTATTTGGTATTTTATTATTATGGGAATTTGTTTGGTGACTATTTTTGTTTATTATCATAAAAATAATAAAATCTATAATGAAAATTATATGTCAGAAGGCATAGGACTAGGAATATGTGCTGGAGCCTTATTATTTCGTGATTTAGGTGTTGCTTTAGGAATTAGTTTAGGAATGATGATTGGACTGACAATAGGGATGTTCATAAAAAAAGATAAAAAAAGATAAAGGAGAATATTATTATGAAATTGGTTATTGAAAAAGATTTGAAAGCAATGAGTGAGAGTGCTATGTATATTTTGCTTGGAGCTATGCTGCAAGATAAGAGGGTGAATATTTCTTTAACTTCTGGTAGAACTCCACGTATGTTATATAAGATGATGATTCCGCTAATTAAAGATCAAGAAAAATTTAAAGACATTGAATATTATTTATTTGATGAAAATCCATATATAGGTGAAAAATATGGAACAAACTGGGCTGAGATGAAAGAAATGTTTTTTGAACCAGCACATATTTCCAAAGAACATATCCACCGTATTTCATTGGATAACTGGCAGGATTATGATTGGCAGATTAGACAGGCTGGAGGCATAGATGTGATGGTGATTGGGCTTGGACATGATGGCCATTTTTGTGGTAACTGTCCACGTTGTACACAGTTTGACAGTTACACTTACTGTATGGAATATAAAGATAAATTGGCAGTGAATCCAACTTATGGTGAAAGACCTCGACAACCTTATACGATTACAATGGGAGCTAAAAGTTTAATGCGTGTTAAACATTTAGTGATGATTGTAGATGGTCAAGAAAAAGCAGAGATATTCAAGCGTTTTATAGAAGAACCAATCAGTCAAGAGGTTCCAGCAACGATTTTGAAACTTCATCCTAATTTTACAGTGATTTGTGATGAGGCAGCAGCATCATTGTTATCTAAAAACAAAGATTTAAGATTGTAAAAGCGATAGAAAATATCGCTTTTTTGCATGAAAAAAAGACATCTCAAGGATGTCTAATATAAACGACGGCAAGTATACCATTCATTTTGCCAATAACTATAACTTAAATTAGCGACTTGGACAGGTTGCCCCGTAGATGGTGCATGAACCATTTGGTTGTTTCCAATATAAATACCTACATGGTGAACACCACTGGCTTGTCCATTACTACTAAAGAGAATAATATCGCCTGCTTGTAATTCACTTCTTGATATACCTGTTCCAGCATTGATGAGTGAACCAGTATAATGGATACGTCCTAAGTTGACTCCAGCCTGATAGTGTGACCAATTGACTAATCCAGAACAATCAAATTGTGTCCAATTAGGATTTTGAATACTGCTCCAACTGTGTCCACCACCCCATACATACATGTAACCTTGACGTGATAAAGCTTTATTTGCAATGGCTAAACCAAGTTCTTCACTAGATGTTAAGCTGTCACCAGGAGTTGTATTGTTGTTTTCCTGATTATTGTTTTCATTGTTATTATTGTTATCTTCTTTTTCATCATTTTGATTTGAATTGCTTTGATTAGATTCATTTTGATCTTCACTTGGCTTTTGTGTTGATTGAGAATCAGATGGAGAAGAAGGCTTTTTATTTGGTGTTGCCTGTGTGACATTATTGACCTTTGAAGCATTTGATGCCTTTTGAATGGCTGCTAAATTCTTTTGGATAGTTTCAATAGATTCTTGATTTGCTGCTGCTTCAGAATTATTGTTGGCAATTGTTTTATTTTGTTCAGTCAGTTTAGCCTGGAATGTTTTTTGTAGACTAGCCTGTTCTTTTTTGTCGGCTTCTAAAGAATCCTTTAGATTTTTTAAAGTTGTTTCTTGCTTTTCAACTTCTTTTAAATTTTCATTAATTTGAGCAATCAATTCATTATCATAATTTGTAATTTCTTTGATATTAATGACACGACTCATAAAATCAGAAAAAGTGTCTGCTCCAAAAATATAAGTTGTAAAGATATGAGAATTTAAAGTTGTTTGCATACTATACAAACGTTCTTGAAGTTGTTCACTTTGTTTTTCAACTTCTTTTTTGAGTTTATCTATACTATCTTGAACATAGTTGAGTTCACTTTGAGCTGATTCTATTTTGGTATCAATTTGTGAAATTTTATCAGCAATTTTTGCAAGATCATCTTTTGTATCTTCAGCTTCTTTTTTAGCCTGAGAAGCTTCTTGTTTTAATCCTTTATTTTTTTCATATAAATAACTATTAAACTCTTTACATGTTGTTTGCTGATTACTCGTTAATTTTGAAGAAGAGCATAGTTTAATATATTTGGATTCTTGACCTTCAAAATCAGTAGCATTGACTATATATGTTGATGCCAAAGCACAAGCCAGCATACTTAATGATAAAAGAGAGGCGACAATTTTCTTTTTCATCACAAGAGATTCCTCCTTTATTGCTATAATTCTATAATCTATTCTAAAGCATTTTTGGAAACTGTCAAATAAAATCAAGGAATTCTTACTGGAATATTATGGGAATTCATGTGATTATAACTATAAATTTTAAAAAAAGAAGCTCCTAAGAGCTTCTGACTACTATTGTTGATGGTTTGCAATCACACGTTTGGCAACATGTTCAGGAGCAAATTCATATCCCAAAAATTCCATATCAAAGAAGCCTTGACCTTGTGTCATTGCTCGTAAATCAACAGCATAATTCATGACTTCTTCTTGTGGGGCTTCAGCTGTAATCTTAATTAAACCATCTTCTAAGATTTCACTTCCCATCACACGCGCACGTTTTTTATTGAAATGCCCCATAATATCTCCCGTAAATTGTTCATCAATATAAACGTGTAAAGTCATGAATGGTTCTAATAAAGCTGGTTTTGCTTTTTCCATAGCTTCTTTAAAACACATAATTGTAGCTGTTTTAAATGCCATTTCAGAAGAATCGACACTGTGATATGAACCATCAATCAAAGTGGCTTTAATACCTAAAACAGGGTACTGTGCCAAAATACCATGTTTTGTTGCTTCTACTAAACCTTTTTCTACAGCAGGGAAATAAGCTTTAGGAACGGCTCCACCAAAGATTTTTTCTTCAAAGACAAAAGGAACAGTATAATCATGTAAAGGTTCAAATGTCATTTCAACATCACCATATTGTCCATGTCCACCTGATTGTTTCTTGTATTTATATCTTTGTGTCACTTGACCACGAATTGTTTCTCGATAAGGAATAATAATATTATCTAAAGTGACATCAATCTTAAATCTTTCTTTTAATTTAGAAACAACACTATCAATATGAATATCACCAATACCATAAATACATTGTTGTTTTGTTTCTGGATTGTTTTCAAATTTTAATGTTTTATCTTCTTCTAGAAGTTTATTAATAGCATTTGTAATTTTTTCTTCATTAGCCTTACCTACAGGTTTAATAGCTTTACCATAGTATGGTTTTGAAAATAAAATAGTTTCATAAGTCATACGATAATCTAAAGTACATAAAGTATCATTCGTTTGTGTATATGATAATTTAGATAAAGCACCAATATCCCCAGCATAGAGGCAATCTGTTTCAATCAAATCTTTACCTTTCATCACATAAAGTTTATTGATCTTTTCAGCTTCTTTTTTCTGTACATTAAATAATGTGATACCTGTACGAATAGAACCTGTACAAACTTTAAATAAAGAAATACGACCAACAAAAGGATCGGCAATTGTTTTAAAAACAAATAATGATGGAGCTAAAGATTCATCATAACCAATCAAATCATCTTCATCCGTTTCTTCATTATGCACAACCATAGAATTAACCATATCTCCAGCAGCACTAAAGAATGCCACCATAGAATTTAAAATGATTTGAATACCAATTTGATTTGTTCCACATAAAACAGGAATCAATGTTTTATTCATAACACCTTGACGTAATGCCCAAGAAATTTCTTCTTTTGTAAAAGGTTCTTCATTAATATATTTTTCTAATAATTCATCATTGGTATTCGCGACAGCTTCGTCAATCATGTTTTTAATAGGTGTTATTTCGTCCCACATATTATCAGGAATAGGACAAGGATGAGTCTGTTCACCATCAAAATAACGACCTTCCATTTTCGCAACATTGACATAACCTACCATTTTATGACCTTCCATGATTGGCACTTGAATCGGTGCAATAGCTTTACCATAAGTCATTTTTAAATCTTCAAGTTTTTGATGATAGGCAGCATTAGGGTAATCTAAGCCACTAATATAAATCATTTTAGCTTTGTCATAAGCTTTATGCATTGCTTCCTTAGTACCAACACTAATACCTTCTGTAGCAGGTACAACAATTAATGCACTTTCAGCAACCTTTAAAGCCGCTTCTACTTCACCGATAAAATCAAAAGAACCAGGCGTATCTAACAAATTGATTTTACAGTTGTTCCATTCAAGAGGAATAACAGATAATCCTACAGAAGAATGTCTTTTGATTTCTTCAGGTGAATAATCACTAAGGGTATTCCCGTCTTCAATTCTTCCAATACGATTTGTTAAACCAGCACGATAAGCCATGGCTTCAATCACACTGGTTTTGCCACTCCCAGAGTGACCTAACACAACGACATTTCCAATTTCGTTTGAGTGATAAGCTCTCATTATCATCACGCTCCTTTAATATTTTTTTGGAATATCTTTCTTTCATTTTAACATATTTATAATTCAATGAAAACGGTTACAGCATAATTATAGTGAAATTTATTGAAAAAGATGTTATGATAGTGTCAGGAGGATAAAACATGGAAGTAGGACTGATTATTATATTGTTTTTGTCAAATGCTTTAGCATTGGATTGTCTTTATAATCATAGAATTAAAACCACGGGAGCTTTATTGATTCTCAATCTATGTTTAACTGTCGCTTTAGCATATCAATTTGAACAAATGAATAAAATAGTACATCTATTATTAGGTTTAATAGCATTAATTGTTTTATTTTTTGGTATAAAATTTTATTTACAAAAGAAAAAAGAACAAACAATACAGAAAAATGATCGAATGATTGAAGAGAAAGAGGATAAGTTATGAAAACGATTGATTTTGAAATTGAAATGGAAAATGGAGAAGTAATGTCTGGTGAATTATATCCTGAGATTGCGCCTCGTACTGTGAAGAATTTTGTTGACCTGATTGAAAGCCACTTTTATGATGGATTGATTTTCCATCGTGTCATTGCTGGCTTTATGATTCAAGGTGGAGGATATGATAAAGATATGCATATTCATGAAACACCAGCGATTAAAGGTGAATTTAAAAGCAATGGTATTGATAATCCTTTATTACATACAAGAGGAGTGCTTTCCATGGCACGTACGATGATTAAGGATTCTGCCAGCTCACAGTTTTTTATCATGCATGAAGATGCACCTCATTTAGATGGGGAGTATGCAGCTTTTGGAAAAATCACAAAAGGGAAACATGTGATTGATGAAATCGCTAATGTCCCAACAGATGCTCGTGATTGTCCAATTGAACCTGTTGTGATTAAGACAATGAGGTTAATTTAATATGAAATTATTTTATTTAAAGAATTGTCCATATTGTCGTCAGGCATTAGCCTGGATACAAGAATTGTATCAGCAGGATGCAAAGTATCAACGTATTCCTTTAGAAATGATTGAAGAAAGTGAACAGAGTGAATTGGCTGATACTTATGATTATTATTATGTTCCTTGTTTTTTTGAAGGAACAAAGAAATTACATGAAGGCGCTATAACAAAAGAAGCGATTCAAAAGATATTTGATGATTATTTAAGGGAGGAAAACAAATGAGAATATTAGTAACAGGTGGCGCAGGATATATTGGAAGCCACACAGTTGTAGAATTGATGCAGGAAGGACATGAGGTTGTCATTGTAGATAACTTTTATAATTCTAAACCTGAAGCATTAGATAACATTGCAAAAATCACTGGAAAAAGACCTGCTTTTTATGAAGTAGATTGTTGTGATTTAGAAGCAATGGAAAAAGTTTTTCAAGATAATCAAATTGATGGGGCTATTCATTTTGCTGGGTATAAGGCAGTGGGTGAATCAGTTCAAAAACCAATGGAATATTATCAAAACAATTTATTGAGTACACTTGTTTTATGTCAATTGTTAAGAAAATATAATTGTAAAAATTTGATTTTCTCATCAAGTGCAACTGTTTATGGAAATCCTCACACAGTTCCTATTCAAGAAGATTTCCCATTAGGACCAACAACAAATCCATATGGAACAACAAAATTAATGATTGAAAATATATTAAGAGATATTTATATTTCAGATCATGAATGGAATATTGTTTTATTAAGATATTTTAATCCTATTGGTGCACATGAAAGTGGATTATTAGGAGAAGATCCAAATGGTATACCAAATAACTTAGTTCCATATATTTCTAAAGTTGCAGTAGGAGAATTAGAATGCTTAGGTGTTTTTGGAAATGATTATGATACACCTGATGGAACAGGAGTCAGAGATTATATTCATGTTGTCGATTTAGCCAAAGGACATGTGAAAGCTTTAAAGAAACTTGTTGGTGATCATGGTGTTTATACTTATAATTTAGGAACTGGTCATGGTTATAGTGTTTTAGATATTGTGAAAGCTTATGAAAAAGCGAACAATGTAACAATCAATTATGAAATCAAACCAAGACGTGCTGGAGATATTGCAACTTGTTATGCTGATCCAACAAAAGCAAGAGAAGAACTTGATTGGGTAGCTGAAAAAACATTAGAAGATATGTGTAAAGATGCCTATAACTTTATTACTCATAACAAAAAATAAAGAATAGATGTTGAAGCTGTTGACTATATATGTTAACAGCTTTTTTTGATGAAATTTTATATTTATGCAACGATTAATGAAAAATGATAAGAAGATGGATGTTATATGTTTGATAGATGGAATCCCTTTTCTTTTTTTCCTTATAGGAAATATGATGAGTTTATTAGGCTATGATTTATTATCTTGTATTTTAATGAAGAAATAAAAAATAATATGAAACCTAATTCTTTCAAAGTTTTGATATTAAAAAATACGACAATGATTAACATGTTAGTCGTTGTCGTATTTTTTATTTTTTTGCACCACAAATACTGCAATACTGATAATCTACATAAGTCTCAGTATATGTTTTTTCTTCTTGGTGAGTTTTTGCAGGTACAGTTTCATAATTTGTTATAATGGAGTGATCATTCGTATATTGATCATGACCATTAGCATCTTTTCCTAGATAGAGTTCAGGGGGATTCGTATATCCTGTTGTTTTCATCCATTGCATTTTTTGGACTGACCATTCCTTAAATACTTCAGGGTCTGTTGTTTCTGTCCATTTCTTACTATCCCACCAATACAATCGATATGTAGGGACTTCCTTTGAAGTTTCTGGTTCATCAACAACTGTTACTTTTTTTGTAACTTGTCTTTTGGCAGTATGGTCTTTCCATACATGTTCATGGGTTGATGATGAACTTTGGTTTGTAGAAGAACTTTTATTGGTTGTTGTCTTTTGTGAGCTTTTTGAAGTTGATTGTGTTTGAGAATTCTTTTTTGATGTTTGTGTTTGAGTATCTTTATTTGTTTCTTTTGTTTTTGATGCTGAATCATTTGAAGATTCTTGATTTTGTGATGAGTTGTTATCAGATTTTATGGTTGCTGTGTCTTGTTCTTGTTTTGAATCATCTGATTGTTGATTGGTAACAACTGTCTGATTCTCTGCTTTTTTTGTAACTGTCTGATTTTTTGAAAAGAAAAAGATACAAAGACAAAATATGATGATGAAAATAATTACTGCAATTATGATCATGGTTCTCTTTTTATTTGTGACAGGTAATTTGAAATTCATTTGAAAACTCCTTTCATCTTTTTTGCTTTTTTATTATAGCACAAAATCATACGATTGATCATGAATTATAATGTTATGTAAAAATAAAGGAAAGAAATGGTAAAATGATTGTCTGTTAAAAATGACTATGATACGATGAAAGTAGGAAAAAGGAGGGAGTATGATGGATAAAAATGTTATTGAGGTTAAGCAACTATCAAAAAGTTTTCAGAAGACAGTTGCTTTACAAGGATGTGATTTTTCAGTTCGAAAAGGGGAAATTTTTGGTTTTTTAGGTCCTTCAGGAGCTGGAAAGACAACAACGATTAAATTATTGACGGGACAGTTAAAAAGTGATGGAGGAGATATTCAGATACTAGGGGAGAAGCCTTTTTCTTCAAAAATAAAAAGTCGAATAGGGATTATGAGTGATAATAGTGGATTATATGAAAAGATGAGTGTTTATGATAATTTACTGTTATTTGCAAAAATCTATGATATTGATAAAAGGTGTATTGAAAAAGTCTTAGAAGAAGTTGATTTATTAGATGCTAAAAAGCAATTGGTTAGTCAATTATCAAAAGGAATGAAACAACGATTAATCTTTGCTAGAACCATTATTCATTCACCATCTCTTCTGTTTTTGGATGAACCAACAGCAAATTTAGATCCCTCAACTGCTAATGAGGTAAGGGAAATTATCAAGAAACTTAATGCGAAAGGGACGACTGTCTTTTTAACAACTCATAATATGGAAGAAGCAGATGAAATGTGTCATCGTGTTGCATTTTTGAATCATGGACACATTATTGAAAGTGGACATCCTGAAGATTTGAAACTTAAATATTCTAAAAAACAGATTCGTATGAAAACAAGTCAAGAAGACTATACGATTCCTTTAGATCCAAAACTTTTAAAACAGGAATTGGAACATATTGATGAACTATTAATGATTCATTCCATTGAACCAACTTTAAAAGAAGTTTTTTTAACATTGACTAAGGAGGAATCATGATGAATATACGTATTTGTAAAGCTTTGTTTATGAAGGATTTAAAGAATTGCTTCGTTAATAAAAATGTTTTTTTAATGTTGGCTTTGCCAGTTTTATTTGGTGTGATGTATAAATTTTTATTAGGGGATATTCTTAAGGGAGCTACAGGGAGTTTTGTTATTGTTATGTGTATTATTATGACAATTTCTATTGTTCCACTGAATGTTTTAGCCAATATGGTTGCTGAAGAGAAAGAAAAACATACTTTACGTTCTTTAATGTTGGCTAATGTCAGTGCAACTGATTTCTTATTGAGTAAAGCTTTTGTTGCACTGGTTTTGATGTTGATTGATGGCATTCTTATTTTTCTGGTTTGTCAGGAGCCAATGGAGTATTTTGGATATTTCCTTATCTTTTATGTTTTATCATCTTTAAGTGTCTTGTTTTTTGGAGCACTGGTAGGTCTACTTTCTAAAGATCAGATGAGTGCTGGAACATTGAGTTCTCCGTTGATGATTTTATTAATGTTGCCACCTATGTTCAGTCAGCTTAATGAAATGATTGAAAAGATTGCAGTTATTTTTCCAACAACATCTTTCCAAACGCTTTATTCACAATTGTCAGTTCAACAACCTTTCTTTAATCAGGAGACAGTGATAGCTATAATTGTCTGTATAGTATGGATTCTATTAGGGGTGATAGCTTTCATGTATGGTTATAAGAAAAAAGGATTGGATGATTAGAGAAATCTCATATCGATTTCTCTTTTTTTCATTTTTATAAAATGATAAAATAGAAAAAAAGAGGTGGTTATATGGTGAGAAAACATTTCATTTTTAAAGGGCGTGTACAAGGGGTTGGATTTCGTATTACATTTTACCAACAGGCGACACGTTTGCATTTAACAGGTTGGGTTAGAAATTTAAGTAATGGTGATGTGGAAGCATGCTTACAAGGAGAACTTTCTTTGATTCAGCAGGTTATTGACTATATGCATAGTATTCGCTATATTCGAATAGAACAATGTGAAGTTGAAGATTTGGCAGTTTTAGAGAATGAAAAAAGTTTTGAAATGAAATATTAGCGTTAGCGATTATTTTCTTGAGAATTATGTGCTTTATACTTTTATTTTGTCGATGAATAAGCTATAATAGATTCATACAAGTTTATAGAAAACAGATACATAAATCAAAAAGTATTGATATAATCAATGCTTTTTGATTTTGTTTGTGGAGAATTAAAAAAATCTTGAGTGATGGTGTATATTCCTTTTATTCAAAAGATGAATATGATAAACTAACAATTACAATAACAAGGAGGAAGGGTTTTTATGAAAATTATTAAACGTAATGGATCTGAAGTCTTATTTGATCAAACGAAAATTACTGCAGCGATTGAAAAAGCCAATAATGAAGTTGTAGAAACAGATAGATTATCAGACGAAGATATTGATAATATTACAAATAATGTGAAGTATCAATGTGAAAAAATGAAAAGAGCGCTAAATGTTGAGGAAATTCAAAATCTTGTTGAAAATGAAATTATGAAATTGAATGCTTTTGCAGTGGCAAGAAAATATATTACATATCGTTATATGAGAGCATTAGTGCGTAAATCAAATACAACAGATGAACAGATTTTAAGCTTGATTGAATGTGCTAATGAAGAAGTTAAACAAGAAAATTCTAATAAGAATCCAACTGTTAATAGTGTTCAAAGAGATTACATGGCAGGAGAAGTCAGCAAAGATATTACAAAACGTCTATTATTACCAGGACATATTGTGAAAGCTCATGAAGAAGGAATTATTCACTTTCATGATTCAGACTATTTTGCTCAACATATGCATAACTGCTGTTTAGTTAATCTTGAAGATATGCTACAAAATGGAACTGTCATCAGTGAAACAATGATTGAAAGACCTAAGAGCTTTTCTACAGCCTGCAATATTGCAACACAGATTATTGCACAGGTTGCAAGTTCACAATACGGGGGACAAAGTATCAGTTTATCTCACTTAGCTCCTTTTGTTGATGTCAGTCGTCAAAAATTCAGAAAAGAAGTAAGAGAAGAATTTGAACAGGAAAATATTCCTGTCAGTGAAGAACAAATTAATGAATTGGCTGAATATCGTGTGCGTAAAGAAATTAATCGTGGTGTCCAAATGATTCAATATCAGGTTATTACGTTAATGACAACAAATGGGCAAGCACCATTTGTAACTGTCTTTATGTATTTAAATGAAGTCCCTGATGGACAAATCAAAGATGATTTAGCTTTAATTATTGAAGAAACATTAAACCAAAGAATTTTAGGTGTTAAAAATGAAAAAGGTGTTTATGTAACACCAGCCTTTCCTAAATTAATCTATGTTTTAGAAGAAAATAATATTAGTGAAGACAGCAAATATTGGTATTTAACTGAATTGGCAGCAAAATGTACAGCGAAACGTATGGTTCCAGATTATATTTCTGAAAAGAAAATGTTGGAATTAAAAGTTGATAAAAATGATGAAGGACATTGTTATACATGTATGGGATGTCGTAGTTTCTTAACACCATATGTTGATCCTGAAACAAATAAACCTAAATATTATGGGCGTTTCAATCAAGGTGTTGTGACAATCAATCTTGTGGATGTTGCCTGCTCTTCTAAAGGTGATATGAAAGAGTTCTGGCGTATTATGGATGAAAGATTGGATTTATGTAAAGAAGCGTTAATGTGTCGTCATAATCGTTTAAAAGGAACTGTCAGTGATGTGGCACCTATTTTATGGCAATATGGTGCTCTAGCAAGACTTAAAAAAGGTGAAACAATTGATAAATTATTATATGGTGGATATTCAACAATATCATTAGGTTATGCGGGTCTTTGTGAATGTGTCAAATATATGACAGGAAAATCACATACCGATCCAGATGCAACACCATTTGCATTAGAAGTAATGCAACATTTAAATGATGCCTGTGCAAAATGGAAAGAAGAAGAAAACATTGATTTTAGTTTATATGGAACACCAATTGAATCAACAACATATAAGTTTGCAAAATGTTTACAAAAACGTTTTGGAAAAATTCCAGGTGTGACAGATAAAAACTATATTACAAATAGTTATCATGTTAATGTTACTGAAGAAATTGATGCTTTTACAAAATTAACATTTGAATCACAATTCCAGAAATTATCACCAGGAGGAGCTATCAGCTATGTTGAAGTTCCAAATATGCAAGATAATATTGAAGCCGTTTTAGCTGTGATGAAACATATTTATGAACATATTATGTATGCAGAATTAAATACAAAGAGCGATTACTGCATGGAATGTGGTTATGATGGAGAGATTCAAATCAAAGAAGATAAAGATGGAAAATTGATTTGGGTATGTCCAAACTGTGGTAATACAAATCAAGATAAAATGAGTGTTGCTAGACGTACATGTGGATATATTGGAACACAATTCTGGAATCAAGGGCGAACACAAGAAATTAAAGAACGTGTTCTTCACTTATAAACATGAAGTATGCAACAATTAAAACAGTAGATATAGCCAATGGAACAGGAGTGAGAGTTTCACTCTTTGTTTCTGGCTGTACTCATCGTTGCCCTGAATGTTTCAATGAGATCGCATGGGATTTTAATTATGGACAGGAGTTTAACCAAGAAACAATTGATTTGATTTTAAAAGCATTAGAACCAAGTCATATTGCGGGATTAACGCTTTTAGGCGGAGAACCTATGGAACTTGTTAATCAGGAGGGATTGTTACCTTTATTACAACAAGTTCGAAAAATGTATCCTGATAAAGATATTTGGTGTTATACAGGCTATCTTTATGAAGATCTGTTACCAGGTGGCAAGGTGCATGGACCTTACAGTGATGAAATATTAAGTTATCTTGATATATTGGTTGATGGACCATTTATATTAGCTCAAAAAAATATTAGTTTAAAGTTTAGAGGATCTGAAAATCAAAGAATTATTGATGTTAAGCGTACAAATCAATCTCGCCAAATTGTTTTGTGGGATGAAAAGTGATTTTAAAAAAATCGCTTTTTTTGTGTGAAAAATAAAAAATGCGAAGATAAAAAATAAAAAAATCCTAAAATAAGTGGATATTTTTATGAAAATTATATATAATGTAAAGGCAATGGAAGGAGGATTCTTAGTGAAAGAAGGCATTAGAAGAGAGTATAAAAAACAATATGATGCTTCAACAAAAAGAATAGATGTTGTAGATGTGCCAGAGTTTAATTTTCTGATGGTTGATGGAATCGGAAATCCAAATGTGGAAGAATTTAAGTTAAAAGCAGAGGCTTTACATATATTATCGAAAGCAATTAAAGATTATTTTAAAGAAGAAATGGATTTATTATACCTCATTTCTCCATTAGAAGGATTATGGGATACATATGATAATAGTCAGTTTGATGTGACACGAAAAAAGATGATTAAATTTACATTAATGATTGCTCAACCTAAAGTTCTTGATGAGCAGACTTTTGAAACAATTAAGGAAAATATAACATTAAAAAAAGATAATCCTTATCTTGTTGATGTTTATTTAAAAAGGTTTAAAGAAGGACGTTGTGTGCAGATGATGCATAAAGGAGCTTATAATACAGAAATTAATACAACCAAACAAATTATGGAATATATTACAATTCAGGGAATGAAATTAAGTGGTTTTCATCATGAAATTTATTTAAATGATCCTGAAAGAAATCCAGTGGATAAACTCAAAACAATTGTAAGATATGCTATTGAAGAAGAGGGGGTATAACCCCTTTTTTATATCAAAGGAGCTAACTATATAAAAATCAAGTCATTTGATGAAAAAGTTTGAAAATGTTAAATGATTTGATTATGCTAGCTCATCAATATGTAAGATCTTTGAAATGTGAATATGATTTGTATTTTTGGGCATGACGAAAACAGCCTATGGAATAGACTTTTTATGAATACGGTTTCATTTTCTTTCTATCTCAGTAACGATGCATCAAACTGCTGATTTGTCGTTACCAGATGATAGATG
>NZ_NFLH01000040.1 GCF_002160815.1 Massilimicrobiota sp. An134 | reverse complement strand
GGTATATTAAATAATCGCGGGGTAAACCTTAACCTTTAATTTTATTACGGGGTTTGCCTTTTTCTGCTTTAATTTCTAAATGGGGTAATTTCATAATAAAAAGAAACCTCCTGATATAATATATGTTTGCAGACATTTATATCTTGAAAGGAGGTTCCTCATGAACGATTTTATCATTAAACTTCTTGATTTAAAAGAAAAAGATTTGGATTTTATTGAATCTATTACCAAAACTGAATCTTCTGATTTTATTATTATTCTTAAAAGATCTATTCAGGTTTGTCCTCATTGTGGTTCTTTAACCGATAGAATTAAAGATTATAAAATCAGAAAATTAAATCATAAAGTTTTAATTCATTCTCATTCTTTTATTTTCTATAAACAACGTCGTTATTGCTGCAAGGACTGTGGCAAGTCCTTCGTTGAATATTCTCCCTTTACTGGTACCAGACATATCCTTACTGCTTCTACTGTTATCAATATTCTTAATGATTTGAAACCTTACACTTCTACATTTTCTTCTGTAGCTAAAAAATATGGTGTTTCTGTTTCTACTGTTGTCGATATCTTCGATAGACATGTTCAAATCAAAAGAAAAACTCTTACTCATATCCTCTGTTTTGATGAATTCTATTTCAACAGACATGCAAAAAAGAAATATGCTTTTATGATTATGGATTTTTCTAAAAAATATATTATTGATATTGTGGAATCTAGATGGAGTGAAGATCTTTATGACTATTTCTTCCACATTCCTCTTGAAGAACGAAATCAAGTTAAATATATCATTATAGATATGTATTCTAATTATAAGTTCATTATTCATAATTTTTTTAAAAGTGCTATTATCTGTGTTGATCCTTTTCATGTAGTCAAAAAAGTTAATGATTCATTGAATCAGGTAAGAAAAAGAATCATGAAGAAGTATTCTACTGATGAACTTAAAAATTCTGTAGATTACAAACTTCTTAAAAGCAGATATTATATTATTCTTAAAAATGAAGACAGTTTAAACTTTGAAAAATTCTACTATGATAGAGTTTTAGGACATACAACAACTGAACTAGGCTTAAAGGAAAGAATCCTTCAAATTAATCCTATACTCAATGAAGCCTATAAAATAAAAGAAGAATACATCAACTTCAATAATGAAAATCAGGAGACATTTGATATAGATAAAAAAACAAAAGAATTCGATTCATTAATAAAAAGAATGAAATTATCAAATATACAGGAGATGATTGAATGTGCAAAGACACTCACAAACCGGAAACAGGAGATATTAAATTCATTTCATTGGTATGATGGAAGAAGACTTTCAAACGGACCTATAGAAGGAAAGAATAACTATATAAAGAAAATTATAAGTAATGCAAATGGATTAAGCAATTTTAAAAGAGCCAGGAACAAATTCATTTATTCACAAAACCAATATGAAAAATATCTAATAAATGAAAATAAAGAAAGTATTAAAAGAATAGGTAATTATAGAGGAAAATATAAAAAAAGGAAATAAAATAATGAATGTCTGCAATTTCCTTTAAAATAAAAGTGGGGTGTTTCTGCCCCACAATTTTTTTAAAGCTTTTTTATAAAACCCCGCGATTATTTAAAGCGCCAAAACAATATAACTCAGCTTTTTTATTAATCTTTAATCTCTATATCGAAGCGTTGCATTTTTTGATAGGCAACACCTGCAGCATCCAGCATACGCTTTGCAGCACGATCACTAGGTGTATCATTATATTTATCATCTTCGTAAATAATCTTTTGAATACCACTTTGAATAATAGCTTTCACACATTCATGACAAGGAAATAATGATACATAGATACGACATCCCTTAAGATTTTGAATACTATTTAAAATTGCATTTAACTCAGCATGAACAACATATGGATATTTTGTATCATACATATCCCCTTCTCGACTGTTCCAAGGAAATTCCGTATCCTCACATCCCCAAGGCAATCCATTATATCCAACACCTACGATTTTATTTTCAGGACTCACAATACAAGCCCCCACTTGTGTATTAGGATCTTTTGAACGATATGCTGATAATTTTGCAATTCCCATAAAATACTGATCCCAACTAATCACTTTAGACATTTTTATTCCCCCATTTCTTCTCTTAGTTGTGAAAGTTTATTTAAAAAGAAATCTGGTAACTCACTTTCAAAATATAATTCTTCATGTGTTCGCGGATGAATAAATCCTAAAATTTTAGCATGTAAATATTGACCATGACTTGTATCATCACGTCTAAGTCCATATTGTGGATCACCATATACAGGATGTCCAATATATTGCATATGAACACGAATTTGATGTGTACGTCCAGTTTCTAAACGACATTCAACCAAACTCATATCACGAAAACGTTCAATCACTTTAAAATTTGTGATTGCTTCCTTGGCATTTTTATCAGTACAAGTCATTTTCTGGCGATCACGAGGATCACGTCCAATAGGTGCTTCAATTCGTCCAAACTCATGAGGAATCAAACCATGAACTAATGCATAGTAACGTCTTGTAACTGTATGCTCCTGTAACTGCTCACTTAAACTTTGATGTGCCAAATCATTTTTTGCAACCATTAATAAACCACTTGTTTCCTTATCAATACGATGAACAATACCTGGTCGCATCACGCCATTAATACCTGATAAATCTTGACAATGATATAATAAAGCATTCACAAGAGTTCCTGAATAAATACCTGCTGATGGATGAACAATCATACCACTTGGTTTGTTGACCACAATGACATCCTGATCTTCATAAACAATATCAAGTGGAATATTCTCTGGTAATATATCTGTATTTTCTGGTTCAGGAATAGATACACAACAAATATCTCCTATTTCGGCTTTATAACTTGATTTAACAATGACATCATTCACAGTCACATTTTGTTGACGAATTAATTGTTGAATCTGTGTTCTTGACATATCTTTCAAATAACCAGACAACAATTTATCCAGCCTTTGACCTTTATGTTCTTCATCTACTGTGATTTTGATAGTTTCCATGCTTTATACTCCTCTATACATATTTCTAAGATGACTAACGCCATACCAATAGTAATCGCCATATCAGCAACATTAAAAATAGGAAAATTATATCCAAAAATAATAAAATCAATAAAATCTCTTACATATCCAAAGGCAATACGATCAATTAAATTGCCAATTGATCCCCCAAAAACAAGTACCAATCCAAAACGTGTCAATTTTTGATAGGGTTCAGATTTGATAAAATAATAAACAATTCCAATCGCAGCAACTATCCATACAATCACGAATAGATTTATTTTACCTGCCAACATTCCCCAGGCTGCCCCTGTATTATGTGTATATGTAAAATAAAAGAAATTATCTATAATGGAATAACTACCTCCTAGAGATAATGTATGATCAACAATGATTTTTGTCACCTGATCTCCAATAACAATGACCAAAAAGGTCAAAACATATAATATCATAGTCTGATATGTTAATTTTAATTTTTTCATTCTTTTATCACCAGTTCCTATTATAAGCAAAAATGACATATAAAGCAAAGAAAAAAAGCATAGATATGCTTTTTATAAAATAAAAATAACAATTGCCAGATAATGAAATACTGAACCCATAATGACAAATATATGGAAAAGTTCATGAAAGCCAAAATCTTTCGTTAAATTAGGTTTTTTAAAAATATAAATAAAAGCACCAATAGAATATGCAATACCACCACAGGCAATTAAGAACAAACAAGGTAAAGGAATACCTCTAAATGATTGAAAATCAAATAAGATAGACCATCCTAAAATCAAATAAATAGCTGTTGCAACTGCACGAGGTGCATTTAACCAACAGATTTTTAAAATAATTCCAATAATAGCAACACTCCACAAAACAGCAAGAAAATAATATGAATGAGGCGCAGGCATACATGCAATAACAACTGGAGTATAAGTTCCAACTATTAATACATAGATCATTGAATGGTCTAATTTTCTTAAAATCGTTTTTATTCTTTGACTGCCACTAAAAAAATGATAAATTGAACTGGCACTATATAAAGCAATCAATGATATGCCAAAAATGATTCCAGCACATAAAACAGCCGGTGACGTATCTTTCTGTATTCCAATAAAAATCATAATCAATAAACCAATAAAAGATAAGCATGCCCCTATAAAATGAGTTTCACTGCTAATAGGATCCATAGCTTTCTGAAACAACTTTCTCACAATATCAACTCCTTTATATGTAGTATTTAATACTACTTTATACATCTATTATATTTTATTTTAACCATTTGTCAACGAGATATTGTTATTTTGTATAAATTCATGTATAGTTATTTATGAGGTGAGTTTATGAACAATGAAAAATTAGATATGATTTTAGATCAGATTGAAAACATGAGTCATTTAAAATCGGAAGATATACCTTCTCTTGATTTGTATATGGATCAAATTATGACTTTATTTGATATTAATCTTGCTGATAATAAGCGACATGATAATGATAAGCTTCTAACCAAAACAATGATTAATAATTATTCTAAAGAAGGATTATTAAAACCTATCAAAGGAAAGAAATATACAAAAAATCATATTTTACAAATGTTATTTATTTATTCACTAAAAAATACTATTTCTATCCAGGAAATCAAAAAGATTTTACAGCCTTTCCATGATCATATGGAAGAAATTGAACCCATTTATAATAATTATTTAAACATACAAAAAGAGTTATCTCATGATGTGACAGTTTCTATTCAAAACTTAATTAAAAATCAACACATAGATTTAGATAACTCTTACCAACTTGTTTTCATTTTATTATTAATCTGTTCTTTAAGTAATCAATATAAAATGATTGCCGAAAGAATACTTGATACTTTTTATGAAACAAATGAAGAAAAATAACCCCAAAGACAAGCCAAAGCTCTGTCCTGGGGTTTTTATTACATGAGAAAAACAATTGCTATAAAATGTAAAATACTTGCGCAATTAATGAATAAATGCCAGACAAAATGAAAATATTTTTTATGCTTAGCATAGAAGAAAACACCTACGGAATACATGATTCCACCCATAACAATAAAAAACAAAAACCAGAAAGAAGAATGAATAAGAAATGGAATAAAGATAATGGCTATCCATCCCATGACTAAATAAATAGTCGTAGATAAAACGGGAAAAGATCGTTTCGCAATAGCTTTCAATAAAATTCCAGCTAAAACTGCAGACCATTGAATAACTAAAATTAAAATACCAACCCAGCCTTGAACGACACATAAAGCTACGGGTGTATAACTTCCAGCAATCGCTAAATAGATGCAGATATGATCTAATTTTCTAAAGACATATTTCTGTTTAGAATCATAAGCCATACTATGATATATTGTTGAAATCAAAAACATTAAAAATAAACAAATAACAAAAATAGAAACACCTACACTACGAACAACTCCACCTTTAATATATGAATATACAGCTACAAAAGGCAAGGATAATAAACATAGTAAAGCCATCACACCATGACTGACAGCATTTCCAACCTCTTCGCCAAAAGTTAATTTAAACATATCTTTCATTGTTTTTTCTTTCATTTCCATTAACCCCCTATCAATCAAGAATACCAACCTGTTTTAATAAGAATTGCCCATTGCTTGATTTTGATATGCCTTTTTTGATTTTATAATCAAAATATATGTGTTCATCTTCATAGTATTCATCAAAATGATAATTCTGTTTTTTTAGCTGACCTAGTTCTAAATCATGCGTTGTTAAAAAGGTATAAGCATAAGGTAAGGATAACTTTTCAATCGTTGCTTTTGCTCCGGCAATACGATCCAAAGAGTTTGTTCCTTTAAAAATCTCATCAATAAAACAAATCATTGGTTGTTTCTTATGAGAATATTCAATCATTTCCTTAATACGTAAAAGTTCTCCATAAAAAGTAGAAATACCTTCTTCCACATTATCTTTCACACGCATCGAGGTCATAATATGCATTGGAAAACAGCTCATATTTTTAGCAAAAACAAATCCCCCGGCATATGCTAAAATTAAATTTAAAGCAATAGTTCGCATAAATGTTGTTTTTCCAGACATGTTAGAACCTGTAATCACACATAAAGATTCCTGCATTTCAAAATCATTTCCAACAACATGATAAGGATCGATTAAAGGATGACGCAAATCATGGAATGATAATGTTTTCTGTTTCTGAATATCGGGCAAGACAACATCAAACTGATCCACTTTTAAAATTGCCAAGCTCATTAATGCTTCTATATGCGCTAAACTTTCAAACCATTTTGGAACAGCATGACTATATTGCTTGAGCCACTTGGCATATTGATATTGAATATAATAATCAAATAATCCTAAACCATTTAAAAATAGAAAAGCAAAAATATTTTGACGATAGATAACCTTTTGACTTATACGCGAAAGTTGTAAAATAGCCTTTATAGCATCCTCTTGATGCGTTATATTTGATTGTAATGATTTTAGATAAGATGAAGAAAATGAGTTGTTCACAATTTGTGCATAACTCTGTGCATAACTTTCCAAACCTGTGGATAAGTATGCAATTGGTTCAAACATTTCCTGATGATAACGATATTTTAAAAACGTAATACACAATTGTAAAACGACTCCTACTTCCAATATGGCTTGACTATATGGTGTGCCCCATCCAAAACAGACACAAATCAAACTACAGCAGATAATCAAAGGTATAATAAATAAAAATCGTAATAATGTTGGAATGGACTGATTTTGAATATATGCCATCCATTTTTCAATGCCATTCTTTTTTTGTTCTGGAATCATTGAACCTAATGTTTCTAATCGAACAACAAATTCTGGCATATCTGCCAATTCTTTAACTGCTTTTTGACGTTCCATCATTTGATCATAGCTGCTATCCTGAATCAGATAATCTGCTAATTGCTTTTTCCCTTGTTGGGTAAATGCTACACAAATCATCTGATATAATGAATTTTGACCTAAAACATCCAAATCAAGGCTTTTATAGTCCTGATCACTTAAAAAAGCCTCTCCATTCTCTTCGAATTCTTTCCATTTCCCCTCTTTTCTATCAATATGACGCTTATATGTTTTCAAAAGGGATTGGATATAAAGATCTTGTTTTTTATAACGATTATGAATGATAACCACGCCTATAAATCCAATAAAGAAAATTCCTGCTAAAACATAGCCAATGTTTTGCCAATAATATCCCAATAATAACAATACAATCATCACGCAAAAAAAGACAAGTCTTAACACAGCAAACATATTGCAATAACGATGAATATATTGACTCTCTTTTTTTGTATTCATATATTCTTTTTCAAAATCAATAAAACTCATAATACCTCCATAGACTGTTTTTCAAATATTACAACTTCTTCATGACCCCAATATGAACGAGCTATTTCTTTAAAGCCCATAGCTTGCCAAAAAGCCTTTCCGTTTTTATTTTGAGATAAACAAGCTAGCTGTATCGTATATTGAGAATAATTTTGACATAATCTTTGAATAATTCTTTGACCATAATGATGATGCCATAAGCTTTCTTCTACTAGAAACAAACCAATCCATAAATACGACTGATCATGTTTCATAGAAAAACGATAGCCAAGCATATAATCTATATAAGCAATCATTGTTTGATGTTCATATATTTTATAGTGAAAATGATTTCTTTCATCAAACCCCTCAGGCCCCAACATATCCTGATTAATATAATCATAAGTTATTTCTTGAACATCCAATGAAAAATACGTTCTTTGACGCAAATAAAACTGATAAAGTTCTTCATCACATGAATGCACTAACTGATACTTCATATTTCCTCCATACAAAGAAAAACACGACAGAAATCGTGTTATCCTAAAAACATAAAATATACAAGAACTATGATACCTAAAACAATACGATACCATCCAAAAACTTTAAAGTCATGTTTTTTAATATAACTCATTAAAAACTTAATAACAAATACAGAAACAACAAAGGCGACAACCATACCAACAATAAGAATTGTTGCTTCCTGCATTGTAAAAGACAGACCAAATTTAACAATCTTTAATAGTGAAGCTCCAAACATAACTGGAATCGCTAAAAAGAATGTAAACTCAGCTGCAACGGTTCTAGATACGCCTAATAATAAAGCTCCTACAATCGTTGCACCTGAACGTGATGTTCCAGGGAAAATCGCTGCAATCAGCTGAAATACACCAATCAGTAAAGCTGTCTGAATTGTAATATTTCGTAATGAATGGATGCGACTATGTTGATGCGCATTTCTATTTTCAATCACAATAAACGCAATCCCAAAAACAATCAATGCTATAGATACTGTCTGATAATTATAGAACATTGCTTCTAGTTGTTCATCAAAGAGTACCCCAACGACTGCTGCTGGAATACAGGCTACTAATATTTTAATCCATAAGACAACCTTATCAACTTTTACATAAGATAATAAACCATCTTTAGCTAATGGATATGGATTGTCTTTTTTTCCAAAAGGAAAAAAATCATTCCAAAACAAAATAACAACAGCCATAATTGCACCCAACTGAATGACAACCTGAAACAAACTATAAAATTCTGGACTTACATCCAATTTAATAAATTCATCAAGTAAAATCATATGTCCTGTACTGCTGATAGGAAGCCATTCTGTCACACCTTCTACAATACCGAACAATATCGCTTTTAATATTTCAATCATTATTAACCCTCCTGATTGATTGTCTACTTGTATTACTATATATGAAATATACTCTTTTGTATATGCTTTTTGATAAAAATAATTATTTTCATCTATCTTTTTCTATAGATTTCGACTCAAAAGTACGACACTTTCAATATGGCTTGATACGATAGGCTGAATGTCCTTGCTATTTTTACGAGCAAGGGAACATATCCACAGCCTTTTTCGTTGTTTAGTCGTTTGTGGAAACATATCCATAAAACTGGAATTTAGCAGTTTGGCGCCGGTGCTTTAACAACAATAAACTCCAGCGTTTCTTCAGAAACATTTTTTAAGTTCATTTTTGTATGGAATGGAACTTTTAATACTGTTCCTGCCTGATATTCATGTGTTTCCTGTTCATTCAAAGTCGCTGATAATGTTCCGCGAACAACTGTAATATACACACTTTTTGCATTTGAAAAATGCTCTGGCAGACATTCACCCTTATTCAAGATCATATGCATATAGTGTATATTTTCATCAATAATTACCTTTTCAACTGTTTTTTCATTTCCTTGTGTTAATTTAAAAATTTGTTCAATCATATTTTTCCGTCTCCCTTTGTGTTTCATCAACTCTGTAAATTCATATTTTCCGCTTACGCTACAGACGGGTCGAAATCCTCGTCCGTACACTTACGGATGATTCTCTTTGTTTTTTCAATAGGTAGAGGCACATTTTCTTCACTGAAATACTCAATATTCACTACCTCTACAACCGCCTCATGGTTATCCTTACCTGCAGGCACAAGCACGAAGTCACCAATTTCAATGCTATCATCATCTGTCAGATAATAATAACTCTTGTATCCCTCATCAAAGGTAACGCTGCAGAAAATGTATTCCGATTTGCGGCGTTTTGCCTTGCCGTAAACCGATGGATCGAGAACCTCCCCCCCAATCCATAAAATCTTATAAACTCAAATACCGTCTCTGCAAAATCCGCAAAATCCTCCGGCAGACCATTTTTATCATAGTTGCCTTCGATAACACGCTGTGGACTCTTTTTGTAATCGATGGTAATTTTATAATCCTTGGTTTCGTTTGGAGTATCTATCACATCGTCGGGATTCCCTTCAATGTGTGAAAACAAATCCTCTGCATTGAAATTTTCAAGCAGACTTTCAATTCCTCCTTCAATTTCATACTTACGAGAAACCTTATAGCCAGACCCTATATTTTGGATGTGTTCAAGGGTTTCTGTTTCTCTGTCAATAATTAGGTGCTCTGTGTAATCCCATGTAACAAATTCCCAGGTTGCTCCTTCCGGCACTTCCTTAGGTTTTATTTTTGTGACTCTGTGGTAGTCCAATGCGATTCTGTTTATCACATCCGGTTTGCAATTTCCATCAAAGACATACAAACCATCCATACCAACAGTATCACGTACAAGGTCAGATAAATCGATGCCCTCATAGTCAAAATCAGCACACAGCGAACCACGGAATTTATAAACTGTTCCCTCGGTATTTGTTAGTTCCATCTCCCAATTGCCAATATCTGTAGCAAAAATTTCATCGTATTCGTTACCAAAATAAGCTGCAATTGCACAGAGTAATCTGTCAGTAGCAACTTTTTCAATTTTAAAATTCTTATTTCGTGCTTTTTCGTATCTTTCTCCACTGTGGCCAAAGTTATATCCGGAAAACCAAACGCGACCTTCATCATTGATGGTAAGGTGTTGTTCCACTTCATCATTAGGATCCGGCATGGGACCGTAACAGATATTATTTGATACAATACGCATCTTTTTCAGTGTGCCTTGGAAAATAAATGGATTCTCTCCAGAAAGAAGTGCCAATCGGCTTAACGCCAGAATAAACCACGCTCGGTTTTGGGAATCCAATATTTCTGCTGCGTCATACGCCCAATGGTTGAAATATCTCCATTGAGAATAAATTGCAGACCCAAGCAGGGGGATGTCTGTGACATCATCAATGATTCTGTCCAGAGCCTCATAGTTGTTTGCTGCCTGTCCATATCTTTCAGAAAAAGCGTGGCCACAGTCCATCTCAAAACCAAGAGCAGCACAATCATCAGCCATAAAGTGGTCAACCAAATCTATGTAATTAATGTTCTGATCACGAAATTTATCGCACCATTTGACAGCGAAATCGTGTATCTGTTTCATATCAGCCACTGTGGTCACTCCCTTCTTAATCTTAATTATCGTTGCATCCGTTTTTCGTGGTAAATATAAAGTCTACCGCTTTAATCGTAGACAGTTCTTCACTCCCTGGATTTGCAGTATTGATTACTCGTCTTGCATGATTCATAACCAAATCATCATAAAGATTTCTTACCAACCTACCATTTGCGAAGTACTCATCCTTTGATGCAGTCTGTTGTTCGAAATACAAATGTATTTTTTCTTTAGCTTCATCATCCAAGACATAATCGTTATTTTTACACATGGAAAGAAGTATCTTGTCCAACTCAATAGAATTATAGTCATCGAACTCAATAAAGGTGTTGAAACGAGATTTTAAGCCAGGATTGGACTCAAAAAACTTATTCATAGGCTCTGTGTATCCCGCAACAATCACCACCAAATCATCTCTATAATCTTCTAAGGCTTTTGTCAGCTCCGTTAAACATTCCCTGCCATAAGAATCAGAATGGTCATTTTCCGTGATGCTATAGGCTTCATCAATGAACAACACCCCACCTTTGGCTTGTTCAATTACTTTTTTCACTTTAAGTGCTGTCTGCCCTTGGTATCCGGCAATGAGGTCTGTTCTCGAAACTTCAACAAAATGTCCTTTTGAAAGCAAGCCAATTTGTTTGTAAATTCTACCCACAATTCTGGCAACTGTTGTTTTTCCTGTTCCAGGGTTTCCTGTAAAAGCAAGATGTAATGTGTTTTTAGCGGAATGAAGATTTTTCTCTCTACGCATCTCCTGCACCTTTTGATACACAATTAAATCTTGGACTTTATCCTTTACTTTTTCCAATCCAACAAGAGCGTTTAATTCATCCAACAAGTCTTCGATAGTTCTTGTATCATCATCTTCATCCGAAACAGGTTTGCAAATACTCTGAATAGTGGAATAACCATAAAATTCAATCAGGTTGGAATTAACAACCTGTGCCGCACGTTTAACCTCTATTTTATATTTCGGATTATCAACAGCTTCTGATATCTTTTTGAGCAAAGCGATGGTGGCCGATTTACTACATTCTTCCACAATCACAGTTGCTAACTTTGTTATTTCACCACAAGCATCCGTAACGGCATCTAATTTCGATGCACTATTAATTAGTGCTTGACCATACTTGTCCATCATATCACCTTCATAGCAGAAGCAAAAGCAACTCGATTATTGCCAATCCTGCAGCCCCTCCGGCAATCCAATACGCATACTTAATCTTCTTTGTTAAAGACTCGATTGTATTGTTCGTTTCTTGAATAGATGCTGCAATTTTCGCCTCTACTTCTTCCTTATTTTTCTGAACAGAAGCAACAATGGCATCATTCTGCTTTTCCATCTCACTTAACTGTTCGGAATGTTCCTTTACAGTATTCCATGTACTGTCCACATCCTCCAAATGAGCCATACTATTGAACTTATTAACGCTCTCATCCAGATTCTTTAAAGTTTTTTCATTTGCTGATACACGGTCAGTTATTTCCTCAAGCTTCCGTGTTAACGCATCTAACCTACCAGTTTGTTCATCATCAATACGGTCAATTTCCTTCAAATGATGTTTCTGCTCTTCTGCGCAAGACCACAGTTTGTCCACATCCATCAAATGTTCAAGAGAAGATACTTTCTCTACAAAAACAAGCAATTTATTTATTTCCTCTTGATGCTTAGCGGCACCTTTTTTCAGTGCTTCGATATCACTACCGATATTTTTCAATGCCTCATGTGCGGTAATAAGGGACTCCCACATTTCATCGACATCTTGTAGATGCGTAATTTTTTCCAAAGCACTTGTAAATGATGTGACAGATTCCAACCTTTCTATCATCTGCGAGATTTGTACTGACAGGTCTCCGGTTTTCTTTTCAGCAGTAGACAATGCGCTCTTTAACGCCTCAAGTTTTTTATCGTTGTCTTTACCGTGTTCCGTAGCCGCAGAGATTTCCTTTGTAAGTGACGCCATATCTTGATGCCATTTTTGGCAGTCACCCCATATTTTGTCGATATCACCCAAGTGAGTGTATCCATCTAATTTCTGTTTGAACTTCTTGAGTTCTTCAAGTGTTTTACGCTGATTCTCTACAATCTTTTTAATCTGCTCTTGGGTTTTCTGAATCCCTTCACTTGTTTCTTCCGTAGCCTTAATGGAAATCAGAATAGCCTGGATATAATCCTTGTCCAAAGCCTCCAACGCACTATATACCTGTCCAAACTCCTTAATCAATTTGATTTGGGTATTATTGATGCTGTGCAGATGCGTTTGGATTTGTGACGTCAAATCATTTAATTCCTCACCTTTAACCAGGTGGTCTTTTCCGATTCCACGCCCGAAAAACCAATCACCCAAAAATTCGCCGACACCTTTGGAATCATCAACTCTTCTCAAATCTAAATCCGTTGTGGTTTGTTCAGAGAACTTCTTTATTTCCTTTTTGGCATTCTCAAAATCATGATACTGTATAACCAACTCGCTCATCTTTAATCCTCACTTATCATCTTATCTAATTCGGAAGAAATCTCATCGATTTCGTCATTCGTTTTTTCAGACACCTTAATGTTTTCACGAATCGTATCAACCGAATCTTTCATGACGGTGGCTGCACCTTCATGCCTGGAGTACATACTTCTCTTAACATCCTCATACACAGGCTCATCCTGGGCGATAATGATATCTTTTGAAGATTCACTGTTTTCTGTTTCGAACTTATCATCGAATTTTTTATGTTCGCAAGTCTCCTCGGATACTTTCTTTTTCTTATTATTCATGCAATAAAGCGTAGCGGCAACCGCCCCCACAACTAATCCGGCCCCTACAACATATAAAACCTTTTTCATATCCTTAGTCCTCCAATTCATCAAAAAGTTTATCAATATCATCGAAAGCATCATCAATGCTTTCATCCGTAGCACAATTCTTTCTTATGTTTTCGACTGAATCAGCCATCACATTAGCTGCCGCAACGTGTCGGTCATGAATATTTTGCGCCGTTGTTCCTTTGGTATGGTCGAGTTTCACCTCATGAACGGCCTGCAACTGATGCTGTGTTCTTAAGATTTCATTGCCTTTCTCTATCTGTGCATCGACATTGTCTCGTTTCATGCTCTTTTCAATCTGTTTCTCGATGATATTAATCGCTATCGCACCGATTATACCTGCGACAACAGCACCAAGGAAAATGCCCAAAATATTCGCCAAACTTCCAAGCAACGGAATCTCTACTGCGAAGATAGGGATGGTCATTAGACCTTTTTCGATTACTTCTCCAAGCACCATTACACCTATACCTGTCATGCCCGCAATTACAATCTTACCAACTTCCATCATCAGCCGTCCAATTGGCTTTCCTTTATTCGCAGGGTCTTTGATATATGCGATAGCATTTTTGAGGGAACTCCATCCCTGTTTCAGCATAATCCACACTTTCTTAATCGTTCCAACAATAGGACCTATAATAGCTGTTGCAACAGTGGTAAAAAGTGTGTTACCTGCATTAATCAGATGCTGCTTCATCTTTCCAATGAAGGAGTGAATTGCTTCTTTAAGGCTATCCAATAGAGTATCCAGAGCTTTCTTGGATGACTTGAACCATTTAACCATTTTGGCAACAATTTCTCTGACAAGCTCAGCCAACAACTGCATAAGCACCGCACGAAGAGCCTTTCCACCAATACGGAACGCTTCTTCTTTTCTTGATTTTTTGCCTGCCTCAATGGATTTTTGTTCTGCTTCTTTTTTCTGTTTTTCGTACTCTTCACGAGCCTCTGCATCCTTTTGACGCAATTTTGCTTCGTCTTCAGCACTAATATCAAAAATTTCGTCCGGCTTTTGACCACTTGAGTTTGGATTGTCAAGCCAGTCGGTCATAGACTTATCACCTTTTGAACGGTTGAGGCTTGAATCCATTTCATTAAGATTGGCATCACTATTTGCAAATGCAATCTGTTCATCTTTCGTCATATGGGCGTTAGCAGCTGGGTCTCTAATAATTTCTGCAGCCGAAACAGTGTGGTCCATATCCGTACGATTTTCCACAGAGCCTGTTGGGCGTCCTTCATCAAACGGTTTTCTTGCCCCTTTAACTAAAGTTGCTTCTTCTTTTCCAGATCTTGTTTGATGTATTACTACATTACCATTTTCGTCTTTTACAAAATTAGACTGCCAATCATCATATCTTTGCTGATAATCAATTTCAGTATTATGTGTGGCAATCTTGCCGTCTGCAAAATTCTCTGTAGTCTGAATATGTGCCTCTTTTCTCAAATAGAGATGAAGCCCTCTATTTTCTTTAATGAAATCTTCGCCCGCAGTAACCGCAACCTGGTTTATGAACTGCTCCCATACAACGTCCATGATGACATTCCCAAGATTATCGGGGTTTCCGATTTTCTCTTTTTCCTCTGCAAGGAACTGCATATCCGCAAGTTCCTCTTCCAATTGACTCTGAAGCTTTTCCTCTAACTCATCAAAATCAAAAGATTCCGTTAAATCCTCATTTAATTGTTCTTTTTTATCAAGAATAGCATTTTCCTTTGCCATGATTTTTTCGTCCTTTCAGTGTATTTTGAAAAAAGATATTGTCTTGTGGATTATCATTTTCCATGTGCTTACATCTCGGTAGACTTTTGATAATACCCAGTATACACCCTTATGTGTCCAAAATAACGGACTTAACCCTCTCTGGTACTATGTCAAGATTTCGGACAACTTAAATTACAGAATTTGTAATAAAAGATGTTTTATTTTGGTTAGTTTGTGCTAATCTGTATTTTTCCTCATATTTGTTAGGTGAATAATATTCACAATGAGAATGTATTCTACTTGTGTTGTAAAATCCTTCAATATATTCAAATACCAATTGATATGCTTCTTCATAATTCCTGATCTTATAGAAGTTTAACCACTCCCTCTTGATCAATGCATGAAACGATTCTATACACGCATTATCCCATGGTGTCCCTTTTCTTGAATAACTTCTTATAAATTCTTCAGTCATTTCCTGATATTGTATTGATGTATACTGTACACCTCTATCGCTTTGTATCACCAGTGGTTTTTTTACTTTTCTTCGCTCTTTCGCTTTTTCTATGCATTTTAGAATTTCATTTGCTTCCATTGTCTTGGTAAGCACCCATGATATTATTTTCCTTGAATACAGGTCCATCACGCTTGTCAGATAGACAAATCCCTCATCATATGTTTTATATAGGTAATATCTGTACACCATGCACAATCAGGTTTTTCCGGATTGAAATGTCTATTAAGCAAATTTTCCAGCTTTGAAGAAAAATCTACACTTATTGTCGTTTGAATGTATGGCTTAATGTATCTTGCCTTCCAGCTGTTATCTCTCATTATGGAATAAATATATCTTTGGCTGACTTTTTCTCCATTTTGATTGAGTATCTGCGTTATCTTGGGAGAACCATATATCTCATATGAATCCTTATAGATTTTCTCAACTTTTTTTGTTATTTTTTCTCTCCTTTGGCTTGTATGACTTGGTTTTCTGTTGATATAGTCATAATAACCTGATTTGCTGACATCCAACTTTTTTAGCACACTGGAAATTGAAATTGTTTGATCTTTCTTTTTTGAATCTCTAACAGTTTCATAGATGTCCTGCTTGTTTATTTTCCCAGTATGCCTATAGCCTTTTTTAAGACTTCTAACGCATCCTTTGTGTCTTTCAATTCTTTTTTGAGTCGAGCAATTTCTTTTGCATCATCACTTGAATAATTTCCACTTCCTCTCACAACAATTTCATTATCATTTTTCCTGTAGCTTTTCATCCATCCACCAATCGTTGTATCATGAACACCAAATCGTTTTGATATGCTTACATATGATTCATCTGGATGATCTAAGCAGTATTGAATCACTCCTTCTCTAAATTCCTTATCATAAATATGTTTTGCCATATGCTTTCCCTCTCATTCTGCTTGTTTTGCAATTCATATGACATTGTACCATTAATGATTTTCTCTGTCATTTACCTTGTACGGTTTTTATTCTACCATCAGTCATAAACTGGCAGTTATTGCAGTTGCTAATCGTATTGCCAGATATATCTATTCAATCATGAAAAACGAAAGCAGTTTTGTAATCATGCATGAAAATATCATGCGATTACCAGAAGAAACCCGAAATACGTTCTTCAATTCAATATCTTTAGATTTTCCAAAGAATACCAGAAAACAGATTTATCAATATTCTGATGTCAATGGTGAAATTCATCGCTTTGTTTATAAAAACGAAACGACCGAATCAATAGCTTAAAAAAGCAGAAAATCTAAAATGTAAGAGCTTTCAAAATATATATTTTGAAAAGTTGTTTTTAGTGTACCCAAAAATCCACTAAATACATCAAACAACATCGGATTGCTCCTCTCAATCAGGACAAACACTATTAAAATCAATTTTTTAAATTAATTATTGACATTTAATAGTTTGTCTTTTATCTCCATTCTAATAAGTTATTTTTTAACATACTCTATCATTCGATAGCACTCTTTCCGCTTTTTACCCATGCATCTAATTCAGAGGATTTAAACTTCCACTTCTTTCCGATTTTATGGGCAGGAATACCTGTGTCTTTTTTTATCCAGTCTCTAACTGTAATAGGCTTAACACCTAAATATTCTGCGGCTTCTTCAATGCCTATCCATTTGTCATTCATCATTTCATTCACTATTTTCACCTCGTCAAATGTTGATGGTTACAAAATTCCTTTTTATATTATATCACTATTTTCGACTGTTTTCAATAGGTTATATGATGTTTCTTGATGTTTTGTGATATTTCGTAAATTGAAAAACTAAATTCCATCCCTAAATCAATTTATATGGAATTTAATTTTACAAATCCAATGATAGAATTTAATTCTGCAAACTTTTATAATAATAGTGGGTATTCCTTCTA
>NZ_NFLH01000004.1 GCF_002160815.1 Massilimicrobiota sp. An134 | reverse complement strand
AAGAAATCAGTTCAATAGATAAAACCGTAGCGTGCAGATCACAATGAATTGTGAAATACAGCTACGGTTTTTCTTCTTCGCTGAATTTATATCCCACACCCCAGACAGTGATGATATATCGTGGATTGTCTGGGTATGGTTCTATTTTCAGTCTTAACTTTCTGATGAATGAGGAAAGATTGCTTGCGTCTGGTGCATTGTCATATCCCCACACATTTTCGTAAATCTGTTCCTTAGTGAATACCTGTCCTTTGTGGCTGGAAAGAAAATACAGTAGGTCAAATTCTTTAGCGGTTAGATGTATTTTATTTCCTTTGTCATCAGTAACGGTACGAGTAAAAGGATTTATATTTAATCCTTTTACTTCCTGCTGTATAATCATAGGAGAAGTACGTAACTGTTTAGAGAGCAATTCGATTGTTTGAGAATATACATTTTCCTCATTATCAGAAAATTCTATAATCAATATTTTCCCATGTATATCACCCCGCTACAATTAAAATAGTTCTGCTATTTGCGTGCTAATATACACATGGTAGTGTCTGTTTCTTTGTATACTTTCCCTGCAATATTTCCCCAACATTCAAATTCTGTGAAACCAGCCTCTTTTAAATCTTTTTTCAATTCTTGAAGCGTAAATGTATGCTCCCAAATATTGAAGTATTCAATATTATTTTCAGTAGAAATTACGTATTGATTTAAGAAAGTGTTATATTCATCATAACGATAAAAAGAATGTAATACCAAGCATAATTCTTCAGTCCAAAATCCATTTTTTTCAACATTCCATTCTCTAATTTCTTTGACATCAATATACTTTTGAGGAGTAAACACATCAAAAAGGAAAACTCCATTTGGCAATAACGCTTCATAAATCTTAGAGAGAATTTTTTTCCTTGTGAAAGTAGATAGTACCCCAAAATCACAGTAAATAAGTGAAATTAAATTATAACCATATTCAAAGGAGAGTTTCGTATAATCACCGCACTGATATTCAATATTAAGCATTTTTTGCAAAGCGGATTTTTTTGCAAAGCGAATAGACCTTTCCGATAGGTCTACACCTTTAACATTATAGCCCTTTTCAAAAAACAGCTCGCTATAAATCCCTGGCCCACATCCTAAATCTAATAAATTTGGATATTCTGTTGGAGGAAGTATACGAGCAATCCACTCTACGGATTGTTTTACAAAATCATAATTTCTAGTTGCGGAGTCTAAATTTTTATTCAAGTGGGCTTTTAACATATTTTTTGAAATGTACTCATCATTCCACATATTTTTTTGACTTTCTTCAAACAACTCCGGCTTTTTACAAATAATAGAAAATATATTTTTCATAATAAGCTATCCTTTCAATTTTATATTACGGTAACTAAAAAAACTGTGGAAATTCCCACAGTTAAACTAATTTAATATTATTCGTTTTCTGTGGAAATTTCAGATAATCAATTAAAGCACAAAAACAAAATCTGCTCGAACAGATTTTAAAATATATGCAATTCATGATTATTTTGATTTTTCCACGTTTCATTTATGTTACCGATTATGTAACATCAAATGCGCCGGATTTCATCATCTCCTTTGTAGTTACCGTGACTTTATTATATAATATTTCATTACTAAAGTACAGAAATTTTAGCAGAAAGGGAAGCCAAGAAATCAGTTCAATAGATAAAACCGTAGCGTGCAGATCACAATGAATTGTGAAATACAGCTACGGTTTTTCTTCTTCGCTGAATTTATATCCCACACCCCAGACAGTGATGATATATCGTGGATTGTCTGGGTATGGTTCTATTTTCAGTCTTAACTTTCTGATGAATGAGGAAAGATTGCTTGCGTCTGGTGCATTGTCATATCCCCATACTTTCTCATAAATCTGTTCTTTTGTGAATACCTGTCCTCTGTGTATGTATAAAAAGTATAATAGGTCAAATTCTCTTGCAGTCAGATGAACTTGACTGCCGTCTTTATTTAACACTTCACGGGTGTAAGGGTTAATAGATATATCTGTGATTTTAAAATCCGCTAATGTAGAGGTATCATTCAATTTTTCCAATAGACATTTTAATGCCTGTTGAAGCAAGTCAATTTCTTTATCAGTAAATTCTACAACTAACATTTTCCCATAATATCACCTGCTTCCACTGTATCTAAATAATCATTAAATATTTGTAAAAATTCTTTATGTGAATACCCTAAATGTTCCATATCTGTAATTAAATTGCAAATTAGTTTGTCGGCTATCATTATTCTTATTTGCTCAATTTTCTCAGAAACACAATAATTATTTGTGCGATTGGAATATATTACTCCATTATTTTTTAGCAGACGAAAAGCACAAACTATTGTATTTGGAGAAACACTATACTTTTCAGCATACGACCTCACACTAGGTAGTGGAGTGTTGGCTTTCATACGAGTCAAAAAAATATTGAACTGAATGTCTTGTGCAATCAGTCGATATTTGCATTTTACACCAGCAAACTCGTTTTTCAAGGATTTCTTTTCCATTTACCACCACCAACCTTAAACAAGTATAAATATCAATTATCAAATATCCCATAAACAATTATTTATATTAATTTTTGCGGTTAGCATTTCTTACAAATAAAGAATAAATACATACAACTATAATCCAAGAACCAATACCAAAGATGAAAATTACGTTATTGTTTGGAACAAATAGAACAAGCAAACATTGGATAATACCAAATGGAATTGCTGTATATCCTGCAAATCTATGTGTTTTTTGCCAGCATAATTTATCTTTTAATATCCAAGGTAATTTAAAGCCTATACGACTACGAAAAGGCATTTGTGGTAAGAAATTACCTATCAAAATCATCAAAACGCCAATGATAAGTATAACTACTTTCAAATAATCAATTTGAAAACCTTTATACTTTGCTATGATTGCAAAATAGTAAAGAAATATTCCAATCCCCAAAAGGTTCAAAACAACCAATGTAATTTCATTTCTCACTGTATCATTGCTTCTTGATATTTTTTGCGGATATAGTGATACAAATGCCAATATTAGGAGAATAACAAAAACAACTCCAATGAAAACCGCTCGAACAGGGCTTTGCATAAACAATGTAATTTCACAAGGAATGTTTTCATATAGGATAATTGTTCCCACAATGAAAATAATCAGCAAAAGCATATTTAAATATTTAAATATTTTCATTTTCACTATCCTCTTTTCCAGTTGCTTTATTGTCAAAGAAATCCAAAAAAGCACCTAATGTTGTTTGTAAAACAGAAGCGTTAAGGGAGTAAGTAACCGACATACCTGTCCGCTCACTTGTTACTAATCTTGCTTCTTTTAAAATATCAAGATGTTTTGATATAGCAGGTTTTGATATTGTAAAATTTTCGGAAATCTCCTTTGCTGTCATGTCGCCATTTGCAAGCAATTTTAAAATTTGTCTTCGTGTGTCATCTGACAGAGCTTTAAATACAGTAGTCATTAATGACAGTCCCCTTTCTAAATCTTACTGTATTCATTTTTTCTTGTGGGTAAATTGATGATAGATTAAATATGGAACAGGTGTAAGTAATAGAATAAAATATTTACTTGCATACCAGCCAGCATCTCCATTAGCGTCAAAATGGAATGGTATCTTTTCTGGGAGAAAAAATGTTGCCACAAGCAAAACTATAAATGTCCCAACCAATAATACAGCAGTAATCAAATTCTTTTTACTCATAATTCATTCCTCCTTTATTAATGAGTATATATGAAAGGTCATTACTCTCTATTTGATGTAATACCTTTACACACAAGAAATATCAAAGCAAGCAAACTGCATAATGTAAAACATATAATTGCGTACACTGGCAAATTTTTTTGTAGCATTTTAAAAATGACGAAACAAAAACCAATCGAAATAGAGATACATATAATAATGGATAAAATTACATTAATATTTTGTTTAATTGCTTCTGTTTCGTTCGTCCAGTCTAATTTAGGACGCTTCATATCAATAAATACTCCGATTAAATTCCATAAGGTAACAAATAAAGTGCCAATCATAGCAATCCAAACCGTTTGCATAAAACTATAATGAAAATAAAACTTAAATATTAAGCAATTCATTATAATTCCAGCAATAGATATACTTGTAGAAAACAGAAATTTTGCAAAAGCCTGTTGCTTTATTGAATAAGGAATAATTTCAGCTATCCAGTAATTTGCACCTTCTCTGGAGAAACTACTTGATGCGATCACATTAATAGAAGATGTAAATATAACCACCACAAGAGCGAACAATACAGCATAAATTGAAAATTTTGGAGTTGTTATCAGCGTTCTTATTTGTTCTATACTATCAGCGGTACTAGTTATGCGAAAAGACAAAGGCAATAAAAACGGTGTAATAAGTGTCCCAAATAATCCATTTATTATATACATTGGATTACGAAAAAATATTTTGTACTCTTTTATCAAATAACTTTTTAATTTTGCTGACGAATTAAAAAGTATCTTATTTTGTTTAATACTTGCTTTGCTGTTGTAGATAGTAAATTTATTTCCTATTATGAAATTGCACATATAATAATATCCTACAAAGGAGAGTATCGAAAAAATAATGCAGGATAATTGTAGAGTAATAGGTAAAGCGATATATTGATTAAAAAACGGAAACGGTACAATTACCTTATTCAACCAATTTGATAAATCTTGGTCAGCACTCATAGACCAATTTATAGAAACTATTCCGTAAACAATTATTCCTATTAAGTATATAACTATTCCACTAACACTTAAAATGACTTTCTTGCCCTTGCAAATCATAGAGATTTTTAAACAAATAGTAACTATGATTGCCAGCGGAAGCAGTATAATATGCGGTAGTATTATTGCAGTAGAAAGATAAGTAATGAGTATAGAAGCATCTTTCATATATTGAGTTTGAATTATACATATCGGTAATAAAATTAGTATTTCTATACTATAGCAAAAGAGTGTTGCTATAAGGTATTTGCTAGTAAAAATATCAGAGGGTGGCATAGGGAACATTTGAAACTGTTCGATATCTTTTGAAAAACAAAATGTATTTATCAGTAAAAATATGCACATTACTGTCAGTAGAACCGCTATTCCGCAAAACACAAGACGGAAAAATACAGTGTTCATTCCTAAATCTACTAATCCAAGATAAAATTGCTCTATCATTGTAAAGTAATAATAATAAATCACACCTACAATACTTAAGATAAAACAAGTAAGTACAATCGTATAAAAATCCATTCGTTTTTTAAACTTGTATCGAGCATTTAAAAAGCTGAAATTTATCTTACTAAGCGTTTTGCTCAGTCGAGCAATTTTTATCCAATGTGTCATCATTAATCACCTCTCTATAAATGCTTTCCAAAGGAATATCAAGAGGATTATTTTTAAATGTAATTGTTTTCTTAATACTACCCGATTGCATTATAATAATTCTGTCACAAAGGTTCTCACACATTTCTAATATGTGAGTAGAAAACAAAACAGACTTTTTACTGTTAGTTCTAGATTTTATAATTTTTTTTAAAACTTGAACAGCTTCTACATCTAAACCTGTCATAGGCTCGTCTAACACCCATAATATAGGGTCATTAACTAGAGAAGATATTATAGCAATTTTTTGTTTTGTTCCATGCGATAATTTCTTTATGGGCTGGCTTAAATATTTTTCCACTTGAAATTCATTAATCAATGGAATATAAATTTGCTTTCTGATTGTAGCAGGCACTTCGTACATATCTGCAATAAAATTCAGATATTCATTTCCAGTAAGATTATTGTATAAATCATGATTGTCGGAAACATAATTTATTATCTTTTTATATTGCAAAGGGTGTGTATCTAAAGAATAATTTTCAAGAGTAATTGTACCTTTTTCAATAGGTAATAATCCTAAAATTAATTTTAGCGTTGTAGTCTTTCCTACACCGTTTTTACCTAACAATCCCACTATTTCTCCCTCTGAAATATAAAATGAAAGATTATTCAGAATAGCCATGTGAGGGTCGTAATGAAATGAAAGGTCAGAAACCTGTAACATAGAAAACACCTCTTTCCACCATTTAACCTTTTGGTTAATAGGTTAATTTTAATATATACCTTTACCCGTGAAATGTCAATAGAAACATAGGCACTCTAAATATTAGAATTAGTGTGCCTATGTTTAAATATTAATCTATGATTTTCCAGTTGATATCCTTTTGAAGCGTCAGCTCATACTGTGATACCTGTGTCGCCTTTGTCTGATTGTCAATGAACTTCACCGCTACGCTCACTTTCACATTGTCGCCGTCAGCCGTGAATACAGGATTGACAAGCTCGGAAAAGAGATAGTCCCCGTTTATCGGTTCAAGAGCATTTCCCTCTATATAGTAGGCAAGCTCCTTGTCCGTTGCGGTAGGGTACAGCTTAAAAAATGTTTCCAGAAACGCCGTAGCGTCATTTACTGTGTCAGCGTCCACACTGTTGTCTGCTTCCTGTGCCTTTGGCTCATAATCAGATTTTTTCATAGCAGGAGCGAGGGTTGGGTTCTGGATAATCACCATATTCCCGTCAGCGTCCACATGGACGGTCACGGTATAGGTTTCTGATACGTTCCTTGTCTGGTCGCCCTCTTTGATCTGCTGATCTACTTCGTAAGTAACAGAAAAAGTGTTCTCTCCAGACTGTTCCACTTCCCAGATTAGCACGTCTGTGACTGTGGAGCTGGTCGGTATATCCGTCCTCACGGTATCAACATTCAAATCCTGCAATTCCTGTGTCAGATAGGCATTAATAGCCTGTGTCCTTGCTTCGATAGCTTCCTTACTGTTGCTCCATGTATAATAGGACTTCGCAAAGTTCTTCACGAAATTTTCTATGCCGTTGGTGTCATTCAAGCGGAGCTGTATGGTTTCTATCTCATGTGTGGTGTGCTGGTCGATAGCGGTAAAATTCTTATACACACCAAAGCTCACGCTTGCGATAAGCACCACCCAGAGGGCAATGACGGACTTCTTATGCGTCCCCACTTTCATAGTACGGACTTTCTTTTCCTTTATCGGTTTTTCTTTCTTCTTGAACATGATTTCCATTCCTTTCTATTGCTTAATTCTTCCAGCCCCTATCAAATGCTGTTGCCAGTAGGAGCTTGTAAGGTCGGCGTAGCCTATCGGGTCACCAGCATGGTACATCTGGCTGTTTCCCACATAGATACCGACGTGAGTTACATATGTTCCTGCATTGTAGGTACTGTGGAAAAATACCAAATCCCCAGCCTGTGCCTGTGAAAGCGGGATATGCTGGGTAGCGTCATACTGTGTCTGTGCCGTTCTCGGTAAGGAAATGCCTGCCTTGCCATAGCACCATTGAACCAGCCCCGAACAGTCAAAAGAAGTGTTAGGATTGCTCCCGCCGTACACATAGTCCCAGCCTTGATATTTCAGAGCTTCGTTCATTATCTTCTGTGCCAGCTCGCCTGATACTTGACTGACGGTAAGATACTGGCTGACAAGCTCCACATAGAACATATTCCCGTACCCGTAACGCCAGCCACCATTGCGGGCGACAGCGATAGGGTTCGTGTAGGTGACTTTCTTCCCCCCAGACTTGTCACGGGCGAAATTCTCTGCCAGCGTAAAGCTGTGCTTTTTCCCGTTGGAAGATACATAGCCAATATAACCACCGCCATAGTTATAGGACTGTACCACGACGTTTATATCCTCTATGCCTTGATTTTCTGCTGAAGAAAGCAGGGACGCAAAATACTTGCACCCCTGCTTGATTGAGCTTTCTGTATCAAGGGAATTAGGCGGTAAGCCCATACTCTCGGAACTCTGCATAACGTCCTCGGCTGTCCCGCCACTTTCCACCTGTATGATTGCCAGCAAATAGGGGACATACTCGGATATGCCGTATTCTCTGGCGTATTTCTCCACCATAGGCTGATGTTTCAAGACTTCTGCGGAGAGGTTCATTCCCGTTACCCATGAGGAAGAGCCACCGCCCCCGTCGTCGTCCTCGGCACTGATAAGCACACCAAAGAAAAGCACTATCGCAATGAGAAATGGAAACAGACTGCCGATAATGGCGATATGTCTTAGCTTCATTTCTTACGTCCTTTCTTTTCCGTGGTGTTTATGGTCGCTTTCTTGATATTTCGTTCTTTTCTGGTGGTCTGTCGGTTCAGCTCTACACCATTGAGCCTTGTCCCGTGTTTCTGTAATACAGGTTCATCAGATTTTGAAGCCAGCGGACGCTCCTTGACGGATTGTAGCGTGGTCGGCTCGGTATGTACCTTGTCAGTGCTTGTCCCATCAGAAGTAGCAGGGCGTTTTTTCATATCCTGCATGACAGGTTCACGTTCTTTAGAAGCGGTGACAGGTCTTTCATGGGGACGAGTAGCTCCTGTTGTCGCTGATCCGTCCGCTGTTCTTCCAGTCTGCTTTGCTTCCTGTGCCTTTTGAAGTTCCATACGTTTGTCAGCGATATTCTGTCTATGCTGTTGGAGCTTGTCGGCACGCTCACTCTGTCTGGTTTCCTGTCCCAGCACAATGCCACGCTTGAAGTCGGACACATTTTCCTTTGCCTTTTCCTTAGCGGAGTGCAGGGCATAGGCGGTCTGTGTCGGCATATCCTTGATATTCTCCTTGACAGCCGTTGCCTTGTCCTTGACCTTGTTTTTCGTATCGAGTACCGCACCTACGGCTGAACCAGCTCGGCTTCCGAAAGAAGCGTTGTCACGCTTGCGGGTCGTGCTGGCATGAGATTGTTTACTGCCAACACTGGATAAGACAGAACCAGCCATTGCCCCCGTTCCAGCACCTACCATACTTCCTTTTCCGACAGCTCTTACCAATCTGTTTTCCATACGCCTAGCCCTGTGTCGCATGAACATATACGGGCGACGGAATATCCTGCGTCCCATGCTCTGGCTGTCCCCAGCGTTGAGAGAGAACATGCTCATAAGGTCGCCCAGCTTTATGTAGATACCCGCAAAACATACTATCTGCAAGAACGCAATCATAAAGAACGGGTAATCGGTGGATATGTTGTAGAACATACTGGAAATACTGAAAGCCACCGTGACAATGAGCGTTATTCCCGCCCTCGTCATAATCGTATTAAACACTCGGACGATTGCCTGTTTCGCCATGTTCTCATAGCTGGGTATCATGGAGAGCAAGAAGCTAATCGGCAGGAACATAGCGAAAATGATAAATAGTATCTGGGAAAATATCATCATGCCTGTAAGCAGGAAAACGAATATCGTTATCCCCAGATTGAAGATAAGCAGGAAGAACACCATTCCCAGACGGTTAACGACCTGCGGTATTGTCAGATAATCATTGTCGTTATCCTCGATTTCCGTTTTCACCACGTCCTCACGGGTCGTCCCGTCCTCGGCAGAGGGACTAACTGATACTAGAGCTTTCACACGGTCAGCCCCGATTTCTTCTATATCGCTGTTGCCAAATTGCAGGAGTAGCCACGGCTGTTGTACCTGTATGGAGAACAGGCTGTCCCTTATCAAGTCCACGCTGTCTTTTCCTTGACTGTTGCTGTCTGGGAGCATGATTTTTGTTCCTAAATCCAACGAAGCCGTGGAAATATCCGAAGAAAAGTCATTGATTTTCTTGATATAGTCGGGAGCATAAGCGATAAAGGAAGCGGACACGATAAACACCACAACGAAGTTGATAACAGCGTGGAGTGCCTTGCTGGTTTCTCGCTTTATCAGTCCCGTGTAGGCAACGTAGATACCTACAATAAGGATAATGAGAAGCAGGAAGCCCACATAGAAGCCTGTGCTTCCAAAGCCGTTTTCTGTCACACCTGCCAATGTCTGTATGCTTTTTCCGATACTGTCTGCCATGTCGTTAATAAAGTCCAGCTTATACGCCTGCTGGACGACGTACCCCGTAGCATTGCTCAGATACAAGCTGATTGTCCAGATAAAATTAGTGATACAGTACAAGCCGTACTGCACACTCTTTCCGATACCGTCCAGCCAGTTCCACGGAAGCCAGCCCCAGCTATTGTCCACATAGAAGTCAAGCTGATAGTTTTCCAGCGGGTACTGTGAATACAGGTTGTCCGCATTGACCGTATCATCTACCAGCCCCGTGGCATGAGCCACCGTACCGAGCAGGGAGAGGAACACGACAGAGGTAAAAATGACTATCAGAGCAATCTTGAAAAAACGAAAGAGCTTCTTTTTTGTCAGAAGCCCCTTTATCCTATCTTTCATCACTCCACCTCGCTTTTCACGGGCGGTCTGGTATCAAAGGCGTGCAGTAATTCTTCAAAGACTGGGTGTATCTGCACCACGCCCACACGCCCGTACAAATCTTGAAGCAGGCATTGTCCGTTCTCCAAGTCACGAAGCCTTTTCTGGTTGTTCTCGTCGTCCTTGTCGATACCGAAAAATTCAAGGGTCTGCTTTATCTCGTTGATGTCGGTACTTCTAAAGGCAAACTTCAAGCCGATATTGTTCTTTAGGCTCTCTTTGGACACGTCCCCGGAGCTTTGCGTGACGAAGTACACACCTGCCTGCATAGCACGTCCCGCACGCACCAGCTTGTTCGAGAGGGTTTCGCCCTGTGCCACATTGAGGAACGCCCACGCTTCATCAAGGTCAACGATTTTAAAAATGCTTCTGTCACTGTGGATAAAGTCAAGGGCAAAGGTACTAATGACAATCAGCATAGCCACGGATAGCAGTTCTATGGTCGTGTATTCCTCAAAGGTCGTGTCCTTGTCGGGTAATATCAAATCTGCCACCTGTATGATATTGAGCTGGTTATCCAAGCTGATAGCGTTAGACACCGAACCGTCAGAGAACAGCAGATGTGCAAAGTCATAGTCCGTAAAGCTGTCGATATGGTCGGCAATGTTGCGGGCAATCGCCGTGTCCTCTCTGCGTAGCTCGTCTATCACATGGAGTAATCCTCGCTGATCGCTCTGGGTCACGGCTCGCACCGCTTTTCTAAGGACAGGGAACTTCTCACCGTCCCTAGAGGAAATCCCCGTAAGGAATGTAAGAATGTCTATTGCCAGACTTTCAGCGTCTTTTACATTCTTCATAATCACGAACGGGTCAAGAAGCCCTGCATTTTCCTTATCGCTGGTAAGGTTTACGATATTGATTTCATGGGCTATCTCTGGAAGTGTTTCTTTCCAATTGCCACGCTCGCTCTTAGGGTCGAGAATGACCGCTTGCCCGCCGAACAGAACGGAATAGTAGACAATCAGATTGTTGCAGAATGATTTTCCACCGCCAAGACTTCCCACAAAGGCAGAAGCCAGAGCGTTTGTGACCGTACCTTTCACGCCTTGACTGGCAAGAGAGGGTTGCAGATATACATTTCTTCCTGTGTCCACGGAATAGCCGATATAGATACCTGTATTCTCGCCAAGCTGTTGTGTCGCACCAAATCCAAGCCCTGCCAAGAAGTCGGATTTCACATACTGCACATAATCATTGATATAACGCTTGCTGGCAGGAAGAAATTCAGAGTGAAGCCCCAGCATATCCCCAGCGGGACGAACTAATTTTACATTGAGGTCGTCGTAGAAGTCCTTGACCTCATCACAGCGTCGTTTCAACTCGTCAAGGTCGGGAGCTGACACACGGATAACGTAAGAAAGTTTATACATACTTTCCTTGCTCTGGTCTAAGCCAGTTTCCAGCTCGTCCACGCTGTCCAGTGCGTCCACCACATTTGAACTGGTTTCGCTTCCAGACTGATAGGCGTGATTGTCCAAGTCTTTCAGCTCTTTCTTTTTATTTCTCACAGTGGAAAGTGCCTTACGGTTGCCGACGATTTCCACGTTCATGCTTGTGTCCACGGGAAAGGTGAACTGCTGTTGCTGGAAGTAAAATATCTCACTGGACGGAAAATCCAGCTCGCCCACAATGGCATTGACGGTAAAGTAGGACACGAAGCTCTCGCTGTCCTCATGTTCCAGACGCAAGTATCGCTGGCTTTCCTCTATCAGACAGCGGGTAGGACGGATAAGGTCGTACTGCTTGATAAGCGTTGCCTTTTTCAGCTTCTTCTTTGGAAGCGAATACTCGTAGTCCTCATATGCCACGCCGTCCCTGCCGTAGATATGCTCAATCAGATAGCCGAAGTCGTTCTTATCCAAGCGTCGGAACTTGAAACGGCGGGAGATTTTATTTTCCAGCAGTTTTTCCATTTTCATGTAGCGGTTGATTTCATCATCTGGCATGGAGATAAAGTCATTCATCAGCGTGTGGTTGACCTCGTTCAAGAACTCCTTGAACGTCATAAACGCCGATTTCTTCACACTCTCCAGACTGACCTTTTCCTCGGTCACAATGAGCTTGAAGCCGATAAAAAAGCGGTAGTCCACTTGATTGTCCCCAATCATGGAAACAAGGGCTTCTGTCTGTTCCTCTATCTTCTGTATCGCCACATCACGAAGTCGCCCCGTTACCAGCTTCTTTGACTGCTCCTGTATGCTTCTTATGGAACTTTCCGTGGCTATCTGCAAGGCGTGTATCTTACCCTCACGGGACTGTGCGATAAGCTGACGGAAGCTGTCATGGACGATAAATTTCTGTTCAGCCGATAGAAAGCTGTAATTGTACGGTATCAGCTCATAGTAGGCGAATACCTCATTGTCCTTGTTCCAAACAAGGTTGTTGTCGATATACTTAATCGGGAACATACATCACACTCCTAACCGCCGTGACGGGTTCGCTGAACACTTCCTTTTCCAGCTTCACGGCTTTTCCTGCATAAGTGGTCTTAGGTCGCAGAGCAAATGTAATCTGCGATTTCAAGAAGCTGTAAGGCTTCTTGCCGTCAAAGGTCTTTTGGCTCATAAACCATGTGAGGGCTACGGGAATACCGAAATATTTCAAAAACGCTCCCTCGATAAGCGATAACGGCGGTAAGTCCCCTAAGAGAATGACGGCAAACTCCGTAATGACAAACCACGTTATCTGGGTAAAGGTAACGGGAAACGGGAGAGTAAAGTCATTGATTGCGTATAAGACTTTCTCCACGTTCCAGATACCCGTATAGGATTTAATCTTTTTCATTGTCCAGCTCCTTTCGTTGTAATGGAAAAGGACAGTCCTTTTCAGACTGTCCTTGTTAGAAAAAGCTGACAGTAGCGACACTTCCTGTCGCTGATCTGCCAGCTCCTTTACTTGATTTCACACATACCATATCTTGTCTGAATGAAATATCCCTCGATTTCCAAATCCCTGCCGTATGCTTCACAATCTATGTAGTATTGCAGGCTGGACGGTATCTCTCCCAGAGTGTTCAGCTCATAAGCAAAGTGATACGCCACATCTGCCATAGTTTCACAGCCAGAATAACAGCAGATACGGTCTAGGTTGTCTGCCAGTTCTTCCAGACTTCCAAAATAGGAAATGAAGTCGTCCAGTTGGTCTAAAACTTCCTCTGGAAAATCCTGTATCGTTTCATACAGCCTGTTCAGTTCCTCGATTGATGTATATTCATTTACATGGCATGGGAAATTTTCAGTGTCATGGATTGCGTATTCTTCATAATTGCCGTTTAGTCCGATACGTTCAGCGATTTCTTCCTCATTCAATGGGAAATGAAACCATGCTCCCGTTGAACCGCCCTCAACATAGACACCAAGATTTTCAATAAAGACTGCCATATCGTCAAGTGCCATAATATGCCACCTCTTTTCTACGGTAGCTCATAGATACCGTGGTCGGTTGCCACAAAATGTCCGTTGTCGTCAAGGTGCTGTCCGTAGGCTTCAAAATCGAAATAGCGGGTGAAGCTCTCACTAAGGGCAGTAAAATCCGGGTCATTATTCATAATGTGGCGGGCAACATCCGTCATGTTCTTACACCACGAATAATGAATAATGTCGTTTCTGTATCGGTGTAATTCGTCAAGGTCAGTGAAATAGCACATCAGCTCCGCATAGTCCTCTTTCAAGTCAGAGGGTAAATTTTCATAGGTATGGTATAGGTCATTGAGCTTTTCGACAGTGGTATCTTCCTGCACTTCATCAGCAAAGGGAAGCTCCTTGCCCGTGATATAGTAATAGTCCGTATCTACATCAATCCCCAGCAGTTCTTCCACCTGTTCTGTGTCGATAGGCAGGGTGAACCAAAAGGCTCGGATTTCTCCGTCTGTCGGTTCTCTGGCTTCAATCTGCACACGCATTTCTTCCATGTTTCATCACGTCCTTTCTCGTCAACGCTTCCTGTATGACGGCGTAAGGCACACCGAATACATAGCGTGAAAAATCTTCTAACTGTTTCTTAGGGTAGTCAGACAGGCAAAGGCGTTTCATCTCAAACCAGACCGTACGCTTGTAATAGGGCAGGTCGGAAAGATACGGACAGCCGATTTTTGCCTGCATATCGGTAAAAATATCTTTCAATCAATCACTCCAATCTGAAATTTGAGTATAGAAAAAGCGGTTGATCTCCAAAGGAGTAACCGCTTTGTGTGTGGGATATGAAATTGTAAAATTAGGATTTCGTATACGCCAACGTGATAATTATTACTTTTTATTTGGCTTTCTCTTAATTCCTAGTAATTTAATAAAATCTTGAAACATTGATGTATCGGTGGGTTCAAACATTACCCATTTACCATCTCGATAGGTTTTAGCTTCATCATAGATTTTTTGGACTTGTTGAGAATAATCATTGCGTTCTGCTTCAAATTTTGCTCTTTCGTCTTTTCCAAAGATAATCATAAATCCTATACAATTTTCTCTGGCATATAACGCACAGAGCGTTTTACCACCTCGGCGATATTTGTACTCATAAGTCCATGCCTTTCCACCTTTATTCCACAGACGTTCCATTTCATATTTTTCGTCAATTAAAGCACATAACTTATTCCATACATCATACAATGATTGTCCAACCAAATTCGTCATTTCCTCTGCATTTGGTATTTTATCAAGCATAATTTTTACCCTCCAAACACTTTGATTTATCGCATACAAGCATTTACAAATTTCATGGGAACATTCATACGCTCTGCAACTTGTTCTGGTGTCATTCCACTATCCAAGAAACGCTTGCAAACCACTTTCATATTTTCGCCCACTTCAATTATATGCTTATCTGGGTCATAGAAGCGTACTACACGCTGTCCCCACGAATGTTCTATAATAGGGTGGACATATTCAATTTCAAATTCTTTTAGCTTATCGGTAAATTTATCGAAATTATCTTCTTCAAAATATATTTCAAAATTGTTTCCACCAAAAGAAATATCCTCTGTTCCTATAAATTCGCTGTATGTTTCAAGTGTCTGTAAAGCCAGTCCGCCCGTTAAAGTCTTGTTTGCCCCGAAATCCATGATAACATGAAGTCCGAACACCTTTTTATAAAACTCAACAGACTTCTCCATATCAGATACTACCAGCATAGGATTTTTTAATTTCATTTTTACAGCCCCCTTTAACTGATTTTATATTCAAATTATATCAGTTATAAGTATGCCGTTCAATAAAATTCATAGCGTGACTATCCTTTATCTGTGTACCATTCCGTCACCCCCCCTTTCATTCCCCCTATGCCCGAACTCCCATAGGGGGACAGGTAAGTTTGCGTGACCGCAAACGATTGATTGTTACGCTCCAATGATACGGTTGAACAGCTCTAACAGCACGTCCTTGACACCGCCGGCATTGAATACCAGCCCCACAGCGATTAAGGCAATCACAAGGAAGCCGATTAACTTAGAAAACTCTCTCTTAAATCCTAAGTAGATACCGATTACCACGATTGCCATAAGCACTAAGCTCTGGGCGTTGCTTAAAAACCAGTTGTATAAGTTCTGTCCGAAATTCATTCTTTATCAATCCTTTCTTTTTTGATTTCTTCCATTTGCTCGTCAGCCATTTTGCTGACCTGTGCGATACACATAAGGACGACGCCGATACCCATTCCCAGCGATACCAGCACCAAGTCCTTGACAAGTTCTGCCATAATCAAAATTCTCCTTTATTCTGTGATAAGTTCCTCTGTGTCCGCTGTCTGCTGTTTGATTATCTGCAAATGCTTTTCCGTCAGCTTTGCGTTGTCCTCAATCTCTTTCAGATAGCTTGTGCTGTTGCCAGCGTCTATCTTTTTCAGCATTTTCAGTGTAGGGGCGACCTGTCGGCTTATCCAGCCCAGCGTCCTTTCCAGCGTATAAGGCTCTGGGTCTGTCGTCAGTTTGATAGGCGGGCGGTCTTTCCCGATAAACCACGCCCAGCGGTCATTGAGCTTCCAGTCTGTCTTTCGCTTCTCCGGCTCTCTGTCCACGAAGCGGATATAGTGATTGATGATAGAAAATGCCGTCTGTTCTGCGTCATAATGGGTCAGCAGTTCACGAACGGCATAATAGGCTCTTTCATCTTTCAGTCGTATCTCGAAGCGGTTCTTTATGGGGGCTTCCTCAATCGGCACGCCCAGCTTTGCGTACTGTTCGTAGTTCTTCTCGTAACAGCAAAAGTAAACTTCTGATTTCAGAGAACCGATATACAGCGTGTGTCCCATGCCAGCCTTGTCCTGCTCGTTGTGCTTCACCAGCTCGCCAGAAGCATAGGACTTGAAAGAACGGAACAGGGAAACACACTCCTCACGGTTGCATTTGGCGGTCAGATCTGGAATGTCCAGTATGCCCGCCCTGTCGTTAATCGCGAGGTCAAGGCGTTTCATCACACCGCCCTCAACCAAAGCGTCCATGAGGAAGTCGTACCAGCTTCGCTCCTGTGCCAGCAGATAGCTTTCAAACTGGCGACAGCCTTTTCCTTTCAGCTCCAGAAGCGTGCCTTTTTCCTCGTCCTGCGAGGTATAGACAAACACATCACCCAGATAGTAATGCTCGGTGTATTTGTAATGTCCGTAGTCCTCATGGAGCATATAGTCAATGTTGAGCTTCAATATATCTTTGATAACGTGCTGTATATCCAGCGTGGGGAAACGGATACGCACATAGTCGAACAGCAGGAACATGGGAGCGTCGGGATTGAATTTCTCAACAGCTCCCATGAGCTTGTCCTGCATATCGTCCGTGAGCGTTACCTTGCCCGCTTCGATACGGTTCAAGTGTTCACGGCTGATACCAGCCATGATTGCAAGCCTTGTCTGGGACACGCCGTAAGATAAGCGTTTCTCTTTCAAGGCGGTTATAAAGGTGCTTTCATTCAGCCTGCATACCCCCAATCGTGAAAGTGTGATATTTTCCGCCGATTGTCACAGTCGGTCAGTAGTTTCAGAAAAGCCTTTTGCCAAGCGGGATTTCCAGACTTTTTGACCGTAGTTTCCAGCGGAATTGTGCCCCTCTGTTAGATACCGAGGGGCTTCTTTCGTGGAGCAGGGCAAGCCCTGCTCCACAGGACGACTTACACGGTCTGGGTCGCTTCGCTGACCGTTCCAGCCGTCAATGGTTCAGCCTATCCTTGTCATGCCCGTATACACTACGATACAGTCGGTATCTCTTGAAAGGCATTTTCTGGCTATATCTTTGTCAATCTCGTATTCACGGCATACCTGTCTGAAATGCTCTCTGTCCATGACAAGAAACGTATAGCGGAAAAGACAGCCCAGCAGGTTCGCCATAGGTGCGGGAAGCTCCACGGAAAACAGCAACGGCATTTCCAGATAATCTTCTGCCAAATCTTCCAATAAATCCGACATTCTCTCATGGAAAAGTGTTTCTGGATAGTAGTCGTCCTGTTTATATTCACTGTCTGCCGTAAAAGCCAAATCGGAAAGGAATTTTCCATACCCCAATCCGATACAGGTAAGTACACTGTCGGTACATTCTGGTTCATAATGGATTTCCAAATATCCCATAATCATTCAATCTCCTTTTGTTTCTCTGGTACGGCTTGCCTTGCCAGTGCAAGAGAGCCGATAGTCTGTAAAAAATCATGTCCCTTTGGTACAAGGGGAGTGTAAAACTCTGATATGACGCTCGTACCCACGTCACAATAGCCACGTCCTTTGATACGCTTCTGGAAGAACTGTTTCTTTACGTCGCTTCCGAAAAGCATACCGTAGCCAAGCTCACTGATACGTCCCAAGCCTACACGGAAGTTGAAGTTATCTCTGATACCGTCGCTGAAATACTTTGCGTCGGGACGCTGGCAGGCGACAATGAGGAAATAGCCCGCCTGTCTGCCAAGCATGACGATTTTCTTTAGCTGGCTTAAAAGGCTCATGCTTTCCTTTGTTCCCAACATTTCCAAGAACGCCACATACTCGTCAAAGATAAGGAAGCAGGGCGGTAAGCCCAAATAGGCATAGTTTTCGCCCGTCTTGTAGTCTGGGTGGTACTTCATTTCCTCACTTCGCTGTACCATGCCCTCATAGAACGCATTGACACATTCAATCATATCTTCTTTGGTGTGGTACACGTTATCCATGACCGTACCCAAGTCCGCAAGGTCAGCATTCTTAGGGTCTAAAATGTAAAGCTGGGCGTTGGTCTGCAAGAGTGCTTCAATGATTGTCAGCAGGAAATAGGTCTTTCCACCGCCAGTACCGCCACAGATAAGGGCGTGAGGGAGTGCGTCGTATTCCCATGTAAGGTTCTTCATCAGACGCAAGCCCCCGTTTTCAGCCTTTACTTCGTCAATCGTGATACGGTTCGCTATCATGTCATAGAGCAGGGTGTACTCGATATAGCCGTCATGGAGCGTCTTGTCGGTCAGCTCACAGTAAAGCCCGCTTTCCAGCTTATCTTCCAGTCTAAGGAGCTGGTCTTGATACTTTCCTAAAGAGATTTCACAGCGGATATGGAGCAGTCCCGTGTCCATTTGATAATAGATTTTAGGAAACCAGACGATTTTTTCCCTTGATCTGCTCTGTAGGTCAGTGAAAAAACCGCTGTCCTGTACGGTCTGTGCTTCATACCACTTATTATCCAGTATCATGCGTGCCAGCTTTTGGCGGTGCAATAGCTTCTTAAAGCTGTCATGGAAGAAGCGGTAATAAAGAAAAGCGACCAATGCACAAACACCAGTCGCTGTCCCTATGGTTATGAAGTTGTAGGTGGAAAGCGTTATGCCATTATCTAGTAAGCTGAAATGTTTCCAATCGGTACGCATGAGCTGTCCTATGTTCAGTAGCAGGAGAACCGCCACGAACAGGAGCAGGAGCGTACCCGCACAGAAGCGGTACACAAGGTTCTTATCGCTGGCTCTGATACGCTTTCCCTTGTATTTGTATAGGTTCATAAATCCCCCTTTCTGGATATGGAAAAAGCGGTCAATCATAAAGACTAACCGCTTCGGAAATGTTGCAAGAAAAATTATACTCTGCCTTTTTCCGTACTATAATAATGTAGTGCAAATGATACCAATTACACCAATAACTAAAAATAACAATCCAACACCCGCAGATTTTTTGCGCCTTTCTAATTCTTTTGAATTACTTTCGCTCATATTTACAATAGGATACTTTCTTCTTCCGATAAGATACATAAGCAAACCACTGGAATTGCTTCCGTTCATTGTAAATATACCCCAAAATTTAGGATGTTTCAGTCCTCTGGCTGTTGCGTCTATAACAGTCATGTGATAAATCTGAAACACAACGCAGAACGCTCCAACAAGTGCAACCGCACCACAAATCACCGACAAAACTATGTTTAAATCCATAACAAGATTTCCTCCTTAAAATTTTTTGATTATCTGATAAAGTAAAACTGATGAAGTGATAACCATAAGACAAAATATTCCGACTAAGAAATAGCGGTTATCTGGTATAAACATATTTAATGTTATCAGCAGTGCTACAACAATAATATTTACAATAATCGCCAATATCATTTTTTGATTGCTTTTTACAACATTCGTACTTTCTTCTAAATGCTCTATCATTTTTTCATCACCTTTTAGCAATACGTCAAGACTTATAGAATATAGATTGCTCAACTCTATTACGCTGATAATGTCTGGATAAGACTTTTCATTTTCCCAGTTAGAAATTGTCTGCCTTGATACATTGATTTTTTCTGCAACAGTCTCTTGTGTCATTCCAGACTGAACCCGTGCGCTTTTTAGTTTTTTGCCTATTTCCATATTTCGATTGCTCCTTTCAGTGTCATTGTCATATATTGAAAGTCAAATGTCTATCGAATATCTTCGACAAAGTCCATTTTTCTTGTCAAAATTCTTTTACATAGCTTAATCACAACTATTTTTGGCTAATTATAATGCAATTCACCTTAAAAATCTATGGTGCAAGCCTATTTTTTCTGCTGTCCCTGCGGAACGTGGTTCTGTGTATTTCCTGCGGAGTGACTGCCTTTATTTTTCAGTACAATGTCGTCTGCCTTGATGTACCACTCCACGTCTGCCCCTCGGTAGTTGGCATTTGCCACCGTATCGGCAACAGGATTGATAAGCTCCACCTCGGCATTGTACGGGTAGTCTTTGACAGGGATTTCCGCTGGGATAGATACCTGTATCGTGCGTTCCTGCTGACTGCACTTCAAGTCATAGGTTCTACGCTTGATTTCCTCGCTGGTCGTCCCGTCCTCATTTTCTACACGCACTTCATGTCTTAATGCGGAGAATTTCAGCACACCAAATGTTTTTTCTTTATCTAACACAATTCCATTCGCTAATCTCATAATCAGATACCCCCCCTTTACTTGCTTTCCTCGGCTGGAAGCATATCATCAGCCGTTAAGATATAGTTGGTGTAGCCACGACCTCGCACGTTCTTTCCCTCGGCAGTAATCTTAGGATTGACGAGCTTTACTTTCTGCTCATACTTGAAACGCTTCTCCCCAGCCTTTGCGGGAAGCACCACGATAATATCGTCAGCTCTCTGAATGTCGGAATACAGGTTATAGCTTCTCGTCACGGGAACAAAGCGACCATTGACACGCTGTTGCTCCACGTCATTTTCTCCTGCAAACTCCAAGTTTCCAAATGTCTGTGCCATATTAGGCACGATATATTTTAATTTCATGTGTTCATACCTCATTTCTATAAAATCTGTTGATTGTCCATGCTTTTATTCTGGCTGGTGGTGTAATACCCGTAAGCCCCCAGACCGTCAAGGGCAGGTAAATGCTTAAAAGCACCCTTGACTGTCCGTGTGCTTACAGGTGGGTGGCGGACAAGCCAGAATAAAGGGAAGCTCCGCCGTTTCCATGTATCGGCGGGGAGCGTGATTTCTTCATCATCATAAGCAGACCGTCCGATTATGAACGTCTACGCTTGATGAAGTATGTTCCTGCCACGCCCGCACCAGAAAGAACAAGAAGTCCTAAGAATAAGGCAATGTTTGTATTGTCGCCTGTCTTTGGAGCGTCGCTTGTTTTAGTCGGTGTATCTGGTGTGGTCGGCTGTTCTGGCTCTGTTGGTTCTTCCGGCGTTTCTGGTACTTCTGTGATTGTCACAGTCTGCCCGTCGTCCTCAATGTCCTTATGCTCTGTAACCTTAGTCGGCTCGTCTGGATTGCTCAAATCGTATAATTCCTCAAAGGTCACAAGCTCTTTCCCGCCAAGCTCGGAAGCGTCGAATGTAAAGGCAATCTGGACTTCCATGCTTTCACTGTCGGCAGTAAAGGTATAGTCGTTCTCGACACGCTCTCCGTTGATGATAAGCTCGGCGTTTTCGTCCTTAATCATCTGCCAGCCTTTGAGCTGATACTTTGTACCGATTTCCAAGCCGTCAAGGGTAACGGTATCAATGATTGTCACGTCTTTTCCAGCTTCAATCTCTTTCTTTCCGTCCTCGCTGGTCGCTGTGGTATGGATAGAGATGATACGCTCTGTGATAAGCACCGTCTGTCCCTCGTCGTCAATGTCCTTGTGTTCAGCCACTTTTACAGGCTCGTCCTCATTGGAAAGGTCGTAAAGCTCCTCAAAGGTTACAAGGTTCTGACCGCCCAGAGAAGAAGCGTTGAACGTGTATTCTATTTCAATCTTCATTTCCTCACTGTCGGCTGTGAATGTGTAATCACTTTCTACACGCTGTCCGTCGATAAGAAGCTCGGCGTTTTCCTCTTTCAACATTTGCCAGCCTTTCAACTGATATTTTGTGCCTTTTTCCAGACCGTCAAGCGTAACCGTGTCAACGATTGTTACCTCTTTGCCAGCCACGATAGACTTCTCGCCGTCCTTGCCTGTGGCTGTGGTATGGATAGAGATTTCTTTCTCGTATTCATCAGTGAGTGTCCCTAAGTCAACGGTCACATTGTTTCTGGACACCACGATTTCAAAGGCAGGGATAAGCTCAAAGCCTTTGTTATTCTCACAGCGTAATTCCTCAATGATATAGGTGTCGTATATCAAAGCACCTTTGCTGTCGTCTGGCTCGCTTGTCCCAAACCAGATACCGTCCTCGCTGGTCTTTCCTGCGTTGGTGTTGTTCTTATGGGAAGCCCAGTCGGAAGAAGTGGAGAACTGCCCGTTATCATCAGTTACGATAATGTGGCTCTCACCTGTGGTCTTGCTTGTGATCCTAAACGGAACTCCCGCAAGACGCTGGTATGTACCAGCGCCAATCTTGACACCCTCTAGGTCGCCACGTTTCACTTGATTGTAAATGGAAGTGTCCGTACCTGTAAGGTCAACGATTTTTCCGTCCTCTGTGATTTCAAATTCAATCGGTTTTGCACCCTCTGTCAGATAGCCCTCTGGAGCTTTGCTTTCCTCGATACGGTATTTCCCGTAAGGGAGTAAATCAGCAGAAGTAGAAGCCACGCCCTCAATGTTGGTAAGGATTGTCTTTACCACTTCATTCTTGCTGTAAAGTTTCCCCTCGACAAGTACGGCGTTATCATTAAGGGAAATGATTTCAAATTCAGCGTCTTTCAAGGTCGCACTTCCTTGACCTTTGGTATCGCTGGTTTCCAAATCTCTTTTCTGGATTTTTACACCGCCACGGATAACCTTGTCTGATACATGGTACTGATTGCTTCCAGACAGTACGGCAAGGTCGCCGTCCTCGGTAATCTGTGTAAGGTACATTCCCTTAATCTGTTCCTCGCTACCGTTTGCCTGCATATACGCACCGTCAAGAAGATAGCCGTTAGGAGCTTTCGTTTCCTCAACGGTCAGTGTTCCTAAAGGAAGCACGTTCTTTCCGTCCTGTGTATAGAAGCTGTCCCCAGATACCTTGTATTCATCAGAAAGGCGGGAAACGTAATGGATAGTGCCGTCGCTGTCTTTTTCAGCGATTGTCTTTGTCACCCATGTCTTTGTAGGCTCGCTAGGAAGATTATCGGCGGTATAGTGTCCTGCATAGAATTTCCATGTAAACTCCGCACCCTCTAGGGAAGCGTCGCCCTGTGGAGCGTCTTTCTGTGTTTCCATATCAATCTTGAAAAGCTCGATAAGGGTATCTGTGACCTTTGGCGTATCTGATACATTGAGTGTCGCTGTCTTGCCAGCTTCCACATTTAAGGAATAGACAGTACTGTCCACCTTATAGCCAGCAGGAGCAGAAAGCTCTTTGATATAAACTGTGCCAGCCTTTACTTCCACGGTATCAGTATTTCCGCTGTTATCAGTCGTAAGGGTGGCAAGCTGTTTCGCACAGTCCTTATCAGAATAGACACCATATGTCGCACCAGCGATAGAATAAAGCCCGTTTCCGTCGGTAATGCTGGCATTACTGGAAGTCTTTTTAAGGGTGGCATTTCCTACGGCAAGTTTCGCCCAGAACTGTCCAATGTCCTGTCCCTCGCCAGAGTAGATATAACCGCCACATTCATAGCGTCCCTTGTTCTCGCTGGCAAAGGCTTTCGCCCCAGCGTACACCTCGTCCTGTATCGCTTTTGGGATTTCATCATAGGAAGCTCTGACGTTATCGCATTGCCAGCCCAGATGAACGCTCAATCTCTGCCATACGACGCACTGTTTCAAAAGGTAAATATGCTGACTGCTCAATCCGCTGTGGCTCTGCACATACTGATTAACATACTCGATTGAGAGGGCAACATCTGAAATCTGGTCGTAGCTCATGCGTGTGCTTGCGTCAGCTCTGGTCTTGTAGCCATTGCGGAAGTTGGTGTTAATATCCACGCAGAAAGCGTCCTCGCCCTCAACGGTCATGTGTCCCTCGTTGAATGTCGAACCGATAGAACCGTCATTCATTACTTTTTCAACGATACCGACACGCTCGGCACTTTCTGTCCAGTATTGCGTTTCAGAAGCATGGACTGCTGTTGTCGGCAAAGCGGTAACGATAGTCGCAAAGGCAAGGAAGCCTGTGGCTAATCGCTTCAATATCTTTTTCATAGCTTTTAAAATTCTCCTTTCGTTTGGATATAGAAAAAGCCGTCCATTTCTGAACGGCTGGAAATAGAAAAGGAACGTCAATATCGGCGTTCCATAATCTACTTGCGATATTCAATTTTAATCTTTTCAATACTGATGTGCTGTACCATATCTTTGCATATCTGGGATTTCTAACGTATCAAGGCTCATTCAATGGTAGTAAAATCGTAGTAATTTGAAATATTTCAATCCTTGAATGTGCTGATAAGTACAGTGTTTTAGCGGACAATCAGATTTTTAGTTGTTTTTTTCTATAAAAACTTACTAAATTTCTGATTATCTTTTCATAAGCTGGTAAATGTCGGTATAGCCTGTATTTTAGGGCTTTATCGGCATTTTCCTTTGGGAAGATACTCTGCATAAACTGTCTTTTGAAATGAAAAAAGCACTGAAAAACCAGAGAACTATCTAATTGAATATTTTCAGATAGCAGTCTTTGTTTCCAATGCATCGAATACTGTTTCTTTATGTAGGAAATATTGGATTCATCTATATTTGGATTTTCAATCATAAGCTGATTCAAATCCTGCATAGAATTTGAGCGAATAATGGATAGAGTGTCATGAAATAGAATTTGACTATAAGGAATAATGACAGATAGTAAAAATGCATGTGTATGATGACAATGCTTACATTTGAATCTTTGGATTTTAAGGGGAATGATGCCATCAGGTGTTTTGATTTTACGCGTATAAAAGCCATGCTTGATAAGATGTCCCTTGTGATGACATGGACATTCTAGAGAAGCGATATTAAGATCTTCAAGACATTCATTATAAAATGTTTGTATTTTAGAAAAGTTTTGATTGAATGTGTCTGAGTAATAGGTTATCATATAAGTGTTCTATGAACAGAGGATAAAGGCTAGCATTGGCGTGAGAGGCTTTATCCTTTTCCTTTCCAGCTATTATCATACTAAAATAGTCTTATCATTTAAAGTGATTATTTCTTATTCATTCACTTTGATAAGACTTTTTCTTTTATTTTGACTATTTTCTTTATTTTTCTTTTTATTTAATTTGGCATTCAACATTTTATATCATTTGATGGCTGATCAGAGGATTGCTGTAATCGCGCCCACTGCAAGACAGGCGGGGAGGCCAAGAAGCATACCAATACAGGACTGCTTGATATGAAAACGGTAGTCCTTATATTCTTCCATATCCTCTGTGCCTGGTATCCTGACTTTTTTCGAATGGCAAAACCAGATGCAATCAAGTATCAGAGCGTCATACCAATCAATGATCAGCCAGATCAGGTAGGAATCCCGAAACCCTTTCCAGAATGTATCCGCTCCATTAAACTGTTTCAGGACAACAGCGAAGATGAACACAAAAGCAAGTAGGGCGATCCCCTTTCGGAGGATATCTGCCCTGGTAAAGCGTTGTTCTCTTTTTTCGATCAATCCTAATTCCATACATTTCTCCCGTATGGCCGGGGGATAATCTCCCACTGAGGTAAGGGGATTTTTCAGCGTCAGTGACACAATCAGAACTGTGAATAATAAGATACCAATCAGACTTTCTATCATGACCGCCATATTCACTTTACCTCCGATATCCATTTTATCGTTTTATGGAAAGCGTCTTCACGGCTGCGCCTGCAATCTTCCGGATATTGTCTCTCAATTTTAAACATTTTCAGCTTAGATGGATTTAATGGAACAAGAATGTGGCTTGCTTTTTCATATTCCAAGACATCCACCCGGAAAGCAAACCGGTGTTTTTCCAGGCGGTTTACCATATATGCCACTGCCTCTTTGCTGGGCCACATGAGATCTTCCTTTGCGTAAATAAATAAAATGTTTCCCTGAATGTTCTCCACATGAATGGCTGTATCCTCATCAAAATGTTTCAGCGGTTCTTCGTAGATGTAGGATAACTCGAACTGCTGATGGAGGATGAGGTTCCGGATTGCCGGCCCATATTTCAGATGCGCTGTCATACACGGAAAATCTTTTCCCCTGTATGTGAATTCGGAGGCAGATGAAAAAGTTTTCGATGCCATGCTTTTATTCCCGTACATGCCTCCCCATATACAGTGAATCGGGGAGAGGGCAACAACGCCGCAGATATCCGGCATAAGAGAAGCGCAAAGCAATACCAGTTCAGCGCCTTTTGAAATGCCATACATGATAATCTTTTCATATCCTTTGTTTTTCAGCCACAGGATCGCTTTTTCAAATGGATCGACAGGCACCCGAACCAGTTCTTTCGGCAGCCCGTCTACGTTCCAGTAACAAATACCTAACGCGGCGATGCCGCACCTGGCAAACATAGCACCCACATTCATCGGGATATTTTCATTCCCTTCGCTGCCGCCTACTACGATGACGACCTTTTTGGGATCATGATCCTTAACAGGGACATGATAAAGTCCATAGAAGCCCTCCTGTGCAACCGTCACATATTCCACTTTCCTAACTCTCCCTGTTTTTGCAGCTTGGATTGCTGTCCGTATTTTCTTTCTTTATCCCATTTAGAGTCCTTTTTGCAAACATAGAAATCACACTTTTCTGCGCCCTCTGCAAGTGTACCTGTCCTGTATAACACGCCGCCCATGAGATCAGCAGAAATAAAATCCATGGCACACATATAGGGTATCAGTTCTTCCAAATGCTCCTGTTTTCCAAGCGCACACAGGCCGCACCTGTGATAGTTGATGGTGTATTCGTCTGCATCCCTTCCGGGAATCGTCTCCGTCATCCAGTTGAATTCGCTGTCGGATATGGCATTTGCAATTCTGTCCTTCTTGACTTTCTTTTTTTGATATTCCATATCAAATGGATTTTTACTCCCGAAAGCTTTTTTAATGAGCGACGCCTGCATCGTGGCTGTCACCATTTCCCCGAACTGCTCATGGCTCATCGCCCCATCCATTGCCTTATAAACTGCCATCCAGACAATTCCGCCGGAAAGACAGATTCGAAGAGGATTTTTCGTAAAACCGCCTATGTCGGGTGTCCTCGCCAACATATCTTTAAAGTTTTTACGCGATTTCTTCTTCACCCTGAATGTATCCGTATTTTTGCAATTGGCTGCGATATATTTGAAAATAGCAGGTGTCATCGCTGACCACATCAGTTTTTCACAGATGGTGTTTTTCATATTCATGCTCCTCCTTCAAAACGTACTCATAAACGAGGGACTGATTGCCGGAGCCATCCTGAAAGGGCTTCTCTGCCACTTTCTTAAATCCGCGTTTTTCATAAAATTCCCACGATGCAAGAGTGTTCGTAAAAAGTCGCACACGATCTGCTCCATCAGCTTTTGCCCGATTCAAAAATTGTGTGACCAATGCGGTTCCCAACCCCTTTCTGTAATTCCTTCTGGACGAAAGGGCAACGAGTTCCAGATCGCATTTCCCAACGGTTTCCTTATCCCTTTCCTGTAGCTGACGGAAAAAGGCATCAAACTGCTTCTGGAATGGTGCTGACATTTTATATCTTTTCAGATAGAACTTGAGGAACATTTTACACCAACGGCCATAGTGCTTTTTTGTCTCATACTGAGCTGCCAGAGCCTTGCTGAAACGCTTATCATATTTTCCACAGATGAATCCTACGACCTGATGATCCTCCGTTTCCGCAACATAGGTGAAATTGCATTTTTCAATCAGGATCTGTGCGTAGTCACGCAAAAGTATTTTATCGTTCTGATCCACAGAGCATGAAAAGAATCCTTCGTAGAAGCAATCCCCGCAGGCCGCAGCATCTTCTTCCTTATATGGACGAACAGTAAACATGGATGTACCCTCCTATGCGCAAATAGGTTAGTGATAACTAACTAATATTATATCAGGAGACATGCAGGATTGCAATTCATTTTTTACCTGTTAATCATTTGATAGTGACATGGCGGGTCATGAGAAACCTCCTTCCATTTTAGAGTAAAGGAAGAGCAGGAGACATAGTAAGAGATTTCCTGCTGAATGCGAATCGTATTCTGTTTTATATCATTTGATGGCGGATCAGAGGATTGCTGTAATCACTCCCACTGCAAGACAGGCGGGCAAGCCAAGAAGCATACCAATACAGGACTGCTTAATATGAAAACAGTAATCCTTATATTCTTCCATATCCTCTGTGCCTGGTATCTTGACTTTTTTCGAATGGCAAAACCAGATGTAGTCAAGCACCAGAGCATCATACCAATCAATGATCAGCCAGATCATGTAGGAATCCCGCACCCCTTTCCAGAATGTATCTGCTCCATTAAACTGTTTCAGGATAACAGCGAAGATGAACACAAAAGCAGGCAGGGCGATTCCTTTCTAGATGATATCTGACCTGGGAAACGTTGTTCTCTTTTTTCGATTAATCCTAATTCCATACATTTCTCCCTTATGGCCAGGGATAATCTCCCACTGAGGCAAGGGGATTTTTCAGCGTCGGCGACACAATCAGGATTGTGAATAATAAGATACCAATCAGACTTTCTATCATGACCACCATATTTACATTACCTCCACTCCAGATGGATCATTTTGAGCATTCCAAATCGATCTGAAATATCCATACTGATTTTTGTAATGATTTTTAATCCATCTCGTTTGATAAACTTGTAATATGGTTCATCCGCCAATACTTTGACACCTCTACCTAGTGTGGTAACCAAATCTTCAGCCGAATTCACATAAAAAAACATTCGGGCATTTTCATGTCCCATCTGCTTCATATATTTCTTCTGCAACATTTTCATGCCGCTTTTATTTACCGTATCAAACACAAGCTCTATATTCCCGAAACCTTTCAGCATCTGCAAAAGGCCAAGAACTTTTTCCTCTTGAAAATAATGGAACAGACCTCCTGCAGTAACCAGAAGCGGCGTATCAGGCATGTTCCTGCGGATCTGCCTGAGCCATCCGTCTGAAAAAGCATCCCCTGAAAGATAAGTTTCCTTCTCAGGTTCCGGGAGCAAACTGCGCCGGTATTCGATTACATTCGGAAGGTCTACAGCATACCATTGGGTTTGTCCATTTTCATTGCGATCATACGTTGTCTCCAATCCGCAGCCCAACTGTATAACAACACCATCCGGTTTACGTTTCAGGAAGTTCTGGATATGCCGATCCATATTAGCGGAACGGGATGCAGAAGCCAGAAGCGTGTATTGACTTTGATTTCCTGTTTCCAACAGTGCGGATGGCAACTTTTCTTTTAATGAAAGTGCTTTTTTATCATATAAAATACCCGGAAACTTTTCGGTGGCGTAAATCCTTCCCACCATAGGAATAAACATTGTATCTTCTACTATACCAAATTCGGACATGGCTATCTATCCTCCTAATACGCAAACGAGTTAGTAATATCTAACTATTATTATATCAAGAGGAACCGGGGATTGCAATTCGTTTTCAATTGCTACTCGTTTTCTTCCCATCCTTTCTGCCAGCTCACCGCATCATCAAAAGAGAAGGAGCCATTCAGCAATGTCATTAAGTTAAGGACTGAATGACATTGGACTTACATCTTCTTTACTTACGATGAATCAAATAATCAATACCTAATGAAATAAAAGCAGTGATTGGAAAAATAATCCATCCTGGATGCCACCAGTTCCATGTCAATCCCATCACACAATAAAGCATAGCTGCTAGAGGCATTGTGATTCCAAAAATACTACTTTGCTGCTTTTGAATTTGTTTATCTTTAACATACTCTTTATTATGAACAAGGAATTTATACACACCATCTAAAATTCCATAATAAATAAAGAAGAAAACAGCAATCGCAACACATAACATAAATTGAGCAGGTATCCATTGTGAGTTGGCAAAATGTGTTTCTGTTAATAACGCCACACATGCAAGTGAAACAATAATCAATAAAACACTACCAGCAATAGCTAAAGTCAAATGAGAGTGAAATTGATGATATTGTTCCTGTAACTCTTGTAAATCACTAAAACTCATTTTTATTTCCTGATCTTCAATATTCTGATATGGATTTTTAGAAAGAGCAGCTACCATGATGACAAAAATACTTATATCAATAATGATTAAGAAGCCAAAACCACTCCATGTTTCATAAGGTGTATTTGAACATAAAATAGGAATGAGAAGTCCCAAAATCATGAATGATACAGATAATGCCATTTTTAATGCAAAACTTTTTTTGATTTGTATATAGTCGTCTATTTTTTGTTTTGACATTAAATAATAAGAAGTATCTGTTTTTTGAAAAGAATCATCATAATCTTCTTTTAATAAATAATCTAAACTCACTTGAAACAATTCGCTTATTAAAATCATCTTTTCCATCTCTGGATATCCATTTTGCGATTCCCATTTACTGACTGCCTGTCTTGATACATTTAATTGATAGGCTAAATCTTCCTGAGATAAACCTTTTTCTTTTCTTAATTGTTGTAACTTTTCTCCAAAACTCATATATCTCACCTCTTGTCTTAAGCATAGTCAAAATCAGCTCTATAAACCACCAACCTAGAGTTGTTTTTTGTCAACTAGAAGTTGCAAATAAGGGTTGCTACTTTATTTTAACATATTTTGACTTACAAAAATGTAAAGATTGCTTCAAACTCTTATAGATTAAAAAAATAAGTCTTCAAATTATCAAAGATGTATTCTTTTTATTATCATCTAACTGTCCTATTATAGTTAATAAATCTATGATAGATTCATTTTATTTGATACTTACCCACATCTAATACATAGATATTGCATATTTTTAATATAATAAATTATGCATTTTGCATTTTTTTAATATGAAATAAAAGTTATTTTGCATTTTTTTATAACTTTTTTATCTATTTTATGTATTTTTCTCTATTCAAATGATATACTATGTATGGATGGTGATAGTTATGAAAAGAATAATCTATAATGATTTAATAGAATGGAAAAACAAAAAAGTGAAAAAACCGCTCATTATTAAAGGAGCTCGTCAAGTCGGTAAGACTTATATCATCAGAGAATTTGCCAAAAACAACTACAAAAATCTAGTTGAAATCAATTTTGAAAGAGATCATGAATTTCAAAAACTTTTCAAACAGACAAAAACTGCTCATGATTTACTGCAATACTTTGAATTAACATATATGGATATTCAATTTGATAATGATACTTTGCTGTTCTTAGATGAAATTCAAGCATGTGGAGATGCTTTCACAGCTTTGAAATTCCTGTCTGAAGATTTTCCTTGTGATATTATTTGTTCTGGAAGTATGCTTGGTGTTGCAGTAGCATCAAGTTCGTCTTTCCCAGTTGGTTACGTTGAAACATGGGATATGTATCCCCTGACTTTTTTAGAATTCGTAGATGCTATGGGAGTTAATCCATCTATTATAGATACAATTTATCAATCTATTGAAAACAACAAGCCTATTCCTATTAGCATTCATGAAAAATTTAATCAGTTCTTTAAGGACTATATCATTATCGGTGGTATGCCTGAAGTTGTTCAAACCTATTTTCAAACAAAATCATACAGAGAAGCACTACTTATTCAAAGACAAATCGTCGATGATTATAGAAACGATATGCTTAAATATGCTCATGGTTCTGAAAGAATAAAAGCAAGAGAATGTTATGATTCTATTCCACTTCAGTTAGCTAAAGAAAATAAAAAGTTTCAATATAAGCTCATTAAAAAAGGCGGAAATGCTCGCTATTATGAATCCAGTCTTGATTGGTTGAAAGACAGTGGACTTATTATCAAAACATATAGATTGAAAACTCCAGAGATTCCATTAGAAATCAATAAGGAACTGAATATATTTAAAGTCTATATGGCTGATACCGGTCTTCTTGTGTCCCAATTTGATGAGGCTGTCATCAAAGCATTCATCAGTGGAAATTTAGGGCATTTCAAGGGTGCTTTATATGAAAATGTTATTGCACAGATTCTTCACTCCAAAAAGAAAGATTCCTATTACTTTGAACCATCTCAATCTCAGGAAATTGATTTTGTCATTTATTATCAGGGCAATGTTACCCCTATTGAAGTGAAATCATCTCGTAACACTGTATCAACATCATTTCATAATTTTATTAAGACGTATAAACCTTCATTCGCTTTTAAATTTTCTCAAAAAAATATTGGCGAAAATTCTCAAAATGTGTGCTATTACCCTCTCTACACATTAGAATTTGTTCTCAACAAAGAAAAACCTGTATTACTCAAATAAAAGGTATACATTTAGCTTTTAATATATAAAAAATCAAATCTAACCAACAGATTTTCTATGGTTAGATTTTTTATATGAGATTTCCTCATAAACAGGTCACTCACTTTCTTCATGTCATGAATTTTCTCTATTCATGCTTTTATAAAGGCCCAAGGAAAATCATTTTATAGATGACTGGCCTCATTTTTTATCAACGAGAAATCACAAATAAGGATTACTATCTTTTTTAACACATTTTTACTTACAAAATGTAAAGATTGTGCTAAAGTATTATAGGGGTGTTCATAATGATAAAGGATTTTCAACAATTATTAAAAGATAAAAATATTCAATTTTATATTGTTCCTACTGATGATGATCATCAGTCTGAAACTGTAGGTGACTATTATCAGGCACGTGCTTATTTAAGTGGCTTTACTGGTAGTGCTGGAACATTACTTGTGATGCAAGATGAAGCTTATCTTTGGACTGATGGGCGTTATTTCATTCAGGCAGCTAAGGAATTATACGAAGGTATTACATTAATGAAAATGGGACAAAAAGGTGTCCCTACACTATTAGAATTTCTTATCCAACATATTCAAGAACATGATAAGATTGCTTTTGATGGTCAGACAATGGCTTGTCAATTTATTCTTGATTTGAAAAAGCAGCTTAAAATTGATGACTATCAAATAGAGTGTGTTGATCTTATGCAGGAATTTTGGAAAGATAGACCTCAAAGATCATGTGAAAAAGCATTTTTATATGATATACAATATCATGGTTTATCAACACATCAAAAAATAGAAAAAATTGTAGATGTGATGAAAGAACATCACTGTGATGCTCATATCATGACAACACTTGATGATATAGCATGGACATTCAATATTCGTGGCAATGATATTCCTTGTTCACCAACTGTATTAGCCTTTGCTTTGATTACTCTTGATCAGTCTTATTTATATCTTCAAAAAGGAAGTTATGATTTAGAAATGGTCAAAGCATTCCAAAAAGAAAATGTCATCATTAAAGAATATCTTGATATTTATCAAGATGCACGTCAATTAAAAGGACGTGTCTTATTAAGTCAGGCTCATATCAATTATGCTTTATATCAATGTCTTGATTGTGAAATTGTTAATCAGATGAATCCATCACAAATGATGAAAGCTATTAAAAATGATGTTGAAATAGAAAATTCTAAAAATGCGCATATTAAAGATGGTGTTGCGATGACAAAATTCATGTATTGGTTTAAAAAGAATTATGGCAAGATACCAATGGATGAAATGAGTATTTCTCATCAAGTTTTACAGTTTAGACAACAACAAGATTTATTTATTGAACCAAGCTTTACAACTATCTGTGCATGGAAAGACAACGCCGCTTTAATGCATTATCATCCAACAGAAAATCAATATACTACACTCGATCAAGATGGTATGTTGTTGATTGACAGTGGTGGTCAATATATGGATGGAACAACAGATATTACAAGAACATTCGTATTAGGACATATTACTGACATGCAAAAGAAACACTTTACAATGGTTTTACAAGGAATGTTAACTTTACAAAATGCTCATTTCTTATATGGATGTACAGGACAAAGTTTAGATATTTTAGCAAGAAGCCCTATGTGGAGTGAAGATATTGATTACCAATGTGGTACAGGACATGGTGTCGGTCATTTATTAAATGTTCACGAAGGACCTCAAGGCTTCCGTTATAAATTACGTAGTTTATCAGAAAACATCACTTTAGAACCGGGTATGAATATTACAGATGAGCCAGGTATCTATTTAGAAGGACAATATGGTATCCGTATTGAAAATGAACTTCTTTGTGTCAAAGGAACAGAAAATGAATATGGACAATTCTTACATTTTGAACCATTAACATTTGTTCCTATTGATTTAGATGCTGTAGATGAAAGTCTGTTATCACAAAAAGAAAAGAACTGGTTAAATCAATATCATCAAGAAGTTTATGAAAAAATATCTCCTTATCTTACAGATGAAGAAAAAGATTGGTTAAAAGAATATACAAGAGCCATTTAAAAAGTTCATGAGATTTCATGAACTTTTTTCTAATTTTAATAACATAATATCATAATCAATCAGTTTGCTGTCAATTTTAAAGAATCCCTCAAAAGTCCCTATCTTTTGAAAACAATAATGCTGGTATAAAGAAATAGCACGTCTATTATCATGACACACTTCTAAAGAAACAAGATCGGCTTTTGCCTGATTTTTAGCAAAGTCAAGCAATCGATCCATCAAAGCATGTCCAATGCCTAAATGCCATGCTGATTGACGAATACATAGACCTATTTCCCCACGATGGGACATTCTTGGCGATGAAAAAGTTGTATAAGAACCCATCCCAACAATTTCATCTTTCATTTTAACAACATAGAAAACATCTTTTAAAGAATGAGCAACATTATCAAGAAAAGCCATTTCCTGTTCAAGAGAAAGTCCAATGCCTTCACTGCCATAACTTAAATAATTTGTTTCTTTTCCACATATTTTGGTTAATGCCAGTATATCTTTTGCATCTTCTTTTGTTGCCTCTACAATTTCAAAATCCATTTTGATCCTCACAAACAAAAGTGTTGCATAACAACACTTTTATAATTCTTCTCCATTTGTTTCAATCACATGTTTATACCAATAGAATGATTTCTTCTTCGCTCTTGAGAAATCTCCTTCATGGGCATTATTGTAGTTGACATAGATAAATCCATAACGTTTATCATATTCACCTGTAGAAGCTGAAACGATATCAATAGGTGCCCACATTGTATATCCTAATAAATCAACACCATCATAATCAACGGCTTCTTTCATAGCTGCAATATGTGCTGCCAAGTAATCAATACGATACTGATCATCGACAACATATTGATCATTATCATCAATATATTTATCATAAGCTCCAAAACCATTTTCAACAATCATCATAGGAAGTTCAAAACGGTCATTAAACCAGTTGAGACACCATCTTAAACCAACTGGATCAATTTGCCATCCCCAATCACTAGCTTTTAAGTATGTATTTCTGACATAGTCTTCTTCAGAGAAATCAAATGAACGACCAAATCTTCCAGTATATTTTGTCGCATAGCTCATATAATAAGAGAATCCTATATAATCTACACATCCTTCAGCCAATGCTTTTTCATCTTCTGGTAAGATAAAGTTATCATATCCTTTTCTTTCAAATTTCTTTAATAAGTGTTTAGGATAATGTCCTCTTGCATGAACTTCTACATACCAATATTTTTGATGCATTGCTTGTTGTGCATTTAAAACATCTTCAGGATTGCATGTTGCTGGATAAACACCATTCATACCAATCATACACCCAACTTTTGCATCGGGATCAATTTCATGTGCCGCTTTCACTGCCAATGCACTGGCAACTAATTCGTGATGTGCTGATTTATACATCATATATTCAATATCGTCACCTTCTTTAACAAGAACTGCACCTTCTTGAGCAAGATGATGTGCCCCCATTGATATTAACTCAGCCTGATTATTGATTTCATTAAAAGTCATCCAATATTTAACTTTTCCTTTATATCTTTCAAAGCATACTTTGGCATATTTCACAAAGAAGTCAATACATCTACGATCCATAAATCCATTGTATTTTTCAGCCAAATGATATGGCATTTCAAAATGTGATAAAGTGACAATTGGTTCAATACCTAAACGATGCATTTCATCAAATAAGTCATCATAGAATTTTAATCCTTCTTCATTTGGCTGTTCATCATCCCCATTTGGAAAAATTCTTGTCCATGCGATAGAAGTTCTAAAAGCTTTAAATCCCATCTCTGCCATTAAAGCTAAATCTTCTTTATAATGATGATAGAAATCAATACCCACATGATTTGGATAATCTTCACCATCAATAACACCATTTGTAATTCTTCTTGCAACACCATTAGATCCTGCTGTCATCACATCAGCAATACTAACACCTTTTCCTCCTTCATTCCATGCTCCTTCAGCTTGATGGGCAGCAATCGCTCCACCCCATAAAAAATCTTTTCTAAATCCCATTTTTTAATTACCTCCATTTCTATTTTTTATTATACTACAAAACAGCTTTGAAAAAAGAATATTTCATATAATAAAAGATTATTTTTCTCTCTTTGCAACCACCACATGAACAGAATCACCAGGTTGCTTGTTTAATTGTTTTCTAATAGATTTCAACATCCCAATAATATAACAGATTTGACCATATTCATCTTTCACTCCCATATTGACAATACTTCCATCATAGGGAACACCATCAAATGTGACATGAACTTTCATTCTTCCTTTTCCATATAATTGTCTTATATCATAGTGACAAATCACATAAGCACCATCTCGATCCTCTACTTTATGAATCATGGCATCAAATTCAAATAAGTGACTCATTCAACAATCTCCTCTTGTTTTTTGGCTAAATTTCTTTTCACTTCTAAACGATAATTTGTCCATCTTCTCAATAACTCATAAATAACTGAGAAAGTTGGTAATCCAAAAATCATTCCTGGTATGCCAAACAATCCCCCACCAACACTGACTGCAAATAACACCCATAAAGCTGATAAACCAACTGAATTTCCTACAACATGTGGATAGATTAAATTGGATTCAAACTGTTGTAATAGGGTACTGAAAACAAGGAAAATCAATGCTTTCACAGGTGATACAAATAATATTAACACTGAAGATATCACTGCCCCAATAATAGGCCCAAAATATGGAATAATATTTGTAAAACCAATGACAATAGCCGCAATAGACGCATAAGGAATATCTAAAATCATACAACCAATATAACACAATACGCCAATAATAATTGATTCTGTTAATTGTCCAGCCAAGAAATTTTCAAAAGTTGTTCCTGTTAATTTGACAACTTCGCTGATATACTGATAATGTTGATCGTTAAATAAAGCATGTGCAAATTTCTTCACCTGTCTGATTAGTTTATCTTTAGAGAAAATCATATAGATAGCCATGACAAATCCCATAAAAATATTAATGACACTTGTTGTGATATGGGAAACACCTGAAGCAATATTAGGTGCCCAAGCCGTTAAAGTAGAAATGAATGTTTGAGCAAAACGTGTTTGAAATTCATTGATTTTATCAAGAAGATCTGGTGATAAACGAATTTCTTCAAACACATAATTCAACCATTTTTCAGCCTGCGCAAAAATACTAGGTAAATTATCTATTAATGTTCTTACATTTTCTATAACTTGTGGCACAACAACCATAACAACAAGTAATAATACTAATAAAATAAGTAACACTGATAAAATCGCTGAAACAACTCTACGTTTTTTCTTATTTTGTATAGCTAGTTTCTTTTCAAAGAACTTCATTGGAATATTAAAGATAAAAGCCAGAATAAAGCCTATAATAAATGGTTGAATAATATTTAATAATTCCCCCAAATATTGAAAAATACTTTCAAAATAAATCACCCCTAAAACAAGTAAAGCGGTATAACTCAAAATAATGAATATATTTTTTAATGTCAAATCACGTATTTTTATGGATGTTTTCAAATCAATCACCTCATTTTTATTTTATATTGTCATTATGAACTCTTTATTTATCTTCCATAATATATTTTTGCATCAAAGATGGATTCTTTTCTAAGAATTTAAACACAAAGACACCTATCAATAATACAATCAATTCTCCTATAAACACATACATAGCATTTATAAAAAATGGTAAATCCAATAAAAAATATAACTCTGCACCAACAATAATCCCATTAAATAAAGCACCTAAAAAAGCTCCTAGAAATAAGTTAGAAATCATTGTCAATGATAGACAAGTTATAAGTGACGCTAGCGTACCAAATATAACATCATAAATGCCCAATGGAGAAAACGCATTAGCCAACATGCATCCTACAAGTAATCCCGGAATATAGCGACGATTATAAAAAGCTAAGAAAATCAATATTTCGGATAATCTTAACTGAATTGCACCATAAGAAAAAGCCGAACATACCAAAGTGAAAACAGCATATATACAGGCTATCATTGCATTTATCGCAACTATTTGTATTTTTCTTTTCATATCTCAACCTCACTTCTTTCACACCCATTATACCATATTTTTATATTTCTTTAAAAAAAGCTTTTCATTTATTCTTCCATTAATTAAACTATATTTAAAGATAGGAGGAATCATTATGACAACGCTTTATGTTTCTGATTTAGATGGTACACTATTAAATTCCAATCAGACATTATCTCCCTTTACCATCCAGACAATCAATCAGCTTGTTAGTGATGGCATGTTATTTTCTTATGCAACTGCCAGATCTTATCAGACAGCTAAGAAAGTCACACAAGGATTACAGGCGCCTTTTCCTTTAATTGTTTATAATGGTGCATGTGTGAGAGATAATGTATCAGGTGAGATCTTATTATCACATTGTTTCCAAGAAGATATTCATCTGCTTTTAGATCATTTTTTAAACAATCATCTTTATCCTATTGTCTATGCGTTTATTGACGGTGAAGAAAAATTTTCTTTTATTCCAGAAAAATGCACACCCGGAATGCTTGAGTTTATTGAGTCTAGAAAAGATGATCCACGAATCAGAATCATCCATCATCCCAAAGACTTTTATGTTGGTCAAATTTTTTATGTCACATTGATTGATGAAACAGATAAGCTTAAACCGTTTTATGAATATTATCAAAAACAATATCATTGTTTATTCCAAAAAGATATTTATACAAATCAACAATGGCTTGAAATTATGCCTCAAGGGACATCTAAAGCACATGCTATTGAACAATTAAAACATATTTATCATTATGATCATCTTGTTGTTTTTGGAGATGGAGAAAATGATATAGAAATGTTTCAGTTAGCTGATGAAGCCTATGCAGTAGATAATGCACATGAAAAATTAAAAGCAATCGCTACTCAAATCATCCCTTCCAATGATCAGGATGGGGTTGCTCAATTTTTAAAAAAGACATATCAAAAGCTATAATATGATTTCACATTATAGCTATACATAGATAATCTTCACTTCAGATAAATTTATTTTTCCTTTTAAAATCATTGTATGTTCAACAATATTATGATCAAACATTTCCATATCAATATATGATAGTACACTATCTGTACAATTCTTCACTTTCCATGTCTTTGGAATATAAAGTTCTAACATGGCACAGCTCATATAAAGATAACAATTGATCTCCTGTCCTTTTATATCAGCCTGATCAAAATAAATCTTCATCATTCCTGCTCTATTGGTAATGGTTATATCTTCCATATTTTGTGAGTCAATATAACGAATACAGCTTCCAAAGCTTTCTTTAATATCAACATGCCCATCTTTTACAGTTTTTTTATCTTGAATATCCTGTGCGTAATGGGTATGTTTTTTTGATGATGGAAATAATATATGACAACCTATACTTGCTAATAAGGCAGCTATTAAAACAGTCCAAGGCGTAATGGCTTCTAAACCAAGTGGCTCATCATAAATGATGATTAAAAACGCTATTGAAAACAAGAATCCTGTTGCACGTTTATGTAATAAACTAGATAAAGCAGATACACCCAAAAAAACTGTCAGTAATAAAGTCCATATACTCATATGTATATTCACAAGACCTAATTGTGTCACAATCAATAAGACTGCCAAAGCAATAAACAAAACACCCCAAAACATTTTACTTTTTTTCATCTTATAACCTCTTTTCCTCTAATCTTATTTTTAGTGGTTTATAATAATGTCTAGATACATACACTTGCTTATGTGTATCTTCAAATTCAATAAGACATGGACTAGATATTGTTTTATGAATAGCATATATTTTCTTGACATTCAAAATAGTCGACTTTGATATTCTCATAAAATTTCCTGGTAACATTTCTTCAAGTTCATACAGTTTATATTTAATCTGATACATATCATTTTTGGTATGGGCATGAATATGATGATCACTGGTTTCAAAAAATAAAATATCGTCCAATGATAAATAATATTCTACTTGACCTTTATAAAAAATCATTGTTTTTGAACTTTTAGACATATCATGAATCACTTCTTGTATGCGTTGCACTTTTTCATTCAAAGATGGAGCTTTAATAACCACTTCTTCTTCCTGTAAACTCTCATCTATTTCTATTTTGACTTTCATATCTAATCTCCTTTGATATCTTTACTATAATAAGAAATACCAAAAAAGTAAATACTCCTAGCCTAAGTGGTTCATATGTCAAAGTAAGTGGTCAAAAAAAGGTATGTATCATGAAATGATATATACCTTCTTCATCCTATAATTCTTCACCGTTTGTTTCGATGACTTTTTTATACCAATAATAAGAATCCTTTGGAATTCTATTCAATGTTCCAGAATTTTCATCTTCTTCTCTATCAACATATACAAATCCATAACGTTTCTGATATCCATTTAACCAGCTTAATAAATCAGTATATGACCATGTACAATAAGCCAAAACTCGACATCCATCATCAATAGCTTTCTTTAATTCTTCAATATGTGCTTTTAAATAAGCAATACGATATGGATCATGAACCTGTCCATCTTCAACCTTATCAAAAGCTCCTAAACCATTTTCAGAAATAACAACAGGTAAATCATAACGTGAAGTAATATCACGACAGCACATTCTGATTCCCATTGGATCTATTGTCCAATCCCAGTCAGTTGTTGGCAAGAAATCATTTGCCGGATTCTTATATAATCCTGGTACACCTTGAACTTGAGCTGTTCCTTTTTCACCTGTGTTGTTCATTGTATTCGTCATACCAACACCATTGATATCATTATATTCAGCAACACATGTCTGATAATAATTCACACCCATGAAATCAACTAATGATGCCGCTTTTTTCAAAATGTCTTCATCGCCATCTTCCATTTGTGGAGTGACTCCTTGACTTTCTAAATATGCCCAAGCACTTCTTGGATAACGTCCATAAGCATAGACATCCATCCACCAATAATTTTGTAAATCATCATAATCAGCTTTAGCCATCGCATTTTCAGGTTTTCTATCATATGCATAACATGGACTATAAGCAAATGAAGCACCAACTTTTGCGTCAGGATACATTTCTTTTAAAGCCAAAACTGTCTTTGCATGTGCCATATTGGCATGATGGTTAACCTGATAGAATGTTTTCATATCATTTTCTTTTCCTGGTGGATGCATTCCTTTTAACCATCCAAATGATGTAAAGATATTTTGTTCGTTCATTGTAATCCAATATTTAACACGATCTCCATATCTTTTGAAAAGTGTTGTTGCATAGTTTACATAATCATCAACAATCTGACGACTTTCCCAACCATGATATTGATCTTCTAAAGCTTGAGGCATATCCCAATGATAAACTGTCACCATAGGTTCAATACCATATTTTAATAATTCATTAATTAAATTATCATAGAATTGAAGCCCAGCCTCATTCACTTCACCATTTCCATTTGGATAGATTCTTGTCCAGGCAATAGAGAAACGATACGTTTTTAATCTCATTTCTGCCATTAATTTGACATCTTCCTTGTAACGATGATAATGGTCAACAGCTTTATCTCCTGTTGTTGCTTTAAAAGTTTTTCCTGGAATTCTTACAAACTTATCCCAATTGGAAACACCTTTACCATCTGCATCCCATCCACCTTCTACCTGATAGGCAGCAGATGCACTTCCCCATAAGAAATCTTTAGGGAAACCTTTTGATTTTTCAAAATACATATAAGCCCTCCTCTTTTTATATATTCTCATTCATAAACTCAATTAGAGATAATGAATAGGAATCCTGTTTATCTTTTAAATCATAGAGATGTTCTTCTTTGATTGGAAACAATAATTTCTCAGAAGCATCATGATTATATAATGGAAATACCATATGGAATGGCACATCCTGATCATTTTTAGAATGAATATAAACTGTTGGAATCTGATTTTTCTTAACCAGTTCTACAGTATCTAATTTTTTAATATCTAGCTTTAACTCATCTTTCACGACTTTTCTAATCATCATACCCGCTAAATATTTCGTTACTTTCATCTCTTTTTGACATTTCAATGTCAAATAGTGATAAACATTGTCATAAGCTCCTTCACTGATAATCAAATCTACATTCTTTAATTTACCAAGTCCAGAAGCATTTAAAATCGTATTTGCTCCCATTCCTTTTCCATACATAATCAAACGATGCTGATCTCCATACTTCTGTAATAAATACGTATTGAAATACATTAAATCAAAAACATCACGATAGCCAAAACCACGAATATATCCATCACTTAAACCATGAGCATGTGCATCAATCATTAAAATATTATCATTTTCAAAAACGCTTTCTAAATATTCAACAGTCTGTGTTAAAGACTTCGCTGATGCCATTAATGCATGCAAACAAACAATTGTTCTTGTCGCATTTGGTTTTTCTATCAGATAAGCTTGAAGATATAAACCTTTATGATTTTGTATTTTGACTTTTTGAGCATTGATTTTTTCATACCAGTTTCCTTGATCTTCTTTATTTAAATGTTCACGATATAATACCTTTTTAGCAAACTGATTAGCTAAAGCTAAGCTTGCTGTTAAGGTAGAAGCCGTTAAAGTAGAAGCAACTGCTGTTGTAATGGCTACCTTCTTTTTCATTTATACCACTCCTTAAAATTATCCATTAATAATCTATTAATATTTGTAACCTGTTCAAATGAACTGAGGCGATAACTTTCATTTTCCATTCTTGCTGCAAAATACTGTATAGCTGTCACCAATTCATCTCTCACTTTTGGTTTCATGTTATCTGGGAAAGATTCAATTGGAAAACAAGTAAAGACAAAGGTATTATAATCTCTATGGAATAAATCCAGTAAGATCTGATATCCTTCTGCTTGAATAATAGAATTTCCTAATGCCAGATCCAAATCATGATTTGCAAAAGTTAACATATAATGAATAATATTACGCAACACATTCATTAAAACTTCATAATAATGATCATAATCACTATAAAAAATATAGTAAATATACGAAAAAACAAGATTCCCCTGATTTTCATCTTTCTTTTTATCAACCAATACAAAATCTTTCTCTATTAATGTAAATTCATCTTTAAATGTATCTATAATAGCTTTTGTCACATGGTATTGTGATAAAACCATTGACCCAAAATCAGTCATAATAGCAAATGTAAATCGTGAATTTAAGCATAGTGTACGAATAGCCTTAAAAAGTTCATCAGGAACATTCTTATAAAATTTATCTAAATGGCGATAAACAATGCGTATGATTTTTCTAATATAATAAAGATGATATTGATATTCAGTATCTAAATATTTTGAATTGGTACCATCCCACTCATATTGATATAGCACAGATTCAAATAAAAGATTCAATGAATCAATAAAGTTTTTATAATTCTTATGTTTCAAATTCATCTTTAAACATGGTAAGAAAATTTTATAGAAATCATCCATTGTTTGTTGGTTAATTCCATGATGATACTTCATATAACTTAAAATATCACAGAAATCAATAGGGGCTAAGATATTCAGTTCACTTGATACTGTTTTGATAAAATTTTCATACAATGAATAATGCAAAACACGTTTATATCCTAGTTTTGCTAGTATTCTTGAAAGAGCATCTTTAACAATATAAAGCTTTTCCTGTTCATGTAGATCTTCTGAAAAAGTATACGTAATTTCATCCTGACAATGAATTTCAACAAAAATATCAATTTGTCTAAAATTCTGATCCAACATATAATAATGAACTTTAAACGTATGTTCTTCAGTGCGATAGCCACTATGATAACGATATTTTCCTACATACTGTGATTGATGATCAGCCATGAATTTTTCCATGACTGCTTTATCAAACGTCATATTTTATCCTCCTTTATGAGCTTTTTGAAAACGTGGTAAAAACTGATTACGTACATACTGCACGGCAATATAACGTATATTTTCTTTAGAAAAATCTCCTCCTATAGATAATGAAGTATCCATAATTTCTTCAGTCAATAAAGTTAATTCATGATCTGATAATTCTATTTTTTCCAAAGCAATAGTTGTTCTTACAATTTCTTTACAATCATCTATATAATTCTTTTTATCTATATCTGTCACATGTTCCATATTTTAACACTCCTCTTATTCATCATTATAACATGATTATATGTCTTTTTTATAGACAATTCTGTCTTTTTTTTAAGTCATTTTATGATGCTTTTCTTCATCATTTCTCATATAAAAAGATAGCTCTGTTCTATCTTCTCTACATCTCTTTTTCACAGCTATCTTAAAAAAGTTATGTCTTCAGTTATGGATAAACCTAAGTTTTCTAAATGTTGTCGGGCCTGATGATACGTTTTCATATCCAGTAAAGATCGGCTTTCATGAGCATCTGTTCCAATAATAATGCGATTGCCCACCTCTTTAGCTATTTTGAAAAAAGAATCATTAGGATAATGACGATGTGTTTTATATCCTAACAAATTAAATTCTAATGGTAAATTCATTTCCTTTGCCTTGATACATAATCTAAGCATTTCCTGCTTATAGAATGGATCCGATGTATCATAACGTGCCAAATCTGGATGTGCCACATAACTGTATAATCCAGTTTTCATAGCTTTTATGCAGCTATCAACATATTGAGATAATTGTGATTTTGTAAGAGGATGTCCAAAATATATACCTGTTTCATCACTTCCATCATAATGATGACCTAAAATAATATAATCAATAGGATATTGTTTTAACATGTTTCTTAAACCATCCATATATTTTTCGAAATATTCACATTCCAATCCTATTTTAATAGAGATTTGATTTTTGTATTTTTCCTTTAATTTTAATAAAGTTGATACATAATCATCAATCTCATAGGCTTCCATACGCATCGTTGGATGAAATGAGGAATCATAAATCCAAGGGGTATGATCACTAAATCCAAGTTCTGTATAACCAGATTGAATAGCTGATAGAATATAATCTTCTTCACTATCTATAGCATGTTGACAACGTCTTGTATGAGTATGATAATTCTTCACTATGACTCAGCTCCTTTTCTTGATAATTATAGCGTAAATTGAATCATTTGAAAATAAAAAGGCATCTTATGAAGATACCTATTCATAATCACATGTATAACCACGCATATCCAATTCTAATTTTTCTACCTGCCAATCTTTCAACAAATCACCAAGCTCTTCTTTCATTCTTACAACACCTTTTTTATCACTTTCTCTAATCAATGCCATAATCGTTGGACCAGCCCCTGATAAATAGCATCCCAGTACATATTCATCCTGTTCCAAAACAGACATAATTTCATCATATCCCTGAATTAAAGTTCCACGATAAGGTTGATGTAGACGATCCTTAAAACCAAGTTTAAGTCCATCATCATATCCATTGATTAAAGAGGCAACCATTAATGCTAAATGAGAAACATTCGCAATAGCATCCTGACGAGGCAACTGTTGTGGTAAAACAGCACGAGATTTTTCTGTTGATAAAGTAAATGGAGGTATAAAAGCAACAAAACGATAATCATGTTTGACAGGAATATTCAACGTTGTGACATGTTCTTCATTCATGACTGACACTGTCAATCCACCAAAGATGGCTGGTGCTACGTTGTCTGGATGTCCTTCTATTTGTGTTGCCAGTTCTAATATTTCCTGTCGATCTTCACTACGATCCATGAACGCATATGCACCGACAATACCTGCAACAATACATGTTGAAGAACTTCCTAAACCTCTTGTATAAGGGACATCTCCACTACATTCAATACGTAATCCTTGAAACTGCAATCCACAAGCTTTTGCACCTTCAACAAATGCTCGATAAGTTAAATTGTCCTGATTACAGAATTGTTGCGGACAGCCCGTAATTTCTAAGCCCTGATCCAGCAATTCAAAAACAAATGTATTGTATAATGTCACAGCAAGACCTGCAACATCAAATCCCGGTCCTAAGTTAGCACTTGTCGCCGGAACTCTCACTTTGACTTTCATAATGACATCTCCTTTATTTTTTGAGAAATCTCATGAATTATATCATCTTTATCAATAACTTTTTGATGTAAAATTTCTTTTTGATCAAGTTGAACTAATGGCTTTGGAATATCAACACCTGTTTTTTCATAAACAGCTTCTATCGCTTGATATTCAGATAAGCTTTGATCTGTTAAAGCTTTATAAACAGAATCAGCAAATTTATATGGTGAAGCTGTCGCTAAAATAATTGTCTTTGTTTCATCTCCCGAAGTCTTTTGATATTCTTTATAAACGCCATAACCAATAGCAGTATGTGTATCTAAAAGATAACCTGTCTGTTCAAAACATGTTTTGATTGTATCTAGTACTTCATCTTCATTAAGCCATCCTGCCTTAAATACATCCTGTATCTTTTCTAATAAATCAGATGAAATTTCATAAACACCATTTTGATTCAAATCATCCATATATGATTTTACCTTTTGACTATCCTGTGCCATCATATACACAAGTCTTTCTAAATTACTTGAAACAAGGATATCCATGGCAGGTGCATTTGTTTTATAAAATTCACGACGTGCATCATATTTCCCAGTACGGAAAAAATCAGTCAAAATATTATTTTTATTAGACGCTACAATAAATTTTTGGATTGGTAAACCCATCTTTTTGGCTAGAACTCCAGCTAAACAATTGCCAAAGTTTCCACTTGGAATAGTGAAATGAACACTCTCACCTAAACGAATCTCATTTTTATTAACAAGTGTCATATATGAATAAAAATAATACACAATCTGTGGAATCAAACGCCCTATATTAATAGAGTTAGCTGAAGAAAGGAAAACATGATGTTCATCACATAAATCTTTTAATGCTGATGATTGAAAAGCCTGTTTCACTGCTCTTTGAGCATCATCAAAATTTCCCTGAATTCCAACCACATCAACATTGTTTCCTGTCTGTGTTACCATTTGTTGTTTTTGAATAGGTGAAACCCCATCAACAGGATAGAAAACCTGAATATATGTTCCATCTACATCTTTAAATCCTTCTAAAGCAGCTTTTCCAGTATCTCCAGATGTTGCAGCTAAAATCATAACTTTTCTTTGCTCACCTTTTTTCTTAAGTGAATATGTCATAAAATGTGGCAATAATGATAATGCCATATCTTTAAAAGCGGCTGTTGGTCCCTGGAATAATTCAGCGATAAAAACATCTCCTGCCTGTTTAACAGGAACAACTTCCTGAGGAAATAAATTTTGTCCATAAGCTTTTTGACATAATGCTCTCATTTCTTCTTTTTCCTGTTCTCCCACAAAAGAAGTCATAATTTCAGTTGCCATGTCTACATAAGATAAATGTTGTAATGCTTTTAAATCTTTCTGATCCAATTCAAAATCAGGAACAAGCAATCCTCCATCACTACCAATCCCCTGTAAAATAGCATCACAAAAATCCAATGGTCTTTGTTGACCTCTTGTACTCACATATTTCTTTTCATTCATGATATACACCTGCTTTCCATATTTGTTACATTGTATACAATTTTAAAATACAAGTCAATATTATTAGAATATTTAAGTATAGTTCCTATTTATTTTATAAAATATCTAAAAATAACAAATATTTTATGATATTTTTAAAATATCATTTTGACTAATATTCTACAATATACTATAATAGCAATAATTATATAAAGGGGGAATCAAAAATGAGTCAAATCATTATACCAAAAGATTATCATCCACATCTTAATTTAATTGAAACTGAAGTTGCTATTAAGATGATTAAAGATACATTTGAAAGAAGATTAGCTGAACAGCTTCGTTTAACACGTGTCTCTGCGCCTTTATTTCTATTAAAAAATACTGGGCTTAATGATGATTTAAATGGAATTGAAAAACCTGTTTCATTTACTTCATTTGAATTGAATCATAATGATGAAATCGAAATCATTCATTCTTTAGCCAAATGGAAAAGAGATGCTCTTTATCGCTATGGTTTTGAACAACATACAGGTTTATATACAGATATGAATGCAATTAGAAAAGATGAAGAATTAGATAATATTCATTCTATGTATGTGGACCAATGGGATTGGGAAATGGTGATTTCCAAGGAAGATCGTACTTTAGATTATTTTAAAGCAATTGTTTCAAAAATATATAATGCTTTATTAGATGTTGAATTTCTCATGATCAGACACTATCCACAACTCGGTGAATCTATTTTACCTGATGAAATCTATTTTATCACTTCTCAAGAGTTAGAAGATTTATATCCAGATCTTTCACCTAAAGAAAGAGAAAAAGCTATCACAAAAGATAAAAAAGCTGTCTGCATCTTACAAATTGGGGATATTTTAAAATCAGGAAAAAAACATGATGGACGTGCACCTGATTATGATGACTGGAAATTAAATGGGGATATCCTTGTTTATAACACGCAATTAGATGATGCATTAGAAATTTCAAGTATGGGTATTCGTGTAGATGAACACGCATTAAAAGAGCAATTAGAAAAAGCCAATGCAATGGAACGTTTATCTTTACCTTTCCATCAAAATGTAATCAATCATGTTCTTCCATTAAGTATTGGCGGTGGAATTGGTCAAAGCCGTTTATGTATGTTCTTTTTAAGAAAAGCTCATATTGGAGAAGTACAAGCTTCTTTATGGGATGATGAAACTATGAAATTATGTAAAGAAAATCACATTCATTTATTATAAAAAAAATAAACTATAATCAATCAGATCCGGTTGATTATAGTTTTTTTATGTCATCACATATTTTCTAAGATTGTTATAACATCCAATAATGATGTCAAAACACCTTGTGTCTTTTGTACATAGTCTTCACCTGGTTGCTTTAAATCAGGAATACAATAGACAGGCACTTTCGCATCATAAGCTGCCTGTATACCTGCTTCACTATCTTCTAAAACAATAGCTTCTGACGGCAAAACATTTAATCTTTCACAGGCTTTTAAGAAAATATCAGGATACGGTTTCCCTCTTTGGACATCACTGCCACAAATGATTTCATCAAAATAAGAAAGAATATGATGCATGTCTAAAATATGGCAAGCTCTTGAAGGTAAACTAGATGTAGCTAAAGCGATTTGATAATGATGATTTTTAAGATATTGTAATAATTCTTTTGCTCCTTTTTTTAATGCAACCCCATCTTCTTGCATGAATTGTGTTTCTAAACGATGAAATAATTGGAATTTCTCTTCAATATCATAATCCAGATGATAATGTTCCTTAATAAACTGTAAAGAGACTTTCAATTGCTTCCCTGGATAATCTTTGACATAATCATCCATTGTAAATGAATATCCATAACTCTCAATCAATTTTTTATAACATTTATATGAAATGACTTCACTATCAATCAAAAGCCCATCCATATCAAAAATAACTGCCTTTAACATAACCATCCTCCTCAACTTTATGTTTATCTTATTACAAAACACTTGAAAAGAAAAGATTCTTACAGAAACAGAAAAAATTTTCTCAGATAAAAAATACCCCTTCACTCATGAAGAGGTATTCTTTTATTCAATTTCAATATGATAATCTAAAATATAGACTGTGACGAAAGTTAAAATCACATTGAAAAATAGATCAATGAACATAAACGTAACTGGAATTCCATACCATTCAAAAGATGCGATACTCATACCTGATAAAACAAATTGTATCCATGAGAAAATGATTCTCAAAACTATCCATATACAAATTCCTACAGCCAAACGATGATGACGACATAAAGCTGTATGTGCTAACGTTAAAGCAAAATAAATAGAGATAATAAGCGCATATGTTTCTACAATCATATAAATAAGACTTAATAATGATTCACCAGGCTGATTCATGAACATCTGTCCTAATCCTTTGAACACTTCTGGAATTCCCTGAAAAATCTGCATGATTGACATATTATGTGTCAACAATGACATCATAACTCCCATCAATAAAACCCCAAACATCAATGCAATTCCACCAAGAATAAGCCATACAAATGAAACAATCAGCTTAGAAATAATTAACTGCAAAGATGATACAGGTAAAGTCAATGTCAGATAAGCTGGTCTTTTAAACATAGAATGATAATAATGTGTAAAAATACTGACAAATAATGCAATACTAATTCCCATAACTAAAACTGTAAATCCAAAAGCCATCATAAAGCTTAAAATAGGAATATCTGGAATTAGTCCTTCTGTAAAAAATGGCAATAATAAACATGCACCCCAAAACACACAAAACGAGATGAAAAAGGAACGCATAGAATGAATAAATTCATATTTCATTAATTTTAACATTTGAATTCCTCCTTAAAAATATCATTAATAGAAGCTTGTCTTTTCATTCTTAAGTCCTCACTATTTTCATGTAAGATAATTTCACCATTTTTAATAAAGATCACTTCATCAAATATCTTTTCAATATCCGCAATCAAATGTGTTGATAATAAAACAAGTGCATCTTCAGCATAATTATTTAAAATAGTATCTAAAATAAGTTCTCTTGCAGCTGGATCAATACCACCTAATGGTTCATCTAAAATATAAATCTTTGCTTTTCTAGACATAACCAATATCAACTGAAACTTCTCTTTCATTCCTTTAGATAATTCTTTAATCTTCACTTTCTTTTCAATATCCATTCTTTCCATTAAAGATAATGCCTTATTCAAATCAAAATCATCATACATATCAACAAATAAATTCAATGCATCACTGGTTGTCATCCAGTTTTCAAAATAAGGTTCATCTGGTAAATAAGAAATGATTTTTTTAGAATGAATACCTATAGCTTGCTGATCAATTTGAACATCTCCATCATATTCTTTCAATAAACCATTTAAAACTTTAATCAGTGTTGTTTTCCCACTTCCATTAGGTCCAAGTAAACCCACAATCTGTCCACCATGTAAAGTTAAATTCACATCTTTTAAAACTTGTTTCTTTCCATATTTTTTATTTAAATCTTGGATTTTTATAAGTTCACTCATGATTTTCCTCCTTTAAATAAGCAATAATATCTGCTTTTGTAATGCCATAACGCTCCATTTCTTTAACAAACTGTTGAATCGTTTCTTGTATTTTGTTTTGACGACATGATTCAATAAAATCAATGTCTTCACTAACAAATCTTCCTACTGCCCTTTGTGTCACAATAAATCCCTGATGTTCTAATTCCAAAAAAGCTCTTTGAATGGTATTAGGATTGACTTCCAGTCTTGATGCCATCTCTCTGACTGATTCTATTTTATCACCTGGATGTAACTGTCCACCAAGAATTTTTGATTTGACTTCTTCAACAACCTGTAAATAAATAGGCGTATCTGTTTGAAAATGATTCATAGCCATTCCACCTTACTGTATTAATACAGTAATACAGTAACACAGTATAATTCTTTTGTCAATATTCACACACAAAAAAAGATAGCTTTTCACTATCTCTTATATCAATCAAATAAAGTTTTCCAATTAGGATGACGATAGGCCTCAAAACACATATGAATTTGTTCTTCATTGTTTTTCTCAGTAGAAAGCTCAGGTAAATGATCTTCATCAAAATATCTAGATTCTACTGTTTCTACATTTTTCTCAAACTTTCCACCTATTTCATAACAAAGCACAAAAATTTTACAAACGCCATAAGCATAAATTGGAACATTATGTTGAGCACGATCTTGTACAGCAATAATTCTATCAGCAATCACATCTAAACCAGCTTCTTCTTTCACTTCTTTTATTGTATTCTGTTTAACTGATAAGTTCACATCTACCCATCCACCAGGAAGTGACCATTTTCCATTATTCTCTTTCACTAAAAGAATTTGATTATCTTTAAAAATAGCTGCACGTGTATCTAATTTAGGTGTCTGATATCCACTTTCATTACAAAATAAATCTTTCACTTTTTCTAAAGGAATATCATTTTGATACGCCATGATTTCAGCCGATATTTCTCTTATACGTTCATATCTTTCCTGATCGTAAACATCATGACCATAAGTTAATCCTGCTTGTGCCAAACTTTGTAATTCAATAGCCCAATCCACCCATTTTTTATTATTCATTTTTACCACCTCTCGTATAATATGTATAGAAGTTTGAATTAAGGATTTCCTTTTTTAAACAATTGAGATATCTCAATTGTTTAAAAATTTCCTTGCTTCTACACTCTCTTTTTAAGATAATAGTTTCGTTTTGAATCAAGGTTTTATTCTCCACCTCTGCGGCCATCTCGTTATGTTCCGCTTCAAAAAGACTTAATCCTCTGTTCAAGGCGTGCTTTATACCCGAATGAGTTTGTTGCAGCAGTGTTTCTCACTTGTCTCCGTATTTGCGAGGTTGCGTTTGTCTTGATTTAGAGGTGCAATTCAAAACCATTTTCATACTTGAGAAAGAAGGTCATTTTTTATGAAAAATAACGATTACAATCTTTTTGTTGGCATTGATGTCTCTAAAGGCAAGGCTGATGCTGCTGTTCTGGCTGTCCCTGAATTAAGATCAGTCAAACCCCGTTTCCTTAGAAAAAAATTATCTTTTAAGTTCATTAAAGCTGATGTTGTTGAGTTTTTAAATACTGTGAGAAAGTATTCCAGTGATCCACACTGTCTTCACACTTATTTTGCTTTGGAGGTCACTGGTATCTATTCTACTAATGTCTATAGCTTTATTAAAGAAAACTGTAATAGCGATGAAGAAATCCATCAGCTCAATACTGATTTCGTTAATAAATGGAGAGAAAGCCATAATATTTCCAAATCTGATCCTTTGGATGCTCAAACTATCAGTACCATCGTTGGAACTGATGATGATGTCAGATATGTTTCAGATTCTGTCTTTGAAAACAAAAATGGATATCAAGATCTTAAGGCTCTCGTTCACAGACATTATCAGATTAAAAAACTCTATTCTCAGGAAACTAACCGTCTCATTGCCCTTTGTGATTGTTATTTCCCTGAACTTCAGTATGTTTTTGAACCTAAATCAGCTGCTTTTCTAGCTGTCTTATCTCAATATCCTACTTCGCATGATATCATAAATGCTTCCAAAAATGAAGTGTTTTCTCTCGTTTACGAAGCAACCAAGCATCGCTGCAGTTTGGATAAGATAGATAAGCTATTCAATTATGCTCAGGATACACTGGTTCCACATGTATCCGATCATATAAGATGCGTTATTTCCAACACTGTTGAAAGCATCGTCAATATTCGCGCTCAATTGAAACTGATTGAAAAAGATATCAGAAAGCTTGCCGCCACTTTTAATGTTTACAGTCTATTGATGACCATCACTGGCTGTGGTCCTTTGACAGCTGCAGTTATCATCGCTGAAACCGGAGACATCTTCAGATTCAATAATGCTGACCATTATGTCTCTTATAGCGGTTCATCGCCACGAAACAAGCGTTCTGGCAAGTCCGTGGAGATCATGGGCAAGATTTCCAAGAAAGGATCAAAATATCTGAGACACGCTCTTTACATGATTGCCGAATTTGCCAGACGACACAATCCTGTTCTTAAGCACTTATTTGAAAGAGTGAAGAACGAAAATAAAAAGCGTCATAAACTGGCAGTTATTGCAGTTGCTAATCGTATTGCCAGATATATCTATTCAATCATGAAAAGCGAAAGCAGTTTTATAATCATGCATGAAAATATCATGCGATTACCAGAAGAAACCCGAAATACGTTCTTCAATTCAATATCTTTAGATTTTCCAAAGAATACCAGAAAACAGATTTATCAGTATTCTGATGTCAATGGTGAAATTCATCGCTTTGTTTATAAAAACGAAACGACCGAATCAATAGCTTAAAAAAGCAGAAAATCTAAAATGTAAGAGCTTTCAAAATATATATTTTGAAAAGTTGTTTTTAGTGCACCCAAAAATCCACTAAATACATCAAACAACATCGGATTGCTCCTCTCAATCAGGACAAACACTATTAAAATCAATTTTTTAAATTAATTATTGACATTTAATAGTTTGTCTTTATTTTTATTATATCTTATTATATCTTTCATGACTATCCATTCAATGAAAAATACAATACCTACACATGGTGACTTTTCAATCAATAAATGCTAAGATATAAATATCTTTTTCATATAATCAATTAAATGGAGGAATATTCATGAAAGATGGATTTATAAGAGTAGGTTGTGCAAATTTTGAAGTATCGTTAGGTCAAGTTCAATACAATGCACAAAGAATCATATCTTATGTTAAAGAAGCTAATGAAAAACATATCAAGATTCTTGTTTTTCCAGAGCTTTGTTTAACTGGATATACAATTGAAGATTTATTTTATCAAAAACGTGTTTTAAACGAAGTCAACAAACAAATCACTACTATATGCGAACAGACAAAAGATTTAGATATATTGTTTACTTTTGGTTGTCCAATGATTTTGAAAAACAAACTTTATAACTGTGCTATAACAGTATGTCATGGAGATATATTAGGTGTTGTTCCTAAAACATATATCCCTACATATCATGAATTTTATGAAGGTCGTCATTTTGCCAGTGCTTTAGACAATGATGAAATCATCACAATCAATGGTCAAGCTTATCCATTTTCTTCACGTCTATTATTTGAATGTCAGAGTCATCCTGAATTAAAAATCGGCATTGAAATCTGTGAAGATTTATGGGCACCTTTACCACCAAGTACCTTACATTGTTTAAATGGTGCAACATTAATTTTGAATCCTTCTGCCAGCAATGATTTGACATCAAAATCAGATTATCGTCGTCTATTGGTCACTTCTCATAGTGCCAGACTTATTTGTGGCTATGCTTATTGTAATGCTGGATTAGGTGAGTCTTCTACTGATGTTGTTTTTAGTAATCATCATTTGATTGCTGAAAATGGAAGTCTTTTAGCTCAATCTCAACAATATAGTGAAGGTATCATCTTTGCTGATATGGATATGGAAAAATTAGTGAGTGAACGTGTTGAAATGACAACTTATGATAATCGTCAGGATCATTATCAGATCATACCTTTTACATTACAGGATGAAGATATTGAACTGACACGTACATATGATCCACATCCTTTTGTACCAAGCAATAAGGATCAACGTGCAATGCGTTGTCAGGAAGTTTTTGATATTCAAATTCATGGTTTGATTCAAAGATTAAAAGCTGCACATATCAAAAAAGTCGTCATTGGAATTTCAGGTGGTTTAGATTCTACACTTGCATTACTTGTTGCTAATATGGCTTATCAAAAATTAGGATATCCATCTCAGGATATTATTGCAGTGACAATGCCATGTTTTGGAACAACATCTCGTACTAAAAACAATGCTTTAAAAATGATGGAAGAATTAAATGTCACTTCCTTAACAGTGGATATTGGGGATGCTGTAAAACAACATTTTCAAGATATTGGGCATGACGAAAATGTTCATGATGTGACATATGAAAACTGTCAAGCAAGAGAACGTACACAAGTTTTAATGGATATCGCCAATCAGGAAGGTGGTATTGTCATCGGAACAGGAGATTTATCAGAAGTCGCTTTAGGATGGTCTACTTATAATGGTGATCATATGAGCATGTATGCGGTCAATGTTTCAGTTCCTAAAACATTAGTGCGATATTTAGTAGATTATGTATCTTCATTGTATGAAGGGCAGCCTCTTCATGATACATTACAGGATATCTTGAATACTCCTGTTTCACCAGAATTACTTCCTGCCAAGGATAATGAAATCGTTCAAAAAACAGAGGACATTGTGGGTCCATATGAACTGCATGATTTCTTCTTATATCATCATGCCAGATTCCATTATGAACCAAGAAAACTTTATCGTATTGCCTGTCATACTTTCCAAGATCAGTATGATGCCCCAACAATCAAGAAATGGCTGACAACTTTCTATCGTCGTTTCTTTACACAACAATTTAAACGTTCATGTATTCCAGATGGTCCAAAAGTCGGTAGTGTTGCTTTATCACCTCGCGGAGATTTAAGAATGCCTAGTGACGCTAATGTTGCATTGTGGTTACAAGAATGTGAACAATTATAAACAAAGTGATGGAAACATCACTTTTTATAATGCAAAAAAGGAAGATTTCAATCTATTTTTAAAATCTTCCTCCATCATCATTCACGACGTTTCCAATATTCACCTACAGGGATTTCAGGATGTTCTTGATCCCATGGGGCTTCATGTCTTTCAAAATAACCAATCACTTGCCCATCAACTCTAACAGGCACAAAAAATTCTCTTTCACCTGTTTTTTGATTATAAAGTTCAAACATTTCTTCTTCACCCTGATCAGCCCTCACTAAAAATTCTTCAATCTTGTAACGTGAATTTTCATTATGACACTGAAATAAACTTTGACCAATTTGAACTCTTTGTCCATATCTTTGTTTGGCAGTCTTATTCATATATTGCACAATATGATTTCTATCTACAAAAACAATTTCATAAGCGTAGGCATCTAAAATACCTAATAAAACATCCTTTGTCAGTTCCATTATTTAAATCTCCTTATTTTTCTGATTTTCTCTTTTTAAACATAATAGACTCAAAAAACAAAAACATCCTCCTAAAATCATCACCCATTGAATATTGATATCACCAGCCACTCCAAAACTCATATTCATCACAATCCCTACCATATTCATAATCATTGAATAAATTGATAACATGGTGACTCTTAAAGCACCCTCAACACGTTGATTCATAAGCGACTGTGATAAAGGAGAATAAAAAGCTTCTACTAAAGTTAAAATCATAATCCCTGCAATAGATATATAAGGATGATGACTCAATGCCAATATGATACAGGTGATCATGGAAACAAATACCAATAAAAACATCAGTGTCTTTTCACGAATATATTCGACTATTTTCCCTAAACTCGCCCCTAAAAGAGGTATGGCTGTCATAAAAATAGAAATGAGTCCAAAATAGATAACTGGAATATGACTGGCTTTCCATTGCAGCTGACTATAAAACACACTGATTGTATGTGTTGTTTCTAATAATAATGCTGAAGCAATCAAAAAAAGAATATGTCTTTTTTGTTGAAACAATAATGAAAATGCATCTTTGATTCCCATATGAGAACTTCCTTCCATAGGAATATCTTCCAAAAAGAAAGATAATAGAAACGCTATAAAATAAGGCAAAATGGTATATAAAGCAGCTAATTCCATATCATGAATCCACAATGAAAAAGCCATTGATGACATCATCATGCCTGCGACACCACAGGCATGGAGATATCCAAAAACACGTGGATTTTCTATCTTGCCAGTTGACAGATACAAAAATGCACTATCACAGCCAGAAAGTCCTGATACTGTTATCGCTAATAATAATCTTTCTAATAAAAACATCGAAAATCCATAAGCCTGATAGAATACAATCTTTGATAAAAGATAGATTCCATAACAGCTCATCATCGTTTTCTTATATCCTAAACGATCACATAAATATCCCATAGGGATTTCTAAAATAAAAACAAGTATTGAAAACAGGCTTTCAATCAATCCCATTTCAACTAATGTCAATCCATGATTTTGACGATATAAAGTTGCAACAGAACTATAAAAAACCATTCCTTGTAGCCATTCAATCGCAAACAAGAGATAGATATTTCTTTTTTTCATAAATCAAATAGTCCTTTCTCAGTATGATAAAAACATCTACATCAAAATGTAGAATAATCTAAAATAAAAATTGTTTTTATCAAATTCGAAAAAGCACCATCTCTATCCCTCCATGTTTTTCATTATACAATAATCACAAATGAAAAAACAAGATATCAAAAGTATTTACTTTTTCATTTCCCATCTTTTCATGTATAATAGAAAACGAGGTGAAAAGAATGCAAATCATCAGTGGCTTAAATCAAGATTATAAACGTCATCAAATCATTCAAAAGTATGTTCAAGAAGCTCAAAATCATCCTTTTGAACAATATATTTATATCTGTGATCAACCAGCTTTTATTGAAAACATATTTTTTCAATATACGCATTGTTTGGTCAATATTCAAATTATGAGCTGGAATCAATATTTAAAACAATTACAGCTTCAATATCATTTAACGCAACATCATTTACTTTCTCAAGTAGAATGGGTTTATCACTTAAGAAAGATCTTTAATGAAGAAACATTTCATTGTTTTGATATGGAAAATCCATTACCTTTCATCAATGAATTAATTCCACTTATCAAAGATTACGAACTTTATCAAATCAACTACCAAGATATTCACCATACGAAACTTCAAGATTTCTGGCATATTTACCAATCACTTTTATCACGTCTTGATAGTTATACACATTTGACATTAGAAAGTTTATTTCAAAATATCACTTTTCATGAACAAGACCATCTCATCATTGAAGCTGATCATCTTTATCAAAAACAACGTCAAGATATTATTCAACGTTTAGCAACAACATGTGATGTCACTTGTCTTTATACTTATCAACATGATGAGCGTTTATTCAATTTACCTTATCATCATTTATGTCAAACAAGTCAAGTCATTGATCAACCGACTTATTTCACACAACATCTTTTTAGTCAAGAACCTGTTTCAAAAAAGGAAACACAACACATGTACAGCTTTGTTGCAGGAACACCTTATCAGGAAATTCAACGTGTTGTATATACAATTTATCAAAAAATTGTGGATGAAAATCTTCATTACCAGGATTTTACAATCATTTATCCTAATCAAAATTATCAGGATGATTTATTAACCATTCTTGATGAATTACATATACCTCATTCCTTGCCTTATCAACAAGAGCGCTGTTATGAGCGAAGTTATCAACTGATTTTACAACAATTCAAACAATGCCAAGGACATACTTTCCATGAACTTGCAGTCGAATTACTTGCACTGGAACTTGACAAGGATTATCAGGACTATCTTCAAAAAATAAGCGAGCTTGATGGTCAAATATCTCCACAAGAATTCATAGAGTTTTTCCAAATGACATTTCCAAAAGCTAAACAAACTTTAGAAAAAAGACAAGATGAAATTCATGTTTATATGATTGGACAAGGTGAAGCGATGCCTTCAACGCATTTATTTATCTTAGGAATGAATGAAACCATCTTACCTCAAAGCATTAAAGATACATCCTTATTATTAGATGAAGATATTGAATTGTTAAGAAAAGAAAATATCTCAACTCCTCTTACAACCAGTGAACAGTTAGGTGTTCATGAAAATGATATTTTTAAAATACTGACAACACCATTTTCAACATTAACTGTTTCATTAGCGATGAACTCATTGTCTGGAGAAACCTTGCTCCCTTCTTCTTTATACAAACAATTGACTCAAATGTATACCTTCCAAAAGCTTCCTCCACTTCAATTTCTACCTTTAGATCAATACTATATAGCCAATGGAAAAGTAACTCATAAAGAAACTTTGAATCAAAACATTGCACATTATTTATCATCACATCATCAGCCAGATTCATTAACACCTGAGTTGACACAGTCTTTATATAGTTCATATCTTTCAGTCAGTCAAATTGAAACCTATAATCAATGTCCTTTCCTCTACTTTATTCAATATGGTTTAGGCATTTATCCTATTCAAGATCAAAAATTATTACCGAATGAACTTGGTTCTCTCATTCATTATGTTTTATCTATGAATATAGATCAATCTTATGATATTTCTCAACTTGTTGACCAATATCTTCAAGATCATGAAACACTTTCACAAAAAATAGCTCACTCCCATGTCAATCAATACTTTATTGAACAATTAATTCAAGATCTGCAAATCACTCTAAAAGTACTTAAACAATTCTTAAATACGGGCAATTTCCATGTTCAATATAAAGAGAAAAAAGTCAAAAATACAATTCATGATATCAATTTTAAAGGTATTGTTGATCGTATTGATGTCTATGAAGATTATGTTTCTATTATTGATTATAAATCAAGTGCCAAAAGCATTGATCTCAATCTTGCTATGCAAGGTTTTCATATTCAGATGCTTGTCTATTTAGATATGGTGACAAAAATGATGGATAAAAATCCAGGTGCTGTTTTATATTTCAATACGAAAAAACGTATTTTAAGCGTACAACAAAGTATGCATGAAGCCATTAATGAAGATGACTGGATCAAACAATATCGTTACAATGGTTATATCGTTGATGATGGCAGTCATCAAAGTCTTTTGAATTTAGACCCTACTTTTGATAGACGTTCTGCGTTGATACCAGTCTCTTATGTCAAAAGCAGAGATGAATATAAGGGACAAATTCTTTCTACTGAACAACTTCATATTTTATTTGAAAAGATCAGCGATCATATTTATGAACTTTATCAAAGTATGATGAATGGTCATATTGACATAGCGCCAAAAGGTAGTGATCAAAAAGCAACACATACATTAGTGAATCCTTGTTTTTATTGTCCATATCATAGTATTTGTGGTTTTGATGTTTTCTATAATGATTATCAGCTTGTTGAATTCTTAGATGTTGAAAAAATATTAGGAGGTGAAGACGATGCCGTTTAATGCTGGACAATTAAAAGCTATCCAACAAAGAGATTCTTCTATTTTAGTTAGTGCTCCTGCGGGAAGTGGAAAAACAAAAATTCTTGTCAGTCGTATTATTGAATTATTAAAAGAAGGATATGAAATTTCAGATTTCCTGGTGGTAACATTTACACAGGCAGCTGGTCATGAGATGAAACAAAGACTGACTGAAGAACTCAATGAACTTGTATCTTCACCTATTGATGAAAAATTAAAAACACATTTACAACATCAAATTTTTAATCTTCCTCATGCCTATATTACAAACTTTCATGGATTTTGTAATTTATTATTGATGAAATATGGATATCTTGTTGGCGTTATGCCTGGATTTGAAATCAACAGTAATCCTACTATCATCAAAAAAGAAGTTCTTACAGAATGTTTAGAACAATGGATTCAAGATGAAAATATTCGTGATTTTCTTTCCTTATATTTTCCTGGTTATTCTTTAGATGATTTTCAATCTTTATTATTATCTATTGATAATATTTCTCATTCTATTGATCATTTTTATGATTTTATTGATCAGATGAAAACAAATAACTATGATAGTCTTTCCTCATCTTTAGAAGATTGGCCTTTGTTTCCTTATTTAAAAAATATTTTCTATGATGAAGTCACAATGGCTATGAATAAATTGATTGAACTCCAAATATTCTGTGAACAAAATAATCTCACTGATTTTTATGAAAGACCTGATGAACAGACTGAAAAGAATCAATTATTAAAGGTTCCTTTTGATGCTTATTATGATTATTTAGATGAACGTCTTCAGGCATTATCACATGCTATCACTTATGATACTATGGTTTCTTTAATCAAAGCTCCTGTTGATAAAGCCTATAATATGTCTTGGAAAGAAGTCGATCCTCAGATCAAAAAAACTTTTACAAAATTGAAAAGTGATATTTTATCTTCTTATCAAAAATCAGCTGATGCCTATTTAGAAGATCATAGTGAAGATTTAATTCAAAAGCTTCAAGTCAGCTATCAGGCTATTGATATGTTGCTTTCTAAAGGTCAACTGTTGGATCAATTCCAACAAGCATATCAACAAAGAAAAAAAGAGCTTAATCAGCTAGATTTTGCTGATCTGGAAAGTTATACACATCAGCTGTTATTGCCTGAATATGGTATTGTGGATATTTTGTATCATCGCTTAAAAGAAATCATGATTGATGAGTATCAGGATACCAATCAGATTCAAGAATCACTCATTTCACTGATTTCTAAATATCAAAAACCTTATATTCCTCTATTTATGGTTGGTGATATGAAACAGTCTATCTATCGTTTTAGACAAGCTGATCCTCAAATCTTTCTTGATAAATATAATCATTTTTCATTAACTGATGAAGAATGTTTAAATAGTCAAACAAGAAGAATTGATCTTGTCTTTAATTACCGTTCTTCTAAAATTGTTTTAGACTCTATCAATTTTATTTTTAATCAAATTATGGATACACAAATTGGTGGTTTGGAATATTATTTAGATGACAGTGCCCGTTTAAATTATGACTATGATGGCAAAGAAGCAGGACATCAAAAAGAAGCACGTGAACGTTTCTTTCAAGATGATATGCGTCAAACAGAAGTATTGATTGATATCTATAATCCTCAATCTTCTTTAGATAAAGAACAATATGAAGCTCATATGGTTGCACAGAAAATATTACAACTTAAAGAAGCGATGCGTTTAGATGGAAAAAGAGTATCTTATAAAGATATGGTTGTTTTAATGCGATCAACAGTTTCTTTTTTAACATTTAAAAAAGTTTTTGATCAATACCACATCCCTAACCATATCGTTTTATCACAAGGATTTTTAAAGGCAAATGAAATTGAAAATATGCTGACATTTTTAAAGGCCCTTGATAATCCTTACAATGATATTGCCTTATTAAGCGTACTCAATCAGCCTTATACATGTTCCTATATTCCTTTAGATCAGATTGCATCATTACGTGTAAACCATAAAGATTTATCTCTTTATGAAACATTACAATTATCATCTCATCAACAAATCATCCAATTTTTAGAAGTCTTTGAAGAACTCAGAGCTTTTAGCTATCAACATTCACCTTATGATTTATTGAAAAAGATTTATGAAGTCACAGACTATCCACTCTTTGTCTGTCAGCTTGTCAATGGTGAACAAAGAAAAGCAAATTTACAGTTGTTATTGGAAGTTGTTAAACAATATCAACAACAATATCCTTATCTTCATGATATCATTGACATGTTTGAACAATCAGCTGATTTAGCACCAGCTATTGTCGCCTCACAAAATGATGATTATGTTGAATTCATGACAATTCATAAATCTAAAGGTTTAGAATTTCCGATTGTTTTTGTCTGTCAGACACACAAACAATTTAATACACAAGACAGCAAAGAACGCTTTATGATTGATAAACAATTAGGTATTGCGGTAAAACCAAGATGTCGTGTTCCAAGTGAACAATATGGAGAAATCACAGTTGAATATGAAAACTGTTATCGTAATATGATTGCCAGACATCAATTAGATGAATCTATCAATGAAGAGATGCGCATTTTATATGTTGCTTTGACTCGTGCTTCTCAAAAGCTCATTTTAACTGGTGTCATCAAAAGCATTGATGAAATCAAAGATATAATGAACAAATTAATCATCAATGAACATCCTGATATTTATCATAAGAAAAATGCTGAACATGTACTACTTTATAATCGTATGCGTAAAACAAACAATTATCTTTCATGGATTTTAGCTGCTATTTTCCGTCATCCTCAAATTATTCAACAATGCTTCAATCATGAGGAATTAAAGCCTTTAGCCAAAAAACTTCAACAATATCATTTTGAAAAATATCTGACTTTTGATTCAACTGAACATGCTATGTTCTCCTTGACACTAACAAATGATCAAGACATTGAAGAAAAAATAATTCAAACATCCAAACAAAATGAAATGATTGATAGTCAAATACAAGAACGATATCAATCATTCCAATACCCTTATGATACAAGCAAACCATTAACTCTAGCAGTGACAAAACTTCCTCATATTCAAGATCAAAGCCACGCTTCAATAACAGACGACAATGAAAGCTTCTCTATGAGTGCCAGTGACAAAGGAACATTAGTTCACTTACTTTTAAGTTATCTGACATTCAAAGAAGATCATATCGAAACATTGATTCAACAACTTTATCAAGAAAAATTAATTGATGATGATGGAAAAGATATACTTGATCAATATCAAGGTAAAATACAAGGATTCATTGATAGCCCTTATTATCAAATGATTCAAAAAGCAGAATATATCTATAAAGAAAAACATTTTGCCTATTATGATGAAACACTCCAACAAACCATTCATGGTATTTTCGACTTAGTATTTATTTATCAAAATCAAATTTATGTCTTAGACTATAAGACTGATCGTGTTTCACAAAATAGTGCTGATGATATTTTAATACAAAAACATCAGATTCAATTAGATTATTATAAAAAAGTCTTGATGGATATGTACCATCAAGATGTCAAAGCTATTGTCTATTATTTACATATCAACCATGGTGTAGAATTTTAAAAATTATCATCATTTTATAAGGTCATCTCAATGATGACCTTTTCTTTATAACTTATTTATAGATTCTCACTCTTTAATCAAATAATGCTCTGTGTTTTTCACACAGAGCATAAAACTATCTATTATTTATTGTATCTTTTCTTTCTGTTATAAAGAACTATACCTGTTAAGATTGCTCCAGCACCTAACATAACAGTTACCCAAAGAGCAATACTACTATCATCACCAGTATTCAAGACATCTTTGTTATTTGTCTTGTTGTTGCTAGTATCCGAAACAGTCTTGTTATCAGTCTGATTATCACTAGTTGGGGCCTTTGGATCTGTTGTTCCTATTGGAGAATTTCCATTTCCCTCAGAAGGATTAGTTGGTGTTCCAGTTGCTGGGATTTCCTGTTTCTCAACATATCCACAAATCGTACAAGTATGTTGTTTTTCTCCTTTTTCCGTTGCAGTCGGTTCTTTTGTTACCGTCCATTCGCCAAAGGTATGTGCAATCTTTTCAATCACTGTACCTTTTTCAATCACTTCACCGCACACTTTGCAGACCTTATCGCCAGTATAGCCTTCTTCTGTGCAAGTAGCTTCTTTGGCATTTTTCAACTCTGTTTCGCCGTGTCCAGTTGCTTTGATAACGGTTTTTTCTTTGATGATTTCTTCTGTCAATGCTTCATCGCTGAAATACTTGCCACAGGCGTCGCAATACCAGTTTTCGATATTTCCGTCCTCAGTGCAGGTAGGAGCTTTTGCTTCAGTTTTTACTGCTTTATGACCAAGCGCATTTCCATATGGTTTACCGCAATCGTCACATATTGCCGGATCTGTACAAGTCGCTGTACCACCTATATGAGTATGTGGTTTAATGTGTACATATGTGTATGTCCACAAATCGTCAGCAGCAGTAAAGGTTACAGGTTCCGTGTATGGCGAATCATTAAAATGTGCTGCGCCTGTTTCTCCTTCAGCCAGATTTCCTACTTTTACTTCCAGCATTTGTCCTGTGGTTGGAGAGATGACAATCTGATCGGCATCCATACCAGCGTTTGCAGTAATATCCGAATTTCCAGTAACAGAAATTGTGTGATCATTTGAGTAAATAGCATAATTACCTTGGTTTCCAGTAGAAGTAGATTCTATTTTACTATTAACAATATTAATATCATTGTCTCCGAAAATAGCATCATAGTAGCCTTGGACTTTTAAAGTAGAATCTGAAATTTTACATTGATTGAGTATATATATACCGCTGTCCCCGTTGCTGTCCACAGTCACATTACTTTTGTTTGAAACCGTCAGCGCATTTGCCCAAATAGCAGGATATGAATTGTCGGCAACAGCATATGCTTCCACTGTAGAATTACTGATATCAATTATATTGTTTATTGAATACAACGCATTGGATTGTCCATTTACAGTAGCCACCACTGTGCTATCACTAATGCTAATACCGTTTTCACCCACGAGCGTCAATTGTTTACTGTTAACCGTTACATTCGCATGATTTTGTATTGACAGTTTGCCACCGATTATATCAATGCCATTATTTACTGAATATGCTGCAATACCTCCCCCAATTATGTGATGTTATATCTAGGATACAGCCGTCAATGGTAATATTACCACCGTCTGTCTGTATGGCATCCTCATTGGTTGTAATGGTTAGTTTATCCTCATTAGTCCCCTTAATTGTAATGTCTGCAACACTGCCAGAAGAGGTTCCAGCATAAATCACTCGTTGGTCAGTTGAATTTATTGTATTGCTACCTTTGAGTTCGATTGTCAAAGCCCCTCTTATCCTAAAGACTGGCTGATTATTATTTTGCTCAATCGTTGCATTATCCAGCGTCAACGTATTAGTCTGAGAGTCAAACAACGCTGTTCCTTCGCCGTATTGATACAATTCTCCACTGTTTAATTCTTGCCCATTAATTTTAACACTTGTACCACCTACAGCCAAAACAGTTGTTGGAAATAAACCAATGACAAGCATACAAGCAAGGAATACTCCCAGCACTTTATTTTTTGCTTTTGTTTTCATAACTTTTCTCATCCTTTCTGTTTATAATTTTTCAGTCAACAAATATGAAAAGGCGTACCCTACCCATCATAAAATGGGTAGAATACGCCTTATAATATTATGCTGTTTGATGCTTAACAAAAAATTGGGCGCAGTTATACTAACTAACTTGCTTGCTTGCTTGCTTGCAGTATCACTCTTGCTTCCATTCTTGTCAAGCCCCTTTCTGAATATAATTTATATATCTAATTTTAATATAAAACCGACTTATTTTCAATATTATTTCTTGTGTTGGTCATCTTTGATCAAATGAATTTCATTGATAAAAAAAAGAATCAATTTAATATATACTTGATTGATTCTTCTATAAAGATTGTTATTATTTTAAAAATATCTTCTTCTTTTATTTCTAAATGAATACTTATATGTCATTGTATAACGAGGATGATTTTGATAAATCATATAAAGATTTATACACTCTATAGGTATAAGTAAAGCCAATACACGAGTCAAATCAGGCAAAATCATTAAATGCTGATTAAATAGACCTAATAAGAAAGCAACTACAAAAATACAAATAGTAAGAATCTTACCAAATTTCATAAGCACTGTTCCTTCAGCTTTTTTTAAACTTAAAAATTCTAACCCAATTAACAACCCTATAACAATAGCCACAATAATTTCTTCCATGACAACACTTTGCATCAAAATAACACCTATAATGATGATATATGGTATAACCATCCCTAAAATTTTATTCATCCTAAGCACCTCATCTTTTCTATCATTATAATTGACATATCTTGTCGTTTCAAGTCTAAGATGTGAAAAGAGTTCTACTTGTCTATCATCTTTTCATTAAAAAAGAAGGAAGTCTTTTTCCTTCTTTATAATTATAGAATATGAATTTGAAATTCAACGCCTTTTTCACTATTACACACATCATATTGGAAACCATGTAATTCTAAAATAGAACGACATATCGCAAGACCTAATCCAGTTCCTTGACGATCACTTGAAACATAAGTATCCCAAATTGTTTCTTTTTGTTCATGACTCAAATGTTTTCCTTCATTTTCAAAACTTAAAATACCTTGATGATACTTAATATAAATATGTCCATTTTGTGGTGTATGTTTTATTGCATTACTCATAAAGTTTTGAAAAACAATCTTGAGTTCTTTGAAATCTCCTTGAATATGTGGAAATTCATCTCCCATCACAACATGAATATGTTTCTTTTTTAGAATAGGCGCAAATGTTTCTACAATTGACATTAATAAATCCTCTAAATCAATATCTTCCTTATGTAATTCAACATGACCAGATTCTAATCTTGATAAATCTAGCATAGCCATAATCAATTGATTAATATGCTCTATTTCTTGATGAATCGCACTTAAATATTGTTGTTTCTTAAGATCATCTTTCCCTGCTTCAATTAATTCTATGTAACCATTAATAATACTTAATGGCGTTTTAATTTCATGAGTAAAATTCGCAATGAACTCTTTTCTCATACCTTCTAATTTTTTTACATATTCTATTTCATCATTTAACTGTTGAATTGTTGTTTTTAATTGTTGACTCATCTGATTAATATTATGTGATAATACACCTAATTCATCTTTAGATTTTTCATTGAGATGAATATCAAAATCATTATTTGCAATGGATAAAGTAGCTTGACTCATCTTTTTAATACGCCTTGTCAATATATATGAAATCAATAAAGATATCATTATACAAACAATAAAGGAAATGATATAAATAATCATTTTGGAGTAAATGACCTGATGTGTAATTCTGCCAATCGCATTAAGGTCATATGTATAAAAAACAAGATAACCATCTACATCTTGAACATCATAATCTCCAAATTCGCTATTTTCAATTGGTTTGGCATTTTTAGAGATTAATGGTTTACAATGAATAGAATATAAAGTGCCATCTTTTTCCTCTACACCGCCTACACCTGGTGAAAATGTTTCACCCTGTTGAGGGAACAATGAAGATACATAATCACGAACAATACCATCATGTTTTTGATAATTATCTTCATGAAAATCATCATATTCATCTAGGTATAGCCCTTGAGCAGATAAAAGACAATTCGCACTTTCATATGTTTCAAAATACATCGTATAAATCTTTTCATTATTTTGTCGATGATTTAGGAAAATCTGCTTATCAATAGATAAATATGAAATATCATCAATCTTCATAGATACATTGGAATTATTTTGAGAATCATATCCAGTAAAAGCTATATTTACAGGAAGTTGATTATTTTCAACGTGTTTTCTGAGAATATTTTCTATTTGTTTTTGTTGATCTATAGAAATTTGAGAGAGATTGATTTGGAGATAAGTTGTTATTCCGTCTTTTTCATTTCTTAACGTTAAATAAGGAGTATTGTGTTCACGTAGATTATAGACCATCTCTAAATCTGGATTCAATACAAAGACTGAGTCTATTTTATAACCATCTTCTGCTTCTAAAGTCTGTTCTATATCTTCATAAAATGAAGAATTTAAATCATTATATTTTTGATTATAAAGAATAGATAATTGCTGGCTTAAAACATCAATATTATATATATTATCATTTTGAGTATAAATATGAGATTTTTCTCGATGAAAATCAAGAGTCACATTTAAGACTTGAATCAATACAAAACTCATGAAAACTAATATAAAAATCTTTTTTCCTAATGTCATTTTAAACATTGTCTTCATCTCTTTCCACCACCTTTAACATATATCCTGTTTTGATAACAGTTTGAATATAACAGGCATATTTTCCTAATTTCTTACGTAATTTTTTGATATATGTATCAACTGCTCTTCCATCACCATAATAATCATATCCCCATATATGATCTAAAATCTGTTGACGTGTCAATAACTGATTCACATGCATACATAAATATTCTAACAATTCATATTCTTTATGTGCTAATGTGATTTTTTGTTGATCTATAATTAAAATACGATTGATACGATCTAATTGAAGATGTCCAACAGAAAGTATATTTTCTTCCTTTTTCTGATCACGTTTAATCATGGCGATAACTTTGGCATGCAGTAATGATAATTGAAATGGTTTGATGATATAATCATCTGCTCCTAACTGATATGCCAGTAACTGATTTTCTTCTTGTGATAAAGCACTCATAAAGATAACAGGTCTTTTTGTTTTTAATCTTAATTGTTTACAAACTTCATAACCATCAATACCCGGCATCATAATATCTAGTAAAATTAAATCAATCGTCTCATTAATCATACTTAATGCTTCATAGCCTTGTGTTGCTTCAACGACTTCAATGCCTTTTAATGAAAAATAATCTTTGATAATTTGACGAATATGAAACTCATCCTCAATAACCAATATTTTATACATTCTTTTCACCTCGACTTCATCTTAACATGCTTTTGTGGAATTGAAGTGGAATCGAAAATATAAATGTTATAAGTCTTCGCAAAAACGTGACATTTTATGACAAATTATGTTAAAATCAAGACGTTTTAATAAATATGAGGAGAGGAAAAATGAATAAAGAAGAAAATGTAACGACTGTAAGTGATGAAAATATTTATAAACTCAATGGACGTGTTCCACTTAAAAAAGCTATTCCTTTTGGTTTACAACATGTTTTAGCTATGTTTGTCGCAAATCTTGCGCCTGTTATTATTGTCTGTGGAGCAGCTGTTGTCAGAGGTTCTGGTGAGCATTTGACATCAGCTGAAATTACTTCTATTTTACAGTGTGCTATGTTTGCGGCTGGAATTGGAACATGTATGCAACTCTATCCAGTTTGGAAAATTGGTTCTAAATTACCTATTGTCATGGGAGTGAGTTTTACATTCTTAGGAAGTTTATTAGTCATATCAACAAATCCTGCTTTAGGATATGAAGGTATGATTGGTGCTGTTATTCTTGGTGGTATTTTTGAAGGCTTGGTTGGATTAAGTGCAAAATACTGGAAAAGATTTTTAACGCCTGTTGTTTCAGCTTGTGTCGTGATTGCGATTGGGCTATCACTGCTATCAGTAGGAATGGATTCTTGGGGTGGTGGTTCTGGTGTTGAAGACTTTGGTGCCTGGTACCATCTTCTTGTTGGAACTTTTACGCTTATTGTATGTTTAATATCACATTATCGTTTAAAAGGTATTTATAAAAATTTAAATATTCTTGTTGGTTTAATTTTTGGATATTTATTATCTGTTATTTTGACAGTCACAGGAATTGCGCCAATGGTGGACTTTTCTAATATTGCGGAAACGATTCATCAAATTGGATATTTCAGTATTCCAAAATTAGTATTCTTTACAGAACATATGCCTGTCTTTGATTTAGGGGCTTTCTTTACTATTGCGATTGTCTTTTTAGTTTCAGCAGCTGAAACGACTGGTGCAACAACTGCTGTCTGTAAAGGAGCTTTAAATCGTGATATTCAAATGGAAGAACTTCAAGGTTCATTAGCTGTAGATGGATTTTCAAGTGCTATTTCTGGATGTTTTGGTTGTCTCCCTTTAACATCTTTTAGTCAAAATGTTGGTTTAGTCACAATGACACAAGTCATCAACCGTTTTACTATTTTCATGGGAGCTTTAATCCTGATATTAGCATCGTTATTTCCACCTCTAGGGGCTTTCTTTCAATCATTACCTCAATCAGTTTTAGGTGGATGTACAGTGATGATGTTTGGTTCTATCATGTATGAAGGTATTAAAATGTTAAAAGATAATACTTTTGATGAACGTACAATGATCATTGTTTCACTTGCCTTTTGTATTGGGGTTGGTGTCACTCAAACTTCAGGAAATTTCTTTACATGTTTCCCATCAGTTGTTGGAGAAATCTTTAATGGAAATGCAGTTGCAGGAGTCTTTGTTGTATCATTATTATTAAGTTTAGTTTTACCGGAAAAGAAAAAAGGAAATGAGAATATGTAAAAAGCATATTCTTGTTTCCTTTTTATATACTATCAACAATCATACTTTGAATCTGAAAAATAAAACTCTACACCAGATTCAACATTTTGAACACCATAATCATAATGATGAAGCTGTAAAATAGCCTGACATATAGCTAAACCTAAACCACTCCCCTGATGATCATGTGTCACAAAAGTATACCAGATATCTGATAAGTGTTCTTCATCAATATGTGAACCTTCATTGATGATAGAAAATCCGTGATCAATCGTTATATAAATATGTCCTTGTTCTGGAGTATGTTTTAAAGCATTGGATAAAAAATTATGTATTACTGTTTCTAATAGCTTACGATCACCTTGAATCATAGGATGTAGAACTTTGATATCCACTTGAATATGCTTTTTCATCAATAAGACTTCATATTCATCAACAATTTCCGTTACACTATTTTCTAAATCAAATTCTTCTTGATGAAGCTCTACTTTTCCAGCTTCAAGCCTTGAAAGTGACAACATGGATTGAATCAGCTGATTGAGTCTTTCTGTTTCTCGATGAATGATTGATAAATATTTTTCTCTTTCTTCCTGACTTGTTGCTTCTTCAATTAATTCACTATAACCATTAATAATACCTAGGGGTGTTTTCATTTCATGCGTAAACTGATTCACAAAATCTTTTCTTAATCCTTCCAGCTTTTTAACATGTTCAATTTCCTGATTCAACTGTTCCATTGTATTTTTTAACTGAGAAGACATACTTTGAATACTTTTCGCTAATGAACCAATTTCATCATGAGAACGGATATTGATTTCTTCATCAAATTGATTATTTTTAATTTTTAATGCTACTTTTTCTAATGCTTGAATAGGTCTGCTGATTGTCCATGACACCAATAGTGATATACATATGACAATACAAAATGCTCCTAAAAACAATCCCCAATTCTCTTCAAAATACTGTCGAGCCATAAGGCTATCAATATGCGCCTGGTCTTCCATTCCAATAAGGACTGCATATAAATCCTGGTCTTGGTCTTCCCAATCTGTGAGTCCTGTCATACCAATATAATAGTAATGTCCATGATAGCTTGTATAATAGGCCGTCATGTAACCATGGTGTTTAAGTTGAAGGACATGTTCAAGATCTTTTTGTTGGCTTAAAAACAATTGAGAATCATATTGACTTTGAATTGATTTTTCGCCATCTATACAAAACTGATTAACACTTGCTGATTGGATTTGATGCTGATCCAATTGACCATAACTGTCTTCACCCCATTGAAGATAAATCAATTGTTCATCGTCTAATACATATTTGACTTCAGCTTCACCAGGAATAGAATAACTATAATCAGTTAATTTTTGCATCAGATATGTCTTTAAACTTTGTCTTTGTGACAAAGATAAATCGGCAATAGATATGTAGATTGATGAATCATCATAGATATGAATATAATTATCTAAATAAGGACTTACAGAAAACCATTTGACAACTTTATCATCTTGTTGAATCAAACATTGATATAGGTTATTGTTTTCGCTGATATAATCAATAGAATTCATTTTTTGAATCACTTCATCATATTGAGGATAATGATCATATTCAATACCTAATTGTTGTTGGAGATTATCAAGATCATCAAAATCAATGATTCGTTGAAGAAGATAATGATTTGTAGAGTCAATACGATTTTGAATATTGATTTTGGTTGATACAGCTAAAATTATAATAAAAGCCAACATGATCAAAAGAAAAATCTTAACACTAATCTTTGTTTTCATTTTCTTCACCATCCTTAAATAAATATCCAACCTTAAAAACTGTTTGAATATAATATTGATATTTTCCCAACTTTTTTCTTACTTTCTTGATATATGTATCTACGGCTCTCGCTTCTCCATAGTAATCATATCCCCATATAGCATCTAAAATTTGTTCTCTTTCTAATAAACGATAAGGATTTTTCGTTAAATATTCTAATAATAAATATTCTTTATGGGTGAATTCTATGTGTTGACTATCAATGTAAACTTGATGATTGGTATAATCAATCTGTAAATGATGAAAAGTTTTGATATTGGATACTTGTGGATCTTGTCTTTTACAGATAGCTAAGCATTTTGCATACAAAATAGATGGTAAAAATGGTTGGGTTATATAATCATCCCCACCTAACTGATACGCTTGAAGCTGATTGTCTTCCTCACTTAAAGCACTTATAAAAATAATAGGACATTGATATTGATAGCGAATCTGTTGACAAACTTCATAACCATCAATACCAGGCATCATAATATCTAATAAAACAAGCTGAATTTGAGAATGCATAAGTGATAATCCCTGATGTCCATCACAGGCTTCAATAATCTGGATTTCTCGCTTTTCAAAATAAGTTTTAATGATATGCCTGATATCAAAATCATCTTCAATAAGCAATACCTGATACATACTCCCACCTTCTTTACTTTTATCATAAAAAGGACTTGTGTAAAATTTGTGTAAATCTTCTATTCTTATTTTATCATAAAAAGAAAAGACGTTTATATCAAAACGCCTTTATAAAGATAAACCTTTTTCATATGCTTCCTGTAATTTTAAAGGTGGAATATAGGGTTGATGTGATTCATCATGACAACCTCCAGCGAGAACAGATCCTAAACTTTTCCAGCCTAGTGCCTTTGTATAAAAAGAATAAAAAGATAAGGCCTGTTCAAAAGTCCAAAAATGATCATCCCCAGCACTCATCAATAAGAATGTTTCTTTATATGGATATTCATCGTTTTGAGAAATCGCATATAAACGATCAATAAAGCACTTTAATCTTCCTGAAATAGACCAGAAATAAAGGGGTGAAGCCAGTACCAATGTATCGGCCCATTCAAACATGGCATAATATTCCTGCATACTATCTTGAATGACACAGTGATGTTGATTGATCTGACAAGCACCACAGCCTTGACATCCCTGTAAATTTTTTGATAATACAATTCGTTTCACTTCATGCCCAGCCTGAATAGCTCCTTTTTCAAAAGCCCTAGCCAACTGATCCGTATGTCCATTTATATTTCCACTTCCAACAACAATAAGTATTCGACGCATTCTTTTTCCCTCTTTTCCTATTTGTATCATATCACTCCCTCTCCCCTATAACAAATACTTATACTTTATATAGTTATATGCTTACTAAGCATATAGTGTTATAATATAGCTAAAGGAGTGAACAATTATGGAATTACGAGTTTTACAATATTTCCTAGCTATTGCCAGAGAAGAAACAATATCAGGAGCAGCGCAACAATTACATATCACACAACCCACTTTATCTCGTCAAATCAAAGAATTAGAAGATGAACTAGGGAAAACTTTATTTGTAAGAAGTAATAAAAAAATCACATTAACAGAAGAAGGCATGATACTCCGTCAACGTGCTGAAGAAATTGTGAATCTGGTAGATAAAACGGAACTGGAAATAATGTCTACTGATTCTCATTTAAAAGGTGAAATTTATATTGGATCAGGTGAATCTCACGCTTTAAAAATCATCACTAAAGCTATCAAAAAGATACAGGCCCAATATCCTGATATTCAATTTCATATACATAGTGGTAATGCTCCAGATGTGATAGAAAAATTAGATAATGGTTTGATTGATTTTGCATTATTGACACCCAATTCTAAGATTAATGATTACAATCATATGTTATTGCCACTTTCACATCATTGGGGTGTCCTTATGTTGAAAGATGATCCATTAGCTCAAAAAGAAAGTATTACATTTGAAGATCTTCGAGATAAACCATTGATTGTATCTAAAGAACTACAACAGATATCAGATTTGGTTGAATGGTTACATAACGATATTGAACATCTTCATATTATTTCATCCTATACTTTGTTGTATAATGCTTCATTAATGGTAGAAGATGGACTCGGATATGCTATTTGTTTTGATAAACTCATCAATACAACTGGAGATTCTTCACTTTGTTTTAGACCACTTTCTCCACATATTGAAGTTCCTTATTATTTTATATGGAAAAAATATCAGATTCTCACAAGAGCATCTCAATATTTCTTAAATATTGTTCAAGACACCATTCAAGAATTGAGTCAATAATGACATATAGCTATAAAGGAAAAATATGTGGAGCCAATCAACAGGCTCCACATAATTATTTCCACAACACATCAAAGTACAATTGATTTTGTTTTCCCCAAGTTGCTTCATTATGTCCACCATTTCTCACTATATGTATATAACTTTGAGCCTCGCGACGGACAATTTCGTCATTAAATAACTGAATGTTTTTTAAGAAAAATTGAACATTGGAAACTTCACCTGTTCCAAAACTCCAATAAACACGTGTATCTTTATTCAAATCATGATGATTCATTTCTTCTTGCAGTTGATGGATACATAAAGAAAGTGCCGGAGATAAACAGGCTGCTTTAGAAAAGAGTTGATTATAACGGATGACAGTATAAAAGGCCATTAATCCACCCATAGAACTTCCTCCAATACCTGTACACTCTCTAAATGGTATTGTCCGATATTTTTGATCGATCATCGGTTTTAATTCATTCACAACCCAATCCATATAGATTTGACCTTTTCCAGTAATAGGACCAAAAATCCATTTTCAACATCATATGGGCAATATTCATTTAATCTTTCATTTCCTTCATGATTACATTCCATTCCTACAATAATAAATGGCTTATCATAACGATCTAAAAACTCACCTAGTCCCCATGATTTTCCATAAGTTGCATCCTGATCATTAAAAAGATTATGTCCATCATACATATACATAACAGGATATCTTTCATCACTATTATGATAATTTTGAGGTAAATAGATGTGCATAGTGCGCCATGATTGAAGTGGCTGTATATAAACATTCAATTTTTCTATCATGAATAAACACCTCCTATCATATAGGTTTATTTTAATTTCTTTCCATCTCTATGTCCAATACTTTCCAAGTATGATGAAAAATACTTTTTAACTATACTCAAAAAGCATAACTATCCATTGAATATAGGTATTTGATATATCATTATTCTTTTCATATAATAATGATAGCTAAAGGAGGAATAAAAATGTTAGGAAATTTTGAATTTTGTAATCCAACAAAACTGTATTTTGGAGATGAATCATTAAAATATTTAAATACTGAATTACCAAAATATGGTTCTCGTATTTTACTCATTTATGGTGGTGGTTCTATTAAGAAAAATGGAATTTATGATGAAGTCATCACTATTTTAAAAGACAATAACAAAGACGTTTTTGAAGTTTCAGGAGTTATGCCTAATCCAACTATTGATAAACTTTATGAAGGTGTACAAATAGCCAGAGACAATCAAATTGATTTTATTTTAGCTGTTGGTGGAGGTTCTGTTTGTGACTATGCCAAAGCTGTTTCTGTATCTATTCATTGTGATGAAGATCCTTGGGATAAATATTATTTAAGAATGGAAGAACCAACATGTCAAATCGTTCCTGTCGGTTGTGTTTTAACTATGGTTGGTACTGGTTCAGAAATGAATGGTGGTGCTGTTATTACAAATCCAAAACAGAAATTAAAAATTGGTCATGTTTTCGGTGACAATGTGATGCCTAAATTTTCTATTTTGAATCCAAAATATACTTTAACTTTACCACATTATCAGATGATTGCTGGTTTCTATGATATTATGAATCATATCTGTGAACAGTATTTCTCTGGTGATGATGATAATACAAGTGATTATATCAGTGAAGGTCTAATGAAATCATTGATTCATTCTAGTCGTATTGCGATTAAAGATCCTCAAAACTATGAAGCAAGAAGCAACATCATGTGGATTGCCACTTGGGCATTAAATACATTAGTTGCGAAAGGGAAATCTACTGACTGGATGGTGCATATGTTAGGTCAAGCTGTTGGAGCTTATACAGACGCCACTCATGGTATGACATTAGCTGCCGTTTCATTACCATATTATCGCTATATTATGCCTTATGGATTAGATAAATTTGTCAGATTTGCGACAAATGTATGGAATGTCAATCCAGAAGGAAAATCAAAAGAAGACATTGCGAAAGCTGGACTTGATGCAATGGAAGAATGGATGAAAGAATTAGGGCTTGTCATGAATATCACTGATTTAGGTGTTACTGAAGATATGTTAGAAGGTCTTGCAAGATCAACAATTGTTCTTGAAGGTGGTTATAAAGTTCTTAATCATGATGAAATCATTCAAATCTTTAAAGAAAGTATGTAAAAACATGAGAAAAATCTCATGTTTTTTCTTTTATAAAATATAGTTTTCTAAAAATACTGCAATACCATCTTCATTATTAGATGTTGTTGTATATTGCGCAATGTCTTTAATTTTTGGATTTGCATTTGCCATGGCCACTCCAATATAATCTCTTATCATTTCATAATCATTGAGTTCATCACCAAATGTTAAAATGCAATCTGTAGATAAGTTTAATTCTTGGCACATTTTTTCAATACCTTTTGATTTAGAAAGTTCAGGATTTAAAAATTCAAATAATATCGGTGTTGATTGCACTCCTCGATAATGTGGATGCTTAATGTGATGATAATGTTGACTGATCTTTTGAATTTCTTCTTTATCAGCCATGAAAATCATCTTTTCTATTTGTTTATGATAATACGGTGTTAAGCCATCTACAACCAATGGTAATTGATTCTTATTGGCAATCTCAATCGCAAAATGATCTTCTTTTAAAACATGGAAGGACTCCTGATCATAGATACCTGCATTAAAATCAAATTCTTGAAATGCTTCTAGTATAACAGGAATATACTTTCCATCCAACAAATAACAAGATGACATCTTTTGTGTTCTCATATCTAAATAACATCCACCATTAAATCCCATAATCACATCCACATAAGGTTCAATTTCCCACTTTTTAATGAGATGTTTGACTGCAAATGGTGTTCTTCCTGTCGCAATTCCAAATAAAATCTGTTTGTCTTTAAGTTTTTTGATAGCTTCAATTGTTTTGGGTGTCACCATTCCCTGGTCATTCAATAATGTTCCATCTATATCCACAAGTACCAATTCAATAGCTTTCATACCATTTTCCTCCTTATTGATGTCTTTGCCATTGGCATTCTATCATTTCCATATGAGAGAATACAGCATCAAAAGATGAGTTTTCTGGTGAACATGCATAAATACCAAATTGAATTTCATCTGTCCCTTCCCACATATGACAAATACGCATCTGCTTAAAATGAACTCCATCAGTTGAACATTCAATACAATAATCTGATTCTCTTCGACTCAAACGATACCACATAGAATGAATAGAAGCATCAATGTCTGTTGTGGCCCAATCTGAATAACCATGATTCGTCACAACACTCCCTAGTCTTTGAAATTCTTCATTTTCATATTCAATAGAAGCTTTTAACCAGTTATCACTATTTAAATACATGACAACACCACATTGATCAAATCTTCTTTTACTATTAAATTCAGTTTTTACAATAAATGAAAAATATTTTTCACTTGTTTTCATCTGTAATACAGGAGCATTATCATTTCTAAAACCATAGTATGTTCTTTGCCATAAATCTGTTTCAGGTTCTGTTGTTATGATAATCTTCTGATCTTGAATATCATATTTTTGAGGTTTCCTAGTCCATTCTAATTTGTTAAAATCAAATTCCATTATTTACCATATCCCTTCATTAACTTCATCTAATATATACACTAAATTTATTATATATAGAAAGAGATGACAATGCCACCTCTTTCTATTGATTATTATCTATACGTAATATGTTTCTTCTATTCACAAGAACTTTTCTAGCTTCAGAAATATTTATTGTACACTCTCCATTTAGTCTTTCTTCTTCAGCTTCTAAGACACTTACACGTAAATCTAGTAACTGTTCTTTTCTTTCAGATACTTCTCTATTTATAAAAACAGCATCTACTTTTTCATTAATGGCGTTATCCATCATTTGAACAACTTCTTTTATAGAATATCCTTGATTCCCTTTCATTCTATCTTTTTCCACTTCCAAAAGTTCTTTTTGAAGTTTCAACATCTTTTCTTGATAATTTTTCATGATTATCAGATCTCCTTTTTATTTTTATTAAAAACCAAATACTTTTCTTCTCAATTCCTTATTAGCAATCAGTCCTAAATATCCTCTTAATTTCAATCTTGCGCTATTCCATTTTTTATCTTTAGACATGAGCGTCCAATCATTATTAAGGTATTCTTTATTTTCTGATTCAAATATGACTTCTCCTATTTTATAAAGCTTTTCATTATAAATCATATCTTCAAATATTTTCCATAATATCAGATATCTTTGATCATTTATGTTTTCAATACTTTCTTCAAAAAAATCAGAAAATACATAAATTTGGTAATAATTATTTTCAGCATAAACAAGCATGTCCATAATCCATAAAAGTGGATTTTCTATATCTATCGAGTTTTGCATATAATGATCATACATTTCTTTTAATTGCAAAAACCAATCTTTAAGATGAGAAGGTATTGATTTAAACTGACTTTCTTTCCAAAAATAAATCATATTTTCTGGATAAATATCAAAAAAATCTGATAATTCTCTAGCAGAAATAGAACACATCATATCTTTCATTCCAGAAATAATAACACTATCATAATGATCTAATAACTGATATATTTCAAAAAAATCAATGCCATAAACTTCTGATATAGACAAAAGTGCTAAATGAGGAGAATCCATCCATATTAATGATACTACAAAATTAAACAAGCTTTTCTCTTTTGGATAATCTTCATCATGATGATTTATAAAGTGATTTATCATATGAATCAATCTTTGGATTTGTTGTTTTTCTGTTTCTGTACTATTGTCTTTAAAACTTTGAACTGCTTCTTTATTTTTTTGTGAAAAAAATATTAGTCTATCAACAAACTCCTGATTCTCTTCATCCACATCTTCCCTCATATTATTAATTCCATATTTTAATGCTCGCATTTCTAACCATGGTACAAACGGATCATATTCATAACCAAATCCTCTATATCTTTTCAAATATGTATCATAATCATTTTCATCACTTTTTATTAAATTCCATACTTTAATAAAATCCCAGTTTTTCCAGGCATAGTTTTCATTAAATAATGAATTAATCCAGGCAATACAATCTCTTTCTTCATTTATTAATGGATTGCCATTTTCAAGAATAACAAAATCACCATCACTGTATAAACTTTCTAATACATATGCTGATTCCATGACAAAATTAAAAAAACTCCATCCTACTTTACGTGAATAAACACGACCAGTCTTCCCATTAAAACCAGAGTTTTCCCATAATGAGTCTTCAAAATAATTATAGATAAAATCAATATTTTGATATTTATCATATTTTACTGGATTGATTGTGATGATCTTTTTACCAAATAATGACTGTATTTGTTGTTCCATCATACCTCCTTGACGAAACAATGTTATCAATCTTTCTTTAAATTCTTCTTGCTTTTCTTTTGGTATACCTCGACTTTTATCAACAATATTAATAAATGTGCCCACAGGCTATCTCCTTTCATATATGATATATAAAAGTATAGCATAGAGCAAATTATTTCTGTATGCTAAAAGCAATTTTTTATAATAAATATCTTCTCTTGATTTCATAAAATCCTATAATAAAAAAAAGAGTCTTCATATATCTATGAAACTCCTCAAATAGCATACTATCAATCTATTCCATATACATTTTATTGATAAAATAACAGTCATTATTATTGTTACATAAAAGCTACCACCATTTTCCTTTTTTTATTCTTCCAATTATCAGTATTACCATAAAAAAGAGTATTATTAAACCTATACCAATCCATAATGGTGAAAACACCCATATCCATGGCCAGTTAATATAGTTTGTCAGTTTTAAAGTAATGAATACTAATGTCAATGCACTAGAAAATCCCATTCCAGTATTCTCTATAACCTTATTATTTTTTCTTTTCCATACAGTCAGTTTTAATGACCAACCTAGCATCAGTAAAAATAAACCGCTCGATATGATAATGATAGATGGTGTCTTATCTAACGCCATCAATACTGGAATAAAAAATATGACTATGCTTATACTCATTATGATTGAAGAAATAATGAGTATAACGCTATACATTTTATTCTCTTCAATAACATTTGTTAATACTTCATCTGTTTTCTCAATAATATGTTCTGTTTCAATTCTTTCTCCATTGAATAATTCAGTTAGGGTTATACCTAATATCGAACATAATGGAACGAACAATGAAGGATCGGGTAGATTTCTGCCCCTTTCCCAGTTCCCCACAGTTCTATCAGATACATTTAATTTTTCTGCCAATTCTTTTTGGGTTAAACTATTTTCTTTCCTTAATTCAGCAATAAATCTTCCTATTTTTTCTTGATCCATAATACCATTCTCCCTTCATATTTATTATAATGTGATATAAAAATAATGAACAGGAAACATTTCAAGGGTTAGGATATTTTCAGAAAAAAATCATGACATCATAATTTTTCTTATGTTATCTTTTATATTCTTTTTTTACATGCAAACTTTTCATTCTCATTATCGTCTTTTTAAATATTTTTTTAAAATAACACTTTCATAGATAGCTATGACTATGACTATTCCTGGCATGACTGTCAAAATAACAAGAAAGAAACAGATTAACTTGTCATGAATCATGAATCCTTCAAAAATGAAAACTATACCATAAATCAACATCAAACGTGATGTTGCATGATTATATGATCGAATATTCGTTATCTGATCTATTCTTGGCGGATTTGAATTGTTATATATAGTCACTGGTTTCTTAGAAAAATAATAATAGATTGATACACAAATCATCATAAAACCAATAGCAATGGCTATACCTCTTTCTACTGACATAAATATTCCTCCTATTTACAGTTCTGTCTTTAATAATATTATGACATTTTCGATCAATAATCACAATCTATATAGGGCATCACATAAAAAATATGATGGTGTATCTCATTATTTTTGTGTCTTAATTTTATTTTTTAGTCTATATACTACTTCATATCATTGTATAAAAAATAAAAAGAGGCTGTAACGAAATAGAGTGATTTTACTCTAGCGATTACATGCCTCTTTTTTTATTATTCACCTATGATATTCATCATATCTTTTTGGAAGACTTCTGTTTTGCTTGCAGCATCATCAACAGTTGCACCTTTGATTGAGAAATAGAATTTACATTTTGGTTCAGTTCCACTAGGTCTAGCAGCAATCCAAGAACCATCTTCTAAATAATATTTCAATACATTTGATTTTGGTAAATCAATAGTTGTTTCATTTCCGTTTTCAGTTCTTACACTTGTCTGATAATCTTCAACAGCAACAACTTTAACACCACCAATTTCAGTAGGTGCATCTTTTCTTAAATTATCCATGATTTCTTTAATTCTTGCAGCTCCAGCAGCTCCTGCTTTAGATAAAGCAATTTGACTTTCTTTAAATGCACCATGTTTCGCATATAATTCATTTAATACATCAATTAAATCTTTACCTTGTTTTTTATAATAGTTACCAGCTTCAGCAGCAGTTAAGACAGCTTGTACTGCATCTTTATCTCTAACGAAATCTTTAACAACACATCCATAAGATTCTTCATAACCAAAGACAAATTGTTTTTCTCCAGTTTTTTCATATTTACGAATCTTATCTCCAATGAATTTAAATCCAGTTAATGTTTTTTCTACATCAACACTATAGCTTCTTGCTACTAATTCACCTAAATCAGAAGTAACAATGGTATTATACATAACAGCATTATCAGGTAATGTTCCTTTTTCTTTCATTTGACTTAAAATATATTCAAGATAAACGGCAGCTGATTGGTTACCACTCATCAATACATATTTTCCATCATGTTTAGCAACAACACCTAATCTATCTCCATCAGGATCACAGATAACAACAACATCAGCATCAACTTCTTTAGCTTTAATGATAGCTAACTCATAAGCCATATCCACTTCAGGGTTAGGAGATTTTGTATTTGTATAATCTGGATCAGGAGCACATTGTGCTAATACTGGCACAACATCATATCCTAAACGTCCTAAACAAGTTCTCACAGGGATATTGCTTGTTCCGTGTTGTGGAGAGAAGACAATTTTAAATCCACTCTTATCCATACCAGGATTAATTTCAATACCCATAACAGCTTTATAATAAGCTTCATCAACTTCTTCACCAATCCATGTCATATATGGATAAGCTTCTTCATCACTGCATACATGAATATCTAATTCATCTTCAACTTCATTAACATATTTAACAACTTCATCTGCCCATTCTGGAATTAGCTGACATCCTGTATCATCGTAAACTTTATATCCGTTATATTCTTTAGGGTTATGTGATGCAGTAATCATAATTCCACCAGCACATTTTAAATATCTCACAGCAAATGATAATTCTGGTGTTGGTCTTAAGCTTTCAAAAATAAATGATTTAATACCATAAGTTGCTAAAACTTTAGCACTTTCAATCGCAAAACGGTAAGACATATGACGGTTATCATAACCGATAGCTACGCCTCTTTCCTTTCCATTTTCTAATCCCAATACATATTTTGCAAAACCAACATTTGCTTTTCTAATAGTATAGATGTTCATTCTATTTGTTCCAGGTCCCAAAATACCTCTCATACCAGCAGTACCAAATTCAACATTAGTATAGAATGCATCTTCCTTTTCTTTTTCTCCCATGTTTGTTAATTCCATTTTTGTGGCTGCATCCATTGCAGGATGATTCAACCATCTTTCATAATTTGCTTTATAATCCATTATTGTTTCACCTCTGTTTCTATTATAACAAATCTTAAAAACCAACGCCATAAAAACCCACTTTGAAATGTAAACATTTTCATTAAAAAATAATAGTTTTCACAAATTTATGTAACCACTATCATTTTTTGTTTTATTTATGTGTTTTTTCACTTTTCATAATAGATATTCAAACATAAAAAAATAAAATCAATCATATAAAATGATGATATAATAATGAAAAGAAAGCGAGGTTATAATATGTCAAGAATTTTTATAACTGGTGATACACATGGCTCTTATGATATTCAAAAACTTGCAAGAAAGAACTTTCCTGAAGGAAAAACATTAACCAAAGATGACTATGTGATAATCTGTGGCGATTTTGGCTGTGTCTGGGGTGGTGAGTTAGCTGGATCTGATCACTGGTGGCAAAACTGGCTCGATGAACAGCCTTGGACAACATTATGGGTTGATGGCAATCATGAAAATCATGATTTATTAAAAACATATCCCATAGAAAACTGGAATGGTGGACGTATTCATAAAATCAATAATAGTATATTTCATTTGATGCGTGGTGAAATCTTTACATTTAATAATCAAACTTTCTTAGCTTTTGGTGGTGGCTATTCAACTGATCGTGTTTATAGAAAAGAAGGTATTTCATGGTGGAAAGGAGAATTGCCAACACATGAAGAAGTCAACCATGCCCTCACTAATCTCAAGAAATATCATAATCAGGTTGATTATATTTTAAGTCACGATGCCCCTCGTGACATTAAAGAATATTTAGGATTTTATGATAGCTGTGATATGACTGTTTATGGTGATGAATATGAAGATATTCATAGTGTTTTATATTTGCTTAAAAAGACCATACAATTTCAAGACTGGTATCTAGGTCATTACCATATAGATAAAGATATAGGAAGTATGCATATTCTTTATCATCAAATCATTGAAATCACTCATCAATAAAAAGCAAGGATCCCTTGCTTTTTTATCTTATCACATCTACACATTGACCATTGACATATTGGATTAAATCTTGAGGTTTTAAAATCACCTGTAAACCTCTTTTTCCTGCACTGATTGCAACTCTATCTAACAGCAAAATATCTTCCTGAAAATAAGTAGGAAACTTTTTCTTCATGCCAATAGGAGAACACCCACCACGCATATATCCTGTTAATGGTAATAAATCTTTCTGATGAAGCATTTCAACACTTTTATGTCCACTGGCTTTCGCTAGTTTTTTTAAATCAATTTCTTCCATGACTGGTATACAACAAACCAAATATTCATGATGATCATGTAATACAAGTGTTTTATAGATTTCATCTGCTTCTAAATCTACCTGATGAACAATATGTTCACCAGATAAATGATTGTCATCATACTCATATTCACGTGTTTCATAATTGATATGTTGCTGATCCAATAACCTTAATACATTTGTTTTAATCTTTTTCATTTTTACACCATTACTTATATGATTTATAGAATTCAATAAATCGCATCATTGCTTCTTTTAATAAATCTGAATTTGTTGCTGTATTAATACGTACCCATCCCTCATAATTATCAATAAAACGGCTTCCTGTTTCCAATAACACATGTGTTTCATTAGCCAAGTCAATAACAAACTGATCAATATTGGCTATTTTTGGTAAATAAACCCATATTAAATATCCCGTATCAGGTTTCATGATTTTCATATCTGTTGTCTCTAATAATTCCATTGTCATATTAATATTTTGACGAAGATATTCTAATAAATCATAATACCATTGTTTCCCCTCATTATAAACAGTTTCAATCATATAAATACCAATACGTTGTGGACCTATATGAAGTTTTGAGAGATAATCATTAAATTGTTTATTGAAATCTTCATTTTTACAGATTGTAAAAGATGTTGATAATCCTGAAATATTAAATGTTTTATTTGGCGATGATGATACAATAATATGATCATAAATATCAAAAAATTGAATAAGAGAAACAAATTTTTTATCTGATATAAGGATATCGCCATGAATTTCATCAGAGATAATCATGACTTGATATTTTTTACATAATTGAACTAATTGGTTAAGTTCTTCATATGACCAGGCTTTACCTCCAGGATTATGTGGATTACAGAACAACAAGACATCAATTTGATGTAATTTCAACATCTTTTCCAATTCATCATAGTCTATCAAATATTCCTGATTTTTATTTTTTAATGGCATCTTATAAGCATGCCCAATTTGAGCACAATTATAAAATGGTCCATAGACAGGTGTCATAATTAAAATGTTTTGATCTCTTGCGAATAAATCAGTTAATAAATGTAGTGATGTAATTGTTCCAATAGATGGAACAATCCAATCTTTGTTGATATGAATATGATGAATTTCATCATACCATTGAATAATGCTTTCATAAAAACTATCTTGGACATGAAAATAGCCTAAATCTCCCTCACTGACAAATTTCATTAATCTCTTTTGAACATTTTCATCCATCTTAAAATCCATATCCGCAATAAATAATGGATAAAACTGATCTTCAGTTTGAAAATGAGTATGGAATCTCTTATTGATATATGGAGCTTCCCATTTCATAGAACCATTATGTCTTCTTTCTAATATTGATCCAAAATCGTTTTTCATTCTTTTATCTCCCTTCATAATCAATATCTTTCCACAAAAAATACATCGGCCTATATGTTATTATAAGCCGTTTTCATGTGACAAGCAATAAACAGTTGTCACTGGAATCTTTATCATCTTTTTTTGTTTAAAACTTCAAATTGATTTTCTCAAAAGATTATACCACTTTTTTTGAAAACACTGATATTTATCATTACAATCATTTCTATGATAACTATTCTTAAAGAAATCATAAAAAATCTATTTAAATCATCAAATTTATGATGATTATTTGTTATAATGTAAACAAGGATGTGAGAAAATGACAAACAAAGAAAGATTTATTGAAATTTATAAAACAAAAATTCATCGTGATGGAAGTGAAAAATTATTAGAATTTTTATTGTCACGTAATTCTGATTTTTTTGAAGCTCCTGCCAGTTCAAGATATCACGGTAATTATGAAGGTGGTCTACTGGAGCACAGCCTCAATGTTTATGATTGTCTAAAAGACTATTTATCACGTGAACGTGTTCAAAAAACATACCATTTGAATTATAATGAAGAAACTATCGCTATTGTTGCTTTACTTCATGATTTATGTAAAATTAACTGTTATAAACAAAGTATGAGAAATGTCAAAGAAAATGGACAATGGATTCAAGTGCCTTTTTATGAATTTCAAGATACATTGCCTTATGGTCATGGAGAAAAAAGTGTTTATATGATTAGTGGCTATATGCGTTTAAAAAGAGAAGAAGCCTTTGCGATTCGTTATCATATGGGATTTGCTGGTAATGAAGATGCCAGAAATGTAGGTGCTGCTTTTGAAATGTTTCCACTCGCTTTTGCCTTATCTACTGCCGATATGGAAGCCACTTATTTTATGGAAGGAAAAAATCATTCTTAATCAAAACAAGCTTAGCTTGTTTTTTTATTTTCTTTAGAAAATCTTTATCTTTTTACTGGTTTCCTTTTTCGCTTTTTCGTTCATACTATCAATGTCGATAGGAGTGACCTTTATGATCAATAAAATCAAACAACATAAAAAAGAAATTCAATTTATAATCAAGTGTCTACTTATCATGGGTTTGATATGTTTATGCTTATATCAACCTATGATGAAGATCTTTGAAAATCCTCAGTTACTAAGAAATCAGCTACAAAGTTTTGGTTTATTTGGACAAATCATTTTTGTTGGTATTGTTATTTTACAAGTTATATTTGTTTTTCTTCCAGGTGAAATTGTAGAAATTATGGCTGGATTTATTTATGGTCCATTTGTAGGACTCCTCTTATGTTTAATAGGGAGTGCTATGGGTTCGTTACTGATTTATACTTTTGTTAAAAAATGGGGACAAAATTTTATTCAGCGTTTTATCAGTTTAGATCAGATAAATCAGGTTCATTTTTTACATAACCCAGAAAAAAGAAATATTTTATGTTTTATTGTTTTCTTTATACCTGGTACACCTAAAGATATTCTCACTTATCTCATTCCATTAACAGATATGAAACTTTCAACATTTCTTTTCATTACAACTATCGCAAGAACACCTTCAATTATCACATCTACCATTGGTGGTCATGCATTAGGAATTGAAGATTATCTGTTTTCTATCATTATCTTTGTCGTAACGGGTATTATTTCTTTCATTGGTATTTACATCTATAAAAAAATAAACAAACGAAAATTATCATATCATCTTTAGAAAATCTTTCGTTTTATCCTCTACTTTTCTTTTTTAAATTCAAGTATAATGTAGAAAAGTCGGGAGGGTTTTTATGGATTATAATATATTAATTGTAGAAGATGAAATTGAAATCTGTGATGCGATTGAGATTTATTTAAAAACACAAAACTATCATGTTTTTAAAGCGCATAATGGAATTGAAGGATTAGACATTGTTGAAAAAGAAACTATTCATCTCGCTATTGTGGATATCATGATGCCAGTGATGGATGGCATTCAAATGACAATGAAAATGAGAGAAAAATATGATTTTCCTATTATTATGCTTTCAGCCAAATCAGAAGATATTGATAAAGTCACTGGACTAAACATTGGAGCAGATGATTATGTCACAAAGCCTTTTGTGCCAATTGAATTACTTGCCAGAGTCTCATCACAGCTTAGACGTTATCGCAAATATCTAGATGCAACTGCAAAGAAAACATCACAGAATGTCTATACTGTTGGTGGTTTAGAGCTTAATTTAGATACAAAAACAGTGAGTGTAGATAATCGTCAAATCAAGGTCACACCTATTGAATTTAAAATCTTACAATTACTCATGGAGTATCCTGGAAAAGTTTTTTCAGCTGAAAACATTTATGAAAGTGTCTGGAAAGAAGATGCTATTAACACGGATACAGTAATGGTTCATGTCCGTAATTTAAGAGAAAAAATAGAATTAGATCCAAAACACCCTCAATACTTAAAAGTTGTGTGGGGCGTTGGATATAAAATTGAAAAACAAGGCAGGGATTAACTATGAAAATCAGAAAACATATTGCGAGTATTATTATCTTGATAACACTGATAATAACAAGTATAGGAACTTATTTATGTTATCCTTTTATAAATCAAGCTATTCAAAAATCTAATTTTGAAAGCCGTGATATTTCGGATTATATGTCTTCTTATCTGATTGAATACAGTTATGCATCTGATTTTCTACTCAAGGAAAGTCAAGATCCATCTGCTTCCATTTATGATTATTATCAATCTTCACAAGATGAAACCAATGCAGATTATTATTATGACTTCCAGTCAGCTGTAGAAGATAAAGTGAATGAACTCCATCAAAAAGAAGATATTTTTTTCCATATCACTGATCATCAATCACAAAAACAATTCTCTAATACCAATGATCCCATTTCTCAAATCTCACAAAACAAGGATTTACAAGACAAATATCAATGGTATATGCAAATTGAATTTGATAACAAAGGTGTTCCAAAAGTTACCCATACAAATGATGAGCATATCAATATTTATTCTCTAGAATCTCTCTTCTCTTATAGCACCACATTTTATGATGATTATAGTCAAGAAGATATCACAATTCGCTATCAACCTTTACAAAATATCACTATAACACTTGCAGTTAGTGATCAATTGCATATGACCAGTCAAATTGGTTCTTATCTGATGAATATATCACGTAGCCAATTATATCTCTACTCACTTCCATATATTTTCACTGCAATTGTGGTTTGTTGTATTGTCACATTATGTATTCCTATGAAATATCTTGAACAAAGTCGTTTCTTATCTTTTGTGATGCGTATTAAATTTGCCTTTCTGGCTATTATATGGGGAACACTGGCTATTATGATGTATGCTGGTACGGCAATTATGATTGCAGGTACTATCCAAGATCAGTTCCAATATATTTACCAGCAATTTGCGATTGAAGCTATTGGTCCCTATTTAACTCCAGCCATCAATATCGCTTATTACTTTATTTTCTATCTCCTCTTTATCATCTTAGCTTACTTTGTGAAATATCTTTTCCATAAGGGACTCAAAAAATACTTTTGGGAAAATACATGTCTTGGATGGCTAATAACTCATGGCTATCAGATTATGAATAAAGTCATTGATTTTGATCTAGATGATTCTTTAAACAAAACAGTTTTAAAAATCGTTTTATTCAATCTCTTGATTATAGCAGGATGTTCAATATTCTTTGTTTTTGGTATATTCTTTGCAGTGATTTATTCTATTATTATCTTTATTTTAATAAGAAAGAAATTTCAAGATATTCAAAATGATTATCATACCTTATTAAAAGCGACTCAACAATTATCTAATGGTCATTTTGATGTACAGATTAATCAAGATATTGGTATCTTCAATCCTTTAAAAGATGAATTTGTTCATATCAAGGATGGATTTGAAAAAGCGGTGAAGGAAGAAGTCAAATCTCAGAGAATGAAAACGGAATTGATTTCTAATGTTTCTCATGATTTAAAAACACCATTAACTTCTATTATCACTTATGTAGATTTATTAAAGAATAACAATCTTAGCAGTGATGATCGTCAACATTATTTAGATATCTTAGAAAGAAATTCTTTAAGACTGAAAAATTTAATTGAAGATTTATTTGAAGTCAGCAAAGCCAATAGTGGAGATGTCAAATTAAATCTTGTGGATATAGATATCATTTCGCTTATTAAACAATCTCAATTAGAGTGTCAGGATAATTTAGATGAGAAATCTTTATCCATGAAATGGAATTCATCCCAAGACAAGATGATGTGTCATTTAGATAGTTCTAAAACTTATCGTATTTTTGAAAATCTATTTATGAATATTAGTAAATATGCTTTACCACATACACGTGTTTATATTGATATTCATGATCATGATGACCATGTAGAAATTATCTTTAAAAATATATCTGAAGAAGAAATGACATTTAATGAAAATGAAATCGTAGAAAGATTTGTTCAAGGAGATAAATCAAGAAATACGCATGGTTCTGGTTTAGGACTAGCCATTGTCAAGAGTTTTACTGAAATACAAGGTGGGCAATTCCATGTAGAGCTAGACGGTGATTTATTTAAGACTATTGTCATCTTCCCTAAATGTTCATAAAACAAAGAAGTTTTCGATTTGAAAACTTCTTTTTATTTGCATATTCATTGACAAGATTCTCTCTACGCATTAAGATATCCAAAGAATAGAATGGGGAGGTTCATTCAATGAAAAAATTAATAAATGTTTCAATGATTTATATGATAGCAGCTCTTGTGGCGGGTGTTTTTTATAGAGAATTGACTAAATTTAATCAATTCACAGGAAAAACAACATTAAGTGTTACACATACGCATTTATTTATTTTGGGTGTCTTTGTTTTCTTGTTGTTGGCACTCTTTATTAAAAATGATAAAGATATATTAGAAAGCTCATTATTTAAGAAATTCTTCATTTTATATAACATAGCTTTACCATTTTTTATTATCATGTTGATGACAAGAGGAGTTGTTCAAGTCTTGAATATTCAATTATCAACTGCAATGAATGCGATAATTTCTGGTATCGCTGGAATCTCACATATACTTTTAGCTCTATCTTTTGTTTTATTCTTTATCATTCTACGAAAAAAATCTATTCAAGCCGAATAGATTTTTTTATGAAAACAATAAAGCAATCAAAATGAATGCAAAGATGATTTGTGATGTTCCTGTTAAACATCCATATAACATAGCTTTAGGTCCTTCTTTAATAAGATCAGCAAATTTAACACGCATCCCTATGGCTGCTAAAGCAATAATCTCAAATTGAGAACTTACCATTTTTGCAGATGTAGAAATGATGGCTGGTAAAATACCTGTACTATTGATAATACTAAAAATAAAGAATCCAATAACAAACCATGGGACTTTGGCTTTAACCTTAGCTGCTACTCCTTCTTTTTTGGCAAACAATGGCTGATTTTCATCAAGATTCATCTTGGCATATGTTAAAGCAACGACAACCACAAAAATGATTCTGACGATCTTAAAGATTGTCGCAAATTCCACAACTTCCTGATTGACAAGTGATGCTGATGCAATGACCTGTCCAATAGATTGCAGTGTTCCACCAATCATCGCTGAAGTTTGAAGTGTTTCATGATGATATAATAAGCTTGTTAAAATAGGTAAGACAACCATCAAGATTGTTCCCGTTACATTCACAATTGTAATTGAAATACCTTTATCTTTACTGTCAGCTTCCACAATTGGAGAAACTGTTCCAATGGCTGAAGATCCACAAACGGCATTTCCTGCACACATTAACAATGAAAATTTCTTTGTGAATTTTAATCTTCTTCCAATAAAATAACACATAGCGATAGTCAATATCATTTGTAAAGCAATAAAGCCTACACCTTGAAATCCTATACCTGCAATATCTGCCAATTGTAATGTGAGCCCAGTTAAAACAATCGAATATTCCAATAAACGACTTTCAGAAAACTTTGTTCCAATATTAAAAATGTCCTTATTTAAAAATGTATTCCCTGCAAGCATTCCTATTCCAATCGCAAAAAGTGCTGCTCCAATACTTGGAAAAAACTTGGCAATCTGCTGAGCTATAAGTCCAATAGCCAAGCAAACTATAAATCCTGGTAATATATCTTTGATTTTATTCACTTTGTCATCTCCCCTTATCAACCAGGGTTATATTACCACAATTTTCATATAAATAAAAATTATGATATTTTATTTATTATAACAATATATTATAATGAAGATGAGGTGATTTCATGATAGATGATAAAATGAGAACATTCGTAGAAGTTGTTGAATGTCAAAACTATACTCAGGCAGCTAAAAATTTACATATTACTCAGCCTGCCGTTACACAACATATCAAAGCTCTGGAAGAACATTATCAACAAAAGTTTATTGATAGCACTCGTAAATCTTTCCATCTCACCAAAATGGGTGAACTTTTATATCACTATGCCAAAACACAGATTCATAATGAAGATCTTTTCCAAAAACAGCTCCAAACAGCTTATCCACCTTTAACTATTGGCTCAACATTATCCATTGCCGATTATTATATTCCTCATATGATTGCGAAAAAATTCATTCAAACTTCTCGTCCATGTGAAATTGTTGTTGCTAATACGTATACTTTAATTCAAAAACTCATTAATGGTGAAGTTGAATGTGCTTTTGTAGAAGGACAGTTTGATACACAATTATTTGATTATCATTTATTAAAACAGGAAAGATTTATTGCTGTTGCAAGTATTCATCATCCTTTAGCTCATCAAAAAATAACATTTGAACAGCTTTTTGCATATCCATTACTCATTAGAGAAAAAGGTTCAGGAACAAGAGATATCCTAGAAAATTATTTACAACAGACAATCTATCCTCTTTCACGTTTTTCACATTTTATTGAAGTGGGTAGTTTATCTATGATAAAAACATTGCTTATGGACAGTCAGGCAGTTACTTTTTTATATGCTGGCGTTGTGAAAGAGGAAATACAAAATCAACAATTAATTGAATTACAGATTGAAAACTTTCATATTTCTCGTCCTATGCACTTCATTTATCTCAAATCACATATTCATAAAGATGAGTATCAGCAATTATTTCATATGATGACAGAATGAGAAAGGAGTTTTCTATGATTTATTTCCTTATTATCAATTGTATTGGCTTTATAATAATGAAAATAGATAAATCCAAAGCCAAGCATCACTTATATCGTATAAGTGAAAAAGCACTTTTTACAGTTGCCATTATCGGTGGCAGCTTAGGCGTATGGCTAGGGATGTATCTATTTCATCATAAAACTAAACATTGGTATTTTGTATGGGGTATTCCTATAATTGTCATCATACAGATGATGATCATATATAAACTGCATTTTCATCTATGATTGATTCACAATTTGAAAATCATCATAAGTTAAATCGAGAAATGGAATATTTGTATTTTGACATTGATAAAAGAGTGAACTTTCTTGAGATTGCATCAGATCTTCAACGCATCTTAAAAGAAGATTTTCAAAGACTTGGCGAGCAGGTGCTGAAATAGGATGATAAATATCTCTATATTCACCTTTGATTAACTGACTTGGCATGGCAATAAAATATCCATTTTCTTTTTCTATAATTTTAATATCATGTAAAGCAAGAACGCCTCCTATTGTTAAAGTAGCAGAGGCTTTTAAACTTCCGCCATGATAAACCTTTGTTATTTTTATTGTATCTATCATATAATCTTTCCTTTCTGTATTTTCTTTTTATTCTTGATTTGTCTTGTTCTCTTGAATGGCATCACTGAGAATTTTTTGAACAACTTCACTTTTGGCATCAGCATAGTTCTGTACATATTTCCATGTTTTCTTTGCTAACTCTTTTTTTGTATTCTCATAAAGTTGCCTCGCATCAGCATGACAACGTAAATAATTCCTAAACAGAAGATACTTTTCAATTTCTTTTGACCCTTTTGAAAAAACATGTAAATGAATATCAGTATCTGGTCCTTTAAACATATGATGATTTTCAAAATCTGGTTCCCTCACTCTTAAAATATAACCATGCCGACATAAATCATCCATATAATCTTCTTCTTTGCCTGCATCTTCAACAACAAGTAAAATATCAATAATAGGCTTAGCCATTAATCCTGGCACAGATGTTGAACCTATATGTTCAATCATCAAAGCTTTATCTTTTAATATTTTTAAAATTCTTTCCTTCTCTCTTTCAAATAAAGCAGGCCATTTTTCATCATATGGGTTTAATTGAATGGTCTGATTATGCTCAACATTACCATTGACAATCACTTTTTGAATATATTCATCGCTTAATTTCACCATATAACATCAACCTCCTTTCAACATATCAATGAACTTCTTATAAATCCTAATCATATTATACATGGATTCAAGCTAAATAAAAATAAGATTCAATCTCGAATCTTATTTTTAAAAACTCTAAATACTATCAAACTGTTGAACACCCCATGTATGAATCATATAATAAAGAATAATGTCTAATAGAACCATCACAATAATCACACTATACATATACATAGACACAGACATAAGATTGATCAACCATAATCCATAAACCATTGCGATAACAATCGCAACCCCCATTGAAATAAACATCGTTAAAACAACAGGTAAACTCTGTTTCACACAGACTGTTTCATTAACCCAGTCAAACTTAGGCTTCCATAAATTGAGTAATAATCCTAAGAAATCAATCAATAGTGTAAATAAGATAGGAACAACCAAGACAAGTAAGCTATCAATCATTCCAATACCTGTCACATAAATCAAAGCGACAGAAAGAATTAAACCACCGGGAATACATAAGAAAGCATGCATAGCTAATTTTGAATTTAAAATATCCTGTGTTGTTATAGGGAGTGATTTAATAATCCAGAAACGATCTCCTTCTAAAGAAATAGAGGATGCACTGATCATATTTAATGATGATAAAGCAATAACCATTAAACATAACACTGGAGTCATATATTCTTGAATCTGAGGAATAGAAGCAATCATTTGAATTTCATCTTGATAAATCAAGACAGCTCCCGCAGCGATGATACAAAGAATAATACCCATTGCTCCATTCAACATCACCATCGCATTAGAAGTAAAATGTTTGATTTCTCTGATGACAAGAGCTTTAAACATTGTATTTTGCTTCATTGGTTTTGCTTTATAGATGGCTTTTTTCATCTTAGGTTTTGAAGTTGCCATTTTCGTAAAGTTCATAGATAATAAATAAATCACAATAATAAATGGCAATAAGGCACAAATAAGATAAATCACAAAGCTACCTATATTTCCCTTAGTTAAAGCAATGCTTAAATGATATAATGGAAAGACTGTTTTTTCAATTGCTTCAGCAATACTCTTACCATTTTCAACAAGCCATACAAGATATGTCTGTAAAGAGTTCACAGCATACATATATAAACCAAAGAAACCTACAAATAATACAATAGAAATAACCGTTTTGAAGCGATGAATTTTGACAAGCACATGAGCTAAAATCCAGCTAAATAAACAAGATAACGCTAAAACAAACAATGGTAGTGTCAAAACAACAATAATAAACATAAAGATTTCAATCATCGTCATACCGACATTAGTGATATAAACATAGAAAGCTGGTATCGCAATCAAAGACTCATAGACATAATTTAAAATCAAAATTGTAAACACACGACTCAATAAAATATCACTATTTTTAATAGGCATAGCCAACAACAATTCATTATCTTTAGCTTCATAAATTTCATGATGTGTTAAGAAAATACTTCCTATAAAGCAAAGCAAAATAATGAATAATGCCATTAAAGCAAAGTATAACCATTCAATCCCCATCATTGAAAATGGTTCAATCAAAGAATAAAACAACATCCCAAACATGCCAATAAAGACAACACCTACATAAGCAAACAATAAACCAAATAATATCAGCTTTCCAATACTGTTCCCTTTTTTCTTAGAACTTTTTGTTTGTCTTAATAAAATACACTGCAATCTAATCTTAATGAGCGTCATTAACATTGTCATCATCCTCCAACTCTAAGAAAACATCTTCAAGTGATTCATCACCAATTACATCTTGAGTCTTTCCACTGACAATCAATTTTCCTTGTTTAATAATCGCAATACGATCACATAACTTTTCAGCCACTTCCAAAACATGTGTTGAAAAGAAAATGGCACCACCACGATCACAATGATCACGCATGATTTGTTTTAATAAATGTGAAGCTTTTGGATCCAATCCAACAAATGGTTCATCCATTAAAATTAATTGTGGTTGATGTATAAAAGCTGAAATAATCGCTAACTTTTGTTTCATCCCATGTGAATAAGCACTAATAGGTTGAGCCAGATCACTTGTTAATTCAAATAAATCTGCATATTTTGATATACGTTCTTCTCTTTGTGCTTTTGATACCTGATAAACATCTGCCACAAAATTTAAATATTGAATTCCTGTGAGATATTCATATAAATCTGGATTATCTGGTATATAAGCCATGATTTGCTTACATTCTAAAGCATGACTTTTCATTGATTTTCCATTAATAATGATTTCCCCTTCATCAAAAGGCATAATACCAGCAACAGCTTTCAATGTTGTTGTTTTTCCTGCCCCATTATGACCAATAAAGCCATAAATATGTCCTCTTTCAATATGCAATGATAAATCATTAACAGCTTTATATTGATCATATTTCTTTGTTAAATGTTCAATCTTTAACATCTTATATATCCTCTCTTTCTATAAATAATTATTAATATTATTTATATTATATATTTTATATCTTTAATATTTACTCGTCAATCTTTTGACTACATTTTCTAAATAAAAAATAAGAATACACATAAATAAATATAGTCATACCTATAATACCAATCATCAATACCAGATAAGTGTAAGAAAAATGTACTAATGCACTTATACCATTTATTAATCCAATCATCACAAAACAATATCCACTAATTTTATGTGTCTTTTTCCAAACATATTCACTTGCTAGTGTCCATGGTGTTTTGACACCAAAGAAGTAATTTTGCGGTATTTTAGGTAAATAATTACCCATTCCTATTAATAAGACAGACACTAACAATAACACAAACTGTTCACCATCTTGTTGGGGATTAAAAGCTGAATATTCAAAAAAAGCAGCAAGAATCAAAAAGAACACTGTTAAACCATATTGAAAAAGGCGATATGTTTTCTTTCTTTTTTCCAAATTCATTCTTTTAGGATCAATATGCTTTGTAAGTGACATCCCATAATAGATGGTCATTGGTATAAAAGCCAGAATCAAAAACATATAACGACTGCCATAACCATCAATTTGCCAGTTTTCATCCCAATGTAAAGGGACTGTATCTGGCATCAAAAAGACAGTCACTACCAAAAGAAAAGTCACTCCCCACAAGATTCCATCAAAAACTTTTATTCTCATTTTTCATCCCCCATATCAATAAAATTCATAAACCACTTCATTACTTCTTGAAAAACAGACATATCAATACTATAAACAATATTCTGCCCCTGTCTTTCATCAATGATCAAACCACTTGATTTCAAAATAGATAAATGATGTGATATAGATGGTTTCGTCATTTGAAAACAATCTGCAATTTCTCCAGCATTTAAAGGTCTATCCTGTAACAACTCTAAGATTCTTCTTCTCGTTGGATCACTTAACGCTTTAAATGCATCACCCATATCTCTCCCTCCTTTAATATTTAGATATTTATCTAAATATCTAAATATATTTTATCACTTTGCTTTCTATTGTCAAACAAAAGAAAAAAGAACTATACAAAATGTATAGTTCCATGTATTTGAAGCCTAATATTATTCAGCAACTTTTTGTTCTTTAATAACTTTAGCAATTGATGCGATTACGTCTTTTTCATCTTCACCTTCAGCTACGATTTCTACAGTAGCTTTAGTAGGAACACCTAAAGACATAACACCCATAATTGACTTCAAATTAACTTCTTTACCATTGTAACATAATTTGATATTGCTAGTAAATTTGCTAGCTTGGTTGACTAAGATAGTTGCAGGTCTAGCATGTAATCCAACTGGATCTGAAACTACAAAAGATAATTTTTCTGCCATCTTATTGACTCCTCCTTAATAATTTATAGTCTTATTATAACACATTTCAATTACTTTTCCATACATTTTCAAAAGTTTTTAATACGCTTTCATAATATTTTTTTGTCAAGTATTTTAACTCTTTTTTTCTATTCCAAAAAGCATTGATATAATGAATAAAACTTCATATAAAAAGGAGAATTGACTCAAAATTCTCCTAAAAAGTTTTTTGTGCTACAACCAAAAATTGATGTGTTGTCATTTCAAAATATGAATGATCTTTCATTTCTTTTAAGGCCTGTAAATAGAAAACCTGATATCTATTGACATTCGCAAAGTCTGGTGACACTTTTGTAAAATATTGATATAATGACTGAATACTATGAAAACGAATTGTTCCATAATCTTCAAATTTATCAACAACACGCATACCAATACTTTCTAAAGTCTGTGCACAGCTTTCAGCATCCCACTTTCCTTTCATTTGGAAAGGCATATATAAACGAACAAATTCTTTTAAATTCTCTGTTCCATGCTGATTGACAATGAAATATCCACCTTTTTTCAAAACTCTTTGGATTTCATTTTTATCATAATTACATTCCTGGCACATAATAATATCTATTTTTTCATCTTTAAAAGGCATTTTCCCAGTTGGTGTCAATGTTGTGACTTTGACTGATGAATCATCTTCAAACTGACTCTGTACTCTTTGTGTATCCGTATAAGGTTCAACAACAAACATCGCTTCCGTATCATCTTTAAATTGACTCGCAAACTTTCCTGAATCCACACTCATGACAGCCAAATGATCTTCAGGTGTCATGTATTGTCTTAAAATTGAAGTTTCATCATAATTTTGAGGTGTTAATGTATAATCTTTTTCAAAATCAGCATTTGGTGTAAAATGTTGTAATTCATTTTGTAATAAATGCGCATCTTCAATTTGTCTACGACATCTTTTTTTACTATATATCAAAATAGCATATTGAACAACTGCATCAGCAACAATACCCATTGCTAAAAACAAGACAAAGTAAATAAACCACTCTAGACTAAACAGTGGTGCTGGTGATGAAATCAAATAACAGATAAAGCAAAGAAAGACCATATATCCAACACGATTATAATTAAATGGTTTATCTAAAGATAAAAACCAGTTCATATTGTTCATCTTTTCCATTTTACTTTTTGTTATTTCAAAAAAGACGACCTGCATTAAAAATAACACTGCTATAAAAATTAATAATAATATCATTAAATATTCCATATAAACTCCTTATTCTATACTTTCTCCCTCAATTGTATAATAATGATATCCGTCTGAAAAATATCCCTCATTATGGAATGTTAAATCTCCTTCAATAGAAAACAATTCTTCCATATCATCATCTATACTATAGACATAACTTCTTCCATTTTTATTCAATAACAAATAATTTTCATCATTATATTCAATTAAAGGTGTTTCTGGTAAAGATGTATATTCAACAGGGAAGACTTCTTCTCCTGTTATATCAATAATACCATACATACCATTTTCATTATAAACCGCATAATATGAACTGCCTATGTACTCCATACGATAATATGCTTTTTCTGTCAATTTTTCACCTTTATCGTCGATTAATGAATAACCTTGATCATCAATTTTCACAATAGCTCTACCACAAGCATCAAATGGATTCGCTTCAAGATATGTTTGGTCAAACACCTGTTTATTGTCAAAATTATAATAGACATATCCTTTTTCTTGTACATAAACTGGATACATTTCAAAATTTAATTCCTGCACATTAGGATATAATTGACAATTTTCAAGTGTTCCTTTTGACTTTCCATCTTTATATATATAATGTGGTCCATAAACCTTTTCTTCACGTATTAAATATGTTTGTGTATCATAGTAATAAGTATTAATTAAAGTTGGAACACCACCAATAGAATAAAGATAAGTTTTATCATCAGAAGTTAAAATAATATTATCTTTATTATCAAAATAAGCATCTTTAATCGCAATGTTGTTTTGATAAACCTTTTGATTTTGAAAATCAATATATATCATACTTTTTAACTTCTCATCATTAATGATACATCCAGCATCATTTTGAAGTAAAAATGTATAAGTTCCTTTTTCTACTTCAAGATCAAAATCTTTATCTTTATGACCAGTCACATAATAAAAGTGATTCTTATCTTTAAATCCAACAACCATAGATTTTCCATTTTGATATTGTGAAACATATGTCACAGCATCTTTTCCTCTATAAAGTTCTTCACCATTTCGATATAAAACAATATATTCTTTATCCTGATAAATCACTGGTAAATCAGTTTTCATAATACTTGTTTTGTCATTGGCTTGATATAAAATTTCGCCTTCACTATTTAAAACATAAAGATTATCTTTAACCAATTGATTTTGAGAAGTTTCTTCTTGTTTTTGATTATCCTGTTTTTGATCATCTTTTTTCTTTTCTTCTTTTTTAGTCGCAAAAAACATCTGATCTACACTTTCTAGCGTTTCATATTCACCCATTGGGATCATTTCATCACCATCCAATGAAATCAATCCCACTTGTTTTTGACTATTAGTGACAATATATCCTAAGTTCCCAACACGTTCAAATGATTGGTATTGATATTCTGTTATTTGTTCACCTTCAGAATTATATAAAGCGCTTAATTCTTTATCATTTGTTAACATAAAGTAGTTTAGTTTTTGATTTTGACTACATCCCACCAATAATAAAAGTGTTATGAGCCCAACGAATATTTTTTTCATCGTTCAATCCTCCTTTAGTTGCCCCTAGTATACCATAAAATATACTTTTTAGCATTGTTTTTTCAAACAATCAGACTATAATAGAAAACAAGGGGTGATATGAAATGAATGAAACATTACAAACAATCGCAAAAAGAAAAAGTTGTCGCAGTTATCAAAATCAAATGATTAAAGAAGAAGAACTTCAAGCTATTTTAAAAGCTGGAATTCAAGCACCTAGTGCTATGAATAGACAATTATGTGAAATCTATGCCATTACCAATTTGGCTTATATTGATGAATTAACAAATGCTATTAAAAAAGTAAGTGAAGAACGTGGTGAAAAGAAACCTGATTCTTATCATTTTTCTTATCATGCTCCTGTCTTATGTATTGTCAGTGGTCCTGAATATGATTCAAGACGAGTAGAAGATGGAAGCTGTATATTAGAAAATATCTTTTTAGCCGCAGCAAGCTTAAATATCGGTTCATGCTGGATCAATCAACTCAGTGATACACAAGATGTTGATGAAGTGAGAAATGTCTTAAATAAACTTGGTATTCCTCCTAATCATCAAGTTGTTGGTTGTGCAGCTATTGGATACGTCAATCAAGAAGGTGCTACAAAAGAAAAGAAAGAAAGTCGAATTCATATCGTTAGATAATCATTGATCTTAAATAAAGAGGCTATAACGTATAACGTTTAGCCTCTTTATTTGGGTATATGTTTGTAATATTAAGATTAACCGATGTATAATGGTTGGTCATTACCAACGACTTCACCAGTTTTTGTTGTCGCAACATAATATACAGAAGAATCTTCTGGTTTATAATAAACCTCTAATGTATCAATAGTTGTCATTTTAACACCTTTTGATTTAACATCCTCTTTTACTAACTTCTCAATAGATGTTGTTTCAACATTTTTATTATGAAATTGTACTTGTAATTTAATTTTCACTGCGTCCCCTCCTTAATTCATATTATAAATGAAAGCGTTTTACATTTCAATAAATTACTTCATTTACCTCCAACAATATACCACTTTTTTAAGAAATACTCAAATTTTTATTGAATTTTTTATGATTTTCTCATATTTTTTATATCATATTCTCAAAAATATTATCAAATTTTTAATACAAAAAACATATTTTATCAATTTATCTAATCTTTAAAATAATCGGATTTATCATTTCTTTGATTGATAAATCTTGATCAATCCCTTTAACAATTTACCTTATCAGCCATGTTTTCAACTACTATATCACAATTTTTCTCTTTTATTTTACATGAAAAAAGATTCTTACTTGTCCATTCAAGTAAGAATCCTTTCATTATCCATTCATTTTTTTCGTATAAGCTTTTCTTCTTTCATTTTCAGTTAATAAACGTTTTCTTAAACGAATATTCTTTGGTGTCACTTCTACAAGTTCATCATCATTAATATAATCTAAACAAGCTTCTAGGTTGAAAACTCTTGGTTTCTTTAAAACAACAGTTGAATCTTTTGTAGAAGAACGTGTATTTGTTAATTGTTTTCCTTTTGTGACATTGACAACCAAATCATTATCACGGCTATGTTCTCCCACAATCATACCTTCATAAACTTCTACACCTGGACCAACAAACATAACTCCACGATCTTCAACACCGCCAAGGGCATAAGCTGTTGTTTGTCCTGTATCAATAGAAACAAGAACTCCTAACTGTCTTTCTCCAACAGTATCTCCTTCCATTGGACGATAATCTAAGAATGAATGATTGATAATTCCATATCCTTTTGTCATTGTTAAAAAGTTTGTCATGAATCCAATTAAACCACGTGATGGAATGATATAATGCACTTTTGTCATACCGTTATCAGATTCCATATTTTCTAATGTTCCACGTCTAAATCCTAAAGATTCAATAATGCTTCCAATACATTCATCTGGTGCTTCAATAAAGACTTCTTCATAAGGTTCACATTTAACACCATCAATTTCTTTAATAATAACTTTTGGTTTAGAAACCTGTAATTCAAATCCTTCACGACGCATATTTTCAATTAAGATAGATAAATGTAATTCTCCACGTCCTGAAACAATCCATTCTTCAGCATTTGGCACTCTTTCAATCTTTAAAGAGACATCTCTATTTGTTTCTTTAAATAATCTTTCTTCTACTTTACTTGCTGTAACAAACTTACCTTCTTTACCTGCAAATGGTGAAGTATTTGTACCAAAAACCATTTGAATTGTTGGTTCATCAATACGTAATAATGGTAATGGTTCTTCATGTCCCATTGTACAAACAGTTTCTCCAACACCAATATCCGCAAGTCCTGCAATAGCAACAATGTCCCCAGCACTAGCTTCTTCAATTTCAATTCTATGTAATCCTAAAAAGCCAAATAATTTTTGAACTCTAAACTGTGTTTTTGTTCCATCTGCTCGTAAACAAACAACAGTTTCATTAACTTTAACTTTTCCTCTTTGAATACGTCCAATACCAATACGTCCTACATATTCATTATAGTCAAGTAAAGCAGGCTGGAACTGTAATCCACCTTCTTCATCTACTAATGGAGCTGGAATTTCATTGATAATCATATCAAATAAACAATCCATATTAGGAACCTGAGTTGCAATATCAGGATCTAAACTTGATGTTCCCATTAAAGCTGAAACAAAGACAGTTGGGAAATCCAACTGATTATCATCAGCACCTAATTCCATAAATAATTCTAAAACTTCATCCATAACTTCATGAATACGAACAACTGGACGATCGACTTTATTAATCACGACAATTGGTTTCACTTTAGCTTCTAGAGCCTTCTTTAATACAAAACGTGTTTGTGGCATTGTTCCTTCATAAGCATCAACAACCAATAAAACACCATCAACCATATTCATGATACGTTCTACTTCACCACCAAAGTCGGCATGACCAGGTGTATCCATAATATTAATACGATAATCTTTATAATTAATAGCAGTATTTTTTGCTAAAATAGTAATTCCACGTTCTCTTTCAATGGCATTTGAATCCATTGCTCTTTCAGCAATCTGTTCATTATCCTTTAATGTTCCAGATAATTTTAATAACTGATCAACAAGAGTTGTTTTTCCATGGTCAACGTGAGCAATAATTGCTATATTTCTAATGTTATTCATGTTTTTCACTCCTCCTTTTTGCCTTTTTGATTATAACACAATTCATTGAAAAGACAATACAAAAAGCTTGACTCTTTATTGAATTTATCATGAAAAATACAGGGAGTTTAGCCCTGTATGAAAAAATCATATGTCAGTTGAATCACCTGACGAATATGTTCTAAATTATCATAATTGTGTGTCGCACCTTCTATTGGATGAAAAACTGGATTGACAAAACCTTTTAAATATTTCTGAGATATCGCATAAGGAACTGTTGTATCTTCAGTTCCATGAATAATCATAAGATCATTTTGATAAGTATCTAAATCCTGATATAAATCTCTCGATGTTATATCTTCAACAAATTCATGAGAGATTTCAAAACCACTATGATCATAATAAGGAGCTTCTTCAACATGACCTTTTAAATATTCAATCGCTTCAGGAAGATTGAATGCAGGTGCCCATAAACACATTTTAGAAATATCTTGAGGATACATTTTAGCAACCTCACTTGCGATAGCTCCACCCATAGAATGACCAAGCAAATAAATATCTGTCACACAATCCATCTGTTTGACTTCCTCTAAGATTTTGATAGCTGAATCTAATTCATTTTGAAAAGTCATATCTTTAAAATCTAAATCAGATTGTCCACTGCCTAAAAAATCCATACGAATGGTTCCAATATTTTGCTTTTCCAGCATTCTTGATAATTGTACATAAGAAAATTTTGTTCCTGTATTTTGACCTGTAAAACCATGAAAAATAATACATACTGGATATTGATTTCCATCAGGTTTATGAAAGAATCCACGCATAACTCCTTGTTTTGTCTTAATTTCATAATATTCTTGCATGTCTTTATCCCCCCCTTATAATTGATTGAAAATCGCCTCTGTCAATAAAGCATAACCATCTTCGTTAATATGTAAACCATCAATAAAAACATCTTCTCTTAAAATATTCTCTTGATATAAAGACTGATAAATATCTATAAAGTGAACATAGTCATAAGGTATCATACGTTTATATTCCTGCATGATCATCTGTAAAATATCATGACTTCTTAAACCTTGATGCATAGCCTGATAACCATGAACCTTTTCAATACAAGGTATTGGACTCAACAAATGAATTTGACATTCTGGTAAATTATAATGAATAATCTCTACCATTTCTTTAATATTTAAAGCAATATCCCTTGGACTTGCCATCACTGTATTTCCTAAATCATTTGTTCCTACTAAAATAAAGACTTGGCTTGGATGATATTTGATAACCCCTTCATCGACAAAATGAAGCAACATATCAGATGTTATACCACCAATTCCACAATTATAGACTGGTCCTAAATGTCTAAAAATATGTTCAACATCATAATATTCAATGATGGAATCTCCATAAAAAACAATACTGTTTTCTTCTATATATCTTTGTTGTTGGATAATCTGTATCATTCTTTTTAAAACAGACTCTCTTAACTGATAAATATTTGTATCAAATTTCATATTTTGACGCATACAATCTTCACCTCATTTTCATTATAACATATATTATATGAAAATAATTTGAACACATAACATGTAAATCACAGTTCCACCAATAATAGATAACAATGTATTACGTTTTATAAGATGTAAAAGATTAACACTCCCAACCCCAATCATCTCACATATTCCATGATTTCCACTGAATAATTCAACACTTCTTAAACAATAAACGACAAGCATTGCCATAATGGCATAAGGCAATACGTCTCCAAGATATTCAATAATGGGATAAGATTTACTTTTAAAGATGAAAAAAGGCAAAACTCTGGTTAAAAAGGTTACACAAGCCATAACACTAATCAATATGATTTCATGCATTTTCCTTTCCTCCTTTTTGATAAACATAAATCAAACTTAAAATAATCCCAATCATTGAAGGAATAATAAAAGCTTCACTTCCAAAAATCACTAAGCAGGCAATACTGATTCCAAAACCAATATATGTATAAAGATGTTTATCTGTCGTTAAATATTGATCTAAGACAATCACAATAAATAAAGCTGTCATTGCAAAGTCTAAACCTGTTGTGTTGATTGTTAATAATGAGCCTATAATACTTCCTGCTAAACTTCCTAATATCCAATAACATTGATCAAATAAAGAAATAAAAAAAAGATAATATTTTTGATTGCATCCCTCTGGAGTTTTGGCACTGACCAATAAAGAGTAGGTTTCATCAGTCAAAGAAAAAATCATATAGGGTTTGAGTTTCCCCATATCTTCAAACTTTTTAATCATGGATAGACCATAAACCAGATGTCTGGCATTAATCAATAGCGTCATAATTATTGTATTAATAACTGTTGCCCCTGATGTTAAAAGATTGATTGCGACAAACTGCATACTTCCAGCATAAATAAACACACTCATAGCTAACGCATATAAAAAAGAATATCCTTCACTTTCTAGTAACATACCAAATGCCATCCCCAATACAATATATCCCATCATGACTGGTATGGAAGCAATAAAAGCTTCTCGCATTGTTTTTTTCATGATTTCACCTCAAATCTATATGGGTAATATTTTAACATTATTTATTTGTTTTGTGAAACATGAATATATGTTTTAATACAGAAAAATAGAAAATATATTATTATTTTTGTTATTTCCATAAAAAAAGATACATAATATCAATTATGTATCCCATATAAACAATCAATGATGTTATGTTTTTATTTAAATAATGATCTATTTTTTGATCAGAACAAGTGACTCATATGGTTTTAACATCATTTCATTTTCTAATGTCTGGCGATTAACATTCGATAACAGAATATCATATTGAGTTGCATCTATGCTTATAGATGTTGTCTGATCACCATAGAAATGATTATAGACAATGATTGCCTGATCTTGATATTGGCGTTTATAGGCATATAGTGTTGGATGATCTGATAGTAGTGGTTCATATGTTCCTAAACTAATGACTTGATATTGTTTTCTTAATTGAATCAACTTTTGATAATAATAGAAAACTGAATCTTGATCTTCTAGATTTTTTTCTACATTAATATCTTTATAATTATAAATCGGTTCTATCCATGATTTGACATCACTAAATCCTGCATATGCCTGATCATTCCATTGCATAGGTGTACGTGCATTATCTCTTGATTTACTCAATAGAATCTGGTAAATCTCTTTTTCTGGTACACCTTTATCTTTAAGAATCTGATAGGCATTTAAGCTTTCAACATCACGATATTGATGAATATCTGTAAAATAGGCATTAGTCATTCCTATTTCTTCACCCTGATAAATATAAGGTGTTCCTCTTAGCATATGGATTGTTGTGGCTAGCATTTTAGCTGATTCTTTTGGATAATTCTTGTCATCTCCAAAACGTGATAAAACACGTGGCTGATCATGGCAGCACCAAAATACAGCATTCCATCCATTCCCATTTTGCATACCTAATTGCCAATCGTTTAATAATTGTTTTAATTCCTGAAAGTCAATTGGAGGAAGGATAAGGATTTACGAATGGTATCACGAGATGATTGATAAATATTCATGAGTTCATTTTCACTTGGCAAGAGTGTATTAGCCTGAATTTCATTTTTTTCAATCTTCTGTTTCAAATCTTCATAAATCTGTTGATATTTACTTAACATCTTTCCATTCCTCTATTATCTTTTTTAATTCTATCAAGTCTTTAGCTATATAATCGCAATGATACTCATGAAATTCTTCTAAACTTCCATAACCATATAAGACACCAATACAAGGTATTTGATTTTGATGCGCTCCGACAATATCATGTTGACGATCACCAACCATCATACAGTCTTGAATATTGAGCTGTTCCTGCTTTATACAATGAGCAATCACATCACCTTTATTTTTAAGACTTCCATCTAAGGTTGCGCCATAGATACCTGTAAAATATGGTGTTAAAGAGAAATGATCAAGAATCTCTTTTGCAAACACTTCAGGCTTACTGGTACATACATATAATTTCATATCCATATTCAGTAATGATTGTAAAAAGTCTTCCATACCCTCATAAACTTTATTTTCAAATAATCCTTTTTTTGAAAAATACTCACGATATTTTTTAACAGCTTTCCAGCTTTGTGCTTCATCCATATGATAACACTCTCTAAAAGACACATCTAGTGGTGGACCAATAAATGGTTTTAATGTTTCTAAATCATCAACTTCAATGCCAAAAGATTTTAAACTATACGCTACAGAACGTGTAATACCTAAAAATGGATCTGTCAATGTCCCATCTAAATCAAATAGTATTCTTTTCATTTTTCATCACCTATCTTTATTATACATGATTTAGAAAAAGAAAAAAGAATCAGAAACCTGATTCTTTCTAGAATACATATTCTAAAGGGAGTTTTTATGAATTCTATTATCTTTACACCTATAATATACTTTGTCAATATGAATTAGATATGAACATTTCATTTTTCTTTAATTTTCTTTATATAAATGTGTTGGTATATCCAAATCATCATATGTGAGCATTGAAATTTCATATCCACGATGAATTCCTCTAAAGCACGAATCTTTCCATAAAGGATCTACACTATAACCTCTTTGTTCTATCTCCTTTATGACATGCATATGAAAAGCATAGAGGTATAAATAAGGATAGTCAAAAACATAATGTTGTTCTTTTTGCCATCCATCTCCCCTTAAATAACAAATATAATTATGTTGTTGAAAAAGTTCTTGAGTCGTTAATTTTTGTATATCTTCCTGATGACATAAGTTCATATAAAATCCTCCATATATATGATTATGTCAAAATAATTAAAATATACCAAAAAATGAAAGAGATGCTTTGGGGTTGCATCTCTTTCTTAGGGATATATGATAGATTTGAGGGGAATCAATACTATCGTATTTGTCTTTCGACACTATTAATATATATGAGAAATATGTCTTGAGTATGAACTTTTAAAATTTATGTGGTTTATTTAAAATCTCATGACAATGTCGACAACGTGGTTCATAATGATCAACAGCACCTACTAAAACAATAGGATCTTCAAATGAAGCTGGAGACCCATCCACAAGTCTTTGTGTACGTGTTGCTGGTGCACCACATTTTGCACATACAGCAGTCAACTTTGTGACAAATTCAGCACGTGTTAATAATTCTGGTAAGACACCAAATGGTTCACCTCTAAAGTCTTTATCAAGACCAGCAACCATCACACGTAATCCTTTATCAGCCAAGTATTCACAAACATCAACAATATCTCTATCAAAAAATTGAACTTCATCTACAGCAATCACTTCTGTATCAGGTTTAATATATCTTAAAATTTCTTTAGAATCCTTTACAACAATACAAGGGACTTTCGTTCCTGCATGTGAAACGATTTCTTTATCAGAATAACGATTATCAATTTCAGGTTTAAATACAATTATTTTCTTTTTAGCATAAGATAAAACATTAATACGACGAATGAGTTCTTCTGTCTTTCCAGCAAACATACATCCACATATCACTTCAAGCCATCCTTCTCGATATTGATTATACATAAATTCAACCTCCACGAATATCCATTATACTACAAACACTATGAGTTTTGAATATATTTTGACATAATCAATCAAGATTCGATTATGAGTTATTTCTATCTTTCTTCAACAAAAATCTCATTATCAATAGGAGGTATTCCAATTATTTCTTCAAATAAAATGAATTTAAAAGATAAAGAATTCAAAAAGTCATATTTCATTCATAATTCGTCTTTATAATAGAGGTCGGTGATAAAAATGAATTGGTTAAGAAACTTTATGTATGGCAGATATGGTGTTGATCAGTTTGGAAATTTCTTATTTATAAGTTATATTATTTTATTTGTGATTTCTTTATTTGTTCCATTTGTTTCATTCTTGTGTTATGCGGTTATTATTTATTCTTTATATAGAATGTTTTCTAAACAAATTTATAAACGTAATATGGAAAATGAATGGTTTTTAGCTAAAACATCTGGAATAAGAAAATTCTTTAATCGTCAAAAAAATAAATGGAAATATCGTAAAACACATAAATATTTAAAATGTCCTCACTGCCACCAATATTTAAGAGTTCCAAAGGGAAAAGGTGATATTACAATTACCTGCCCAACATGCCATCAACAATTTGATAAACGCACATAAAAAATGATATTCATCTTTTGATGTCTATCATTTTTTATTGATTTTATTTTGTATGTTCAATTGCATATAAATAATGAAGTGTCTCTCCGTTATAATATCCTGTCATAAACTCATCTACCTTTTTCATACCAAGACTCTCTGCTACCTTGATAGATGAAATATTATCAGCTTTAATGATGGCATATAACTGATCTGCCTGTAAATTTTCAAAAGCATATTTTTGACAGCCTAATGCAATTTCTTTGGCATATCCATGATGCCAGAACTCCTCCTTTAATAGATAACCCACTTCCAATATCTGGGTATTCTGATAAAGCTGCATTGTCAGCCCTGCCTGACCAATCATTTCATTTGTCTCTTTTAAAATCATGGCCCATAATCCAAAACCATATTCCTTATATCTTTTTCTTTGACGATCTAGCCATGTCTGAACATCTTCTTTTGAAAAATCATGTTCATAAGCATACATCACATGTGGATTCTGTAATATTTGAGCTAAATCATCAAAATCACTTTGTTCTCATTCTCTTAAAAACAAACGTTCTGTTTCTAAAATCATGATATTCCCCCTTATCTTTTATCTATAATATACTTTGAAAAAAGAAACCTAAACAAAGCACAATTACAAATAATGTCCCTACAAGACAACGTATCCATTGTCCACTCTTCTTGATATATGAAAGATGAGGTTTTTTCTGATTATAGATAACATCACATGTTTTTCCAACAATAAACACATCATTTGATGTCCATTGCGTTTTTTGTGTATAGTGATGTCCATCCACATCATACTCAAATATAGCTCTGGCATTTTGTCCATTATTCTCTATTTTTGTTATTGTTCCTATGACACGACCATGATACCTTAATAATCTTACATATTCAGGTACACAACATAAAAGTCCTACAATAAAAAATAAAATTCCTATAATCCAAAAGACAATCATAATATAACTTTCCTTGTGTTTTTATATAATTTCAAAATCTTCATTACGATAATGTACCCAGTCTACTTCATTGATATGCGCTTGTACCTTTTTAATTTTATCAAAATGATTTTGATGACATATCAAATAGAAAGTCAGTGTCGCTTCTGGATCCGTAATAGGAATATAAACTCTATCTTCATAGAGATGAAATCTTGGTATTGTCAAACTTGTTCTAAAAGTCAACAAAGAAGATTGTCTTTGAAGAATCCCATACAATTCCAAATCATCCTGTACAATAAAATGTGAATCAGGCATATTGTCTACACACACTTCATGCCAATAACCTGTATTATTATATTCCAAAAAATTTTCACCGTTTAATTCTTCAAAAGTTATGGTCTTTTTGTTTGCTAAGGGGTGATGGGATGTTGTTGAAATGTTTAAAACTTCCTGGCATATTTGAAAACAAATAACATCTTCTTTATTTATTGGATAGTCTAAAATAATAGCTGAATAATCATGCTCATTGAAGCCTTGAATCAATTCTTCAGCGTCAGCCTTTGTTTCATATCCAAAAGACATATCAGGGTATTGACGTTTCATCGTATATCTCAAAGCCCATAATGGTGCAGGTGCACAAGAACCAATGAACATATTCATATTGCGATTATATTGATTCTTGACTTTCTCCTGTAGCTTATCAACATGATTGAGTATATCTTTTCCTTCTTCCACAACTGTTTTTCCATATTCGTTTAATATGAGTCGATTATTGATACGATCAAATAATTCCATCCCAAGTTCTTTTTCTAATGTTTTTAAAGAACGTGTTAAACCCGATTGTGATATATACAACTCTTGAGCCGCCTTGAGCATTGTGCCACATTCTGCGATTTTGATAACGTACTGTAATTGTCTTAATTCCATATAACATCTTCTCCTTATGCCTTGTAATCATATTATACTATGATTTATAGTCATATATCTATGATTTCTAACAATTATTTTTTTATTAATCTCTTTGATAAAATGATGTTGTCAAAAGGGGGAAAATCAAATGGAAAATGTAGAAAACAAAGTCATTATCATTACAGGAGCCACTTCTGGTATTGGTGAAGCCACAGCTAGAGTTTTAGCAAAGCATGGTGCTAAAGTTGTATTAAGTGGCAGAAGAGAAGAACGTTTAGAAAAACTCACTGGTGAGTTAGGTGATAGTGCTGTTTATTTAAAATCAGATGTAACAAATATAGAAGATATGAAAGCTATTGTAAAATTAGCTAAAGAAAAATTTGGAAAGGTCGATGTCTTATTTGCAAATGCAGGTATTATGCCAGCTGGAAATATGTCTGAATTAGATCTCAAAGGATGGATGGATATGGTTGATATCAACATCAAAGGTGTCCTCAATTCCATGTACGCTATTATTCCAGAATTCTATCAGCAAAATTCTGGACATATCATTATTACCTCATCAAGAGCAGGAACGACATTGGTTCCAGGAAATGCAGTCTATTGTGGAACAAAGCATTTTGTCAAAGTAATGTTACAATCTTTTAACAGTGAAACAAATCAGGAAGGTAAAAATATTCGTACAACAACAATTTATCCTGGAGCTATCAAGACAGAATTATTAAATCATGTCGTTGAAAATGATCATAAGAAGATGGTCGAAGGATTTTATGAACAATTTGGACTTCAACCAGAAACAATTGCGAATGCTGTCCTATATGCCATTTCTCAGCCAGATGGTGTTGATGTTTCTGATTTAGTTATCCGTCCTACATTTGAAGGATAGATGATATATGAAAACACACCCGCAGGTGTGTTTTTATTTTGTCTTTCATATCATGATTTTTTACTTATGATCCAATTCTCGTATTTTGACTTTCTTTGTGCATAATAGCCACAGGGCATATCTTTTAAAGCCGCAATGGAAGGATCTAAATGGAATACATATTCAAGAGAAACTAACCTTGCCTCTTCACTGCTATGTTGTTGATCACATAAAAATTGCCACATTCCATCATCTTCATCATGAAAAACATATAAAATGGAAGCATTTTGATCAAGAATATGACAACAGATCAGCGTTGCTGTATTAGGTGCATCTTCAAAAGGAAATAACATTATCAATTTCCTTCTTTCATCTTTTCCCAAGATTCTTTTGTCATATAATTTGTATGACCAATCCTTACTTCATTCAACAAAGGCACAGGCACTTCATCACAACTATGATGATAAATAAATCCTAGCTTTTCTTGTACTCTTAAAGATTTCGTATTTCCATCATAATACCCACACCAGATAGTCTTCATATCTAAATCTTCAAAGGCATGTCGAATCAATTCTCTACCAGCTTCAGGCATATAGCCTCTTCCCCAATAGGGTTTGGCCAGCCAGTATCCAAGCTCACATTCATCATCACGTTCAGTCATATCTGTATGCCCATTGAGTTTTAGTTCTATAGCCCCAATAGCTTCATGACTATCCCTTTTGCAAATCGCATAACATTCCTCACCATTAAAGACATGACGTATCACATCTAAACTTTGTTCCTCACTTTGATGGGGTGGCCATCCTGCAATCGGTCCAACATCTGGATCACTGGCATATCGAAAAAGACTTTGCGCATCACTTTCTTCCCACGGTCTAAGAATTAACCTTTTGGTTGTGAAAATCATAAGCGTTCCTCCTTTATAAAATCATTTTTAAATAAAAGGAGTCAAAACTCCTTCATTTTGTCAAATATTTATGTTCTTAAATCTTTAACACCTTCTAATGGATTAATTTGCTGATCTGATCTTGCTGGATTGGCAAACTTACTAAATTGTTTTAAGAAAACAAGACGTATATCAGCCAAAGCCCCATTACGGTGTTTTGCAATAATAATATCGGTAGCTCCTTGTGTTTCAGCTTCTTTTTTAGGATCCTGATAATCTTCACGATGAATAAATGAAACGATATCGGCATCCTGTTCAATAGCTCCTGATTCTCTTAAATCTGATAAAACAGGTCGCTTATTATCACGTTTTTCAACGGAACGAGATAACTGACTTAAAGCTAAAACTGGAACTTCTAATTCTCTGGCAATCATTTTTAATTGTCGTGAAATATCTGATACTTCCTGTTGTCTAGATTCACGACTATTCGCCGGTCCTGAAATCAACTGCAAGTAGTCAATAACAATCATCTTTAAACCTTGTTCACGTTTTAAACGACGACATTTCGCAGCAATTTCTCCAACACGAATACCCGGAGTATCATCAATATATAAATTACATTTAGAGACTTTATCAGCAGCTGCATAATACCTTTCACTGCTTTCTTTTAAAATAGAACCTGAACGCAAAGATTCAGCTTTTAAACTTCCTGCTGAACAGATAATACGTTGAATCAACTGCTCAGCTGGCATTTCCAGCGAAAAGATAGCGACTGCTTCATCTGACTTATAAGAAACATTATAAGCCACATTCAATGCAAAAGCTGTTTTCCCAACAGATGGACGTGCAGCCAAAATAATCAAATCACCTTTTTGAAAACCAGATGTTAATTTATCTAAATCATAATATCCAGTTTTAACCCCAGATATTTTCCCATCTGCTTTTTGTAACATCACCAAACGATCTGTCACTTTTTGAATCACTGATTTAACATTTTGGAATTCACCGGCATTACGATCTCTTGTGACATTCAAGAAATCTTTTTCAACTTCACCAATAAAATCATTGATATTTTCGACATCTCCATAAGCTTTTTCAATAATTTCTGTTGATTCTTTAATCAATCTTCTCAACAAAGCTTTTTCATTTAATCTTTTTAAATAATGTTCACTATGAGATGTTGTTGGCACTGATTCACTTAATTCTAAAAGATATTCAACACCACCTGTTTTATCTAACAATTTTTTATCTATTAAATAAGATGTTAATGTTGTGACATCAACAGGGCTATTATCAGCATAAATATTTTGCATAGCCTCGAAAAGAATACGATGGCTATCCAAATAAAAATCATCTTTTGAAGCTAATGATAAAACAGTCTGACAGACATCACTTGATATCAACATAGATCCTAGCAATGATCTTTCGGCTACCAAATCATGGGGATATTCTCTAGCCATCTTTTTCCCTCCTTATTTTTCAGATAAATGAACTTTTATTGTCGCAATAACTCCTTTATGCAATTCAATCTTTAAATTTGTATATCCTAAAGCTTGTATGGGTCTAGCATTAATGAACTTTCTTTTATCCACTTTAATTCCATGTGTTTTCATTAATTCTTCAACAACATTTTTCGTTGAAATACTTCCAAAAGTTTTACCATCTTTACCAGATGATAACTTAAATTCTAATGTTAGACTTTCAATTTTTTCTTTTAATTCTTCAGCTTTCTTTTTATTTTCTAACTCTTCCAATCTTTCTTTTTCTTTTGTTTGAGCAACCATTTTTTTCCCATGTTCAGTTGCTAAAACGGCTAAATTGTTTTTAATCAAAAAGTTTTGTCCATATCCATCAGCAACATTGACAATATCGTTTTTCTTTCCTACTTTCTTAACATCTTGTAATAAAATCACTTTCATTATACTTCACCTCTATCATCTAAATATTCTTGTATTTTTTCTTCTAATAAAAGACGTACTTCTTCAATCGTTTTATTTTCAAACTGTGCTGCAGCCATACTAAAATGACCACCACCATCCAAGGCTTCCATAATAACCTGTACATTCATATCCTTGGTACTTCTCGCACTGATAGCAACCTTTGTTTTAGAAATTCTACCAATGGAAAAACTTGCCTTAATACCACTAATTTCAAGCAATGCATTACTTGATTTAGCTAATAAACTAGAATTATATTCTTCGCTTTCTTGTCCACAGGCAATCAAAATATCAGGACGATATTGATAGGCTGTCTGGGCAATAGAAAGACGCTGCAACGTTTCTTCATAAGAATCTTTAATAAATTCATAAGCCATTGGCACATTGGCCTGTAATTCTTTCAAATGCGCTGCTGACTGGAAAGTACGCACACCCACTCGCTGTTTAAAGTTATTTGTATCAACCAGCATTCCAGCATACATTATTGTAGCATCCAGTTCATTGATTTTCAAATCTACATTTTGATAATCACAAAGCTCTATAACTAATTCCACAGTACTTGAAGATGCTGGCTCTAGATATGTTAAAACTGGTGCTTCAATAAATTCTTCACCACGACGATGATGATCAATAATAACCTTATTTTTGACACGTTCTAACAAAGCTTTAGAAAGTGCTAGACTGGATTTATGATTATCCACAACAATTAACAAGGTGTTTTTATCAACACGCTCAATTGCTTCATTGGCTGATTGAATCATTCCTTTATAGCGTGGATCAGCTTTAACCAAAACAGCGACTTCTTTAGTTTTCTTTTCAATGGATTCAAAATCAACAATAACTGTTGTTTTCTTTCCATAAGCCATAGCTATCTTAGCCACACCGAGTGATGCTCCAAATGAATCCAAATCTGAATTCTTATGACCCATCACGATTACTTGACTGGCATTTTTGATAAGCCCTGCTAGAGATTGTGCAATGACACGTGCACGGACTTTACTGCTCTTTTCAAAAGTATCACTATTACCACCAAAGAATCTGACTTTCTTATCTTCTCCAGATTTAACAGCCACCTGGTCACCACCACGTGAATACGTTAAATTCAATGCAGCAGAAGCCATCTCATCAAGTTCTCTTAAAACACGAGAATCTTTACCAATACCAATACTTAAAGTCATCACTTCATCTAACTCTTTTGACATTTCTTTAAATGTATCTAATATTGCAAATTTATTTTCAACTTGTTTACGATAAATACGTTCATTAAAAAATGCTAAGTAACCACCTGATTTAAAACGTCTAATAATAATCCCATTGGAATATGCCCAATCTACGATAACTTGTCTAGAACGTGATTGTATCAAAGCCATCTTAGGTTCATCAGCATTTTCCAATGTTTCTTCATAATTATCAATTGTAATATAAGCCATACAAACCTGCTGATCTAAGTAATCTTGTTGTAAAGACATGAGCTGTGTCACATCTTTTAAATAAATCAGCTTAGTTCCCTGATTAATATAAGCTTCAAACTTTTTACCTTTAATATCAATCACTTTGACATCTTCATCATCAAAAAGACTTGCCAAATGGGGTTGCCATTCCAAAAGCTTAACCCCTACAATATTAATATTCATGGCCTTCAATAAATCACTTGTCCATACAATATCTCTATTTTCATCATACTGAATTAAAGCAATACCACCAAATATGAATGCATTTTTAGCATCTTTATTTAAAACTTCTTCAACACTTAATTGATTATTTTCTAAAACATAAGAAATATAAACAACAATCAAGAAAATAATAACATTTTTAATAAGCGCATATACACTAAAAGCTAACAATATCGGAGTATTCAATAAAAGATATAAGCCAAATAATATACCACATTCTCCAACCAATAAAGCCATTAATAGATTCCTGATTTGTAATATCTTTTTGATCATTGTATCCCTCCTTATTGTTCATTATGTTTATTATACAATAGTTTTGTTCTTAAATCACTAAATATATCTACGATTCCTATGACAACATACATTTGATTGATAAATGGAATAAGCATACCCAAAAAAGCCAGGATGATAAGGCGTGGTTTATTTTCCAAAATAGCCAGCCATGACAAAAAGGCAAGGCCTTCAACAGCCAAAGTTAATAAAGAGATCAAATATATATAAGTGATATAAATATTATTCATCACATAAATATGTTCTAGTACATAGCTGACAACCAGCATTATAGTCAGAATACCTCCTATTGGACGACTTAAATGCATATAAGCAATGTGGAAAGAATTGGGAAAAGGAATATGAAAACGTGATAAAACCATTTGACATAACAAAATAATCACATACATTTCCAGAAATGACATAATCAATAAAAGAAGGGGTGCTAATGAAAGAAATGATGTTAAAGGAAAAGTCTGTGTGATGGAAGGAAAAACATTGTCCATCATCATATACATCTCTCGTATAATATGTATAGAAGTTTGAATTAAGGATTTCCTTTTTTAAACAATTGAGATATCTCAATTGTTTAAAAATTTCCTTGCTTCTACACTCTCTTTTTAAGATAATAGTTTCG
>NZ_NFLH01000039.1 GCF_002160815.1 Massilimicrobiota sp. An134 | reverse complement strand
CCTATCTTTATTGACGTGTTTACTGTTCAGTTTTCAATGTCCCTGTGCCCTCTCGTCGAGTGCTCATCTATAATACCATCTATCCTCTACCTTTGCAAGTCTTTTTTTTACTTTTTTTCGTTTTTTTGTTTTTTGATGGTTTAATCATCACATTTTTCTTAGAAAATAAACGTCTTTTCCTTTAAAACATTCAATTTTCTTATTTATAATATAAATTTACTTACAAATTTCCTGACTATCTAAAATAATTGTTACTGGTCCATCATTAATAAGTGAAACTTTCATATCAGCCCCAAATACACCTGTCTGCAACTCAATCCCGTGTTCTTTAATCTTTTCATTAAAATAATCATACAATGGTATAGCATATTCAGGTTTTGCAGCATGAATAAAACTAGGTCTTCTTCCCTTTTTACAATCCGCATACAATGTAAACTGAGAAATAGATAAAATACTCCCTTGAACATCTTGCAAAGATAGATTCATTTTCCCATTTTCATCTTCAAAAACGCGTAAGCCAAGCATTTTATCAACAATCTTATCGACAATTTCTTTTGTATCATCTTGACAAAAACCTACCAAAACCATAAATCCTTTTTGTATTTGTCCATATACACTCCCATCAATTGTAACACTGCTTTCTTTAACTCTTTGAACGACAACTTTCATTATATCCTCCATTTTCCTGTATCTCCATTAATGAGATACAAACCCTATAATCAAAACCCAATTTTGCATTAATTCAAATCAATTGAGTACATTTCTCTATAAAATATTTTTATTGTCAATATCCACAACAAATTTCATTTTCGCATTTTTCACCTATCCTTATACCTTGAAAAATGCTATAATCATTATATCAAAATCATAGAAAAAGGAAAGATTTTATGGCAACAACTTTAGCACATCGTATGCGTCCAACATCTTTAAAAGATGTTCTTGGTCAAAAACATATAGTCGGAGAAAATGCTTTATTTTCTCAATTTGTTAAAAAGAAACATCCTATGTCGACTATTCTTTATGGTCCACCTGGATGCGGAAAGACAACAATTGCATCAGCTCTAGCTAACGATTTAAATATTCCATATCGCCTTTTTAATGCTTCCACTGGAAACAAAAAAGAAATGGATATAATCATTGAAGAAGCAAAACTTTCCGGTGAACTCTTTGTCATTATTGATGAAGTTCATCGTCTTAATAAAGATAAACAAGATCACCTTTTACCCCATATTGAAAATGGATTACTTATTATTGCTGGATGTACAACAGCAAATCCATATCATTCTATCAATCCTGCCATTCGTTCGCGTTGTCAGATAGTAGAAGTTAAACCTTTAAGTCAAGACGATATTATTCTTGGATTAAACCGTGCTTTAACTGCAGAAAATGGTTTGAATAATGCATATCAAGTTGAAGATGGTGTCTTATCATATATTGCTCAATTAAGTAGTGGTGATATTCGTTATGCTTATAACTGCTTAGAAATCAGCACCATTCTTTCTGAGGATTCACTTATTACTTTAGATACTGTTCAAAAATCTTTATTTAAGGCTAATGCTCAATTTGATAAAGATGAAGATCAATATTATGATACATTAAGTGGTTTACAAAAATCTATACGTGGTAGTGACCCTAATGGTGCAATGTACTATCTAGGAAAATTAATAGAAGCTGGTGACATAGAATCTTTAGAAAGAAGAGTTATTACAACAGCATATGAGGATATAGGTTTAGCCAATCCAAATGCCTGCATGCGTACCGTCATCGCTTTTCAGGCAGCTAAAGTTATTGGCTTCCCTGAAGCACGCATTCCTATCGCAAGCGCTATTATTGATTTATGCCTATCACCAAAATCGAAGTCATCTGAAGCAGCTATTGATGCTGCTTTAGCATCTTTAGCTAAACATCCTTATCCAGCACCAAACTATTTACGATTAACACCTGTAGGACTTGAAGAAGATGAAAAATATAATTATAATCGTCCTGAACTTTGGGAATATATTCAATATCTTCCTGACCCAATCAAAAAAGAACAATTTTATATTCCATGGATGACAAGTTCTTATGAAAAAGCACTTGCTGAAAACTATCGTCGTATACTTAAACACGGAAGAACTCATCACCTTAAAGAACTTAATAAAAAATAAAAACATCTATCGTTTTATCATCAATCAAAACAATAGATGTTTTTTTATTTTCTTAATTTGTATACTTTGCTACTATTTCATTCATCTGATCCCATTTCTTTTCCATATCTGACACCAGTTTTAATTGAGTACGACAACGAACTAAATTATGTGTTGGATATTGAATCTTAAAATAAGTATCACCTTGCAAATAGTCAGTCAAAAAGCGCATTCCACATTCAAATGTCATCACTTTTGCCCCAATAGGAAGAGCTTTAATTTCAGATAATGTCAATTTCCCTTGACAACCTTCAAGAAATCCTTTTGTATATATTTCAAATAAATGCATGTCACACTCAACTTTTGATAAATCTTTTTCATCTTCTAAAGCAGTGCTTGCACCAAAACGAATAGAATCACCAAAATCATTAACAACCAACCCAGGCATCACTGTATCTAAATCAATTATACAAATGCCCTCATGTGTCTTATCATCAATCAAAATATTATTTAATTTTGTATCATTATGAGTTACACGTAATGGAAGTTCCCCGTTTTCTTGCATTTCTGTTAATATATTTGCTATATCTTCTCTTTGTAAAATAAATTGAATCTCATCTTGCACATCTTTTGCACGATGCATTTTATCTTCTTCTACTGCTGTTTTAAACACTTCAAATCTAGCTTTTGTATTATGAAAATCAGCAATTGTTTCATGTAAAGTGCTCGCAGGATAATCACTCAGTAAGTTTTGAAACTTTCCAAAAGCTAAACCACTTTGATAAAAGTCTTCTTCTGTTCTGACTTCATCATAACCCGTTGCCCCAACAATAAAATGATAAGCACGCCAGTAATCGCCATCACTATCTTTACAATAAGGTTTTCCATCTTTTGCCAAAATAACAGTAAGTGTTTCTCTTTCTGGATCTCCACCATTCTCAATAATTTTTTTTCTTAAAAACGCTGTAACATTTAAAATATTTTCCATTAATTGTTCAGGATTTATAAAAATTTTTGTATTCATGCGTTGTAAAATAACAGGAACAATGCCCATATGTTTTATTTTAAATTTAACTAAATAAGTATCATTAATATGTCCACTACCAAATGGTTCTATTGTAAATAATTCGCCTGAAAAATCAAATTGATTTATGACTTCTTTTACTTTCAAATGATTATTCATCATAAATACCCCACAACTTTTGAGGATATAAGCCCTGCTTTTTCATACGTTGAATCGCTTCTTCCACAACTGGCTTATCAGCTTTATATGTGACACCATACCATTTAGCAGGTGATTTTAAAACTTGTACAGTTGCCTTTTTTTCCTGCAATAATCTACTCACAACATCAGGAATAAAATATTCACATTTCAATGGGTTATATTTTAAATTCTGATCTAAAAATGTTGGAAATCCCTGAGCAATTTCTTCAATGATTTTTTGACTAAATCCCCATAAATTCATAGAAACAATTGTTCCTTTAGGCACTGCAAACCATTGGTCATCCTCCTGATACATTGCACCATTTAAATCAGCTTTAATTTTTGTGCGCTCAGTAATGCTACATAAATAATTTTGTTCATCAACTTCACAAATTCCTCGTGCTACTGTTCCATTTTCAGTCAGCGTATTTTCAATACAGTAACCTACCATAGCCAAACGATACAATTCATCATCTTGATGACCAGCCAAATAATTATAAATCATTTGAAAAGATTCAAAGCCATAGTAATCATCCGCATTGATCACTGCAAAAGGTCCATGAATCCATTGACGACAACAATAAAGTGCATGTGCTGTTCCCCATGGTTTATAACGTCCATCAGGCACCTGATACCCTTCTGGCAAATCATCAATCTGTTGAAAAGCATAATGAACATGCATTATATTTTCTATACGTTTACCAATCGTATTTTTGAAAATGTCTTCATTTTCTTTTTTAATGACAAAAACAACTGTATCAAATCCTGCTCTTTTGGCATCAAAAAGAGAAAAGTCAATAATAATATGTCCATCTTGGTCAACAGGATCTATTTGTTTCAATCCACCATATCTACTTCCCAATCCTGCAGCCATAATGACAAGAACTGGTTTTTCCATGTATTATTCTCCTCTCTTAAATTTCTACCCATCTTAATTCCATTGGTTCTAAATCTAATGTTTCTACTTTTTCACCATGAATATATAAATCCGTTGATAGTGAATCTGTTGTATTGTTAATAACAGCTATTTTTCCTACTTTTTCAAAAGCAGCGACTTCTGTATTCACATTACTTACATAAAATTTCTTCATTTCACTCTCTTTACCAGCAGCCCAATAAATAGCACGTAATAATAAACGACAATTTTGTGGTGAATAAGGCAATCCAGCAAAATAGACACTTCGTCCTTTTCCGTAAATATTAGTAACGAGCTGTGCATAACCATGATGTTGACTCAAAATTTGATAATTTTCACCATGAGCATAAATTCCATCCATTCCTTCTCCAAAATCAATTTCTTCATCAATATCTTCTAATAGGAAATGATTTGAATTCACTTGATTATATTTGTCATGACTCAAAGTAAAACCAACTTCTTTATCAACACCTAAAACATCACTCAATTGGAAAAATTGTCCCTGATATTGATAAGCTGTTGGATCACCGACACCGATAAATCCACCACCTTGATCTACCCATTTTCTAATACGTGTAACAACTTCTTCATCAATCCAATTCTCAGCTCCTGACCATGAAGTATATTGTGCTCCTGCATTAATAATAACTTTATATTGATCTAATGCACCCTTTTTTACATCTTCAAAATTAATAAATTCAATATCAATTGGCATACCACTTAAACATTCAATAATTCCTACATAAGAATAAATTTCTCGATACCAAATTGAGTGATGAACTTGATTATTCATCCATTTTCTACATGCTCCCCAGCAATTTAAAATAGCGACCTTAAATGGAGATACATATGCTTGAGTTCCCTGAATAGTCTGATGAATTTCTCTAAATTCATCTACAACATGTTTAATTGTATCAATAAATCCAGGCCATTCTAACGCCAGCTTTAAATATCCTCCATAACCAATACGATCTAATGGACTACGTAAAATAGCACGACGTGCTTTCAGCCAATTATTATGAGCTTCTCCAATAGGATCGCCACCTTCACAGAAAACATCTGGGAAAAAGTATGGAAGTAAACGTCCTTCAGTGTATTTAACACCTTTAATATCCGAAATCATCCTCATCGTTACTCCATCACCTACAGAGCCTACAACAGCATCAAGTCCTATTGATTCAAAATAAGGACCATATGGTTCTGTCCCAATCCAATGATCTCCTAAAAACATCATAGCTTCTTTTCCATAACTATGAACAATATCTACAAGTTCTTTAGCCAGTTGACAAACTTCCTGCTGTTGAAACTCAATAAAATCCTTAAATTCTTTTGATGGAACTCTAAACAATGAATTATGATATCCCTGATCAACAATAAATTCAGGTCTAAATTTATATCCTGCCCATTTTTCAAATTTTCTTAAAATATAAGGTGAAACACTAGCACTATACCCAAACCATTCAACAAATTTTTCTCTTTTTTGTTCATCAAAAGTTAAAGTAAATTGATGGAAAAAAGTTGTAAAACGAATAACATCAACTTGAGGATGATCTTCACAGAATTTTTTCAATTTCTCTTTTACATATTTTTGTGTTTTCGGTTGTCTCACATCATATGTCAATTGATGTGGGGCATCTTTCCAGTCATTTGTTATAAAATTATACATATGAACAGGATCCCAAATTAAAAATGCTAAAAAACTGACTGTATATACATGATATGGGATTGTTTGTATTGTAACAGTTCCTTGATCTTGATCGTATTCCCAACAATCAGGTGAAATAACTTCTCCTGTCGTACGATCAATAACTTCCCACCAAACTTTTGGGTCATCAATAAAATTAGGCTTTAACTGTTCAGTATGGAATCCTTTCATTAAAGTAATTGTTAAAGATGACTGTTTTGCTGTATAACGATCTGTTATAAGATACTCTTGTTGAATTTCTTCAGGATTCGCAAGTGCCCATTCATTATCTTTTCTTGTTGTATAATAAGTAGCATAAACCTTTGCATCCATATCCAACAATTCTTGTGGCATTTGCGTTCCATCACAATCTCTAATTGCATCAGCTCCTAGACTTTCTTTAAGTGCTATTGTTTCATCAATAACATCTAAATCAGTAGGGAGTGTAAGTCGTCCATAATTTTTCATGATTCTTTTTCTCCATTTTCTAATATATTTAATTCACTCTCTTTATCAAAGAAATGTGCTTTATTCATCAAATATGTAAATGATCCCTGATCCCCAGTTCTTAAAGCGGTACTTCCAGGAACTTTCACCACAAATGGCTGATTATCTTTTGTCATATGAATATAGCTTTCTGCACCCATTAATTCTACAACATCTATTTCACTTTGAAATGATGATTCAGGATGTGACATGATATAATGAGGATGTGTTGATATATCTTCTGGACGAATGCCCATTGTGACAACCTTACCTATATATCCTTTTTCTTTTAATATTGTTCCTTTATCTTCAGGAATTTCCAAACTGATATCTGAAAGTTCAATATACATTTTGCCTTCTCTTTCAACGATTTTTCCATCTCTAAAATTCATTTGCGGACTTCCAATAAATCCAGCTACAAATTTATTAATTGGATGTTCATATAAAAATGTTGGGGCTGCAACCTGCTGAATGCGACCATCTTTCATAACAACAATTCTTGTTCCCATTGTCATCGCCTCAGTTTGATCATGTGTGACATAAATAAAAGTTGTTCCTAATTGTTGATAAATTTTTAAAATTTCAACTCTCATCTGTACTCTTAATTTTGCATCAAGATTGCTTAATGGTTCATCCATTAAAAAGACTTTTGGTTCACGAACAATTGCTCTTCCCAATGCTACACGCTGTCTTTGTCCACCAGATAATGCTTTTGGTTTTCGATCTAGATATTGTTCGATATCAATCGCTTTTGCTACTGCTCTTACACGTCTATCTATTTCATCCTTAGGAACTTTTGCAATTTTTAATCCAAATGCTATATTATCATAAACAGTCATATGAGGGTATAATGCATAAGACTGAAACACCATTGCTATATCACGATTTTTAGGTGCTACATCATTCATCAATTGACCATCAATATAAAGTTCTCCAGAAGAAATATCTTCTAATCCTGCAATCATTCTTAATGTTGTAGATTTTCCACATCCAGATGGTCCTACAAAAACAATAAATTCTTTATCGGCAATATCTAAGTTAAAATCAAAAACCGCCTGTACCTGATTATCATATATTTTATCAATATGTTTTAAAGATAGTGTTGCCATATAATTCCTCCTACTTATATTTTTTATTGTACATATACAGCAAGATCAATAGTCCTGCTAAACCAATCAACTCTAAAACTAAACCTGTATATCCCACCAGACTTTGACCATAACAGACTAAAACAAAGGAAACAACAAAACAAACAATTGCGATAATATTTTTTGTTATTTGACTCATACTTTCACACCTCTAATCTTTTAATCCGCCAAGCGTCATACCTTGCGTTAATTTCTTTTGAACTAAGATATATAATATTAATGTAGGCAACATGACAATCACAAGACCCGCATATAATTGTCCATAATTGGCAGCCGCCATCTGTCCTTTAGATAAAGTGACTAACCCTACTGGTAAAGTTTTTGAAGCCCCAGGCATTAATGTTAAAGCGATGATATATTCATTCCAAAAAGCTAAAAAGTTAAATAGAATAACAGTAATAATACTTGGTTTAGCCATTGGAGCCATAACTTTAATTAAAGTTTTAAAATAACCACATCCATCAATAAATGCTGCTTCTTCATAAGCTTTTGGTAATGTTTTAAAATAACCACTTAATAAATAGATAGTAAATGGTAAAGCTGTAGAAGCATAAACAACTGCTAAAACAAATATGTTATCCAAAAAGAAAGTTTGACCAAATAAATTATAAATCACATCATCCCAATCTAATAACATCAAGAAAATAGGCACCACAATATAGTTAACATTAATAAAAAGTCCTGCCATAAATAAAGTATTAATAATTTTCTTACCAGCAAAGTCAAATCTTGCTAGAACATAAGAAGCCGGTAAAGCAATGATAACCAGTAAAATCAAACCTAATGCTGTTACAATCACAGAATTCAATAAATATTCAGCCATATGTGCTTTTTCAAAAGCATCAATAAAGTTTTGAAAATAAAAACTCATTGGTAACGTCCATGGACTCCCTTGAAACTCTGCGTTTGTTTTTAATGAAGAAACAAACACCCAGGCAACAGGAACAATAATAGAAATAGCCAAAGAAATCAATGCTACATAGACAAATATTTTATATAACTTTTCTGTACTCATTTTTTTCATATGTCTACCTCCCTAGTATTCCAATTCATCACGTTCAGTTATCTTATTAATCGTAGCACTTAATAAGAAAGAAAATAAGAATGTTACAGCCCCAATGGCCATACCATATCCATAACTTGCATTATTGTATGCTTGATCGTAAAGATAGAATAATAAAACACGACTTGCTCCATCTGGTCCTCCAGTTGTCATAACTTGCACAAGTAAAAAACTCAAGTTAATTGTACTAATAACGAAAAATGTTAATGTTGTACGAATATTTGTCCAAATCAAAGGAAGCGTAATCATAAAGAATTGTTTGATTTTACCACATCCATCCAATTCAGCAGCTTCATAATAATGGGCTGGAATAGATGACATACTTGCCATATACATAACCATATAATAACCTATAGCCTGCCATATTAAAGCAAAAGCAATGGAATACATAACAATAGACTGATTACCTAAAAATTGGACACCAATCCAACCTTCTCCATGAAACAGACTCAGAAAGCTATTCAATAATCCATTTGTTGAAGGGTCGTAGATAGCACTAAAAATGGCCCCAATAACGACAATAGATAATATATTAGGAATATAGAAAATAACCCTAAAGAAATTCTGACCTTTCAATTTCTCTCTTACCAAAATGGCAGCAAATAAAATGGCTAAAGCAAGAGTAAAAACTGTCACAACGACAATGACAAATATTGTATTTTGGAACGCACGAATAAAATTCATATCTTGAAATAAAATGACAAAATTATTAATTCCGACAAATTCTTTGATATCTGAAAATCCACCCCATTTTAATGTCGACATTAAAAAGACATTGATTGTAGGATAAATCATAAATATAGCAAATAAAATAACTGCTGGAGCAAGACATAAAATCACAAAACGTCTTTTTTCCTTAGTTTTATTCATAAAATACCTCCTTTAAAAGGTAGGCGATTTTCCCACCGCCTACCTTCTATATTTTTTGACTATTTGTCTGCTTTTGCATTTGCTTCTGCGATTTTTGCAACTGCATCAACAGATTCTTGATACCATTGATCAACAGATTTATCTCCGTTCATTACAGAGTTAACTGATCCAAATAAAATACCAGTTTCACCTGTTAAAGTCACACCTTCAACAGCTTCAGCAGCCATGAATGTTGCACTATTTGTTTTTATACCTTTTTCAGATAATGTATACATAAATGTATCTGATTCAGCTACTCTCTTTTCAGAGCCTTTAATAGGAATTAAATATCCTGCTTTATAAACTTCTTTACCATCATCATTCTTTTTCATTGCTTCTTCATCTAAAGCACCATATTTATAGAATAAGTCTGCTGCTTCATCACTATAACAATAAGCTAAGAATTGTAATGCAAGATCTTTGTTTTCAGCTTTTTCAGGAACATACATTTGTTCAACAAAGTTTGTTGAATAAGAATCTCCACCAGCTTTAGCAGCTGGAATTCCAGTCATACCCCATTCGAAACCTTCAGGTGTCGTTGCTGCCATTTCACCAGGTAACCAAGTTCCATTAGGAATAAATAATGCATCTCCATCAATAACGGCTTGTTGATTTTTAACAAAATTATCACCATTAGCATTTGCTACTGTTGTAGGTAATGTATAATCTTTTAATTTTCCAACAATTTCAAATGCTTCTTTAACTTCAGGAAGTTTCCATGCTTCTGTATCATAAGCAATTAATTTAGCATAAACTTCAGGGCCAGCAGTTGCATTTAATAAAGAAGTAAAGAACGCATCAAAATATCCAGCAGTTGGATAAGTAAATAAGTAAATTCCTTCTTTCTTTGCTTTTTCTCCTAATTCAAACATTCCATCCCAATCAGTTGGTACTTCCCAACCTTTTTCTTTAAATAATCCAGCATTATAAAATAATCCACAAGGTGCATTATTAAGTGGTGCTAAACGTAAAGTTCCATCACCATAAGGATCAGCAGTTGCTCCTTCAACAAATGATGTTAAAACTTTATCTTTCACTTTCACGTCTTCACCTGGAACTGTTTCATCCAATAACGCAGAAATATCAGCAATTTGTTTTTCTTTAATAAGTGTATCAGTTAATCCCCCAGTTGCTCCAACACTTAAGTAAATAATATCAGGAACATCTTTTCCAGAAGTCATTTTTGGTCTTAAAACATCACTAATTTTTTTATCAAATGTAGATTCTACTTTAACACCTGTTTTTTCTTCAAACTTTTTAATAACTTCTTCCCAACCTTTTGTTCCATAACCACCATCTAATCCGGCGATTTTTAAAGTTTTACTTTCATTACTAGATGTACTACTATTATTACTGCAGCCTGTAATTAATGTCGCACACATTAATAATGAAAGACCTAAAGATAACATTCTTTTCATTTTCATCTGTTATTTTCCTCCTCCATGATATCTTTCTAATAACAATATATATAAATGTAAGCGTTTTATCTATATCGAAATTGTTTATTTTTTTATATATCTTGCTATTATTTAAAAATGCGATATAATTAAAAAGGAAGCTAAAGAGAGGAATATAATATGAGCAGTAATCGTATCAATATCGTTGATGATCAATTCTTTGACCATAAATCACAATTAATGTATATTTCGCATTCTAAATACGGAAGTGATTGGAAATCTTTAAAACATTTTCATCCTTTTACAGAAATTTTTTTTGTTTTGAATGGAAGAGGCAAATTCACCGTTGAAAATAAAACCTTTCCCATTAAAGAAAATGATCTCATTGTTGTTTTTCCTAATGTGTACCATTATGAGAATTCGCAAGAAGATAAACCTTTGGAATATGTTGTATTAGGTGTAAAAGACTTATTATTTCAAATAGATGAAATCAATCCACATTTTATTTATCAAAACTTTAATAAGGATAGTGGTGATATTCGTTATTATTTTTCGCATCTATTAGTTGAAAGTAAAAATAAAGAAATAGGATATGATACTGTCTGTCAAAAACTATTAGAACTTTTATTACTTAAAATCATTAGAAAGCTCAACATTCAACTTCATTCGCATCAATCTTCATTACCTATAAGACGTGAAATAAAAATGATTTGTCAATATATTGATCAAAATTATGCAAATAATATAACACTTGAATCTCTTGCTCAATATATGAAAATGAATAAATATTACATGTCTCATGAGTTTAAAAAATACATGCATATTTCACCTATTCAATATCTTATTGAACGACGCATTAAAGAATGTCAATCACTTTTAAGAACATCCAGTCTATCTATCTCAGAAATATCTGAAGCAGTTGGATTTTCTTCTCAATCTTATTTTGCGCAAATTTTTAAAAAAACTCTTGGTTTAACACCTCTACAATACCGTCAATCAAATACAAACGATGAAATATTGCATCAAAATGATCATGATAACTTTCTTATTCAATCCATTGAATAAAAGCATAAAACCTTATCATCAACAATCCTATATCAAATACAACTTAAAAATGTACAATTTTATTCTAATAAAATTGTACATTTTTTATCATTTTCATTTTTCAAAAACAAAGAAACTCTATAACATAAGATAGATTTCATGTTTTAAAAAGCTATCTATCAATGCTTACTTTTTCCTTATATCATATTTATCATATAAAAAGATGGACTCATACAAGAGTCCATTTATTGATTTGTTCACACACTGATTGAATCGTATGATCAAAACAATCTAAATCCACATCATACCAGTGAACAGGAAATTGGTTTCTAAACCATGTATATTGCCTTTTGGCATATTGTCGTGAATGTTTTTTGATATTTTCATACACTTCCTCACGACTAATCAATTGATCAAAATAATCAAACCATTCTTTATATCCAATAGCTTTCATACTTTGATTTTCCCTTGTCAATCCGGTTTGATATAATTGATAAACTTCCTGTTCTAATCCTTGTTGCTTCATAGATTCAACACGTTGATTAATTCTTTCATATAGGCATTCTCTTTCCATAGTCAAGCCAACAAAATAGGCATCATAAAAACAAATATGTTGTTGAGCATCAATAATTTCACTTTTTCTTTGACCAGTCTGCTCATATATTTCAATAGCACGTAAAACACGTTGACGATTATGTGGATGAAGCTCCAAAGCACTCTTAGGATCTATTGATTTTAAATATTCATAGAGTTCTTCGTGACTATAATGAGCATATTTTTTTCTAAAGAATTCATGATGGTCTTCTGTATCATTAAAAGTATAATCATATAAGGCCGCTTTAATATAAAGACCAGTCCCCCCAACAATAATAGGCATTTTTCCTCTTTGGACAATTTCATCAATCGTTTTTCTAACCTGAGTTTGAAAATCTTTCACACTATAATAAGCATCCGGCTCTAACATATCAATACAATGATGAACAATTCCCTGCATTTCTTCATGAGTCACTTTAGCCGTACCAATATCCATTCCTTTATAGATTTGCATAGAATCTCCACTAATCACTTCACCATTGAAATATTTTGCTAAAGCAACTCCCATTCTTGTTTTTCCTACACCTGTTGGTCCTACAACAACAATCACTTTATTCATTGATTTTACCAATTCCCAGTAAACTATATAAAATAGAGATGATAACCGATATAATAATTGTGAGACCAAAAGAAGGAATATAGAAATCTGGAGCCAAAATCATTTCAGCTATTTCTAATACAAAACCATTAATAATCAACTGAAACAATCCTAAAGTTAATAATGTGATAGGAAAAGCTATAAAAGTTAATAGAGGTTTAATAAACGTATTTAACAAAGCTAAAACAATAGCAATCAAACAAGCAACACCAAAGTTTTTCACATACACTTCTGGAAATAGATATGTTGTAAGCATAATAACAGCACCACCTAAAAGAAATTCTAAGACTAAACGAAAAATACTTTTACGCATTAAACCACCCTCTTAAATAATTTTTCTAATTCATAACTACTGTAAAAAATAATTGTTGGTCTACCATGTGGACAAACATATGGATTATCACATCGCATAAGATTATCAAAAATAGTCTGCATATCCGCTTGTGATAAATACGTATTCGCTTTTAATGATGCTTTACAGCTAAGTGTTGCAATCGCATGATCTTGCAAGGCAACAACATCTAAATGATTTTTATGCAAAACTTCTTGAATCATTTCATCTACAAATACATTCTCATCAATTTTTTTCATCCATAGTGGTAAACTTCTTACAATATAACCATGTTGCCCAAATACTTCTAAATGGATACCTACTTTTTCTAGCATCTCTTTTCTTTCTTCTAAAATAAGAAATTCACTCATTGGATATTCAAATTGTAATGGAACAATCAATGGTTGCATTGTCAAATCAAGATTGGCAAATTTATCTTTATAATATTCATAATTAATTCTTTCTTGAGCAGCATGCTGATCAACCAGATACATTCCTTTTTCATTTTCACCAATCAAATAAGTTCCATGAATCTGTACTTTCGCATATATTTTTTCCTTTATAGGTTTTATTTTTTCTTCCTTCATCATAGGTTGTGGATTTTCAGGTATGATAACATCCTGTTGCACCTCTTGACTTTGATATGCCAAAACAGGTTCTTCAACACTATGATTGTCTTTTGAAACAGCTGACTGAGTCCATAAAGTTTTTTCTTGAATTGGCGGTTCTTCTGAAATTGGCAATGTCATTTGATCTAATTGTGGTTTGAAAGTTTCTCGTTCTGTTTGCTTATTTTTAGCTTCATATGTTAAATCGACCTGTCTCAATGTTTCACTGACACCATTATAAATTAAATCTCTTAATTCATATTCTTTAGAAAAACGAACTTCTAATTTAGATGGATGAACATTGACATCAACCAAATAAGGATCAACTTCAATATTGACAACAGCAATAGGGTAACGATTATCAGCCAAATAAGAACGATAGGCATTATTAATAGCATCTATACTCATGACATTTTTAACATAACGATGATTAACCAAAGTAATAATATTAGCTTTAGATGCACGTGATGTATCTATTTTACTGATATATCCATCTATTTGAAATTCATCAGTCTGCAGATGCAATGGCAACATATTTTTAGCTGTTGCAATTCCATACATATTAGCAATGACCTCTAAGAGCTGTCCTTTTCCATTCGTTTGAAAAATAGCCTTATCATTATGATAAAGATGAAAAGCTATTTTAGGATAAGCCAATGCCATACGTTCTACATATTGATGAATAGCCGCAAATTCACTATTAACAGATTTTAAATATTTTAATCTGGCAGGAACATTTTGAAAGAGTTTCGTAACAGTGATTTGTGTCCCTTTAGGCAAGTCGCAAACTTCCTCTTGCTGATACTTACCAAATTCATAAACAATAGATGTTCCCTGCAAGCCCGTTGAAGTTCTTAAATCAAAGCGACTGACTGAGGCGATAGAAGGAATAGCTTCTCCTCTAAAACCTAATGTCATAATATTGAATAAATCTCGATCATCCTTAATTTTACTTGTCGCATGCCTAGAAAAACACAAATGTGCATCCACTGCTTCCATGCCTTCTCCGTTATCACAAACTTTTATTTTTTGCATACCACCATCTTCAATGAATATATCAATTTTTGAAGCACCGGCATCAATACTATTTTCAACCAGTTCTTTGACGACACTTGATGGTCTTTCTACAACTTCCCCAGCCGCTATTTTATTAGAAAGAATATCATCTAATTGTCTGATTTTCCCCATTTTCTCACCTCACTATAATAATTTTTTTAATTCAATTAATGTACTTAAAGCATCTAATGGAGATAATGACATTGGATCAATACGTTCTAATGCTTTTTCCACTGCACTTTCTTTTGTAATCATTTGAGGTTCTTTTTTTTCACTAATAACTTTTTCAATATTATTATTTTCTAAAGATTCTAAAATCACTTGAGAGCGTTGGATAACTTCTTCTGGTAACTTCGCTAATTGAGCAACATTAATACCATAAGAACGATGACTTTTCCCTGGTTTAATCTTATAAAGGAAAACAATATGATCATCTTCTATTGAAGCACTGGCATGTACATTTTGAATATGGAAAGATGCATCCATCATTGTCAGTTCATGATAATGTGTTGAAAACAGAGTTATACATTGTATTGATGTTGCAATGTATTCAATAATGGATTGGGCAATGGCCATACCATCAAAAGTTGCTGTCCCACGACCAATTTCATCAAAAATAATTAATGAATCTTTGGTTGCATAACGTAAAGCATTATTTGCTTCAAGCATTTCTACCATGAAAGTTGATTGTCCAGAAATCAAATCATCACTAGCACCAATACGGGTAAAAATTTGATCAAAGATAGGCATATTCGCTTCATCTGCTGGAACAAAAGAACCAATTTGTGCCATAATCACACTTAATGCAATTTGTCGCATATACGTAGATTTACCACCCATATTAGGTCCTGTAATCAATAGAATAGATTGATCTTCAGGAATATGAATATCATTAGGTACATAATTTTGTCGAGAGATAACTTGTTCTATCACTGCATGTCTGCCATTGACAATATTTAAAGTATGATTTTGATTAAAAGTTGGTCTGACATATCCATATGCACTTGCTTTTGAGGCCAAGGATTGATAGACATCAATTTGTGCAATTACTGCGGCAACATCTTGGATCAAATGGACATCTTTTTTAATATATTCTCGCATTTGTACAAAAATTTCATATTCTAGCGCAACAATTTTATCATTAGCACTTAAAATCTTAGCTTCCATTTCTTTAAGCTCTGGTGTCACAAAACGTTCAGCATTAGAAATACTTTGTTTACGTGTATATTCAAACTCATCTTTAATCATTGGTAAATAACTTTTTGTGACTTCAATATAATAACCAAAAACACGATTATAACCTATTTTTAAGCCTTTGATGCCTGTTTTTTCTCTTTCTTTAGCTTCAAATTCACTTAACCATTGTTTTCCATTTTCACGAATATATCTCAATTCATCTAATTCCTGATTATAACCTGAGCGAATCAATCCACCTTCTTTTAATGTCAATGGAGGATTATCAATAATGGCCTCATCAATGGTCTGGGTTAAATGTGATAAATCTATGAGTTGATTCGCCAATTCATGCGTATAAGGATGATCTAATGATAAAAGCTGATGCTTCAATTCTGGGATCACCTTTAAAGAAGAAGCAATCCATTTTAAATCTCTGGCGTTAACATTTCCAAAAGCAATACGTCCAGCTAATTTTTCCAAATCATATACATCATTAATAATATCTTTAATAGTTTCACGTTCAATGAAATTATCAATTAATATTTCAATGATATCCATACGTTTTTCAATTTTTTCCTGATTAACCAATGGTCTTTCAATCCACTGTCTTAATAAACGACCACCCATTGCTGATTTTGTATCATCTAATAACCATTGCAAAGTCCCATAACTTTCATTATTTAAATTCTTTATTAATTCTAATGACTTCTTTGTATAAGAATCCATATAAATATAATCTTCAGTTTTTACTTCCTGAATTTTTTGTATATGTTCTAACTCTCTTTTTTGAGTATCCAACATATAATTTAATAATAAAGAACATATTTTGATTTGTTTTAGATCAGTTATTGAATCAAAGATTTTTTTATAGTTTTCATTAAATTTATCATTATCAAAATGTGAAATAAATAAACCATCCATTGTCCAATCATCTTGAACAACAATTTCTTTCAACCCTAAAGAATCAATATAGTTTTTAAGAACATGTTCCTTTTTATCAATATTGACAACATAGAATTCACCTGTTGAAATATCGCAATAAGCCAAAGTATAGTTAAAATCAAAAATACCTAAAGCCCCAATATAATTATTTCTTTTTTCATTTAAAGACGTATCCATAATCGTTCCAGGAGTAATAATTTGAACAACGCCACGTTTGACAATACCTTTTTTTCCAGGTTCAGATAATTGTTCTACAATTGCTACTTTATGTCCTAAATCAATAAGTTTTTGAATATAGCCACTGACTGAGTGAAAAGGAACTCCACACATAGGAACTCTTTCTTTAACCCCAGCATTTTTTCCAGTCAAAGCTAAATCCAATGCTTTAGATACAACAATAGCATCATCAAAAAACATTTCATAGAAATCACCTAAACGAAACATCACTATAGCATCTTGATTCTGTTCTTTAATTTCCAAGTATTGCATCATCATTGGTGAATATTTTTGCTTCATAATATTCCTCCTTTATAACTTCCACATTATAGCATATTTTGTAAAATAAAGAAAAGATTCCATACAAAAAAAGATGCAAAAAGCATCTTCCTATACTAGCCTTTAATAAAATGTGGATTGATTTCAATATCTTCTAAATCATCCCAAATTTCTTCTTCATCTTTCACTTCTACTTTAATACATGTTTCTCCACTAATTTCAATTTGCATTTCTTTTTCAATTTCAATTGTCACTTCTTTTGATGCATGCGTAGCCGATAAACATTTTGGCTTTTCTAAACATCTCCCTTTGACCTGATCACTATTTTCAAATTCACGATCTTCCTTTTTAGTAACCTGCATGTCGTCAATATAAGTGACCTGATGTTTTTCTACAATTGAATCCATTTCATCATGATAACTGTACCAAATGTGAATATCAAAAGTACCAACAATTTTAGGAATCTTATTTTTAATAGCGGCTTCATAGTGATGATTAGTAATCCAGCACCCCAGTATATCATCAGGTAAATGACTCAAAGTAAAATTGTAAGTATTCCTAGATAATTTTTTGCCTTTAGCCACAATCGCTTTTGTATAGATCTCTCTAATATTATGACTCATAAACCCACCTCTATATACTATATGATAAATCTCCTTAATTACCACAATTTTTTAATATATTCATCAAATATTAACCAGTGAGTTCGTGAATTCCCTTAATCAATAATCATAAACATGATAAAAAAAGGACAAAATAAATTTTGTCCATGGCGATTAATCATCTTTGATGATTATCGCTTTTTTGTATTGTATAATCATCTTAGGTGGTGTTCTTATGATTGATCTCTCTACTCCTG
>NZ_NFLH01000038.1 GCF_002160815.1 Massilimicrobiota sp. An134 | reverse complement strand
CCTATCTTTATTGACGTGTTTACTGTTCAGTTTTCAATGTCCCTGTGCCCTCTCGTCGAGTGCTCATCTATAATACCATCTATCCTCTACCTTTGCAAGTCTTTTTTTTACTTTTTTTCATTTTTTTGTTTTTTGATGGTATTTTAGCTATTTTTCCACAAAAAAAGCCACTCCTAATCGGAATGAGCTTCTTATTTCAATCATAATAACAACTATAACTATTTCTTTTCTTGATAATGTACTGCTGCAGAAATTGCTGATATTAAAGTAGCTCGCAATTTCCCATCTTCTAATGCTTCTACACCACAAATCGTTGAACCACCAGGTGAACATACTTGATCTTTTAAAACTCCAGGGTGTAAATGTGTTTCCAATTGCATTTTAGCAGCACCCATTAATGTCTGAGATGCCAATGTATAGGCCATTTCTCTTGGAACACCTTCTTTAACAGCACCATCTGCCAATGCCTCTATCATCATATAGACAAACGCCGGCCCACATCCACTCAATGTGCCAGCTGTTGACATTAAATGTGATGATACAACCTCTACCTGCCCAATGGCACTGAACATATTTTTGACAAATTCAAACTCTTGATCTTTTAATGAATGTTTCTCTTCAATTAATGACATTCCCTGCAAAACACGAACCGGTGTATTTGGCATAACAAAAATATGGCGTGTAGAATCATCTAAAAATGTCTGATATCTATCAAAATCATATCCCAATGCAATAGAAATGATCGCTTTATTTTCTAACTTTTGAATATATGGGTCTAATACAGACTCAACAACTTGAGGTTTTACCCCAACAAATATGAATTCGCTACATGCAATCAATTCATCAATATCATGTGCCACATCAATATGATAAGAACGCATTTTTTCTGCTTTATTCTCATCAATATCATACGCTATTATTTCATTTGCATTCAAAAATTTTGCATTGATTATTCCTAAAGCAATAGCACTCGCCATATTTCCAAAACCAATAAAACCTATCTTTTTCATCTTGTACCTCCATATAAAGAAAAGCTAACAAATTGTTAGCTTATAATTTACGATTTCTTAAAAAAGCTGGCACATCATCGTCGTCATCGTCATCATCATACATTGATGGTTTTACAACAGATTCAAATGAAGATGTCTGTTTAACTGGTGCAGGTTCTTCTTCATCTTCAAATCCAGTCGCAATAACAGTTACAATAACTTGATCATCTAATTGTTCATTAATAGCAACACCTAAAACAGTATTGACATCATTACCTACCGCTTCTCTAATTGTTGCAAGAGCCGTATTTGCATCATATAAAGTAATATTTGTTCCACCAGTAACATTAACAATTGCATCTTTTGCACCTGCAATAGACACATCTAATAATGGTGATGAAATAGCACGCATAGCAGCTTCTTCTGCTTTATTTTCACCATCACTCATACCAATACCAATAAGAGCAGAACCTCTATCTTTCATAACTGATGAAACATCAGCAAAGTCAAGATTAATAAATGCTGGAATAGCAATCAAATCAGTAATTGTCTGTACCCCTTGTCTTAATACATTGTCTGCTTCTCTAAATGCTTCACCCATTGGTTTACGACCAATAGCTTCTAATAAACGATCATTAGAAACAACAATAATAGAATCCACATTTTCTCTTAATTCAGCCAAACCACTTTTAGCCTGTCTTAAAACTTTAGGTCCCTCAAATGTGAAAGGTGATGTGACAACCCCAACTGTTAATGCACCCAATTCACGTGAAATTTTTGCAACCACAGGTGCGGCTCCAGTTCCAGTTCCACCACCCATACCAGCAGCAATAAAAACCATATTGGCACCTGATAAAGCTGACTTGATTTCTTCTTCAGTTTCTAAAGCAGCTTTACGTCCAACTTCTGGATTACCACCTGCTCCTAAACCATGTGTCAATTCTTTACCTAAAACAATTTTGTTTTCAATATCAATTCCTTTTAAAATCTGTGCATCAGTATTGGCAACATAAAAATCAACACCTTTGACACCATCTTTAGCCATTCTTGCTACAGCATTGCAGCCTCCGCCACCAACACCAATGACTTTAATTTTTGCAACTTGAACAAAATCTAAATTCCCATCCATATTTCTATCCTCACTTTTATATTAATCTTCTTCACTAAATAAATTTTCAATGACTTTTGTCAATTTTCCTTTTTTCTTTGTATCCGAATTATAAGCAGTTTTTGTCTTTGTCAAACCTTTAAATCTAATACTCATTGTATTAGAAATATCTGGTAAAACAAGAGATGAATCCATTTGACCAAAAATCTTTAAACGGTCATTTAAATAATACATCATACCAAGACAAGAAACAAATGACATATCTCGTGCTCCTATCGTATCAGGACGATATGTTCTTACAGCACTATTCAACACTTGAGTTGCCACTTCATCAATAGCAGGTAACTCTCCACCGCCACCAACGATAACAGTTTCATAACTTCTTCCATCATTAATCACTTCGATTTTTGTTTTAATGATTTCCATAATTTCCTGAACACCATCAGTTAAGACCTGAGCCAGATCCTTTTGAGTAAAGTGTTTTTCTATATCATTTTGACTTGTCGTATGGATGACATCTTCATCACCAATATGAAGATCACATGTACCATATTTGACCTTATATAACTCAGCCTTATCCATTGGAATTTGCCATGATGTTGCAATCTTTCGTGTCAAATCATAACCACCAACATGGGCTTGAGCAATATATTTTAAATAACCATCTTCAAAAAAAGCAACAGTTGAGCTACGATATCCAATATCAATCAAAATAGCACCTTCTTGAAGATAAACAGCATCAAATGCCTCTTTAGCACACGCATAAGCATTAATTGTAATATCTAAAACTTCCACTCCGGCTTTTTCAACAGCATTAATATAACTATAAAGCAATTTCTTCTTTGTCGTTATCACTAACGATTCTACTTTTAATGATGCTGATTTTTCACCAATAGGAATATCTTTCATTGATTTCGTATCCAAATAAAACATTGCTGGAATGACTGAAATAACTTCTTCATCCTCTTTTAACGTAAAACGTTTAGAAAGTTTTAATGCACGTACAATGTCCTCACTTGTAATCTGATCCAAAGGAGAATTGACTTTTGTGATTCCATCACTTTGATAAATACAGGCATGAAAAGACGGTATACATAAAGCGACTTTTGAAATAGTTGCCCCTAAAGCCTTTGAAGCTTCGTCAACCAATTGTTTGATTTCACTCACAACAACAGGCATATTTTCAATTTGTCCTTTACGAATTCCATGGCTTGTGATTTTCTTGGCAAAAAGTACATTTATATTCGCACTTACAACCTCACCAACAAGCATTTTTACCGTTGCACTTCCTATATCTAATACAGCATAGATATTCTTCATATACGATTCTCCTTCAAAAAATACTTCTTTATTATTGTACCATAATTTTTTTCATAAGAAAATATATAAATGACGAAAAAGAGAACTACAAATCAAAAAAATAATGCACCAACAGATGCATTATTCACAATCTTTCATATAAACATAGTTTCCCTCAAAACTAAAAACACATTTATCTTTATAAACTTCTTTATTTGCTTCATAATCGAATTTATTTAATTGTTCAACCATGTCTTCAATACGCAGATATAAAATCTTACCATCATCCATAATGAATTTCAAACGTGTTTCATCAGCTTTTTGAGGATCATATATAATATCACTCGTTTGACTTTTTATAATTTCTGGAATATTCACATATTCCTTTGCAAATTCTTTTAATAATTGTAAATCTTTAAACTTTGTTATTTGTGGTGTAGATTGCAATGATGCAATCAAATCTTTATCATCTGTTTCACTGACATTTCCCAATTCATCAATAACATATGTTTTTTTATCAATGACACAGTATGCGACTTTCTGAGCTTCTTCTACTTCTATTTGAACAGAACCTAGCAACGATTTTGTCACCTTTACCTTTTTAATGAAGGGCATTTTAGCTATCTCATCTTCTATTTTTCCAGTATTGACAAACAAAACGATATCTCCTTCATGAACCGAAATTGATTTTTCAATATCGTCCTTGGAAACTTCCTGTAACCCTGTTATATTAATATCATGTACACGAGATATATCACTTACAAAATAGCCAGCAATCAGCAGCATTACAAAAAGAATCAACACCACTTTAATCTTACGCTTTAATTTACGTTTCCGTTTATCTTTCCTCAGTCGTAACACTTGATTTTCATCATGTTCATTATAATAATATTGTTGCTGGGACATACATATCACCTACTCCCAATTAATCAATATAACCTCTTTTTCTAATTCCACACCAAAACGATTAAATACACTCTTTTCTACAAGTAAAATTAAATCTAAAATATCCTTAGCACTTGCATATCCATTATTCACAATAAAATTAGAATGTTTAGGTGAAACCTGAGCACCTCCAATTTCATAACCTCTCAGTTCACATTCATCAATATATTGCCATGCTGGTTTTTGTTCTGGATTTCTAAAAATACTTCCTGCACTTGCAAAATTCCATGGCTGTGTTGCCATACGTTTTTCTTTACGCTTATCAAGAACATGCATAATATCTTTAGGATCACGTGAAGTCATTGTAAATGTTGCTTCAATTAAAATCCAATCTTTATGTTTTTGCAAAATAGACGTACGATAATCAAACTCCATCTGTTCTCGATTTAAAGTCACAAGTTCGCCCTTATCATTTAAAATAATTGCAGAAGTAAAAACATCACTAACACAATATTTATATGCACCGGCATTCATATACACGCCACCACCAATAGTTCCAGGAATACCTCCCATAAACTCAAAGCCTGATAGCCCTACTTTGGCAGCTTCATACGCTAAATAAATCATGCTCACACCTGCCTGAGCACGAATTTCAACACCATTGAAATGAACTTTATCTAAATTCTTTAATGAAAAAATAACACCTTCATATTCTTTATCTGAAAACAAAAGATCAGATCCTCTACCAATCACCATATGCTTAATTTGATGCTGACGACAATATTGAATCCCTCTTTTTAAAGCTTCAACATCCTGAATATAAACAAATAATCTGGCAGGTCCTCCTACTTTAAATGTTGTATGTTTATATAAAGGTTCATTTTCTAAAATCTCACCTAACTGCAAATCTACTAAATCATAAAATATATTTTCAAAATCCATGCTTATTTCCTTTCTAATGTCTTTAAAATCTCCTGATAAATATCTTGACAAGCATGTGGTTTTCCTAATTGACATGCATGAGCCTTTAACGAATTTAATACTGATTGATTTTTTAATAAATATCTAATTTCACTAACAAATCGATCCGCTGTTAAATCTTTTTCCAAGATCATTCGCGCTGCTTTTGCATTCACAAGTTCTCGAGCATTATATTCCTGATGATTCGCTACAACATAAGGACTAGGAATAATTAAAGAAGCTGCCCCTAAAGCTGTAATTTCAGCAAGTGTTGTCGCTCCAGCACGTGAAACAATAATATCACAGCTTGAAATCAAACTAGGCATATCATCAATATAATTGACCAAGTGAATCGAGTCATTTAAATCACTTAATTCCTCTTTCATTTCATCATAATATTTTTTACCTGTAACATAAATAACATCATAATCATCATATTGCATCTGTCGCAATGCTTCTTTCATCACACGATTCACTGATGATGAACCTAGACTTCCCATCACAATAACAACTGTCTGACGTTTGGCAGGAATGTGATAAAGATCATGAATATCTTTAAGTTCCTGATTTGTCACCACACTAGCACGTGGATTCCCTAATAAAACAGTCTTATTGCTTGGAAATTCATTATACGCTTTTTGATAACAACATACAATCTTATTCACTCTTTTTATTAAAACTTTATTTGTTAAACCAATAATAGAATTCTGTTCATGAATCATTGTAGGGATTTTCAATCGAGAAGCTGCCATGACAATAGAAGCACTTGGATAGCCTCCAAAACCAATCACAATATCTGGCTGAAATTCTTTCAAGATTTGTTTTGATTCTTTTAATGATTTCATAAAAATGAAAGCATTTTTTAACTTTTGTAAAGGATTACCAACTAATCCTTTAACTGCCAATCCACGATACTGATATCCTAGTTCAGGAACAATTTGTGATTCTAAACGATCAGTTGTTCCAACAAATAAAAATTTAGCATTGGCATCTTGTGTTTTGATATACTCAACAAGGGCTAAAGCAGGATACAAATGTCCACCTGTTCCCCCTGCACTTACAATTATTTTCATTTCTCACCACTCCTAATTCACATTATAACATATCATGACAAGATTTCGAGATATTAATTAAAATTCCTATACTCATTAATGTTATAACTAAACTTGTACCACCATATGACATCAATGGCAAGGTTACACCTGTGACATTTCAATTACGATACTTATCAATACGTTTTATTTTTTATCAATTTTTATACTCATTTTTTGTTTCAAAATCCAAATATTTCCTTATATCAACACGAAAAAAGACTTCAATATTTTTATCTTTATCTATCTCTATTTTATCAATAAGCTGATACATCAATTCATTTGTAGGCATCTCAAATTGCATAAATTGTTCAATTAATTCTTTACATTCTTTAATTTCATTAGAGTGATGATTATCATTTGATTTTTTTAACTTTTCTTTCAATTCTTCCTGCTGTTTTTCTAAAGATTCTAGAACATTATCATATTTCTTTGCCATTAAAGAGTATTGTCTAACACTAATCACATCATTTAATCTATCCTCATACAAATGACTTAAAATATTCTGATTTTTTTCCAATTCTTTATCAATATACTGAAGTTTTCTTTGAATTTCTTCTTCATCTTTTCTTTTTGTTCGTAAAGAATTCTCCAATAATTTTTGCTCATCATATTTTTCCATGAATCTTTTACCTATCTCTTTTAAAAAATGTAACATATCTTCTTCAAACAAGTCATAATTAATGCGATGACTACAACAAAGTCCGTATTTACTATATTTAGAATAATAATTACACTCAGTTGATAAAGAATATCCAGTTTTTATTTTCTTTCTATAGATACTAATATTGTGCCCACATTCTTTGCACTTCAATAGTCCTTGAAACAAATACTTTTTTTCTTTTTTTGCACGATATTTTTTTGACTTATTTAATGTAACTTGTGCTTTATCAAAAAGTTCTTGACTTACAAGAGGTTCGTGTGTATTTTTCACAATAATCCATTGTGATTCTGGCAATTCGATAAGTTTTTTTGAATTATAACTCAATTTTTTCCATCTTCCTTGAACCATGTGTCCTAAATACATCTGATCACTACCAATAGCCTTAACAGTTTGAGGACGCCATATTCCATTACCTTCATTTAAACTTTTTTGACAATTTGTTCTATTCTCTTTTTTATAAATTGAAGGAATTGGAATATTCATAGCAGTAAGTCTATGTGCAATTGTACTTGTTCCAACACCTTCAGCTAACCATTCAAATATTTGAACAACAATGTTAGAAACATTTGAATCAGGAATAAGATGTTTAGGATTGTTAGGATCTTTCATGTATCCATATTTAGCATATGTTCCTATATAATCTCCTCTTTTCCTTTTTGCATCAAATGTAGTCCTTATTTTTTTAGAAGTATCTCTCAAATATAAATCATTAACGCTTAATCGGATTCCTAACATAGAATCTCCTACATCAGAATCATAACCATCATTAATCGCAATAAATCTTACTTGCTTAGAAAGAAAATATTCTTCTATATAGCTCCCAGTTTCATAAAGTTCTCTCCCCAAACGAGATAAATCTTTAACAATAACACAATTGATAAGACCTTCTTCTATGTCTTTCTTTAATTCTTCAAAGCCCGGTCTATTAAAATTTGAACCTGTAAATCCATCATCACTATAATGTCTTATAATTTTTAAATCATTAAATTTTGCAAATGATTCAATAATTATTTTCTGACTTTCAATAGATGAACTCTCATCTCCTCTGTCATCTTCTTTTGATAATCTTTCATATGCACCAACTAAATATCCAGAATAATTTGACTTTAAAGTATTCATAGTTTTACCAATCATTCCTCCTTAAATTGTTAAAAATAAACGTTCATCACCAAGATTATAACAAACACCTTTTCTCTTTCATAATGTGCGATGAATGCTTATCTGTTCCTATTTCTTTTACTATTCTATGAAAGTTTACAAAAGAATAAGCCAAAAAAAGGAGCACTTATTTTAGTGTTCCTTTCCTATTTACTCTATATGACATGTATGCTTCTTTGTTTTCTTATCATAACTGATTCCAACAATCAGTAAGTTATCTTTATACCTCTCTAATCCTTTTGGATATTTCTTTTCTTTGATCTGATCTATCGCTGTCTTGACTTCTTGATTCCATTTCAGCTCTATAATCATGGCTGGTTTATCTCGATATGGAATCAAAACAACATCTGCAAAACCTTCGCCTGTTGGCATTTCTCTTATCATTGTATAATGATTTCTGGCATAGATATATGCTAAAGCGAGTGTATATGACAATGCATTTTCATTGTTGTAAGTCAGTATTGATGTGTTTAAATGGGCTTCTTCGATATATCTGGCAACTGCTTCTTCATCTTTTCTCCATGTTGCCTCTAATAATTCACGGCTATTTAATAATGCCTTTGTCGTTTCTTCCCAGTTTGAATCTTCTATAGAATCAATAAAACTCGTTGATACTTCCTTGTTAGGAATATAGCAGGTATGATTTGAACTATTATATCCTAAATAACCAAGATGAATCAAAAGTGTCAAGACATCGTCCTTTGATTTGAATGTTGTCATATCATTTTGGAATTTGCTTGTATTAACATCTATACTCTCTCCTGATAATAGTTGAACGATATTATCCTTTAAATCATCAAAGTTCATATCTATATAAACCTGTAGGGCTTCATAGGTTTCCGTTGATGTCCAATAGTTTCCAAATTGTTTTCTGACTATTGAAGAAACAACCGAACGGGGAGAAAAAGTTGAAATATCATTTGTCATGTGATACCCATCATACCACTGCTTCATTTCATCATAACTGATGTTATATTGAACACAAAGATTTTGCACTTCAGTTTCGGTAAATCCCATAAATTCAGATAATAATCCTGGATCAATCATAGAAATTTCTTCAAACATATTCAAGGCACTATGTGTTCCGTATTTCTTAATAGGCAATATCCCTGTCATATAAGCGAGTTCTACATACGGCTTATCTTTCAATAGGTTTCTTAAGAAATCTAAATACTGTTTCTGTGCCTCTTTATCCTGTTTATATTCTCTAAAGATACAATCCCATTCATCTATGATAAAAATAAATTGATTCTTTGTGAATGCATATATATCTTCCAAAGATAACGAAAGATTTGTTTCATCAAAGAAAGAGATTGAATATTCCTGTTTGAGCTCATTTAAAATTCTCATTGTTAGTAATTGTATCATTTTATCAATATTGTGCGTATTACTTAAAAAGCTTTGCATATTGATATGGATGACATGATGCTGATTAAGATGTTCTAAATAATGATCAGTTTGACTGATTTTGAGTGAATCAAAAATATGATGAGAATCACAACCTTTAGAATAATAAGCAACAAGCATATTAGCATCTGTACTTTTCCCAAAACGTCTAGGTCTTGATACACAAATATATTTATTGACCTTATTTCTTAAATATTCAATATGTTGAATAAGCAATGACTTGTCAACATATATTTCCTTATTAACTGCTTCATAAAAATTTTGATTAGTCGGATTTAAATAAATTCCCATGCTTATCACCCTCTCTTTTCCATTATATCATTTCCATGCTCATTAATCATCTTTATTTTTATCTCACTTCTACAAAAATATAATATAATAGATCTGATTTCATTATTATCATATTATTTAACTTTCATTGATTAAATATGTGATTCTGTTGCTTATGATTAAAATATTTTATAAAACTATCTTCCATTATTTTTTTCATGTCATCTTTACCTATAGAAAAATTATATTTGATAGTATAATTTCTTACCCTTTTTTTTGGCATGAAAACACCTCCCTACATAAAACATATTTTGATTATGTAAAAAAATACCTACATAATGGATGACGATATTTTAAACTGATAACTCATGGCATGTTTATCCCCATACTCACAAATAAGCATTTATTCAATGCATTCATTTCTTCAATTGATAATTGACCTATCTTTTTTATGAGTCTTAATTTACTAATGGTTCTGATTTGTTCTAAAAGGACAATAGAATCTCGTATCAATTCATCTCTAGCAAGAACAACAAAATGTGTAGGTATCTGTTTTTTATGTCTTAGTAAAGATGTCATAGATGCAATAATTGTTGTATCACTATAAAAATTACCAACATTATTTTGTAATATTAATACTGGTCTAACTCCTCCTTGCTCACTCCCTACAACCGGATCTAAATTAGCTAAATAAATTTCTCCTCTTTCAACATGAAAAATCATATATTCCTCACCTTTACTTTTCATTATGTATCCTAAAAGTTATCTGATTTTGGATTTATCTTATGATAAATGATAGATAACTTTTAGTTTTATTTATATATGTTTTTGACAACACTGATAGACTGCTTTGCATGTACAGTTCCACGAATCTTTATATTCTTTAAGGCAACATAAAGGAATCCATAGGATTTTCACCTATATAATGTCTTGTCTGCGACAATTGAATTGCTCGGACTATGACTCATTATGTGTATCATTATATTCTTACATAATCATCGCCTCATAGTTGCAAATTATGATTATCATCAAATAGAAGTCGCTCCCATTATTTCAATGATCATGGCGTATTTATGATTGGGCTTATATGTAAGTAACGTTATCAGCATTGTTATTCAGTTTTCAATGTGCTTTCAAGAGGTTTGAACCCCTTCACTTATATAGCCGATGAAAGCACTCATTTTCTTACATGTTTTTTAATTTATTTTTCAAACGATGTATCTTCATATATATTGTAGATGATTTTATCTTTAAAATTTCAGATATATCTTTCGTAGAATATCCCAAAATTTTAAGAAGAATAATGGTTAAAGTTGTTTTATCCGTTTGGTATAGATAATGAAGTAATGACTCATCTTCAATATCATTTAACAAATCTTCAACACTATGAATTTCTTTTTTATCATAATATGGCAAATTATAAAAAAATATATTGTCTGTCAAATTTTGTTTTTCTCTAATTCTACGCTCTAATTTAAAGGCATTCCAATCATATTTTCTTAATTCCATAATAATATCTTCATCTACATTTAATGAACGTAATAACCTTTCTTCCTGTTCTTTCCATTTCTTCCATTTGCTTTCTTCTTTTGCATGATTATAGACCATAATTTTCCCTCCTCAATATTCAAGTCAAAAAGAAAAATGGTGGTCCTCTGCTTAAAAAAAAGTCATGACTACTCATCATGACCTAAAAACAAATTTTTATCATATAAAAGTTTTAACTCATCCATTGTGACAATCAATACATCATGCTTATCACAAAGCATCTTAAATTCAGCAAATAATTCATCATAAATACAGATTCTTGTTTTATCATAAACAAAAATAAGATTTACTTTCTCATTGACAACATAATATATCAATTTCTCCATACCTCTGCTGCCAAAGTGTTTACCACTCCCTATTTCTCTAGCAACTGCAAAAACTTCAATATCAAGTATATCTGCATATTCTCTTAATACATCCTCCTGATACTCAAGTAAAGACCTTGCTTCCTCAGATAGCACTCTACAATAAATAAATACTTTTGATGTTTCCATTTTGTTTCCTCCTTCAGGGAAATATCCCTTCACCCTTTACATAAGAAACAAAATGAATTTTTCTCACTTTTTTAATTTATTTTTTAAAATTTGTTGTATTTTTATCTTTCTTTTTCCTACTGTAGAAACAGGTATATTCAATTCATTCGCCGTTTCTGAAATTGTCATTTCTTTTAAAAAGATACAAATTGCTATATTTTTATATTGATCTGGTAATTGGTAAATCTCTTGAACTGCTTTTCTTGCTAAATCACTTACATATATTTGATGAACAAAATCAAACTTCTTATTTTTGCAAAAAATAAAAGAAGTAGCTAAATCCATGTCCGAATAATACTGGACTGAATTTGCTACTTCTCTTTCTTTGTTATACTTTATTTTCATGTAACTTCTAAGACAAGTTAAATATATTTCTTTATCTACTTCTACATATATTCGATTAACTTTTATAAAATATGTATTTAATCCATCCTTGTTTGTTATTCTTTTAAAATCTTCTTTTTCATAGTCATTGACTTTATACATTATATACCTCCAATAATTTAAATTTCTTTAAATCATTGGAGGTGGTGCTCTAATATAATAACTCATCTATTCTGAAAGACCTCTTTTTAATAGGATGGCTCTATAATATATAGATGAGCTAATCAAAAAGTTAAACATATTATTTTTTACACATTTTTTCAAATATTCTGCATAGATATAATCTCAACATAAACAATTTCAACAAAAGGAAATTGTTAAAAATTACTCTTTTCAAATAATTATAATGTGTAAATATTTAACTATTTAATGACATCGTATCTAACAAAACCAAACGACACTAATACAAAAGTATATACAATTACCAATAATAGTATTTTTACATACTGGTAATTGTGAATAATATAAATTATATATGCTTCTCTATTTGAGAGTTTAACTATTGTATATAAAAATGCAAATAGCATAAAATTTCATTTTATTAGCATATTAAAAAAGAATTTTTATAATGTTTATAAAAATGTTCTCTATTCTTTTTTATTTATGATATGTGTTAGCAAATCACATATCATAACAAATACTATTTATAATGGTATTAAATGCATTATATTAAATGTCATGATTTATGCCAAAAATCACTGAATATTTCATTTTGAAAATCGGATAGTGTTACTCATTTGATGACATCATCCAATGAGTAAAACGGTGTCATCTTTTTAGTGAAATACTCAATCATAAACTATTCATTTAAACTCCTACTAATTCTATATCGTATAAATACATAAAAAACCATACATAAAATTAGAACAATTCCAATTGTAACAAATGAGAAAAATGAAAACTCTCCTAAGACAGTAAGTATTAAATAGGTAATTATAAGTACATTAATCACTAAATCAAATGCAATAGATTTTGATTTTAATTCTACATATTCATTTCTTTTATTCTTATATTCTATTGTATGCGCATATGACTCTTTGTTTCTTAACCTTATTTTATTATATTCGTTAGTTATATTTTGACCATTGGTTACTAACAGAAGTAAAATACCAAGCCAAAACATTGCACCAGGTACTAAATCATAATTTATATAAAAATCGCTAAATATATCAATTTTAAATAACCACATTATAATTCCCATTAAAGCAATGATAAATCCAAACACATTAATTATTTTTTTCCACATAGTTACGTTTCCTCCTTTATCCTTTAATAATTATTATATATTAATATATTGTCAATTTTATACGAAAAATGAACATTTAACAATCAGACATAATTATTACACTCTCTATTTTAGAACATAATAACTTATCTAAATATTTTTCTATATTAGAATTAATTCTTTCCTAAAGATGATATTAAGTTTTATCCTATAAATTACTTTTATAATGAATCACCCTTTTACAAAGCTAACTTTAGTTCATTATATATAAATTAAACACCAAGCCGAAAACATATTATTTTTAATATCTATTTTAAATAAACCATTGTCATTCTCGACTACTTCTCTTATATTTTTTAAGCCAATCCCATGCTTTCTGGAAGATTTTGTTGTACTTATTTTATGTAAAGTACCATTAATTATTCCATTGAAAGTATTTGAAATATTTATTATCAATCTGCCTTTATCATATTTAATATTAATTAATATTCTCCTATTACTCTCTAGCTTTAAAGATGCTTCTATTGCATTGTCTAACAAATTACCCAATATTACTGTCATCTTAAATGAATTTAATTTTAAATCAGCTGGTATCATAATATCTTTAATAAATTCTATGTTCAAATTTGACGAAGTAGATATTTTATAATTAATTATACTGTCAATTATAAAATTATCTGTACTAATATAATTTTTCACAGAAACATTATAATCAAGAATATCTAACAAATGTTCAGTAGCCAAATCAAACTTTTTATTATCTAAGAATGATTTTATAGAAAATAAATGATTTTTTAAATCATGATCAATTTTTTCTGTCAACTTAACTGAGTCTCTCATAATAGTCATCTGCTTATCATAAAATTGTATCTGTTTTTTATGGAAATTAATTTCATACTGTTTTTTAATTGAGCTGATTGTTTTATCATATAAATAGAAAAAAACCATATTAATTAAAAGCAAACCTATAACTATAGATAAAATAATAACCTCATTTCTTTTCATAGATAAAAAAGATAAAAAAATATGTAATGTTATTACAGGCATTGATATAAAAATTATCCAATAATGTTTTGGCACTATCTCTCCTCTTTTTATATTTTTATATTTTGACAATAATAAAACAATAAAATATGTTATTAATCTCACAAAAAATAAGCCTGTAACAGAATGATAATCCACATTAACCTCGTAAAAATTACTTATACATATTCCAGAAAATACAGCACCAATTGTTTCAACCAACATACAAATAATATATATGAATACTACCGATAAACATTTCTTATATATAGATGATTCAAAGCAAAAAGAAATTAAAAATAATGAACATATATTACAAGTCATTATTACTACTGGTATATTCAGGAAAAAATATATACATTGATTTATCACATAATATAAAATGAATGCTATATATAATCTTCTTCTCTTACTGTTATCTTCAATAAAAAAAGATCTAAAAAAAATATAAATTGTACCCGTATCTACTAATCCAGATACCAAATGCGAAAAAATATAAGCAATATCATTCATATCATAACATCTCTCTTTCATGCAACAATTGCATTTCTCTAATATATTTTCTTTTAGCTTGACTTATAGGTATATGATTACCATTTAGCATAATAAGTTCATCATATTTAAATACTATTACTTTTTCATAATTTATTAAATACGACTTATGAACAAAATAAAATTTTCTATCTTTTACTTGTTCAAAAACTTCTTGAAGCGAGGAATAAAATTCTATAATTTCATTTCTTAATACAATTTTAACCTTTCTATTGCTTCCTTCAAAATATAATATATCAGACATCTTCAATTTATATATATGACCTCTAATTTTAAACGAAAAGTAATCATCTCGAAAAAAAATTGATAAAATTTTTTCCATAAGTTTATAGATTTGATTTCTAACTAATGGCTTTATTAAAAAATGAGTTGGTCGTATTTCAAATAAACTCATAGCATAACTTTCCTTTGAAGAAATAAAAACAATTTTCATTTCTTCATTCTTCAATTCATCACGAATATAATTACCTATATCAATACCAGTATGTTCGTTATTTAACTCTATATCTAAAAATAAGATTTCATATTTTTTCCCTTCTGTCAACATTTGATACAGCCTTTTTTCATCATAGAATATATCTATACTAAATTCATGGTTATTTTCTTTTCCATAATCCATTAAGAGTAAATCTAAATCTGAACATGTAGATATATCATCATCACATATTGCTATCTCAAGTTTCATTAGTATCTCCACTCCTTAAAATTTGTCATTAAATTTTGCAGTATATAAATATATCAAACTTAATTAAAAAATAATATTCCAACAATTTATCAATGTATATTAATTTATATACACGTATTAATTGTAATATATCGACAAAATTTATTTGTATGGTTATCTTATTAAAATAAGAGAGGAATGGATAATTATGAAAAATACAGTAAAGATGCTTAAGCACTTAAGAGAAATGCACAATTTAAAGCAAAAAGATATTGCCAATATATTAGGTATCACTCAACAAACATACTCTACTTATGAAAATGGAATAAACGATATACCTTTGCATCATTTATTAAAATTAGCTGACTACTATAATGTTTCACTTGATTTTATTACCTGCCATAACATAAACTCAAACAATAGTTTCCTTGATTTATTTTTATCACTACATAAAGATAATCAAAAATTTATTATTGATTTTTTAAAGTTTCTGAAATCAAGAGAAAGTAAATTATAAGTTATCACACATATAAAATCATTACGTTACAAAACAATTATTAAGTTCATTTTCAATTTATGTCATTAAATAAAGCAGGAGATTTTATCCAATATTCTTATTGTAATTGTATTTAAAATCTCCTATTTTTATAAAGACACAGATACATTAAAATTTTCCTCTATATAATTACACATACATTAGCAAATAATTCTAAAAAATTAAAATATTTAAAATCTATTATTAACTAAGTTATAAATACTTTTTAATTAGAAACAACTGCGTATATATTTTACTCACAAAATAGAAATTTAGTCAAATAAGATTTATGCATTTATTTTGAACTAATGTTATTAATTTCATTACTAAACATGTTGTAATAACTTTTTTTATTTGACATCAATTCTTCGTGTGTACCTTCTTCGAGTATTTCTCCTTTATCCAGTACAATAATTCTATCAAAATATTGAATTGTACTTAATCTATGTGAAATCACTATACAAGCTATATCAAGGCTTTTAATATTGTTCATTATTATTTTTTCTGATATATTATCCAAAGATGCCGTTGGTTCATCCAATAGTAATAACTCAGGTTTTTTCATTAACACTCGTGCTAATGCAATTTTTTGTTTTTGACCACCAGATAAATTCATCCCACTTTGTGATATATTTGTTTCCAATCCCATTGGTAGTTCTCTAATTAATGAATCCAAACAAGAAATGCATATAGATTTCTCAAAAGTTTCCTTGCTTACTTCATCATTTAAAGTTAGATTTTCTAATAAAGTACCATTAAAAATAATTGGATTTTGATTAACTAAGCCAATTTTTTTTCTTAATTCTTTAATATTTATCTCATCAAGTGTATATCCATTAACCTTAATCAAACCTGTTGTGGATTCTAAAAGAGTGCTAACAATTTTAAATAAAGTACTTTTCCCAGAACCATTAGATCCAACAATTGCAATTTTTTCTCCTTATCTACCAATCAAATTGGCAAAAATATATTATCATTTTTTTTACAGTATTTTTTCAAATTGTAGTAAATGATATATATTTTTGTTGTAACTTACAACTATGATATTCATTAAATTATTTGTATATGACGGGTGGCGAGAGCCACTATGTTCGCTATATGAGAGCCACCACTAAACCACTAGTTAGAGCCACATCGTCCGTTAAGAGAGCCAGTCCATGCAGACTGGCTTCTTAGCTATTTGAGTTTTGAATATTCTTCTCTCATGGAAGTACCTTCCAGTAATATTTTATAAGAACTATTGATGATTCGATCTAATATGGCATCTGCTATCGGTCCACCACCAAGTTTTTGATACCCTCCTTCAGGTGTCCATTGACTACAAAGTATTGTTGATTTTTTATTACATCTCAATTCCATGATTTCAAGAATGCTGTTGACTTCTGTTTCATTTACTGATGTGTTGGTACAATCAAGAGCATGGAAACATTCGTTTATTATTCATTTGATATCGTCATTGATAGTCGAAGTGAATGGTGTCGTTTAATAGAGAATGAACTTGACTGGGAAATATGTTTCGTTATGAGAGATATAACAATAGATCTTGCCCACCCAACAGATGTATTCTGGAATACAGAGGCAATATACGAGGTATTCAAAGATTTAGATACAAGTCTTAGAATTGCATATGGAATCAAATCGGTGTTTGAAAACCACATAAAAGAAAAGAGGCTGTAACAAAATCAACTCTTTTAAAAGTTATTTTGTTACAGCCTTTTCCAATTTATTTCTTTATAGTCATTCATCGGATTTTTATTTGTTAAAATCTCTTTTTGCTTCAAAGAATTTACATGTGTATATATTTGAGTGGTCGAAATTGAACTATGTCCCAATATATTTTGTATATATCTTATATCCACTTCTTTTTCTAACAATGTAGTTGCAAATGTATGTCTAAACATATGTGGTGTGATATGAGTTGATAGTCCTTTTTCTTTTTCAATAGTAGTTAATAATATCCTAACTGATTGCTCTGATAATTGTTTATTAAACTTATTTAGAAATAAATATTTGTTATTTTTATTATACTTTATCAATAGTTTTAATAAATTCATAACATCATCATTTCCTATATAAATAATTCTTTCTTTTGATCCCTTTCCAAATATTTTCAATAACCTTTCTTGAAAATTTATATCTTCTACTTTTAAATGGCAAAGCTCCGATATTCTAATGCCTGTTGAGAATAATAATTCAATAATAGTTAAGTTTCGCAAAGCTATTCTTTTTTTATATTCAGTATTAGCACTTTCTAAGTTAACAACAAGCCATTGAAATATTATTTCAAGATATTCTTTTTGAATAATTTTAGGAAGAACTTTTGGTTCTTTTATTTTAGTTCTTATTTTTTTAAATGGTGAAAATTCAATGACTTCTCTATATTCTAAATACATATAAAACGCTTTAACACTAGCTATTTTTCTCTTAATAGTCTTATGTTTAGTATATCGTTGATTTAAATATAAAATATATTCATTTATTTTTTTAAAATCATCTACATATGATTGATCAATAAAATCAAAAAACTGTTTTAAATCAATTTTATAAGCACTTAATGTTTTTTCACTTAACCTCTTTCTCAACAAGCAATCATCTAAATACTCCTTTAAATATACATTTGTTTCGTTCTTTTTCATATAATTTCCTCCTTATTTTCAAATACATATTTTGTCAAAAATTATATGAAAACTAAATACTTATTGCTACTTAATTAACGATAATTCTTAATTAT
>NZ_NFLH01000037.1 GCF_002160815.1 Massilimicrobiota sp. An134 | reverse complement strand
CACAAACACAAAAATTAAAAATATAAATTATGTCATTTCCAAGATTAAGTTCTACTTATCAATATTTTTTAAGTAGAACTTAGTCTTAAAAAAAGTGGAATTTACTTTTCAAATTAAATTTTTTTATTCAATTTATAAAATATCATGCTTTATTTGATTTCTTTTCCAACAATATGGGCGATTTCTCCAACCTGTTTCAATAATTCTGTATATTTCTCTGGTTTTAATGACTGTGGTCCATCACATAAAGCATGTTCTGGATCATTATGCACTTCAATCATCAATCCATCACATCCTGCTGCAACTGCTGCCTTAGCCATTGGCTCTACCAGCCACCATTTTCCTCCTGCATGTGATGGGTCTATAATGATTGGCAAGTGTGTTAATCTTTTGATAACAGGTATCGCCTGCAAGTCTAATGTATTTCTTGTGTAGGTTTCATATGTTCTGACACCTCTTTCACATAGAATGACATTGGGATTTCCACTGGCCATGATATATTCTGCACTCATGATCCATTCTTCATATGTTGCACTTAATCCACGCTTTAATAAGATTGGCTTTGTACATCTTTTTCCTACTTCTTTTAAAAGATCAAAGTTTTGCATATTTCTTGCGCCAATCTGTACCAAGTCGACCTTTTCATTGAATTCTTCAATATACTCAGCACTCATTAATTCTGATACAATGGGTAATCCTGTTTCTTCCTTTGCAGCTAACAAGATATCTAATCCGGTAGTTCCCATTCCCTGGAAAGCATAGGGTGATGTTCTTGGCTTGAATGCCCCACCTCTTAACATGTTGGCTCCTGCTGCCTTGGCAGCTTTGGCGATCATGATAACCTGTTCCTTGGATTCAACAGAACATGGACCTGCAATCAATGCCAGATGATCTCCACCAACTTTGACACCGGCAACATCAATGATGGAATCTTCTGGATGAAAGGCACGGTTTGCCAGTTTATAAGGTTCACTGACACGCATCACGTGATCAACAACAGGTGAAACCTCTAATTGTTTAGGATCAACCTTTGTGACATCTCCAATCATTCCAATAATTGTTGTTTCTGTTCCTTGAGATACATGAGCTGTTAATCCATAGCTTTCTACTTTCTCTACCAAATCTTGAATTTCATGTTTAGATACTTTGGGTTTTAAAACAATAATCATATTCTTAACCTCCTTATAATCAAAAAGTCCCTCCCACCATAAGGACGAGAGGAACCATCGTGTTACCACCTTAATTCACCTATATATCACTATATAAGCCTTAACAAGTACGCCTGTCTATCAGGTTCATACTGTGATGCTGTAACGGGCATTCCCGTGTTAACCTACTTTTATTTCAGCCACCTACTCCAAGATGTATTCAATGGTGTCATGATTTCTTTTTCACCAGCCAAGAACTCTCTACGTCATCAACCATCCATTTACTTTTTCTTTTCATTGTACTTTCTTTATATTAACATATGTTTTTCAATTAAGCAATTCATTTACTCAATTGTTGTATTTTCTTCTGTCGAAGTTGTATTGTTCTGTGTAGAATCACTGTCAGATGATTTTTCAGTTACTTTAACAATTTCACCATTCATAACTTGTTGAATATATTCTCTTGCCTGAGCCACAGATTGTTCATCAGGTTGTGTGACATAAACACCATTTGCATTAACAGATGTCACATCACCGACTGTCGCAAGTTCAAAAACTCTCTGTGAAGCATCTCCTGTTAAACGATAAGATTGAACATCCCATGAAGCCATATCATTAATTTGCATATTAATTAATGATTTGATATCATCAGCACTTAAATTGGTTTCAAAACTATCTGATAAAGATTCAAAAACACTATCCATGTTCGTAATAATACTTGGTGAACAACATTTTTTAATAATAGCTTTCAACATTAACATCTGATTCTTTCCACGAACTTCATCCCCATCAACAAAGGCATATCTTTCACGGACAAATGATAAGGCATGTTTTGCATCAAAAGTCTGTTTTCCAGGTTTAATTGTATATTTATCTAATCGTGTTGTAAAGACACCATCATCTCTACCAATTACATCATATTTAGGTACAGTCACTTCAATACCACCTAAAGCATCAATCACATTCATAAATGATGTAAAATTAAATTTAGCATAATAGTTCATATCTACACCAATTAAATTTTCTACAGTCTGAATTGTCGCATCAATTCCACCTTTGGCACTATGAGTTAACTTATCTTGACCCTCTACACCCTCAATACCTTTAATATCTACATAATAATCTCTAGGAATACTCACTAATAGAACTTGTTTTGTTTGAGGATGAATAGCCGCAATCATATTCACATCAGATAATGAGAATGTATTAATTGGCCCTTCTTTATCTCTACCGCTAATAAAGACAACAAATGGTTCTTGAGTCACCTTAGCACTATTTGCAGCTACTTTTGGTAACTTGATTTCATATTTTTGAATAATTCTGATCTTTTCATTAAACTTATCTTCAATAGAATCAAAAGATTCTAAATCTACAGCTTTGACAATAATAGCACTCATTTCATGATCCAATAACGCTGCCACAAGCTCATTGTTTGTACTATAGTTTGTTACAACAATCTCACCAATATCATCTTCAATCATTGTTTCTGTTTTATTGATATTCACTGCATCGCCCTGATGCGCTCCAAAAGGCTGTCCCTTTAAATCATCTACAGAGTTATAGGCAGAATCTTTTAAGACAACCACATTCATTTCAATGATTTCTTCATTTCCTCCCGTAATAGAAGAAATAAAGTTTGAACCCTTCATCAAAGATAAAGATGCTATAATTAAGACAATAGCAAGTAAGACATTCAATAATTTCATTAGCGCAACCTTGATAGGATGACGATCATTTTTATCGCTTGCTAGACGATAAAATAAAAAAGCTAACAAGAAAATAATCACAATCAATGGTATAAAATATTTTAATGGAAGTATACTTAACTCAAAGGCAACGGCAGTAAAAACAATTGCCGCAATGAGTGTAATAATCAATAACAATCTTCTTGAAAGTAACACCTTAATGAGTTTTTTCATGAAATCCCTCTTTCTTCATTAAATTCTAACATAACCATTATACACACTATTTATACAATTACAAAGTAAAAGTACACCATGATTATAGAAAATACTTATGAATTTTTCATGAAAAAAGAGAAATAATCATTATTTTCTTATTTTTTGTCATCATACTGACAATATTCTACACTTTCTTTTTCAAAATCAATAAAAGTCTGAAAAGCCTGATTCTTTTCATCAGTATCCCATATTTCTACAAAAACAGGTTCAACTCTTACTAAAATTTCATCTTCTTTATGACTATAAGCATTATAGCTTCCCCATAAATATTTCTGATATAATTTTTCAAATTGACGTCCTGGTTCATCAATAACTAATCCTAAAATCTCTGCTTTACCCTCAACTTGAATGCCACTATAACATAAAGCCACACGAGGATTTTTATATAACTGCTTTGTCTTTCTAAAATTTTTATCAGTCTTAAAATAAATGGCATCATTATAAATTAAACAACTGACATTTCTAACCATAACATAATCATTGACACTTGATGCCAGTGCCATAATTTTTGATGGTGCCAATTTTTCAAACAAATAAGTCTTGGCTTCTAAAAAGTTCATACCTTCAACTCCTTAAATAATATTTTGAATAGCTAAAATAATACAGATTATAGATATTGTAATAAACAGTCCAACCCAGACCAATGACTTCGTTTGGGAAATAGGTTGTCCACTTGCTTCAATAAAATGAGTATGACGTAAAATAGCTACAACACTCTTATATACAAATAAAGTGATTCCGGCATTAAGTCCAGCTTTTAATATATTAAATGGAATAATACCAGGTAACAACAATGCTACAACTGCTGCTCGAGGCATACCATAATAAATTGGTGTGACAATATAATTCCAGATCGTCATATTTATAACAGTTATAACCACCCCTAATAACAAGCCAATCATGGCTCCCTGTTTGGTATGTTTATGTTTATAAACTGCTGCTGCGACACAAGCAAATGAACAGGTTGAAATCATATTCATGAAAACATCTAAGATTGTTCCACCTTTGATCATGATTTCCAGCACTGAACAGATGCCACTCATAATCAAAGATGTCATTGGACCATATATAAAACCACCAATCACAATTATAATATCTTTAGGATCATAAGTCAGCCATGTGACAGTAGGAACAAGTGGCATAAAGGCAAACAAGTTTACAATCATGGCTAATGCACAAAGAATGCCAATAGTTGTTATTTTTTTGACTTTCATTGTCTACATCCCAGCTTTCACAAATTTTTTAAGTGGTACACTGATTTTCTTATACACAATAAAAGTAATCACTGAAGTCACACCACATTTAATTAAATTAAATGGGACAACGCCAAACAATGCGAGAGTCCAGATATCATTCACCAAAGGACAAACAGCATGACACATGTCTACAATTGTATCCACTGACCACCCAGCCATCATATTCGCATAAAATGGGATAATCATATAAACATTAGAAATCACAGCTGCCAGTGTACACACAATTGTTCCAATCATCATACCCTGTAATGCGGATTTCTTTTCTTTATGATGATCATAAATCAATACAGCTGGTAATACATAGGCAACACTTACAATAAAATTAGAAAGCTCCCCTACAAATGCTGTACTGGTTCCTAAAATAGCTAATTTGACAATCAGTTTGACAATGACAATCAAAACAGCTGCCACCGGTCCCAGGGCAAATCCACCAATGATTTCTGGTAATGCTGCCAGATCAAAATCCATAAATGGTGGCATAAATGGAAGAGGTGTTTTAATCAACATTAAAAGACCACCCAATGCACCCAACATGCCAATCAAAGCTATTTTTTTGACGTTTAATTTTTTTGTTTTCATTTTTCTATCTCCTTTTTTCTAAAAAAAAATAACTTAAACAAAAAATGTCTAAGTTGCATAGAATTTGTCTTTTCTCATCCGGACTATACCGTCGGTTCTGGAATTTCACCAGATCAGTCGCTATCAGCGAGTCATGGACTATCACCATCGGTAGGGAATTACACCCTGCCCCAAAGACGTTATTCAGTTTTGAAAACCGGTTATAGAATTGACATCATCTACATACTTATCATATACCTTTTTTCTTTTTTTGTAAAATGAATTTATAAAATTTGTTATAATAAATGAAAAGGTGGTGAAAACATGTTCGCAATACACAACATTCCTCCTATTTATAATCAGGATTCACAAATTCTTATTTTAGGTTCATTTCCTTCTGTCAAATCACGTGAAGCTCAGTTTTTTTATCATCATCCACAAAATCGTTTCTGGAAAGTTCTGGCTACGCTTTATCACCATGAGCCATTATTAACGATTGAAGAAAAAAAGAATTTTCTACTTGAAAATCATATTGCATTATGGGATGTGATTCAAAGCTGTGATATTCATGGTTCTAGTGACAGCTCAATTCAGAATGTCATTGTCAATGATATTGCGGGTTTATTAAAAGATACACATATTACACATATTTATACCAATGGAAAAAAAGCCCATCAGCTGTATATGAAGTATTGTTATGAATTGACACATCAAAAAGATATATGTTTACCTTCAACTTCTCCTGCTAATGCTGCCTATTCTTTAGATAAACTTTTAATAGAATGGCAACAAATATGTCAGGAATTTATGGAAAGTTCATAATTGTCATATATGATATAGGCAATACGGGGGAGGATTTATGAAAACAAAGTTAAAAGAAAAAAAACCTTATTATTTAATTATCGCAAGAAAATTGATTTTCTGGAGCGTTGTCTTTATGTTAGGAATTGCTGTGTTTTTATTATTTACACGTACTGGTGATAATAAAGGACATTTAATTTTTACTATTGCCCAATTAGTGGCTATGTTATTTGTTTTACGTATTCCTAACTTTATTCAAGATATATATCATTTTGAAATCCCACATTTATTAGATTTTATTTTAATCACTTTTGCATTTAGTGGTTTTATTTTAGGGGATGTTTTAAACTTTTATGGACGTATTCCTTATTGGGATTCTATTTTGCATACTTTTTCAGGTGTTGTCATTGCTTATGTTGGTTTTATAGTCATTCAATATCTTGATCAGGAATATCGCATTCCTCTATCTGTATCACCTTTATTTATGAGTCTGATTGTTGTATGTGTAGCTTTAGCCATTGGTGCCATATGGGAAATTGGTGAATATACTGTTGATGATATTTTCAAAACAAATAATCAGCAATATATGGAAACAACTCGTTCTACACTGTATGACGAAGATGATATTCCTTTACAGGGACATGAAGCTCTCAATGATACGATGAAAGATCTGATGTTAGATTTAGCTGGGGCTATTGGTGTCGCTTGTATTGAATACGTCAAACTTGAAAAAAAGCAAAAATCACAAAAAGGCACAAATTGATGTGCCTTTTTACATATATTCTCTTGAATAAGGAGGCCTTGGTGATCCTGGTGGTCCAGGTGGTCTTGGTGGTCTTGGTGGCTGTGGAGGTCTTGGAGGACCTGGTGGCCTTGGCGGTCTAGGTGGTCCTGGAGGATGCGGAGGTCTTGGAGGACCTGGTGGGAAAAATTGTGGTGGGAAAAACCACCACCAGAACCATGGCTGAATCATAACACGCTGGTTGTATGGATCATACATGTCATATTGATTTTCATTAAAATCCAATTTCATTCACCTCAATATAAGTTATGTCTTTTTATCAAAATGGTATGGGTAAACAAACAAAAAAGCTTCATTTTGACTGAAGCTTTTCTAATATCTGTATCAGCTCTTCCATTGTCTTTTTTCCAAACAAGACATGTTGTTGGTCAATCACAATACATGGTACACTCATTATTTGATATTGTTCTTTATATTCAGGATAATGTGATAAATCATAAATAGATGTTTGGATATCCTGATGAAGCAAAGCTATACGTTGTGTTGCCTGAACAACTTCTGGACACATTGTACAAGATAAAGAGACAAACACTTGAATCTGATGTGATTTTAATGATTGAATCCTTTCTATGACGTGTTGATCCAATGGCTGTCCTTGACTTGCGATATTGTATAAAGCAAGTATAAACGAATTAAACTCATGACCACCTGGTACCATATGATAATGTACACCTAAATCATTTTGATCACTATCACATAAAATGATTTGAGGATGCTCTTGAACAGATTGATAAACATTGTGAATATGTGGACTTAATGAAGCCAACTCTTCCATAAAGTTTTTCATTTCTAATGAAAAAGGATCTGTTGATAATTGACCTATTAAATAAACATCTTTTGTGAATTTGTTGAAAATCTGTTGTAACTGTTCTCTGATATCCTGACTGATAAACATGAAAGAATCATCCACTTTTGAATTTTTTGTTTTTTGAGAATGATTCTGATAAGCTATTGTTTGGATATCATATTTGTCTTTTGTTGTTGTGATATATTTTTCTAAAGATGTTGCAGCAATAGCGCCATCACTGACAGCAGTCACAACCTGACGTAAATCTTTTTCACAAATATCACCAGCACCATAAACACCATCCATACTTGTTTTTTGATGACGATCAGTGATTAAGTACCCTTGGGCATTTAATGCCAGCTGATCTTGAAATAATTCATTTTGTGGAACATATCCAGCAAAAACAAAGATTCCAAAACGTCCTTGTGTTGAAGCATCATAACGCCATAATGACTGATCACGATTATTTCTAAAAACAGCATATTCCATCGTGTCATGCCCACCAACTTCCACAATTTCTGTTTCAAAAATCGTTTCTATTTGATCATGAGCACGCACTTGATCAGCAATTGTTTTGGCACATGTGAAATCTTCTTCTCTCACAATCATTGTTACTTTTGAAGCATATTGTGTTAAAAAGAGAGCTTCTTCACATGCTGCAAAACCTCCCCCAATAACAAAGATTGGACATCCTTCAAAAAATTCCCCATCACAAGTCGCACAATAAGCAATTCCACGTCCCTGATATTCCTTTTCACCAGGGAAACCAAGCTTTCTAGGATGAGCTCCTGGAGCTAATACGAGACCAACAGATTCATAGATTCCTTGATCAGTTTCAACCGTTTTGATAGGGTGTTGTAAGTGAAGACTTTTGACATGGGCCTTTTGAAAAGATGCGCCAAAGTTTTCAGCCTGCTTTCTCATTTTGATTGTAAGACCTTCACCAGAATCTTCCAGCACGCCTGGATAATTCACAATATCTGATGTTATGGTAATCTGTCCACCAAATTTTTCTTTTTCTAAAACCAGGACACTATATTTTGCTCTAGCAAGATATATAGCGGCAGAGAGCCCAGCTGGGCCTCCACCAACAATAATCGCATCATAAATCTTAGACATTATAATATTCCTACTAAATCTAATGATGGTTTCAATGTTTCTTCACCTGGTTGCCATTTGGCTGGACAAACTTCATCACCATGTTCCGCAACAAATTGTGATGCCTGAACTCTTCTTAATAACTCATCTCCATTACGTCCTACATTACCAGCAATCACTTCATAAGCTACAACTTTTCCTTCAGGATTTATAATAAATGTTCCTCTTTCTGCGACACCTTCTGATTCAATATAAACATCTAAATCTTTCGCTAAAGCGGCTGTTGGATCAGCTAACATAGGATATTGAATTTTTTGAATTCTCTTTGATGTATCATGCCAAGCTTTATGTACAAAGTGTGTATCACATGATACTGAATAAATTTCACAATTGATTTTTTGGAATGATTCGTATAGATTGGCTAAATCTTCTAATTCTGTTGGACATACAAATGTAAAGTCTGCAGGATAGAAGAAAAAGACATTCCATTTTCCTAATAAATCTTCCTTTGTCACTTCTTTAAATTCACCATTTTGGTATGCTTGTACTTTAAACTCATTGATTTCTTTTCCGATTAATGACATATATATGACCTCCTTTTATATTTGAAACTTTTGTAATTCTATATGTCTTAGTTAGCTTTAACTAACTGATATTAGTCTAGCATAGAAAAAGAAAAAGTGCAAAGCATTTGCACTTTCAATATTTGTTCATCAATTTCTATTCCATCATCATATAAAAAAGTTCCCAAAGGAACTTAGGCATTTCTTTTTTCTAATGTAAATCCTTTACCACCGACTTCTTCTACGTGAGAGACAATCACAAAAGCATAGGGATCAATTTTATGAATTTTTGCTTTAATAGATGGTAATTTACGATATGGAAGAACAGATAAAATAAGTTTAGAATTTTCTTTTGTATAACCTTTCTCACTTGCTAAAAGAGTTACACCGGCATCAAACTCATGTAAAATAGATTCTTTGATTGTTTCATATTCATCACTGATGACTGTTAATTGTACAAGACTTGTTCCTTGTGTTAATGTTTTATTTAATACAACAGCTGTAATCATAACAATCATTATTCCATAAATCACATGTGTTGTATCATTAAAAGTAAACTGTAAAACCAAAATAGATAAATCAATGCAGTTTAAGACAATATGTACAGGGAAGCCCAATTTTTTATTTAATAAAATAGCTAAAATATCGACTCCCCCAGTAGAAGCATTTGCTCTTAAAATCAAACCAATACCTACACCTACACAGCAAGCAGCTAAAATAGCAGCTAATAATGGATCATTTAAATAATGATGAAACATGGCATGTGTTTCAAAGAATTGTAATACAATTGGAAATAAAAATGTAGAGATTAATGTTGTCATGGCAAATTTTTTTCCAATGAAAAATAATCCTACTAAAAACAAACACACATTTAAACATCCAACACTTAATGAAACAGGGATATGAAAATAATAATTTAAGACATTTCCAATTCCAGAAGTTCCCCCTACAATAATATGATTTTCTAAAATTAATGTATTGACTGCTAAAGCAATTAAAATATTTCCAACAATAATATAAATCAAATTCAAAACTTTTTGTTTCATATTCCTCACCTCGCTCAAGACTTTATCATATCTGCTTTCTTTAAAATGTAATCTATGTTACAATTAAAAAAGAAAAGTGGTGAGAAGTCTATGAAAATAAAAAAAGAATATTTTCAATATTTTATAGAAGCTGGTCAAAAACAAGTTTATCAGCCTTCAGATATCATTTATATGCAGGAAGATGATGCCGATTTAATATATTTGATTTTAAATGGCAAAGTAAAAGTCTATGTTATGAATTCCAATGGAAAAGAAGTCACGATGGATATTTTACAATCTGGAGATATTTTTGGTGAATCTGCCTTTATCAGTCCATCTAAACGTCCAACAACCATTCAAGCGATAAGTGATGTCGAAGTTATCGCCTGTTATCCTAAGCACCTCTATCCTTATCTTCAACAATCACAAGATTTACTCATCAATATTTTACAATCTTTATCTCAAACATGTGATTATCTGACAGCCATGATCAAAAGATCCTATACATATAATCGTTATGAAAAAGTCGCTGCTTTTTTATTAGATCAAATGGATCACTATCATCATCATGAAATCACATATTCGCATGAAGAAATTGCTTCATTGCTTGGTTTATCACGTGTCACTGTGACCAAAGTATTAAATGAATTTGTGAAAGAAAAAATGATACTTATTCAATATAAAACAATTATTGTCAAAGATAAAAACAAACTGTATTCATTTTTACATAAATGAATACAGTTATTTTTTCTGTTTTCTTTCTTTTAAGACTGTCAATAATAGCCAGATACCAAGTCCAACAGCAGTCATATATCCAATGAAGCCAAGAGCTGGAATACCAAATACTTTAGGTGTCATTTGAGTCGTACATAACAAACTGCTTGCCATCAATAAACCTGCACTGACAATTCCCACAACAAGTTTATTAACCATATGATTAATAGCTGTCATAGGTACACTGGATTCCATAATATCTAGATTCACCTTGAGTCTTCCTTTCATCAGCATACGCATAATATCTGATATCTGACCCGGTAAATCTAAAACATTCTGACTAGAATTATAAAGTTTTTTTGCTGATTTTGTGAGTTCTTTTTTATAATCCAATTTCTTTGATATATGATTAGCCACATGATTGGCAGCAATTTCTAAAATGCTAATATGGGGATCAATAAGCATAACAGTACTTTCAATCGTCACCAAGCCTCTTGCCAGCATGCTGACACCTTTAGGCATAGATATACGATGCTTATGAGCTATCACAAAGATTTCCTGCACAACATCACCTAAATTGATATCTGTTAAATCCATTGATACATAATGCTTCATAAAAGTTTCAATATTATCATAAAATAAAGCATAGTCAATACGATCATCATGTTCTCCCAATGTTAAAATCACATCAACAAGCTTTTGGGTATCATTTTGTCCAATAGCCAAAACAGCATCCCTCATTAAATCCTTATCAGCACGATTTAAAATACCCATCATTCCAAAATCAATCCAGACAATCTTTCCATCTCGAATTCTTAAATTCCCAGGATGAGGATCAGCATGAAAAAAGCCATCATCTACAATTTGTTTAATATAATTTTCAGCTAATTTCGCTGCAATTTCTTTTAAATCATAGCCAGCATTTTTAAGGGTGATACGATCATCTATTTCATAACCATCAATATATTCCATCACCAGAACTTTACTTGTACTGTAATCATCAATGATTTCTGGAGCATCAATATATTGAATATCATGATGTAAATGAGAAAACCTTTTTGCATAATGTGCTTCGTTTAAAAAGTCCATTTCTTCTTTAGCTGTATGCCAAAATTCATCTAATACAATATTTAAATCAACAACACTTCCTAAAACATCATTTAATTTTAAGATTTTCACAGCTTTACGAATTAATGAAATATCTCTTTCCATCATTTCATAAATGCCAGGACGTTGAACCTTCACAACAATATGGCGTCCATCTTTTAATGTTGCTTTATGTACTTGTGCAATGGAAGCACTTCCTAATGGCACAATATCAAAATCTAAAAATACATCATTCAAATCTTCCTGATATTCATTTTCAATCACAGTCTTGACTGTTTCAATGCTCATAGGTGCAACATTATCTCTTAATTTGACTAATTCCCGACAATAACGCTGAGAAAACATATCTTGTCTGGAAGCCATAATTTGACCAATCTTTACAAATGTTGGTCCTAGATCCTCTAAAATCATCCTAAATTTAACAGGATCAATGCCCTTTGCTAAATGATGTTTTCTCAGTATTGTCAGAATTTGTGCAAGACGTCGTTTTGTACTTAAATTATTCGTTTGTTTCATTCTTTGCTTTTTGTAATTCTTCAATCTTTGCTTTTAAAGTTTTCAAGTCTTCTACGTCCATATTCTGTAAATCTTTTTCTACTGTTTCTACACTGACTGGTTTTCTTAATTTTTCAGCAACATTATGCTTTAATTCTTCATTCAAAACCTTTCCTTGTTCAACAGTTAATTCTCCTTTTTTCACTAAGTCTTCAACAACTTCTTTAGATTTTTCAGCAGTCACAGCAACAGCACCAATTCCTGCTAATAAAACCTTTTTTAAATCTTCGCTAAAATTATTCATAACAAAACCTCCTATCTATATGTTTATTTTACTACGAATCTCGACAAATGTGTAGTTTAAGAAAAACGAAATGTTTTGATTTAAAATCACATTTCGTCTTTTTCTATTTTATAAACATGAAAAATAGCAAACGTATAAGCATAAAAATGAAGTCTATCCATTTATAAGTATCGCCATAACATCTTCTTCACTATTCATATTTAAAATATGTACCGTTAAGGCATGTAGTTGTTCATCATTACTTGTTTGAATCTGATAAATAGTCTTTGGTGATAGTTTTCCAAATTTAGATTGAAGTTGTTGAAGTAGTGTATTAATGACTCCTTCATGCAAGCCTTCTTTTCTTCCTTCTTCTTTTCCTTCAAGTCGAGCTTTCTTGCTGATGTTTAATACATATTGACCCATATTTACGTCTCCTTTCTGTTGTTCGATATGATTGTAAATCTCCTTATCATGTGTTAAAGCTCCTAGAACACATGCCACCTCATGACTGACCTTGAAATCATTATCTGGAGCGATTTTTCCATAGAGCATCTTTAATCCTTTGACAAGGTTATAATTGTCTTTGTTAGTAAACTTACTTTCATCCAGCTTGGCCATTTCAATCAATGGCATAAAACGTACATTGTAGTATCTTTCAAATTTTCTAGGCGCATCCATTGTCATGTCTTCATAGTTTCTGGCTCCTTTCCATTTATCTTCTTCACCATAGTAGATAACAATTGTGATGATTTTCTTGATTTTTTTCTTGCCGTGGCTATCTTGATAATCATGATACTGCTGAAGATAATCAAGGTAATCATATTCCATAATACGCTGAAACATGGTTTTATCATTATAGGATTGATGTTCAACACCAACATAGCAATGCTTTCCATCAATCATGACATGAGTAAGATGATCTCTTGTACGCTCAATAGTTTCATTGGTTGTCAGTAGGACTGTTGATTTTACGGTTGGAACGTATTGAATCAAACGAATACGTGTATCTTGACGACCATTAAAAAGAATAACTGATAAAAGATCATCAAAATGATTGTGATGACGAAAATAATTTTTAATGCGTATATCAAATAAATTTCTGAAATCTGTCATAGAATAATTCCTCCTACTTATATATACGCATTTTATTCATTGTTTTTCTTTTTATTTCTTCAATATTTTTCACTTTATAATCTTATTATACCATATTATTTGCTTAAAGCATATTTATATATAAAATAAAAGCAAGATAACTATCATTGTTAACTTGCTTTTAGATTGATTCTATTAAATTTTTTGTGGATACATTCCCTTTTCTACTAATAACTGGATATTTTCTTTTACATAATCTTTATCTTCTTTATATGTCACTCCAAACCATTCATCATGTGATTTTAATGCTGTGACTTCTGCTTCATTGTTATGTAACATATCTCCTATGATTGTTGGTAACAAGTATTCTGCTTTTAAGTTATCTGATGGTGTTTCTTTTAAGAAATCATTGAATCCCTGTTCTAACATTTCTATAAATTCTGGATATAATCCCCACATATTCATAGATACTGCTGAATTGAGATCTATCTCTTTTCCTTCTACAACTGCTTTTCCATCTATTTTTTCTATATTATGTGTTTCCACAATATCTATCAGCTTATCATTTGCAATCTGGCAGATTCCTCTTGTCACTCCTCCATTATCACTGAGTGTATTCTTTAAGATAAAACCTACCATGCATATTGGCATTGGATTCTTTGGATGTTCCTCTGTCAGATATTGATATGCTTTTTTATAAGCTTCCTTTCCATAATAATCATCTGCATTAATCACTAAAAATGGTTCATTAACTAAACCTTGACATGCTAAAATAGCCTGTCCTGTACCCCAAGGCTTTGTACGTCCTGCAAACTTATCCTTATATTCTTCAGGAATGTTATCGACTTCCTGGAAAGCATATTCAACATGAACTTTCTTTTTCATTCTCTGTCCTATGATTTCATCAAAGTCTTTTTCCAAATCTTTTCTAATAACAAAGACAACTTTATTAAAACCAGCTTCTAAGGCATCATGGATAGAATAGTCCATAATGATTTCACCACTAGGTCCTACTGGTTCTAATTGCTTGATTCCTCCACCAAATCGACTTCCTATTCCTGCTGCCATAACGACAAGCGTTACATTATTCATTGTATTCAACTCCTTAATTTTTATTCCCAATATTTAGTATATCAATTTCTCAACCTCATTACAAATAAATCATAAAAATTCAACATAAAATATACATATCCAGTCACATAAAAAGGCATATGATTCTTTTCTTCTCAAAAATATAATTCATTTTTTCATATACGAAAATAATACAGTTTTATTGTTTATTATGTTTCTTTATTTTTTGAAAAATAAAAACAAACAAAATTAATAAAAATCCCCAAATTAATAATGATATTGAATCACCAGTAAAAACGACAGAGTTTATTCTTTCATATTTTTCTTTAAAACGAACATGCAATTGGTAACCATTATCTTGAATAGGTGCTGCCGTATAGACGTTATCATGACACTGCATAGATTTAACATTTCCATTTTTTGTATAAACAACATCTTTAATTTGCCATCCTGAATCAGGTTGAATGATATATTTTTGTTCAGTCATTCTCTTTACTTCTACACTTTTATGACGATAATCATAAACTTCATTGTTAATTATAACTTTCCCATGTTTACCAATATCTAATAATACGGTATAAGATGCAGGAATCGTATATGTTACATTCGTAGAATAATCACTACTAGCATAAAGCGTAGTAAAATTGAAACAACTCATTATGACTATAATGAAAAAGACTTTGATTTTCAATGACTTCAACTCCTAATCCGATTTTGAAGAAGTTGTGACATTAAAGATCAACTTCCCTTTATATGTTCCTGCTTTTATCTGTTCATCTTGATTCGCTACTGGTTCATCGACATAAAGAGTTTCATTTCCTTCTTTATCAAAACTCACAAAAGGAGTGTCAGGTGTTATTCCCTGTCCATTTTCAGTGTGACTTATTTTAGCATATAATCTCATATCAGAATCATTCTCTTGAGATAATATGATATTTCCATCATTATCAATACCATCAGAAATAGTAATATCTATTTGTTTTCCTTCTTCTATATTTACTTTCTTTACTTCTACGTGAATCATAGATTCGTTAGATATATCAACGTTTTGGGGAATTGATATTGTATATGCATTGGATACTGTATAAGAAATTTCAACAGTATAATTATCAACAAAAAACAAATGTAATGTACTGTCCTTTTGAATACTATAATCTTGTAAAGTATTTCCATCTTCTAAAACCTTTCCTGCAAAAACAAGTTTTATATGATTTGAATCAATGTCTTCTTTATCTTCAATCTTTTCTTTAACATCTTCAATACGATCTGTTGGTTCTACTTCTAATGTAATATGCTTTCCATATAATGTCTTAACAAAAATTTGCATAGCATATGCAGGTGTCAAAGAAACAAGACATAATGTTAAAATTAAACATATTGATGTCATTAATTTTTTATTCATATTTTTCATTCCTTCCTTATGAAACATTCATAGTAAATGTGATTTGTGATCCATTTAGCGGTGTTAATTCCTCATTCATTTGAAAACAGTCATATTTTAAAATACAATTTTCATACATTCCAATCTCTAATTCTTTTTGGATTGTAACTTGTTGAACTGCTTCTCCAGGTTCTAATAAATCACTTTGCCATAACAAAGTGCCATCATTAAAATAAAGAGATAAACGAAAATAACAAGTATTCTCATAGGGATTATATAATTGTATTTCTTGATTAAGTGAATTAGCTTTAAAGTTAATAATATCAAATCCAGGTATATCAATTGAATCATTATTTTTATTTTGATTTGAATCCATTTCATTTATCAAAGTGTCATTATTTGTTTCTTTAAACCATTCATCCCAATGTAAACCTATGAACACACCACTACATACAAGAATTATAGCCATAAAAAATATAATGATATAATAGCGTATATGCTTCATATTATCACCTACACATCTTTAACATTTATTATAAATAATGAATATTCATAATGCAATGTTTTTAGTTACAATATAACATTCTTTCAAAAAAATCGTTGATAACACTTTGTTATCAACGATCATTTCGTTTATTTTTTAGAAACTTTCTTTTTTAATACAATTGCACCAACAAGTCCTAAACTGATTAATGCCATTGCTCCATAAAGTGCAATATTTGAAGTGTCTCCAGTTTTTGGTTCTTTGGTAGTTTCTTGAGTATTCTGCGTATTTGTTACTTGTTGATTATTATCAGGAGTAACAACAGTTTCACCTTTTACATCATCCTGTGACTGACCAGGCTGCGCTGGTTGAACTGGTGTTATTGGCGTTGTTATAGATTCCTGTGCATCTTCATATGCCAATGCATATGTTGAGAATTTATCAGTCTTGAATGTTAATGTTCCATCTTCATTTTCAACTGTTTCTAATTTCTCTGCTTTTCCATCATGTACTCTAATGACATAGAATGTTCTTCCTTCTTTCATTAAATCTTCTGGAATTGCTACTGTAAATGTCACTTCTTTATCTAACTCATTAACTTCTTCAATAACTTGATCGTCAGCTTTAACTAGAATATTAATATCTAAATATTGTGCAATATTTACATTTTCATCAATATAATCTTCAAGTACTTTCTTGTCTTGTGCATTAACTTCTGTTTCTTTGACAGGTGTAACTTGAACTTCAGTTGAAATCACTTGACCATTTTCAATAGCTTCTTTAATATTTTCTACAGTTTCATCACTAACTGATGTCACTTCTTTTCCATTAGTAATATCATCTACAATTGATGTTAATGTATCAGATATATTTTGTTGAGATTCTTTATCATTGATTCCTACTGTAACTTCATCAACTGGTTTAGAAGTATCAATGAATGGTGCTTCAACATCTGATTCTACTTCATAAACTGTAACTTCACATGTTGCAGTTTGATTTCCTGCCTTTGCAGTAATTGTCGCTTTACCTGCTCCAATAGCTGTTACTTTTCCATTTGCATCAACAGTCGCAACTGTATTATCAGATGAAGACCATGTCACTGCATCTAAAGAATCAGTTGGTTCAACTGTTGCTTTTAATGTCAATGAATCTCCTACATGGATATTTTCTTGAGCAGATGATAATGTGATTTTTGTTGTCATTGGTGCAATAATATACTCACCGTCTACATAATGAACTTGATAATGACTGTCAACATACTGACTGACATCTGAACTATAAGTTCCACCTGTTATTTCAATTCTATTTAATGAATCGGCATTGCCATCACCCATTTTTGCTATAACATCTTTATCTTGAGCAGCAACAAATTTTCCACCTGTAATAGTTAAAATTCCCTGATCCATAGTATCATCTAATCTACCATTTAAGATAACATTACTATTATCAGATGTAAATGTTCCACCATTAACCGTTGCAATATTCCAGTTTAATAATGCAGCTTGTGATACATTTTCAAATGTTCCATTATTAATAGTCAATTGTCCATAATCATCATTTTTAATAGTATTGAGTCCACCACTAAAAGTACCACCATTAATAGTTAATACTGAAGGTGTTCCACTTGTATTTTGACTACCACTATACCATCCATTTTCTAATAAACTTGAAAATTGTCCGTCTTGTTTAACAACAACATTTTCATTAATTGTCATTGTCCCATGATTAACAATATTATAATATGGATTTACACCATTATCTGCAGAGTTACTTCCATTTTCTTTGCTTCTTGTATAAGTTCCTCCGTTTAATGTTGCAGTTGCTCCTAATTCATTATTAATAGCTGCTTTTTGATGAGTGACATTGTCAATAATACCTTCACCATTAATGTCTAAAGTTCCCTTATTGTTAATTGTGTGATTAGAAATATTAGAAATAGTATATCCATTTAAATTCAATGTAACTGTCGTATTTTTTGGAACAACCAAATCATCTTTTACATCTGAATTTAAGTCAACAGTTATCTGACCACCACTTTGTAAATATTTCAAAGCATCAGTATCATTATAAGTTCCACCATAAACATTTATATTAGGATTTGCTGCAGCTTTTTCTAGCTTATCGATACCAGCAAAATGTCCATCACCTTTGATTGTTAATGAATGTGTATTGGCATCAGGACTATCATATACAATTTTACCAGTAATTTTTCCAGTATAGCTCTCATCAAAAGTAACATGAGCAGAAGGATAGCTACTAAATTTACATATATCAAATGCAATAATATCAGATGATGTTGTAATAATTGAAGTATTCCCTTTAAAAATAACATTACCATTATTTATGCTTAATGTATAATCTTCATTATCTTTTTGATTTTCTGAATAAATTTGCATATCTTCTAATGTAAGATTAGAGTAGTTCTGTATAATTCTTTTAATATTTCTTGCATCTTTGGCAATACGAATTGTTCCATTTTTGAATGTAATATTAGAACCTTGCAAAAGCTGAAAACCATTCGTTTCAGTACCAAAAGATCCAGCTCCAGGCCCTACTAATGTATAAGTATAACCTGCAAAATCAATTGTAAAATTTTTCCCACTTTGAATAGCGATTCCAGTTGCGTTAGGAACATTATCTAATAATGTAATTGTTTCTCCATTCTTAACATACTTTACCGCATCTTCTAGTGTTGCATATTCTGTATCACATATTTTAGTGATTATTATGGCGTAGCTGATCAAGTATTCTGATTTAAGTTGATCATCCATTCTGATAAAACTGACCAATCATTCCGATTAGGTTGACCAATCATATAATATATACTCCTTTTGGTGTAATATTGAATTGTAGATAGGCATCGAATCTACAAAAATATTATAGCGAAAGGAGTTTTTTGTTTTGAAAGAATATGAAGAAAAGTATAAGCAGATTTTTAGATATCTATCATTAGGAATGTCGCAAAATGAGATATCTAAACTATTGTCTACATCTCGCAATACTATCAGAAAAATCAAGGCTGTAACCGACAGTATCAGATTATCCTGGGAAGATGCCTCAAAAATGACAAACGAAGAATTTGTTCATACCATCTTCCCAAAAAACAAAAATGACAATGAAGAATTACAGCCAAGACCAGATTGTGAAATGATGTATAAGGAACTACAGAAACCAGGCGTAACCAGAACATTACTATGGGAAGAATATGCAAGAGAGGTCAAAGCTGCAGGCAAGATACCTCTTCAATATTCTCAGTTCTGTAACTATTTCAATCATTATCTTGAAATCAACAAAGCTACGATGCACTTTGAACACAAGATAGCTGAAAGAATAGAGGTGGACTGGTGTGGAACAACCATCCCTATTGTCAATGAATTAACAGGTGAAGTGACAAAGGGATATCTATTTGTTGGTACATTACCCTACAGTCAGTATTCATATGCTGAACTGATGAGTGACATGAAGCAGGAAAACTGGATAACTGCACATGTCAACATGTTCAATTTCTTTGGTGGGACAACACCTATCATCTATCCTGATAATTTAAAAACAGGAGTCATCAAACATCCTAAACATGGAGATGTCATATTAAATCCTGCATATCAGGAAATGGGAGATTACTACAATATCGCTATTGTACCTACTCCTATCAAGAGCCCAAAATCCAAGCCAAGTGTAGAAGGAACAGTTGGAAAGATTACGACTCATATTATTGCAAGACTCAGAAAGGAGGAATTTCATTCCATCAGCGAAGCAAATGAAAAAATCAAGAAATGCTTAGATGATTTCAATAACAGACCTTTTCAAAAGCGCCAGGGGAGTAGAGCTGAAGTATTTATAAATGAAGAAAAACCATTCCTCAGACCATTGCCAAAAGAGCCTTATGAATATGCCACATGGAAAAAAGCAACAGTGCAATATCATTATCACATTTCCATTGATAAAATGTATTATTCTGTGCCATATGAATATATCAAGCAAAAGGTTGATATTAGATTAACCAGAAATCTAGTGGAAGTCTATTATAAGCATCATAGAATATGTTCACATAAACGTTTATATGGTCACCCAGGACAATATTCAACCAACACGGATCATATGCCACCCAACCATCAAAAGGCTGGTGAATGGGATGGTGATCGCTTCAGAAGATGGGCTCAATCCATTGGGGTCAATACCTATAAGGTCGTTGATGGTTTATTGAATTATTATAGAGCGGAGCAGCAGGCTTATAATGGCTGTCGATCAATATTGAAGTTGGCAGACTCATATTCACCCAGACAGCTAGAAGAAGCATGTGAAAAAGCGCTAAAGCATTTATCATTGCCCCGCTATAAAAATATTAAATTAATTATTCAATATAATCAAGATACAAGACAGGTCAACCAAGAAGATGAAAACAATGATGACTTTGCATTTGTCAGAGG
>NZ_NFLH01000036.1 GCF_002160815.1 Massilimicrobiota sp. An134 | reverse complement strand
ATCTTCACCTCGATATAAGTATAGCACTGATGAAAATATCATGTTTTATTTTAAAGGGCTTTAACACCGTTTTTATGGAGTTAAAATCAATTACCAACATTTAACTGAAGTTAAATTTTCATAGAAAAATAAGTATTTGATTATTATTTTTGATACAATCATTATGTCTTCTATCTATTTGAGAAAAAAACATGTTTTTTGATAAAAAAGGATTATAATAAAATTATCAGATAAGGAGGCTTCTTTATGGACATTGTTTTATCAAGAATTTTAAAGTATTTAAATGGATGTTTAGATGATGACCATATGTATCGCATTGGATTGTTTATTGTTCATCATTATGTGGAGATGGAAGATTATTCATTGCAAAGGGTCATAGAGGAAGGGCATTTTAGTGAAGATGAGATTTTAGATTTCTGTCGTCACTTAGGTTTCCAGACATATGAAGATTTTCAAGACGAACTGATTGCGGATTATATGCTTCGTGTTTCTCAGATTCGTGCACGTATGTTAGGTGTTTCTGCTGCTGGATTAATTGAACAATTAGATTCATCTTATGATAAAGAAAATCTTGTGAAGGAATTAGAATTAATCTGTGAACTTATATTTAAAAATAAACGTGTGATTCTTATTGGAGCTTTGTATCCAACAAGTATTGCTGTAGAATTCCAGACGGATTTTATTACTTTTGGTAAAGAAGTGATTCAATATCATCATTTTGTGAAAGATTTTCAATTCCAAAAAGATGATGTCGTTATTTTTATGAGTGCAACAGGAAGAACATTGCATGATTATTTAAAAGAAAGTGCGCATCAAAATATCCAGGATGCTCAAATTGTGTTATTGACACAAAATGTTAAATATAAAAATAAAAATGATTTAGGAGCACAATATGTGATTCAGGTCCCAGGACGTTTTGATGGTATTCAATTCAATTATCAGATGATGATGATTTTTGATGTTTTACGTATTTATTATTATACAAAATATTATATTTAGAAGGTTTCATTTATGGATGTTAAAGCAATTATGTGTGATGTTGATGGAACATTATTAAATAGTCAAGGAATTGTTTCACCAATGACAGTAGAAATGATTAAAAAAGCAAGAGAAAAAGGAATTTTATTTGGTTTATCAACTGGTAGAGATGTGCATAGTGTCAAAACGCTTTTAAATATTTGGGGTATTGATGGTTTGGTAGATGCAATTGTAGGAACAGGTGGCGCTGAAATTTATGATTATACTCTTCAAGTCGATAAATCAAGCTATCCACTGGATGGAGAACTGATTAAAGACATTATTCATCATTATGAAGATATGGATGTCAATTTTGCAGTGCCATATCAAGGTGTATTGTATGCACCAAAAGATGATGATTATATTCAAATGTTATCTAGGGATGATCGTGTGCCTTATGAGGTTGTGGATTTTGATGAATTCTTAAAGGAACCACGTCCTAAACTGATTATTATCTGTAATCCTGAATATATGGATAAAGTTGTGGAAAGAAGTCAGACATTTTCAAATGATAAATATAAATCATCTTCTTTAAAAACAGCCAGTGTTTTATATGAATATATGGATCCAAGAGTCACAAAAACACATGGATTACAGGAAGTTATGGCAATGCATGATATTTCAATGGAACAATTATGTACATTTGGAGATGCTGATAATGATTATGATATGACACTTCATGCTGGTGTGGGTGTTGTCATGGCGAATGGTAGTGACAAGACAAAGAGTGTCGCTGATTATATCACTGACGATAATGATCATGATGGTATTGGAAAATTTATTGAAAAACATATTTTATAAGCTTTCATTTTGATGAAGGCTTTTTTTCATGTATAATAAAAATAGGAGGTGATAGGGATGAATATAGCTTTGATAGCACATGATTCTAAAAAACAGGAAATGATTGAATTTGTGAAAAAACATGAATCTTTTTTTAAACAGCATTCGTTATTTGCGACAGGAACAACAGGACTTAAAATTATGGAAAATACAGATTTGAAAGTTCATCGCTGTTTATCTGGGCCATATGGTGGAGATCAGCAGATTGGAGGATATGTGGGAGAAGGAAAAATGGACTTTGTCATTTTCTTTAGAGATCCTTTGACAGCACAGCCACATGAACCAGATATTAATGCTTTAATGCGTGTTTGTGATGTGCATCAGGTTCCTCTAGCATCACATCAAAAAACAGCAGAACTGATTATAAAAACTTTAGAAAGTGAGGGAAGTATAGAATGAAATATGAAATTCAAGGAACACCTTTTCCAGTTGTCATTTGTGAATTAGAAAAGGGAGAAAAAATGGTGAGTGATAGTGGAGCTATGGTTTGGATGGATCCATGTATGACGATGGAAACAACAAGCGGTGGTATAGGGAAAGCTTTTGGGAGAATGTTTTCAGGTGAAACAATGTTTTTAAATGTCTATCAGGCTAGAGAAGCTGGTAAAATTGCTTTTGGTTCTTCATTTCCTGGTGAAATTCGTAAATATGATATTGCACCTGGACAGGAAATCGTTGTCCAAAAATCATCTGTTCTGGCATGTGAAGAAACAGTAGAAAGAAGTGTATTCTTTAATAAAAAAGTATCTACAGGTCTTTTTGGTGGTGAAGGTTTTGTCATGAGTCGTTTATCGGGACATGGTATTGCATTTATTGAACTTGATGGCGCAACGGTTGAATATCAGCTAGAAGCAGGGCAACAGCTGATTGTTGATTCAGGAAATCTGGCTATCATGGATGCGACGTGTCAATTGGCAATACAAAGTGTACCAGGCATGAAAAATAAATTATTAGGTGGCGAAGGTTTATTCAATACAGTGATTACAGGACCAGGACGTGTCGTTTTACAGACAATGCCAATATCAACAGTCGCCAATAGTATTGTTCCTTTTATACCAACTGGTAAGTAGACGATGATTTTTAATATAAGTGGTCGCACAGATATCGTTGCTTTTTATAGTGACTGGTTATTTCAACGTATCAAAGAAGGATATGTCTATGTGAGAAATCCTTATTATCCAACCCAGATTACCAAATATTTGATTAATGAGGATGTTGTTGATTGTTTTATTTTCTGTACAAAAAATCCTCGACCTATATTATCTCGTTTAGATAAACTGAAGCCTTATCCTTCTTATTTCTATGTGACCATAACGCCTTATGGTCGCGATATAGAGCCTCATGTTCCTGATTATCAAAATGTCATATCAGACATTCAAAAGCTATCTTCTCAATTAGGAAAGCAATCTGTTAGCATCAGATATGATCCTATTTTTATCAATCAGGAATATACAATAGAGAAGCATCTTTATTATTTTGAAGATATCCTCTCTCAGCTTCAAGGTTATGTTCATCATTGTGTGATCAGTTTTATTGATCTTTATCAAAAAACAAAAAGAAACTTTCCTGGTATTCAGGAAGTTCCTTTGTTTTGGCAACAACAGCTAGTAAAAGCTTTTGTACAGATTGCTAAAAAATATCAATTTCAGATTCAAATGTGTGCAGAACCATATGATTTTTCAGAGTATGGTGTTTTATCACAAAGTTGTTTGAATGCGAGAATACTCAAAGATATAACAGGATATGATTTTATATCTGTGTCTAGTCAGCCTTTAAGACAACATTGTCATTGTTATCCAAGTCGTGACATAGGGGAATATAATACATGCCCACATGGTTGTTTATATTGTTATGCAAATGAAAATAAGCAAAAAGTTATGGAGAACTATCAACTTCATGATCCTTTATCTCCATTGCTGATAGGACATGTTCATGAAGATGATATCATCAAGCAGGCTAAACAAAAAAGTTATAAAAACAGACAATTATCTTTGGATATATAAAAAATGCAAGGTGGATTACCATCTTGCATTTTTAAGATAAGAGCCAATCAATGAGATATAAAGATTTGATACCCTCATAGGATTTAATATAGCTTCTATCCATTGATAAAATTATTTTTACCATTATGTAAAACTTTACATTATTCCCACATCTGCAAATACCAGTTACAATTTTAACAAGATGAATATCTTTGTTTGAAATGAGCTGATTTCAATATTCGGGACGGTTTATAAGCTTAGTCATGAAATTCCTCCTATCTTTTTTATATATTATATCCGAAAATATAAAAAACAATAGTTTCAGACATGTAAGTCTAAAACTTTGTAAAAACGATATTTTTCGACATATAAACTCATTATTTCAACAAATTGTACAAATGATTTGTTTTGTTAATATGTCTACATAATAAATGAGATCAACATTTCTCATTTTTATGAGATATGTGGTTTTTATGATTTGTTATCATTTTAATACAAAAATGAATGAAGTGAATAGAATAAGTTTTTTTGTTGAAGTAAGCATAAACAATCTTTGTAAAAATGGACTGTTTTTCGCTTTTTTTCATATAATAAATTGAGGTGTTTTGATGATAAAAAAATGCTTGATTTGTTTATGTGTCTTTGTATTATGTCTCCAGATAACACCGGTTCATGGAGAAGAATTAAAATTAGCACCAAATGCTTCAGCATCCTTATTAATGGAAGCATCAAGTCGACAGGTTCTTTATTCAAATCATGAAAAAGAAAAGCTTTTTCCAGCTTCTACCACAAAGATTATGACCATGATTTTACTTTTTGAAGCTATTGAAAAAGGCAGTTTAAAATGGGATGAAGAATTGACATGCAGTGCCTATGCAGCCAGTATGGGTGGTAGTCAGATTTATCTGGAAGAAGGAGAAAAAATGAGTGTCGCAGATTTGTTTAAAGCGATTAGTATTGCTTCTGCTAATGATGCCTGTGTGATGATTGGAGAACGTATTGCTGGAACGAATGATAATTTTGTGAAAATGATGAATGAAAAAGCGAAGGAACTCAAATTGGTGAATACTCACTTTGTGAATCCTACTGGTTTACATGATGATAATCATTATACATGTGCCTTGGATTTAGGGACAATGGCCGCCTATTTAATAGAAATGGGTGGAGAACGTTTATTACAGACAACTTCTTTATACGATAGTTACATCCGTGAAGATACTGCTCATAAGTTTTGGCTTGTGAATACGAATAAGTTATTGAAATCTTATCAAGGAGCTGATGGATTAAAAACAGGTTATACCAAAGAAGCAGGCTATTGCATTGTTTCAACTGCCAAAAGAAATGGTTTAAGATTAATAGCGATTGTTTTAAAAGAAAGTGATCCTAAAGTCAGAAATCAGGAAGTATCACAACTCTTGGATTATGGATTTTCTTTATACGAAAACATCACTTTATTTCAAAAGAATGATGTCATTGAAAAAGTTAACATTGATAATGCCCGTGTATCTCAAGTGGAAATCATAGCAAAAGTTGATATTCAGTATGTTCAAGATAAAAATGATACGACCAAAGTCACTTATCAGATGAATTATACAAATCTTGTGCCACCATTAAAAAAAGGTGAAGTGGTTGGTCATCTGTTATTGATGCGTGGAGATGTCAACATTGGTTCTTTTGATGTTACTGTGAAAACGGATGTTGAAGCCTTATCTTTTGTAGAAAAAGTCGTCAATCAACTCAAAGTTTTACTTTAAAAATCTATCTTGTGATGGATTTTTTATTTTGCATAAATATTCTAGTTTTGTTGAATAACTTCTAGTTTTAGCGAAACGATTTTTTTTCATTTGGAATTGGTATATGATACCAAAGAAGGAGGAAGAGATATGGATAATCATATAGAGATTGAAAAAGCAAATCATCTGATTATTGTTCATTTTTATGGTGAAATTGATAGTGTTATGGCACCGGTTTATCGTGGACAGTTAAGTGATTTGATAGATGAGAGTGAAGAAGATGTAATTTTTGATTTTCAAAATACATCTTTTATAGATAGTTCAGGCATAGGACTTGTACTAGGACGTTATAATCAGTTGAAATTTGAACATCGTACACTGATTTTAACAGGATTAAATCCTGTGGCTTATCGTCTTTTTGAATTAACAGGAATGTTTCAGATTATGCCTTATTATGAATCAATAGAAAATTTAAAGGAGGGAACGTTATGAATCAAATGGAAGTCAGTTTTAGCGCTATCTTGGATAATGAAAATTTTGCCAGAACAACGGTAGCGGCTTTTTTAACACCTTTAAATCCAACTATTGATGAAATTATTGAATGGAAAACAATTGTATCAGAAGCAGTCAGTAATGCTATTATTCATGGTTATAATCAAAATACAGAATGTTCTGTGGTTATGAAAATGAAGATTGATGGACGTCAGGTTCAACTGATTGTACAGGATTATGGTAAGGGGATTGAAAATTTAGAAGAAGTCAAAGCACCTTTTTATACAACTGCAAAAGACCTTGAACATGCAGGAATGGGATTAACCATTATTGAAACACTGGCGGATCAGTTAGAAATAGAAAGTGTTGTCAATATAGGAACAAAACTTATCATCACAAAAAGTTTAAAGAATCATGACACAATCTAAAACATTGGATCTTTTAAAAAAAGTCCGTTTAGGGGATGAACAGGCTAAAGAAGAGGTCGTTAAAGATAATTTAGGATTAGTTTGGTCAATTGTGCATAGATTTAAAAATAGTTATTATGATAAAGAGGATTTATTTCAGATTGGCTGTATTGGTTTGATGAAGGCTATTAATCATTTTGATACATCATATCAGGTTCAGTTTTCAACCTATGCAGTACCCATTATTATGGGCGAAATTAAACGCTATTTTAGAGATGATGGAACCATTAAAGTTTCTCGTTCTTTAAAAGAATTAAATATTAAAGTCACCAAAGCAAAAGAATACCTGCAAAGTCAAAACAATCAGGAACCAACGATTGAAGATGTCGCCAAGTATTTAGGTGTTGAACCACAGGACGTTGTAGAAGCCATAGATGCTTCTTATTATCCAACATCATTAAATGAACCAATTTATGAAAAAGATGGATCGACGATCAGTGTAGAAGACCGTCTGATTGATAAAAGTGATGAAATGTGGTTTGAAAAGATTGCTTTAGAAATGGAAATGGAAAAACTGGATGATAAAGAAAAAATGATTATTTATATGCGTTATCAATTGGATTATAATCAAGATAAAATTGCGAAATATTTAGGTATTTCTCAAGTACAGGTTTCTCGATTAGAAAAGAAAATTGTGACAAAATTAAGAACACGCTTAAAAGATGGAAAATAGTATGCTATAATACATCAGAGGCGAGAAAAATGGAAAAAAGTGATTTTAAAAAATCTTTATTAGAATATATCAAAGTCATTATTATAACAGTGGTTTTCACACTGGGTGTTCTATATTTTGTTCAGATATCAAGAGTTGTGGGTTCATCAATGGAGCCGACTTATCAAAATGGAAATATCATTTTGGTTGATAAATTCTTTTATAAAAGAGGGAAACCCTCTTATAATGATATTGTTGTTGTGAAGTATCATGTGGTTGAGGGTGAAGATCAGATTATTAAAAGAATTGTTGGGTTGCCAGGTGATCATCTTGAAATGAAAGATAATCAGCTTTATCGTAATGGTCAATTACTGAATGAAGATTATATCAATGGACCTATGGAAGGTAATGAAGATTTTTCTTATGATATTCCAGAAGGTAAGATTTTTGTGATGGGGGATAATCGTAATCACAGTGTTGACTCTAGAAATATAGGATATATTGATTTTGATGATCAGGTTGTTGGTCGTGTCTTTTTTAAGGTCTTTTGATAAGACCTTTTTCTTTTGGGAGGTTTTATGAAAAAATTAAGATATGAACGTGTATTATTAGTTGGTGTGATTTTATGTTTACTCATTGGGACGATTGGATATATGTATTGTCATCGAAGTCGTTATTATGAATATCAAGGAGCTATGACAACTTATATAGGCACATATCATAAAGATGAGAAAATCTATACATTTGATTTCAAAGGATTTCAAAAAGATAATCAATATTATTTATCTCTTAATGATTTATATAACTGGTTTGTGATTCAAGATCAAAATGCCAAGGTCTATGTTGACTATGGTAAACATACGATGGTTTATCAATTACATGATGTGACTTATCATATTGATTTTGGAAGAGATGAAATCAGATATAATGGAAATTGTATAAATGTAAGTAAAAATAATCAACATATTTATATTTCTCATAAAAATATATACCTTTCTGTCTATTATATAGAAAAAATACTGTTAAAAAATGAAAATCAAATCAAAATAGAAAATAAAACCGCTATCATTTCATAAATTTTATGATTTTTGTAGTCAAGATGGCATTTTTTTGATAGAATTGATTCATATTTGAAAGATGGAAAAACATCTCTCAAAGGAAAGGGTGAAAATATGGCATATAAATTTAATATTACTCGTGGTAATGCAATTTTAAATTTTTCTGAAGAATTCTGTCAAAGTCGTTGTCAATTAATTGAAAGTGAGTCTTTTGCGAAAGTTTTAGAAAAATATATTAAACATATTAAAAGAACTGATACAACTATTTATGAATATTTACATGCTATTGAAGAAGATGATGTTGACTTATTAAGAGATTTAAGAGATGTTTTTAAATTATTATTAGTCATGTCAGTAGAAGAAGTTTGTGCTATGCGTTCTCAGACAAAAGCATATTTTAAAGATCGTGATATGTTTATTGCTTTGGTTGAAGATATTTATTTATTCTGGCGTCGTTTACAAAGATATGCAATTGTTTTTAATGAAACAAAAAGAGCAGGTTATCAAAATGTTCAGTTTGCTGATGCACAAAGTGAATTTGAAGAATTGGTATTAGAAGTTTATCGTTCTATTCAATCAGCGATTGGAAAGAAAGATAAAGTTTTACGTCAGATTACTGCAGGGGTAAATGCTGGTTTAGCTGTAACACATATGCGACCATTTTTACCATATGAATATCGTAATTTAGATGAAATTCCATTTATTGAATCTGTTGTTATTCATCCACCATTTATTGCTTATTCTAAACGTAATAAACGTGATGGAGTCTTTCCAGAAATCAAAACAAATCCTATTGAAGATAAAAAGTTCGATGCAGAATCATGGTTATGTTATCCTGCAAAAGTAGGAGATTTGTTATGTTTTGTTTACTTTAACGTGAAATTTATGGCACAAGGTGTAACATTATGTAACTTGTTTGATTTGGCTGATGAATCTGAATATCGTAATCGTAAACCAGATTTAATTTATGTTTATGGTTATGAAGATGGTGAAATGAATCAGGCTTTCTATCAGGATGAATCTAATGATATGATTGTTGCTTTATTATCAGCAAGTGATGATTTTGATTATTTTGGATATATGAAAAAAATGTGTTTAACATTGCATAATGTTCAAAAGATTAATCATCGTGAATTACCAATCCATGGAGCTATGGTTAAAATGACACTTCATAATGGTGAAACAAAAAATATCGTTGTTATGGGTGATAGTGGAGCTGGTAAGAGTGAAACAATTGAACAGATTAAAGTGATTGGAGCTGCTTATATTACAGACTTAAAGACAATCTATGATGATATGGGAGTACTTTCACTTGGTGATAAAGGAAAAGTGAAGACTTCAGGAACTGAAATTGGAGCTTTTGTCAGATTAGATGACTTGGATGCAGGATATAGCTTTAAAGAATTAGACCGTTCAGTCTTTATGAATCCAGATAAAGTCAATGCACGTATTGTCATTCCAATTACAGACTATAAAGATGTTGTGGCAAAACATGATGTTGATTTGTTCTTATATGCAAATAACTATGATGAAGATGGTGAAGCATTAAGTTTCTTTGATACACCAGAAGAAGCTTTAGAAGTCTTTAGAGCAGGAAATCGTATGGCAAAAGGAACAACAACAGAATATGGACTTGTAGGAAGCTATTTTGCGAATCCATTTGGACCAGTTCAAAGAAGAGAACAGACTGAACCTATTTTACAGGATTATTTTAAAAGAATGTTTAAGCAAGGTGTAAAAGTTGGTCAGTTGCGTACACGTTTAGGTATTAAAGGAAACGAACATCAAGGACCAAAAGATGCAGCTATTGCCATTTTAAAATATGTAACAGGTGAGGAAGAATTAAAAGAATTACCTGTTGAAGAATAATAGGAAACAGCAATGTTTCCTATTTTTTAAAAGGAGAAATATATGTGGATTATATTTGGAATATTAACTCTTATCATGACTTTATTGAATTTGTATATGTATAACGCTGGTAAAAATTATCATATTTTTATGGTTCTTTCCTTATTCTTGATGGCATTGACACTTTGCGCTCAGTATCAAATGATAGCGTCTTGGAGTTTAGCAGGGGATTGGAGTGCTATTGCAGATGTTGCACCAACATTATCTATGATGCTATGGATATTTGTAATAGGTTCTTTTGTGGTGAATGTCATACCATTATTGTTAAGTTATCGTAAGAATCGTTAATAAGTATGATGCTTTATTTATGAAAATAAAAAAGATTGTCTAAATATCAATGATATCTTGACAATCTTTTTTTATTAATAGATTCCTTGAGAAATCATAGCAGCTACAACCTTTTCAAATCCAGCAATATTAGCTCCTTTAATTAAGTCGTAACCTAAACCATATTTTTGAGCAGCTTTGACTGAAGAGTCATGAATATCAACCATGATATCATGTAATTTCTGATCAACTTCTTCAGCGCTCCAGCTATAACGCATAGAGTTTTGAGCCATTTCTAATGCAGATACAGCAACTCCACCAGCATTTGCTGCTTTTGCAGGTCCTAAAGTTCCACCATTTTCTAAGAAGTAAGTAATGGCTTCAGGTGTTGTAGGCATGTTAGCACCTTCAATAATATATTTCACTCCATTAGCAACCAATTGTTTAGCTTCTTCTAATCCAATTTCATTTTGTGTTGCACATGGGAAAGCCATATCAACTTTTAATCCCCATGGTTTTTCACCAGCATGGAATTCACATCCAAATTTTTCAGCATAATCTTTAAGTTTGACATCATTTGAACTTCTGATTTTTAATAAGAAATCAATCTTTTCATCAGTTGTAATTCCATCAGGATCATAAACATACCCATCTCTACCAGAAATAGATACAACTTTTGCACCATATTCTCTTGCTTTTAAACATACACCCCAGGCAACATTTCCATAACCTGAACATGCAATTGTTTTACCTTCATAAGAATCATTAAAGTGTTTTAAAACTTCTTTACCATAATAAACAGCACCAAATCCAGTTGCTTCAGGTCGAATTAAAGATCCACCATATGGTAATGGTTTACCAGTTAAGACACCATTTTCATAGGCTCCTCTGATTCTTTTATATTGTCCATACATATATCCAATTTCTCTGGCACCTGTTCCAATATCCCCAGCAGGTACGTCAACGTCTGGTCCAATATGACGATATAATTCAGTCATAAATGATTGACAGAAACGCATGATTTCATTGTCTGATTTTCCTTGTGGATCGAAATCAGAACCACCTTTACCTCCACCAATTGGTAAAGTTGTTAATGAATTTTTAAAGATTTGTTCAAAACCTAAGAATTTAATAATTCCTAAATTAACAGATGGATGTAATCTTAAACCACCTTTATATGGTCCAATCGCATTTGAGAATTGAACACGATATCCTCTATTGACATGAACTTTTCCCTGATCATCTTGCCAAGGGACTTTGAACATAATGGCTCTATCAGGTTCTACCAATCTTTCTAAAATAGCCATATCCTCGTATTCAGGATGAGCTTCAATAACAGGTTCTAAGCTTTCCAAGACTTCTTCTACAGCTTGAATAAATTCAGGCTGATCAGCATTTTTTCTTTTTACATCTTCTAAAACTCTTTCAATATATTTCATAGTTTGAATCCTCCTTGAACTTATTATATACAATGATAAATAAAAAACAAGCATTTTAATAAAAAATTATTACATTTTTTGAAATTTAGATAAAATAATTCTTATTTTTTAGTATAAATAGAATTAAATGATAGATTTGTTTTGAAAATAATAATTTTTTATAATGTTATGAATAAAGTTTTCATTCTTTATAAAATATGTTAAACTACAAGAGGTGATAAAAAATGATGAAAAAATTTAAAGAATATCGTACATTTTTATTTTGTCTTTTCTTATTTATTATATTGATGATTTTGAGTCTTTATGCTTTTATGCAAAAAGCTTTACCACAGGCCATAGGTTGTCTTTTATTATCATTGATTGCACTTTTATTAATGACTGCAAGATATAAGATTATTTTATTTGATAATGAAATGATGATTTATGAGTGGAAAGTTGCAGCTATGTTACCAACATTGATTCCTTATCAAAATATTCAATCCATTCAAAAAAAGTCTAAGCATCATATTATTGTTGAGCATCAAAAAACAAGTCATATCTATGTTTTTAATAGTGATGCTTTTTTAGAAGCTTATAATGAGTTCACTCAAGAGGATAAAACCAATGAAAATGAATAAACAATGTTTACCATGTCTGGTTAATCAGGTTGTCAAGATGGCAAGTATGACAGGATGTCTGGATCAGGATGAATTGTTTCACCAGTTTTTTGCCTATATGAGTCAGGTTGATTTTACAAAAACAAACCCTGAAATTATAGGTGAAGTTTTTGCCATGGTCAAAGCGTATATTCATCATGATGATCCTTACTATCAGTTAAGACATGATTATAATCAGATGTTTTTAAAACAACTGAATCAATTAGATAACCAGATTCATTCTTTTGAAGAGGCTGTTAAATATGCAATAGTAGGAAATATTATAGATTTTAGTCCTCTTCATCAAAATGTAAAACAAGATGTAACAAAGTATTTTCAAAATATAGATCAGTTATCCTTGACTATTGATCATATTGAAGATTTAAAAGCTGATATTAAGACTTCTTCATCTTTATTATATTTGGGAGATAATTGTGGAGAAATCTGTTTAGATAAATTATTGTTGAAAAGAATCAAGGATATCAATCCTGATATTACATTGTATTTTGCGACAAGAGGAGCAGCTGTGGTTAATGATTCTATATTAGAAGATGCCTATCAGGTAGGTATTGATGAATATGCAACCATTATATCTAATGGTGATAGTTCATTAGGAACAGTTCTTTCACGTGTCAGTGAAGAGTTTCTTGAAATCTATCATAAGGTGGATATAGTGATAGCAAAAGGACAGGCTCATTTTGAAAGCTTAAGTGAAGAAAAGAAAAATATTTATTTTTTATTGATGGTTAAATGTGGAGTGATCAGTCAATATATAGGTGCTTTAGAAAAATCGCTTGTCTGTCTATCTCAAAGAAAGAGAAGATAGCCAATGAAACTTCATGTGAAAAAAATAATAGATAGAGCTTCTTGGAAAACACAACAAAACAATCAAAAATACTATTTGATAGGGGCTTTGTTTTTATGCAGTTTACCAGTTGTCATGATCACTTATCATTTTTATATCATGTTTTTTCTTTTGTTTTTCATCATTATAATTGTTTTAATAGCAAGCTATATTCAAAATATAAAAAGCTTTTTTGATTTGAAAAGATTAAAGAGTGAAGTTGTGGATGTTGATGAAAACCAATGTTTTGTTTATCAGGATAAAGTTTTTGATTTTCATCAGTTAATAAAAATTCATTTACTGCGTCGCGTTATTTATTTGGAATTTGAAAATGATATCGTTGTTTTAGAGTATCAGAAAACTCTTTTCAATCAATTAAAAGATTCATATTCTCAATTGATTAATCAAAAAACAACCAAGATTGGAAGAATATCTTTTATGCTATTGATGATAGATATGCTTTTTGGTGTCATTATTATAATGAAAATAGTAGGGGGTATTATTTATTGTCTATCGACTTCAACAACGATTATTGATATTAGTCGATTATTTGGAGATATAGGGACTCTTGCTTTTATCTTTATTTGTGTTTTTTTAGCGAATATATTGAAGAAGTATAAGATTGTTTTTTATACAGTATCTGTAATAGTAGCATTTTGGTCATTGATGTCTCCAATGACACATGTGACACAATTGCTTGTTGATCAAGGTGCTATAGCTTATCGTGAAGATGTGAATGGGGTTCAGATTTATCGTGATGTTGCTTATGTGTTTGGAAAAGATGCGACCTTGATGTATGTAGATTCGATAGATGATATTGGAACTTTTCATGATGTTGTGTATGTTGAAAGTCAGCAACAATATCAATTCTATAGTTTAACGACACCACACCAAACACTTCAAGATTTATATGAGGAATATGAGGGTAGTTCTTATAGTCATCAGGATATCAATATAGCGATTGATAAAAATGTCATTAAAATCAATTCAAAACCTTATCAGGCAGAGTTGATTGGTGATCATATGTTATATGTCAAGTTACAGCATCCTTATATCATTCAATTCAAAGATTTTCGATGTGAACTTTATCAGTTAGATAGAGGACACACAGTTGTTTTACAAGAAGATTATATGAATGATGTTACTTCTCAAGATAACCATATAGAAAATGAGGAAAAGAAAAGTCAAGAAGAGAACCAAGACAATGAAACAGTGACAGCTTCACCATCACAGCCAGAAGAAAAATCAGAAATAGAAAAAAGAAGAGAAAAACAAGATCAACAAAGATATCAGGCTTATCAACAAGCTATCCAACAAGATGATATGACATCTTTCCAGTCTACACAGGATGTTGTGAAAGTTCATGACGAAAATACTGATATTTATCGAGTGATTAAGTCATTGGATAGGGAAATCACACGAATGAATAATGAAGAAGGAACTATTCTAGATGTCCAAATTTTATCAATGTTGATTTATCATCAAAATAATGATGAATATGGTATTTATATTAATAGGCGAGTTGATTCTTCTGTTGAAGAAAGTCAGACGTTTCAAGAAATCATTTTCATGAAGAAATATGGTCATGATTATATTGGAACAAGACTTTATGATATAAGTTATATGCCAACTGATCATCCTACCAATAATGGTGAATATGAAACACGTCAAACAACTGACTATCTTTATTGCATTGATGGTCATCAGGTTGTGGAAAATGCATGGTAAAAAAAGAATTTTCAAAAAATTCTTTTTTTATTTATTAAAGTGTGTTAAAATGATAAAAAATGAGGTGATATTTATGAAAAAGACAATTTTAAATCAACAATTTCATCGCCATCACCATTGGAACACATAGGGTTATATCTATGAAAGATACAGCCCGTTTTGCATATACTTTATAAATGGGTGTATCTAATGACTTATAGAAGGTTTGGACGAGTCATTAAGACTCGTCTTTTTTGTTAAAGGGGGATTGACATGGAAGAGTTTAAATATTTAATACCTGAAGAAAGTATTGATGCCATTATGAATAATGTGTCTAAGTTAAGAGATATAGAAAATGATTTAAGACATATTTTTGTTGAACATGGTTATTTAGAAGTTTTAATGCCATCATTTGAATATGTGGAGCTTTATAATGATATGGATATTGGAATTGATGAAGAAAAGATGTTTCAATATATCAATTATGAAGGAAAAAGAGTGGCATTGAGAGTGGATTTTACAGTTCCACTAGCAAGATTGTATAGCTCACAAAAAGAAAATGGTGAAAAAAGATATTGTTATTTTGGGAAGGTTTATCGTAAAGAAAAAAGACATAAAGGAAGAAGCAGTGAATTTTTTCAGGCAGGTATTGAATTGCTTGGAAAAGCAGGTGTTGCGGGAGATTTAGAATGCTTAGAGCTTGTTTTAGAAACAATGCAGTGTTTAAGATTAAAGACATTACGTATTGAAATGGGATCGGCTCAATTTTATAACCGTTTAGTTGAAATAGTGGATGATGAGAAATTCGTCAATATATTAAAAAGACGTGATTTAAGTGCTATGAAAGACTTTGTAGAGAGTCATCATTTTGATAGTCATCTCCATGATTTGTTGTTGATGTTACCTCAAGCTTTTGGTGATATTCAAGTTTTATATCAGGTTCAATCACTGATAGATGATCCATTATTAAAAGAGGCTATTGAAGAGTGCATTCATTTATATCAACAATCAAAGATGAAAGACATTTTAACCTTTGATTTAGCTATGACGCCAATGATGAAATATTATACAGGTATTATGTTAAAGGGGTATTCGCCTTATAGTGCTGAACCTATTATGAATGGTGGACGTTATGATAAACTCATGAATCATTTTCAAAGGCAGGTTCCTGCAATTGGATTTAGTTATGATTTAAGTCATATTCTCAAAGCTTTAGAAAAGGAGGAAGAAGCATGATTAAAATAGCCATTACAAAAGGGCGTATTGAAAAGCAGGTTTGTCAATTGTTATCAAAACAGGGATTTGATATGGAACCTATTTTTCATAAAGACCGTGAACTCATGATTGAAACTCCTGATGGTTTATCAATGATTTTTGCGAAAGCCAATGATGTTTTGACTTTTTTAGAACATGGGATCGTTGATGTCGGTTTTGTGGGAAAAGATACTTTAGAAGATAGTGATTTCCAGGATTATTATGAAATGTTGGATTTGGATATAGGAAAATGTTATTTTGCAGTCGCTGCTTATCCTGGTTACAAAGATAAAGTTTTTCATCGTCGTAAACGTATTGCTTCTAAATATACCAAAGTGGCTAAGGATTATTTTAACCAAAAACAGGAAGATGTTGAAATCATAAAGCTGGAAGGTTCAGTAGAACTGGGGCCTGTTGTGGGATTAAGTGATGCTATTGTGGATATTGTAGAAACAGGTTCAACGCTTAAAGCCAATGGTTTAGAGGTTATTGAAAAAATCAGTGATATTTCTACAAAAATGATTGTCAATAAAGTGAGTTTAAAATTTAAAAAAGAAGAAATCTTTGATTTGATTTATAAATTGAAAGGGGAGTAATAAGATGTTAAAAGTTTATGATTTACAAGGGCAGTTTAAGGATGTTGTGCAAAAGTTTTCATCACGTAAAACTGAAATAACCAAACAGGTCAATGATACTGTCATGAATATGATTGAGGATGTTGAAAAAAATGGAGATCAGGCATTAATGAAGTATTGTCGAGATTTAGATGGCTTCATGATTGATAATCCTAAAGATTTGATTGTCTCAAAACAAGAAATCTTGGATGGTGTCACAAGTGTTGGTAAAGACTTTATGCGTATTTTAGAGCGTACTAAAGAACAGTTAATAGCTTTTCATCAACATCAGGTGGATAAATCATGGTCATTATATAAGGAAAATGGTGTCATGATGGGACAGTTGGTACGAGGCTTAGAAAAAGTGGCTTTATATGTACCAGGAGGAACAGCAACGTATCCATCAACTGTTATGATGAATGCAATTCCTGCAAAGCTTGCAGGAGTTCAAAACCTAATTATCATCACGCCAGTAAAAGCTGATGGAAAAGTGAATCCTAGCATTCTGGCAGCAGCCTATGTTTGTGGGATTGATGAAATTTATAAGGTAGGGGGCGCTCATGGTGTTGCTGGAGTTGCGATAGGAACGGCAACCTTACCAAAAGTTGATAAAATTGTCGGACCAGGCAATATTTATGTAGCGACAGCTAAAAAATGCTGTTATGGCCGAGTAGACATTGATATGATTGCTGGACCTAGTGAGATTTTAATCGTGGCAGATGACAAAGCCAATCCTAAATATATTGCAGCCGATTTAATGAGTCAGGCGGAACATGATCGTTTAGCCAGTGCTCTTTTGGTCACAACATCGCCTTCACTTGTTGAAAAGGTCAATGAAGAGTTGAAACGACAGATACAGTTATTACCAAGAACAGAAATTATTGAAGAATCGTTACAGAACTATGGTGGAGCATTTATTGTGAATTCAATTGAAGAAGCTTTTCAGGTTTCTAATGAGTTTGCGCCTGAACATCTTGAAGTGCTTGTAGAAAATCCAATGAATACTTTACCACTGATTCATAATGCTGGATCTATATTTTTAGGTGAATATACACCAGAACCACTTGGTGATTATATGTCAGGAACAAATCATGTTTTACCAACCGGAGGAACAGCTAAATTTTATAGTGCTTTAGGTGTTTATGATTTTGTGAAATACTCATCATACAGTTATTATCCAAAAGCAGCTTTAGAAGCATTGAAAGATGATGTCATCACATTTGCCAAAAAAGAAGGATTAGACGGACATGCCAATAGTGTTGCAGTGAGATTTGAGGAGGATACATATGAGAAAAAGTCAAATAAAGCGTGAAACAAGAGAAACATCTATTGATATGTCCTTAAATCTAGATGGGCAAGGGATAGCTCAAATTGATACAGGTATTGGATTTATGGATCATATGCTTGAATTATGGGCTTTCCATAGTGGTTTTGATTTAAAAGTGATTTGTCATGGTGATTTAAACGTTGATAGTCATCATACAATAGAAGATTTAGGAATTGTTTTAGGAGAATGTATCAAAGAAGCATTAGGTGATAAAAAAGGCATTTATCGCTATGGTCAAATGGCTATTGTCATGGATGAAGCACTCGTCACAACAACACTTGATTTAAGTGGTCGTCCTTACCTTGTTTATCATGCACAATTGCCTTGTATGAAACTTGGTCAATATGAAACGGAGATGACAAAAGAGTTTTTTAAAGCAGTCAGTGATCATGCTATGATGACTTTGCATATTCATGAAAGCTATGGTGAAAATACACATCATATTATTGAAGCGATGTTTAAAAGCTTTGCACGTGCATTAAAACAGGCTGTCAGTATTGATGAAAATCATCAAGATCAGATTGTGTCATCAAAAGGAGTTTTATAAGATGATTGTGATTATTGATTATCATGTTGGAAATTTAATGAGTGTGCAAAATGCTTTTTTGAAACTTGGTATGGATGTTGTGGTGAGTCGAGATCACGATGTGATTCGACAGGCCAAGGGAATTGTACTGCCTGGTGTAGGAACATTTCCAGTAGCGATGGAACATTTAAAGAAATATGATCTGATTGATATTTTAAAAGAAAGAAAAGAAGCGGGTATTCCAATATTGGGAATCTGTTTAGGAATGCAAATTTTATTTGAAAAAGGTTATGAAGTGACTCCAACGGAAGGATTAGGCTTTTTAAAAGGTGAAGTCAAACTGATGGATGTGCAGGCCAAAATCCCACATATGGGATGGAATGAACTGATTCTCACACAAGATCATCCCTTAATGAAAAATATAAAAAATGGGGATTATGTTTATTTTGTTCATTCTTATATGGCCTATCCAACCGATGATGAACTCATTGCCTGTTGTGAATATGGACAAGCCAAGATTACGGCTGTTGTCGCAAAAGATCATGTCATGGGATGTCAGTTCCATCCTGAAAAAAGTGGTGCAGTCGGAAGAAAAATTTTATTAGCGTTTAAGGAGATGGTGCAATGATTATTATTCCAGCAATTGATTTAAAAGATGGTGAGGCAGTGCGTTTATATAAAGGTGATTATCAACAAAAAACAGTCTATTCTTCATCACCAGAAACACTGGCTTTACAGTTTCAGAATATGGGAGCCAATTATTTACATGTGGTAGATTTAGATGGGGCTAAAGATGGGACAACAACAAATCTTTCAACAATTCAAAAAATTCGTCAGACCATCTCTATTCCTATTGAAGTCGGTGGTGGCATTCGAACGATGGATACCGTAGAACTATACTTAGAAAAAATAGGGATTGATCGTGTGATTTTAGGTACGGCAGCTATTGAAAATCCTGAATTTTTAAAAACAGCTTTAAAGAAATATGGAGCTAAACGTATTGTTGTGGGCGTGGATATCAAAGATAGATTTGTATCAACTTCAGGATGGCTTGTCAATACACAGATATATTACTTAGATTTTTTACAGGAATTAGAAAAAATGGGAGTTCAATATATTGTGTGTACAGATATTTCTAAAGATGGTACATTACAGGGACCATCATTTCCCATCTATCAAAAAATCAAAGACACAACATCTTTACATTGCATTGTTTCTGGCGGCGTAAAAGGAGCTGAAGATATTTTGGAAGCAGCCAGACAAGGTTATTATGGCTGTATTGTTGGAAAAGCTTATTATGAAGGTCAGATTGACTTGAAAGAGGTGATATCATGCTTGCCAAAAGAATCATTCCCTGTTTAGATATTAAAGATGGTATGGTTGTCAAAGGAGTGAATTTTGTAGGATTAAAAAATGTGGGTGATCCTATTGAAATTGCGAAAAGATATGATGAACAATGTGCTGATGAAGTTGTTTTTTTAGATATCACAGCAACTTATGAAAATCGTGATATTATCAAAGATTTGATTCAACGTGCAGCCAGTGAATTGTCGATTCCATTAACTGTCGGTGGGGGCATCCGTACTTTAGATGATTTTCGTATGATTTTATCCAGTGGGGCAGATAAAGTCTCTATCAATTCAGCAGCGATTTTAAATCCACAATTGATCCAACAGGCTGCAGATGAATTTGGTGTGCAGTGTGTCGTTGTAGCAATTGATGCCAAGATGCGTGATGATCAAAGTGGTTATGATGTCTATATGGCTGGTGGTAGAAAAAATACGGGATTGGATTTAATCACATGGGTTCAACAATGTGAGCAGCTGGGAGCTGGTGAGATTTTATTGACATCTATGGATAAAGATGGAACCCGTGATGGATTCGATATTAATATGTTAAATGCAGTCCTTGACGTTGTTTCTATTCCCGTCATAGCCAGTGGTGGTTGTGGGAATCAGGAAGATATTGTGGAAGTATTTGAAAAAACAAATTGTGATGGGGCCTTGGCAGCTTCTTTATTTCACTATCAGGAAGCAACTATTGATGATGTGAAAGCATTATGTGCCAGTCATCACATTCCAGTAAGGAGGAATTGAGAATTGATGAAACCAGATTTTGAAAAAGGAAATGGGTTAATCCCAGCGATTGTACAAGATGTCAAAACAAAGGATGTATTGATGTTAGCTTATGTCAATGAAGAGGCTTATGAAAGAATGTTGACAACCAAAGAAACTTATTTTTATTCACGTTCACGTCAGGAACTTTGGCATAAAGGAGAAACATCTGGACATTTCCAATATATTCAAGGGATGTATTTAGATTGTGATGAGGATACTTTACTGATTCTGGTTGAACAGGTTGGAGCAGCCTGTCATACTGGAGCTTATTCATGTTTCTTTCAGGAAGTCATACCTTACATTTTTGAAAAGAATATTTTTCATGAAGTTTATGATGTCATTGCTGATCGACAGGTACATCCTATTGAAAAATCATATACAAATTATTTATTGGAACAGGGTGTTGATAAAATCTGTAAAAAAGTAGGCGAAGAAGCCAGTGAAACAATTATTGCAGCAAAAAACAACAATCAAGAAGAATTAATTGGTGAAATCAGTGATTTATTTTATCATGTATTGGTTTTGATGTATCAACAAGGTATTCAGGTTGAGGATATAGAAGAGAAATTGAGAGAAAGACATCAAATCAGTGGTAATAAAAAAGAATTTCATCAAAGAGGAGATTATTAGTGATTCTGATAATCTTTTTTTGTTTTGATAAACAAATAAATTTAATGTTAAGCGCTTTCAAACTATGTTATAATGAACATATGAAGAAGAAAGGAGTATGTGTATGGGTCAATGTCGTCAATTTAATGACATTAAAATAGAGAGAATATTTGATCAAATTCAAAATTCTCCCTTTTTTTCTTTCTGTGCTAAAAAAGCACAAAAAGATACTGATCATTTTTAATGATTTTTTTAAGTTTTTAAGTTATAATTTTTTTAGAAAATGATGTCTATACTACCGATTAGCGTTTTA
>NZ_NFLH01000035.1 GCF_002160815.1 Massilimicrobiota sp. An134 | reverse complement strand
ATATATCATCACTGTCTGGGGTGTGGGATATAAATTCAGCGAAGAAGAAAAACCGTAGCTGTATTTCACAATTCATTGTGATCTGCACGCTACGGTTTTATCTATTGAACTGATTTCTTATTTCCTTGTCCCTACGCATGGCTGATTTTGCACATTTCAACAGGTCAACTAAAAATCGGGTTTCGTATTCGTCGCAATCTTCAAAAATCTCTTTTGCTTCTCCCTTGAAAATATTCTGTGAAGCAAGTACATTATCACATAGGAGAACATCAACTGATACGGAAAGAGCATTGGCAATCTCAATCAGTGTCGGCAGGCTGACTTTCGTTTTCCCTGTTTCCACGTTGCTCATGTGGGCTGGGGTAATATCTATAAGGTCTGCGACGGCTTCCTGTGTTATGCCTTTCTTAATTCGTGCTATCTTGATACGCTGTCCGATTGCTTTATAGTCTATTTCCACAGTTTCCCTCTCCTTTCTTGCTTTTCATTATTGTAACTATTCACAGAGTGTAATATAATAGTCTGTATAGATGAAACATTTACTCACTATATTTTTGGCAAATTTTTTTGAAATATATCATCAATTTTGAGAAAAGAGGTGTTCTGACCGTATGATGAAATTCAGTAAAAGGGACAGCAGAAAAATGATAAAAGAAATGGCTCGTCTGCATGGGCTTTCCGTTTCAGAAGTTCGTGAGCAGATACAGGGGAAAATCATAGACGCTATGAACAGTGACGACCCAGAACAGCAGGCAGAGTTTAAACGAATGTTTGGCAACAGCACACCTACACCAGAGGAATTTATCTGTGTTGCCAGCAGGCAGTTAAAATTTTAATGATTTAGGAGTGGCTATTATGGGACAAGCGGAGAACCAAAAGGAAGTATTTCTGTCTGTATGCGGACAGCATGACTACGACTTACTGACGGGCAAGGAAGCCATGACACAGACAGATTTTGAACGTATCACCTATATTACTATGGCTCTGGGCTATACTTCCTATACACAGGAATTGATTGGTGAACATTTGGATTTGGCGTGCAACGAAGCGGAACGGGCTGACAGGGAATTTGATATTCTGCAAGACTATCCAGCCTATTATGATGATGAAAAGGTCTACGAACAGAGAGATAATTGGCTGGCAGACTTCATCAGTCAAGTACCGCCAGCAAAGCAGGACGATATTCGCCAGCTCATCAAAGAAAATACAGAGATTATCTGATACACAGGGTTATCGCAATCACAGCATATATGCTGGGTGTGATAGCCTTTTTTAGTTCCTGCCAAAAAACAGGAACTTGGACGGAATTAGGACGGATTTATCTTTTATGCTTATTCTGTTGAAATTTGCCTTATTTTGGCAAGGCGGTTTCTTCACGGGAGGATTATAAATGACAGGAGTGCATAAAAGAAAATCATCAAAAAAATTTTAATCCATGTTAAGGGAGTTTACAGCTATTTCCGTGTAGAATTTCCTCAATATTTGTCGATTGTATTCGCTAAAGCTCAACGAGGTTATCAAAACTTCTTGGGCTTTTTTGCTTTTTCTGGATTTCTTTTTCAAACTTTGCCAGTTCATATCCTCTCATTTGTATTAATGACGGAAAGGGGGAAGGAACGGTTACAATCACCGCCTTTTGACAAGCGAAAGGAGGTGAAAATGTGAAAAGACCCACTTCTCCGGAAGATGTCCAGAAAGTCTTTGACTGTTACTGCAAAAAGATTTTGAAGAATGAAGCAATCAATATTCAAAAGCACTACCAGCGTATGAACGATTTGCAGATTTCCTTTTCAGAACTCACGCCAGAACAGCTTGCGGAACTCTCGACTTATGATGATTATTCCACGGACTATGACCTTTACAAAGTCATGGGCTATGATGTGAAAATCAAGAATGAGCTGTTGAGTGAAGCATTGCAGGAACTTTCTGAGGAAGAACGCTTTATCTTGTTGCTCTACGGTTTAGGCTTCAACGACGGCGAGATTGCCGACTTGCTGAAAATTGTACGCCGTACAGTGAACTATAAGCGTCAAAGAGGATTTGAAAAAGTCAGAAAAAGAATGGAGGAAAAACAGCATGAAGAAGAATAAAGCGGTACATAAAGGCAATGGCTTATTGCCTTACCCTGTTATCGTTTCCGCTTCACAGGGTGATATTCTGGCTATGAATGTTGTGTTATGCCATTACGAGCCATACATTGCCCGCTTGTCCATGCGAACAAGCATTGACGAATACGGCAATCCTCACACCAGCGTTGACGAGGATATGCGTAGCCGTCTGGAAGCAAAACTGATTGAGCAGGTACTTAATTTCAAAGTAGCATAAACCAACGTCCTATTGCAGAGTGACGCATTATCCCCTTTCCTGCGTCCTCTCTGGGGCTTGTATATCTATCAAAACCCATATGACTTCATATAGGTTTTGACAGGCGTATAAGCCGTTGCGGTCTTTGACAACTGAATAAAGCAGACAGATACGTTTGTGATACAGCGAGCCACGGGGACTGTACGCCATGACCTTTCCAAAAGAGAGCGAGCGACCCACGCAGTGATCCGAGAGCGACCTTTGGAAAAGTCGCCCCGCCATGACCTGTATTCACAGGATAATGATACGTCCCAGAGGTGGTTTTGCTCATAGGAATGAGATTGGTTGAGATACCAGCGGAGCTTTTCCAGAGCCGTCTGTCTGCTTCCAAAAGACACACAGTAAAGGGGGTGCTTATATATGACGAACAATACTGATGTGCCTATCTGGGAAAAGTACACGCTGACGATTGAGGAAGCGTCAAAATACTTCCGTATCGGGGAAAAGAAACTGCGTAAGCTGGCAGAGGAAAATCTCGACGCTGGCTGGGTGATTGTGAATGGAAACCGTGTGCAGATTAAGCGAAAACAGTTTGAGAAAATCATTGATACATTGGACGAAATCTAATGTCAGCGAGCCGTAGATATGGTATAATAAAGTATAGCGTATCAACGGCTCATTCCTTGACGGAAAGGAGCTTCGCACTATGTCTAATGTAAAAAGAAAAGACAATAAGGGACGCAATTTACGACTTGGAGAGAGCCAGAGAAAAGACGGAAGATACGTTTACAAATATACCGATATATACGGGAAACCACATTTTAAGTATGCTTGGAAACTTGTTCCAACAGACAAGACACCTGCTGGGAAACGTGAAGATTTGTCGTTGAGAGAAAAAGAAAAGCAGATTAAGAAAGACCTTGCCGACGGTATCAATACCATAGGTGGGAAAATGACAGTCTGCCAGCTCTACGCAAAGAAGAACAGCCAGAGAAAAAATGTGAAACGCAATACAGAAAAAGGTCGCCAGTACCTTATGAAAATTCTGGAAAACGACCCTCTGGGTGCAAGGAGCATTGATACGGTGAAGCTATCGGACGGTAAGGAATGGGCTATGCGAATGTATGAGAATGGCTTTTCCTACAAGACGATTAGCAATTACAAGCGTTCTCTGAAAGCGTCATTCTATATGGCGATTGAGGACGACTGTATCAGAAAAAATCCTTTCAGCTTCAAATTGAGTGACGTTCTGGAAGATAATTCAGAACCTAAAGTCATTCTCACGCCAGAGCAGGAAGAAAAAATGCTTGCCTTTATGGAACAGGACAAGGCGTACAGCAAGTATTATGATGAAGTGGTTATTCTTCTGGAAACAGGGCTTCGTATTTCTGAATTTTGCGGTCTGACAGTCCATATTGATATGGTGAACCGTATCATCAATGTAGATCACCAGCTATTGAAAGACAGCGAAATCGGCTACTACATTGAAACGCCTAAGACCAAAAAAGGAGAACGCCAGCTTCCAATGACAGAAAGAGCTTATCAAGCCTTTAAGCGAGTGTTACAGAACAGAGGAAAGGCAGAGCCTATCATCATAGGCGGTTACAGCAATTTCCTGTTCCTAAACCAAAAGGGCTTCCCTAAAGTGGCTGGAAACTATGAAAGTATGTTGCGTGGGCTTGTGAAGAAATACAACAAGACACATAAAGACCAGCTACCAAACATCACACCACACTCATTCAGACATACCTACTGCACGAACATGGCAAACAAAGGAATGAACCCGAACACCCTGCAATACATCATGGGACACGCAAACATCACCATGACATTAGGGTACTACGCACACGGTACTTTCAATTCAGCAAAAGCAGAACTTGAAAGACTGGCTCTTGCTTCTTAAGTCGGTGATTGTACTACTCATTTACTACTTTTGGTTGCATTATCATGCTGGTAAATGCCAGCTTTTGCAATGTATCTTCCAAACAGAAAATGCCGATAAAGCCCTAAAATACAGGCTATACCGACATTTACCAGCTTATGAAAAGATAATCAGAAATTTAGTAAGTTTTTCAAGCTAAAAAAATATGAAAAAAGTATATAATGAATATAAATAAGGAGGTTATTATGGAGAAACGTTGGAATTTAGATCAATTATATTTATCTTTTCAAGATCAATCATTTTTAAATGATATTGAAACATTAAAACAAATGTTAGAAGATATGCAGGAATATTCTCAAAAGGAAAAAACAGAAGACAATTTAAAGTCATATTTAGAACAATCCAATCAACTTTCGGATCTGGTAGAAAAAATATATGCTTTTATATCATTAACAATGAGTAGTGATACAACGAATCAGGATGCTTTGAAATATTCATCTGTTATTGAAAATCTTTTAGCAGGTTTTGCAGATGCACAGGCAAAAATTGATCGTTGGATTGGTCAGTTTGATTTGGATCATATTCAAGATTCTTATATTCAAGAACATCTTTTTGTTTTAAAAGAAACACAAGAACATAATCGTTATTTATTAAGTGATGAGGGAGAAAAGATTCTAGCTCAAATGAAAACAACTGGCTCAAGTGCCTGGTTGAAATATAAAGATCAGTTAATTGCTTCTATGAAAGTATCTATGGATGATAAGGAGTATCCTTTGACAGAAGTTTTAAATATGGCTTATTCAAAGGATAAAGAGGTGAGAAAGAAAGCATATGAAGCTGAGATAGCATCTTATTTACAAGTAGAACAAGGTGTTGCGAGTGCTTTGAATGCAATTAAAGGTGAAGCCATAACAAGTGCCAATCTTCGAGGTTATGATTCTGTTTTACAGCGTACTTTGATAGATTCCAGAATGTCACAAAAGACATTGGATGTCTTGATTTCTACAATGAAAAAAGCTTTACCTATGTTTGAAAGATATTTTCAATTAAAGGCTCAAGCGTTAGGTTATACGGATGGATTGCCTTGGTATGAATTATATGCTCCAATTGTAGAAAGTGATATGTCTTATCCTTTTGGAAAAGGTAGTCAATTTGTTGTAGAACAGTTTTATACTTTTTCAAAGCATTTAGGAGATTATGCCAAGAAGGCTATTGAAAATCAATGGATTGATGTTTATCCAAGAACGGGAAAAGTTGGAGGTGCTTTCTGTCATAATTTACATTGTATTCAGGAAAGTCGTTTCTTATTAAATTATGGAAATGAGTTTGGTGATACTATTACTTTAGGTCATGAACTTGGACATGGATTTCATGGTGAATGTTTAAATACACAAACAGCTTTAAATGCTGACTATCCAATGCCTATTGCTGAAACGGCTTCAACATTTTGCGAAACAATTATCAAAAAGGCAGCGCTCAAATCTGCTGATGCAAAAGACAAATTGTTTATTTTAGAAAATGAACTCTGTGATTGTGCACAGGTGATTGTGGATATTTATTCACGTTACTTGTTTGAAAGTCGATTGATTGAAAAGCGTCAAGAAGGACCATTAAGTGTTGAAGAAATCAAAGCGTTAATGTTAGAAGCTCAAAAAGAAGCCTATGGTCATGGTTTGGATCATCGTTACCTACATCCTTATATGTGGACATGGAAACCACATTATTATGAAGCTGATTATGCATTTTATAATTTTCCTTATGCATTTGGTTTATTACTTGCAAAAGGATTATATGGTTTATATCAAAAACAAGGTGCTACATTTGCTGATACGTATGAACATTTCTTATCATTAACAGGAAAAATGAGTTTAGAAGATGTGGGTAAGAGTGTTGGTATTGATTTACAGGATCCAGCATTCTGGCAAAATTCTATTGATATGATAAAAGATGATATTGATTTATTTGAAAAGTTATTAAAGCAATTGGTGTAACGAAATGTTACACCTTTTTTGTTGCAATTTTCATAAAATAAGAGTATATTGTTTAGTTGTAAACAATATACAAGTAAACTAATGAGGTGAGATATGAAAACGAACATTGAAACATTATTAGATTATTCAATACAGATTAGAAAGTATTATGCACGTGTTTTAAATGAGAGATTGAAAGATTTGAAATTATCGCCTAATGAAATGAATATCTTAATTTTATTATCAAATAATCCAAGTATTACAACAAGTACACAGTTAAATGTCTTTTTAGGAGTTTCTAAGGGACTCATTAGTCGTAGTGTAGAAAGCTTGGTGAAAAAAGAGCTGATTCGTATAGAAAGTGATGTCACTGATCGACGTATTCAACATATTTATTTAACAGCCGATGCAATTGAGGAGATAAAGATTTTAAAAAAAGAAATTCGAAAAATTAATGAAGATATTTTATCAGAAATTCCAAAAGAAGATATTCAAAAAATGGAAGAAACGCTAATAAAAATAAGAGATCATTTTAAAGAAAAAAATGAGGAGGTATGTTTATGAAATTAAAAATGTCACAAGAAGTGGACTTAGGAAAAGAACCCATAGGACATTTATTGTTTATTTTGGCTGTACCGGCTATTACATCGCAGGTTGTCAATGCTTTATATAACATGGTCGATCGTATGTATATAGGACATATTCCAGAAGTTGGTTCTGCAGCTTTAACAGGGGTAGGAGTCTGTTTTCCTATTATCATGATTATTTCTGCTTTTGCATACTTATTTGGTATGGGAGGAGCACCACGAGCTAGTATCTTCATGGGGAAAAAAGACAATGATACGGCTGAAAAAATTTTAGGTAACTGTACAACATCACTCATGATTATTGCCGTTTTATTGACAGTTTTGGTTTTGATTTTTCAAGAACCATTATTATATCTTTTTGGAGCGAGTGAAAATACAATTGGTTATGCCATAGATTATATGACTATTTATGCGATTGGAACAATCTTTGTACAATTGACATTAGGGTTAAATGCCTTTATATCAGCACAAGGATTTTCAAAAATTAGTATGTTAACTGTTGTTATTGGAGCTGTCACAAATATTGTTTTAGACCCTATTTTCATTTTTGGATTGAATATGGGGGTACAAGGTGCAGCAGTTGCGACAGTCATGTCACAAGCTTTAAGTGCCATTTGGGCATTCTGGTTCTTATCAGGAAAAAATACGATTTTAAAATTAAAAAGAGAAAATTTAAAAATCAATTTTCATATTTTATTACCATGTATTGCTTTAGGTGTTGCTCCTTTTGCAATGCAGGCTACAGAAAGTGTTTTGGTACTGTGCTTTAACTCATCATTATTAAAATATGGTGGAGATTTAGCTGTTGGCGCTATGACAATCTTATCAAGTGTTATGCAATTTGCCATGTTACCATTACAAGGTTTAACACAAGGTGGACAACCAATCATCAGTTATAACTATGGTGCTAAACAAGGTGATCGTGTTCAAAAAGCATTTAAACTTCAAACCATTTCATGTTTTTCATATTCATCTATACTATGGTTATTGATTATGATTTTCCCAAGTTTATTTGTTGCGATTTTTACAAGTGATCCACAATTAACAGAAATCACAATTTGGGCATTAAGAATTTATATGGCTGGAGTCTTATTAATGGGTATCCAAATTTCATGTCAACAGACATTTATCGCCTTTGGAAATTCAAAAAAGAGTGCATTTTTGGCAGTCTTTAGAAAAATCTTGGTTTTAATTCCTTTGATTTATATTTTACCTATGTTTATATCAGATCAGGTTTTTGCAGTCTTTTTAGCAGAACCTATTGCTGATACAATTGCTGTTTTAACAACGTCAACAATGTTCTATTTTGAAATGAAAAATAAGATGAAAGAAATGCAGACAAAACAATCATAAGAAAGGAAAGTTACATGGTTATTGAACAGTTTAAAGATGCATTTATTGATGAAGTGATGAGCGATGAGTGGCAGGAAGAAATTCTGCCACTTAAACAAATGATGGCTTATTATCGTTGTGCCATCATGGAAGTAGAAACAAAATTTAGAGTTTTAAATGAAGAACTTTCTCTTTGTTATGACCGTAATCCTATTGAATCTATTCACTCTCGCTTAAAATCTAATGCAAGTATTACAAAGAAGCTGAAGTTAAAAGGTTATCCGATTAATGTTGAAACAATGGAAAAATATCTTTATGATATTGCGGGATTACGTGTTGTCTGTTCATTTAAACAGGATATCTATCATTTGGCTCAATGTTTATTACAACAAGATGATATTCGTTTAGTCAAGAAAAAGGACTATATTCAAAATCCTAAAGCCAATGGTTATCGCAGTTTGCATTTGATTATTGAAGTTCCGATTTTTTTAGAGAATGAGAAAAAATGGGTGAAAGTCGAAGTTCAGTTCCGTACTTTAGCGATGGATTTTTGGGCCAGTCTAGAACATAAATTGAGATATAAAAAAGTCATTGATGACGATAAAGAAAGTTATATAGCTTATCAGTTATTGGAATGTGCACAGATGTGTAATGATTTAGATGATAAAATGAGTTCAATTAAAGAATATTTAGAATAAGAATCACTTTTATAAGTGGTTCTTTTATTATTATGCTTTATAAGCATGGTTGAATATGAAATATAAGTATTTGAAGAGAAGAAAGGGTTGATATAAAATAAAGATGAAAGTTGTGGTGGCATTATGCAAATAGAAAGATTTCAATGGAAAGAGACATCAAGAATCGTAGAAATGATCTGTCAGGTCTGGAAATTAGATCGCATGTTTAAAAGTTTAAAAAATGGTATGATTTTCTCACAAGAATATTTTTATGATGTTTTATTACATTCCACAGATTTATTTATAGCAACCAAACAACAGCGTATTGTTGGTTTTTTAGCATTATCTTTATCTAAAAAAGAGAAAATTCTGATTCCTGAAGAATATCAGAATAATCTCTATCATCAACATGATGATTTTCATTTGATTTCTTCCTATCGTCAAATGATGCAAAACTATCATCAAAACTGTGAACAGTTATTACCCAAGATGCATCAAAACTATGATGGAGAGATTGTTTTATTTATGGTTGATGAGACATATCAGCATCAGGGATTAGGAACGAAGCTTTATGAGTATGCAGAATATTTATTTAAAATAGAAAACTGTTCCCATTATATTTTGTATACCGATACAAGCTGTTCTTTTGAATTTTATGATCATCATCAAATGAAACGATTAGATCAATATCGAAGAGATGATGATTTTACAATTTATTTATATGCAAAGGAGTTGAAATCCATGGAATATAGACAATTACCACATGGAAATGAAAAAATTAGTGTGATTGGTTTAGGAACCAGTTCACTTGGAGAATCAAGTGATGAAGAAATCATTGCGACGATTCAAGAAGCTATTGATCAAGGTGTGAATTATCTAGATTTAGCAAGTGGACATGCTAAAACATTTCAGGCAATTGGTCAGGCTATCAAAGGACAAAGAGAAAAAGTTTATTTACAGATTCATTTTGGAGCTAATTATGAAACAGGTGAATATGGATGGACAACAAATTTAGATAAGATCAAACAATCTATTCAATGGCAGTTAGAAATGTTGCAGACAGATTATATTGATTTTGGTTTTATTCATTGTATTGATGAAGAAGCAGATTTAAAAGCGATTGAAAAAGCGGGTGTTATTGATTATATTCAAGAATTAAAAAAACAGGGGATTGTCAAGCATATTGGACTATCATCACATACTCCTGAAATTGTGCATAAAGTCTTAGATATGCATATATTAGATATGGTGATGTTTAGTATTAATCTTGCCTATGATTATAAACATGGTGAATATGCCATTGGACAGACTGATGAGAGAATGGCTTTATATCAGCGCTGTGAAAAAGAAGGTGTCGCTATTTCAGTTATGAAAGCCTTTAGTGCAGGACAGCTCTTGGATGCAAACAAATCACCTTTTCCGCAGGCCTTAACACGTATTCAATGTCTTCAATATGCATTAGATAAGCCAGGTGTTGTGACTGTCTTACCTGGTGTTAGAAATCGTGATGATTTAAAAGAAATTTTAAAATATACACAGGCCAGTGATAAAGATAAGGATTATACTGTTATTTCAACATTTGATGCTGTAGAACATCAAGGAAAATGTGTTTATTGCAAACATTGTCATCCTTGCCCTATGGGCTTAGATATTGCTTTGATGAATAAATATTATGATCTATCTTTATTAGGTGATGATTTAGCTAAAGATCACTATCACCATTTAGAAAAGAAAGCAAGTGCCTGTGTGCAATGTGGGCATTGCAATCATCGTTGTCCTTTCCATGTTGATCAAATGCAAAGAATGGAAGAAATTGCCTTATATTTTGGAGAATAGGAGTGATGGAAATGAAAAAAATTTTAGTGTCTTATTTTTCAGCAAGTGGAGTCACTGCAAGAGTGGCTCAAAAACTATCTCAAGCTATTGATGGGGATTTACATGAGATCATACCAGCTCAACCTTATAGTCAAGCAGATTTAGATTGGACCAATCCACAAAGTCGCAGCAGCCAAGAAATGAAAAATAAAGCATATCGTCCAGCTATTCAAAATGAAGTTAAAAATATGGATGATTATGATGTGATTTTTATTGGTTTTCCAATCTGGTGGTATGTGGCACCAACGATTATCAATACATTTTTAGAACAATATGACTTATCAGGTAAAACAATTATTCCTTTTGCGACATCAGGAGGCAGTGGTATGGGAAATACCACTCAGGAATTAAAAGTTTCTTGTGGCAATGCCAAATTATGTCAAGGACGTCGCTTTGATAGTCAGGTTGATGTGGATACATTAAAAACATGGGCTGAATCATTTTTATAAGAGATATGAACTGAGCTAATTTGATTAAAAATTTGCGAAAGATTCATATCTTTTTCTATTAAATTAAAAAAATAATCATATATTAATAATGAGAAAAGAATTGTTTTTCTTGATATTCGAGAGATGAAAAATTGAATGCAGATATTTAATGCAAGTATCATATTTTATTTGAAATTCTTATATGTTATAAGCAGAGGAAATCCATGGTAGATAGAAGAAAATTAAAAATTGATTAAGGTTTTATTGATTATCACAGTCGTATATTTTGTTGTTATCAGATAAAAGTGCGAACAGACTAAAGACATTTTTGATTTAACTAGTCTTATCGTTTTGCTTAGAATAGTAGAAGATGGGAATTATAGAAGTAGAAAGAATATATTTTTATAGTATTGAAGTTTCATGTATTTTCACTGAATGTATGCTTTTTGTTTATATCAGTTATGTACTTGTAAAAAAGTCAAAGATTTTCATCATTTTATATTTGATTGCCTATATGTGATGCAATATTGTATACCTTAAATGGAAGTTGAGATACAAAAAGATATGATTTCTTTGTGTTTTAAATTCAAAAGATTTTTATTAATTTATTTTTGTAAATAAGGAGTGAGAAGGAGATATATGAAAACTAAACAGACAAAACTATTGTATTTTGTTAGTGGTATTTATATCGTGACGCTTTTATTTGCTTTTGTTTTAAATATACAAAAAGGAAATCTCAAAGATATCATGATGTGTTTTGTTGCCTGTATAACACCATGGCTTTTTCCAATTCTTATGCGTTTGTTTTATTTGAAAATGACAGATGAAATCAAAATCATTAATGTGATTTTTATATACTTTGCTTCACTGGTAGGAAGTTCATTAGCTGGATATACATTACCTTTCTATGATAAAATTGTCCATTTTTTCAGTGGAATTCTTGCCAGTATTATCGCAATGATTCTTTATTGCATGATTAAAAAACAACGCACTATTTATAATAAGCAGGATTATATTCTTTTTTTTATATTTATGATGACAGTTAATTTGTCAATTGCTGTTATTTGGGAGTTTTATGAATATTTTATGCTTGTCTTTTTCAATAAGGACTGTATTCTACATTACACAACAGGTGTCCATGATGCCATGACAGATATGCTTTGTGCACTTGGTGGTGGATGTGTAGTGCTATTGGAAATGATTGCTCATAGAAATCGTCAGGAGTTACCTTTCTTTATGCGTATTGTTGAAAAATTCTATGATTGTAATATGAATGATCAATCATAGATATATAATCAGGAAAAGAGGATGAAGATGTTAAAAAAACAAACAGGGATAAAATCACAGTATATTGTTGAAATTGTGAATGATGATATGATTAAGTGTCAATGTTATGATAATCAAACAGAATATACATACTTTGAAAGGTTCGCTGCATCAAAGAATCTTAAAAAGGGTGATTTATTAGCGGATGGTGAATTTGGAAAATTGATTTTATTAAAAAATAAACAAAAAAGAAATTTCTTTAGTCACAAACATTAAGAAATAATGATACAATATAAAAAAGAGGTGTCATTATGAAAAAATTAAAAACCATATGGTATAGCTGTTTAATCATTTATATTGTCACTTTGATATATGCTTTTTATGTCAATTGGCAAGGAAAGTATTTTGGAATGACTTTTGTTGCCTGTCTGACACCGTGGATTTTACCTGTACTCATGAAAATATTACATATCAAAGTTCCATTAGAATTTTATATCATTAATCTTGTTTTTGTTTATTTTGCCAGTCTTTGGGGAAGTTGCCTTGGAGGCTATTCAACGCCCTATTATGATAAATTTATACATTGTGCCAGTGGTGTTGTCATTTGTGAATTGATATATTTTATCTATAAATATTTTTTGAGAGAAGATCATCGTCAAAGTCTAATGTTTCTATTTTTGAATGCTGTTAATGCTTTAGTGGCTTTATTATGGGAGTTTTATGAATATGCTTTGTTAGTCTTTTTTAACTATGATGCTATTAATCATTGGACAAGTGGTGTCCATGATACATTGACAGATATGCTGGTTGCTGTGATTGGTGGGCTTGTTTTATCTTTCTATTTGATACATTTTGATCAAAGTCCCAAAGAACATTTCTTTGTGTCTTTGGAAAGAAAGATTTATCAGTTAAATCATAAAAAAGACTCATAACGATATGAAATGATACAGAGAATGAATGATCAATATTCATTCTTTTTTATATGAAATATGCGATTATCAAAAGATTAAACATTATGTATTATTGTAGATAGAGGTGTCATTTTTATACCTAAATATACAAGAAGTGGTATAAATGATAAAATATTGCCGAGGAAATAGAAACCTTGTCGTTTATGATTGTAATGATTATGTAAAGTTACGGAATTTATAAACAACAGAAAGTCTTTTAGAAGATGTGAAAAACATGGAACATGAAAATAGATGGAGAAAAATCATTTGGGAAAATCGAGATGAGATTTTCTCTTTTTTATGTAGTTGGTATTTTGATGAAAGTTTAGTATAATAGACATATGGTGGTGAGGGCAATGGAAACTTTTTATAAACAGGAAGATTTAGAAGTCTTTAGAAAATGGGTTTATTATCAGGTGACAAGTGATCCTCGCTTAAAGCTAGAAAAATATGATTCAAGAACTTATAAAATTTATTATAAAAATCGTGTTGCCAGATTTGTTGTTTGGCCTATAGGAATTGTAGAAGAAGCGATTATGGAAGGAGAAGAACTGTTATTTTATTTACATTATCAGTTTTATAACTTTCATTATGCAACCAATCTGTTTCATCGTATGATGGAAAAACTGCTTGAAGATGAAAAGCCAAATTATCATATTTTATTATGTTGTTCAGGTGGTATGACAACGGGATATTTTGCTGAAAAATTAAATAAATATTGTCAGTTAAATCATTTGCCTTATCATGTTGATGCAACAGCAGTTTATCAGTTAGAAAATGTTTATCAAAAATATGATTTGATTCTCATCGCTCCTCAACTCAGATATAAACAACATGAGTTATCACAAAAATTAAAACCTGTTTTAGTAGATAATATAGATGCTTCTATTTTTGCTACTTATGATTGCCAAGCGATGATTGAACATATAGAAAAAATAATAAAGGATGAAAATAAATGAGTGAAAAAGAAAAAATGAAGGCTGGGCATTTATACCAGTCATATGATCAGGAATTATATCATGAAAGAGAAATTTGCAAAAGAATGCTCTATGAATATAATCGTTATACTCCTGTTCAAAAAGAAGAAAAAGATGTTTTATTAAAGAAATTATTGAATTGTAAAGGTGAATTATGGATTGAACCACCTTTTTATTGTCAGTATGGTTACCATATTACGGTTGGTATTGATTTTTATAGTGATGTCAATCTCACTATTTTAGATCAGGGACTTGTAGAGATTGGAGATCATGTTGTCATGGGACCAAATGTGAATATCTATACTGCTTCTTATCCTTTTCATGAAGGACAAAGGATGCAAGGCTTAGAATATGCACGTCCAGTTAAAATTTATGATTATGTCTGGATAGGTGGGAATGTGACTATTTTACCAGGTGTTAAGATTAATCAGGGTGCTATCATTGGGGCAGGGAGTGTTGTCACTCATGACATTCCGCCATATGTGATTGCTGCAGGGAATCCATGTCAGGTGATTCGACCTATTACCAAAGAAGATCTTCATAAAAAATGGTAAATAACACAATTTGAAAAATCTTTTTACCTTGTTTTAACACTTCTTTTTGAAAGGAATGTTAAAATAACCTTGGTGGTGATAAGAGTGGATTATTTGGGATTGATTGTTCCAGGATTGTTTTTAGCCATATTAGGGGTATTAAATCAAATAGAGGGTCATGAAAAGTTATAAAAATCTTTTCAATAAAGAAAAAAGAGATTATAAGTTCGACTTACAATCTCTTTTTTGTGTTATTATTTTTCGAAAGTTTTGTATTATATGAACTACAATCTCCATCTCTCTACCAAATAACTTCCACCTTGCTCTTCTTCCTCACCATATCCGTATCTCTACGGACATATCTATTTTAACATTTTTTTACAAGAATGCAAGAATCTTTTGTCAAATTATAAATGATTATGTGGAAGATCAGAAAAATTAATAAGTTTAATATGATTTTCTTGTATGAAAGTTTTGACTTCTGGTGAAGTTAAAAGTTCAAGTTCTTTCATACGTGGTAAGTTATAGCTGGACATATCATAGAGCCTCTGATCAAGATAAGCAGGGTGACACATGAATTCCAAAGGTCCATGATAGGATGAAAGAATTTGTGTAAAATATTGATAATTAGCATCATCATTATACATCTGATCATAAACAGGAATATAAGGATATGTATCAAGAACTTGTTCACGTTGGCGAATAGGTAAATCATATTCTAAAGCTAATCGTTTTGTAACATCCAAATGCCATGGTAATAGATGGACATGATGGTGTGAATCAATATGTGTTGGCTTATGTCCGGCTATTTCAATAAATTTGTCTATTTGAGCTTTCCATTCACGATAAAGTTCATCTTGATTAGCATGTGGTTTTCCATCAGGATAATCTTTTGGTCGAATAAAATCTCCATTTTGATCTGTATAGGATTGAGCTCCTTCTACTAAAGGACGACCAACGGTTAATACCAGGTGAACTCCAACTCCCAGTTGTGGGAATTTTTTAGCTTGTTTTAAAGCAAACTGAGCATAGGGCATATTCATCATACATGTTGTTGAAGTAATAATGCCTTGACTATGCCCTACAAGTATACCAATGGTATTGGCTTGTGTCATTCCAAAATCATCAGCATTCACTATTAATTGATTAATCATAAAAAATTACCTCCTATACATGATTATACTCGAAAAATAAAAATGGAAGTGTTTTTTTCATATTCTTAAAATAATTCTTTGAGTCTTGTAGATGATTGCTATATAATAGAAAAGAAATCAAGGAGGGTTATGATGAATAAGATTACGGGTTATACAGGATTATATGGTATTGTTGCCAATCCTATTAAACATTCCTTTTCACCAATGATGCATAATACGGCTTTTCAATACTTGGGTATTGATGATGTCTATTTGGCATTTGAGGTGGAGGAAAATCATTTTGCCAATTTTATAACAAGTGTCAGAATATTACCCATCAAGGGATTTAATGTATCCATGCCATATAAAGTGAAGATTTTATCTTATCTTGATGAATTGACTCCTGAAGCTAAACTCTGTCAGGCTGTCAATACAGTCAAAAATAATCATGGTAAGCTGATTGGTCATATCAGTGATGGAATCGGTTTTATCAAGGCCTGTGAAGAAAAACATTGGAATCTTCATCAACAGAAAATTGTTGTTTTGGGTGCTGGTGGGGCTGCTAGAGCTATTGTGGCTGCACTGACAAAACAGGCTAAGGACATTATTGTTTATAATCGCAGTCATAAGGATTGGGTTGAACAAATGAATCAACAATGTCATTGTTCTATAACATTAAAATCCTTGCAAGATATGCAATCTTTAAAAAATGATTTAAAAGATGCTTATTTGCTTATTCAAACCACAAATGTAGGAATGGAACCACATACTGATGGATGTTTAATTCCTGATGAATCTTATCTCAATAAGTCATTAAAGGTGGCTGATATTATTTATAATCCTCAAGAAACAAAGTTATTAACCTTAGCAAAAGAAAAAGGTCTTGAATATATGAATGGAGAAGGCATGATTCTTTATCAGGGTGCTGTTTCTTTTGAATTTTGGACGGGACAGAAAATGCCTATATCAGAAGTCAAGAAAAGTTTGAAAATGGAGTGAGAGAAATGAAAGAAATTATTGTAGCTTCTACAAATGAAGGAAAAATTAAAGAAATCAAAGCAATGTTAGAAGAAATTGGTATCGAAGTCAAATCATTAAAAGATGTGTTTGATCAAGACATAGATATTGAAGAAAATGGAAAGACTTTTCAGGAAAATGCTTTAATTAAAGCTCAGACAATCTGTGATATGATTCATAAGCCTGTATTGGCAGATGATTCTGGATTGGAAGTCAATGCCTTAGATGGAGCGCCTGGTATTTATTCAGCACGTTTTATGGGGCATGATACAAGTTATGATATTAAGAATCAGTACATTATTGATGCTGTTAAGGGTAAAGATAGAGGTGCCAGATTTGTTTGCGCTATGGCTTTATGTAGACCTGATCAACAGCCTATCTTGATTGAAGAATATTTTGATGGAGAAATTTATGATAAAATTGAAGGTGAAAATGGTTTTGGATATGACCCAATTTTTTATGTGCCAGAACTTCATAAAACATCTGCACAATTGACATTGGAAGAAAAAAATCAGTATTCACATCGTGCCAAAGCACTTAAAAAGCTATATACAATTTTGAAAGGTGAGGGAGATTAATCATGAATCATATTGTTTTAGTACATCCTGCAATCCCTCAAAATACAGGGAATATTATGCGTACTTGTGTAGCAACACATTCGAAGTTGCATCTTATTAAACCATTAGGTTTTTCTTTAGATGATAAACATATGAAACGTGCCGGGTTAGATTATATTAAGGATTTACAAATGCAGGTATATGAAAACTGGGAAGATTTTGTGAGTCAAAATCACGGCGATTATCATTTTTTTACACGTTATTCAAAACTATGTTATAGTGATCAAAATTATGTATCTGACCAGGATCAATATATCATCTTTGGTCATGAACATGATGGAATTCCACATGATATTTTAAAACAGCATTTAGATGAATGTGTTCGTATTCCAATGGATGCTGATGCTAGAAGTTTAAATCTTTCTAATTGTGTCGCTATAGGTATTTACGAAGTATTACGCCAACAAAGCTATCCTGGTTTATCTAAAGTAGAGGTGCAAAAAGGTGCTGACTTCATTTATAAAGAATAGAAAAAGTGATATTTTCTTAGCTGTTGTTTTCGCTATTTTCATTATCAGTTTTGCGGTAGTATTTACAGTTTTCTTTAAACCGCTCTATTATTTTGATATTGATTTTTTAAATCTGAGTGAAAGTACAGGACTTTCAGCTGATGTCATTCGTCATAATTATGATGTTTTGATTCAATATCAGAGTCTTTTTTACCAAGGAGATCTCAATCTACCAAATTTTGTTATGTCGACAAGTGGACGTATTCATTTTGAGGAAGTTAAAAGAATCTTCGAAGCAATCCAAATGATTTGTGTTATCAGTGGAATCATGATATTTATAATGGGAATTTATCGTATAAAACAGCATGAATATCGTTTTTTAAGATTAACGTCATTGTTTTCAGTAGGTATCCCTTTAGTTATTGGATTTTTTGCGGCGATTGATTTTAATAAGGCTTTTATTCTTTTTCATCAAATAGTATTTAGAAATGATTATTGGATTTTTGATGAAACAACAGATCCAGTCATTACTATTTTACCAGAAACATTTTTTATGCATTGTTTGATGCTTATTATAGGTATAGTTCTTGTCATCAGTCTTATATTATATCTGATTTATTTAAGACAAAGAAAAAAGATTCTAGAAAATATATAAAACCTGTTATGTTGAACATAACAGGTTTTATAAAATATGACGTTTTTGTAGTTCTGTTCTTAAATCACTTTGATAAGGGAGATAAATACCATGGATATTTAATTCTTCAGCCATTTTAATATTGGCAAGCATATCATCAATAAAAACAGATTCTTCAGGTTGAAGATGGTATCTTTCTAAAAGTAGTTTGTAGATTTTTTGATCAGGTTTAACTAGATGTTCATTAGCTGAAATCACACCACCATCAAAAAGTTTAAAGAAATCATATCTTTCAAACATCGTTTTAATAGCTTCTTTATGGAAATTTGATAATAGGTATAATGAATAACCTTTTTCTTTTAACTCCCTGACAATAGCAACATTGTCTTCTAAAGGAGTCATCATATGAGTCCAAGTTTCCATGACAAAAATAATTTCATCATGGTAGTGAGGGTGTTTTAAAGTTAAAGACTGGATAGCATCTTGAATCATCATTGTTCCCATATCTAGTTTTATCCATTCATCACTAGAAAAGATAATCATCATCAAATCCCCCATAACAGAAGGCTGAAAATGTTTTTGTAAATATGCTTCAGGTTGAAAATCTAAAAGGACATTACCTATATCAAAAATAATATTTTTCATAAAATTGTTCTCCGTTCATACCAAATTCACATAATTAAATCATCATGTTACTATATATTCTAGCATAGGAGGTTGTGTAGATGAAAGCATTTTTAGAAAAATATAATGGTTTAAAATATTTATTGTATTTTTTTATTGCTTATATGATTGGTTTTATGTTATTAGAAAATCATCATTCATCACGTATGATTATTACAGATTCATGGATTGATTCTTATATTCCATTTAATGAGTATTTTGTTATTCCATATATATTATGGTTTGTATTTATGGTATTAGGTTTTGCATATTTTGTTTTTATTGATCAGGTTGGTATTAAAAGAACATATTTTTACCTGTTTTTAGGTATGAGTTTATCTTTGCTTATTTATGCATTGATACCTACTGGTCAAAATTTAAGAGTTCAGTTATATAATGAAAACATATTTCAATGTCTGGTTAGCTTTATTTATTCCGTTGATTCATCTACCAACGTCTGTCCTAGCATTCATGTATATAACAGTGTTATGATGTGTGTATCGCTATTGAAAAGCCAAAGAATTAAACAGTATTCATGGTTATGTGTCGCTATTGTTGTTTTAACAGTGTTGATTTGTCTTTCAACTGTTATGATTAAACAGCATGCATTTATGGATATTGTTTGGGCATTGATTTTAGCAATGGTTATTTATTATATTGGAAAAAGCAAGTATGCCTTTTAATGGATGATCAAAAGCTAATAAAAATGCTAAAAGTAAAAAAGAGCATTGTATCATATGCTCTCATGTTAAAGATATCAGTGTTATTGATAGTGAAATCTTTATGAAATGAATACGTTTGTATAAAGTTTAAAACCCAATTATGTTTATTCATAATTGGGTTTAGATTTTTATCCTTTAAAGAAAGTATATGCTTCAAAATGAGCTTGTGGATGATCGCAAGCAGGACATCTTTCAGGAGCTTCAGTTCCTTCATAAATAAATCCACAGTTATTACATTTCCACATAACAGCTTCGTCTTTTTTGAAGACTGTTCCATTTTCTAAGTTTTCTAATAATTTTAAGTATCTAGCTTCATGCATTTTTTCAGCAACAGCGATACTTTGACATACTTTAGCGATTTCAGGGAATCCTTCTTCTTCAGCAATTTTTGCAAATTCAGGATACATGTCAGTCCATTCTTCATTTTCACCAGCAGCAGCAGCTTTTAAACATTCAGCAGTTGTTCCAAGCATGATTGGGAAATCACCTTCGACATGTAAAGCTTCTCCCTTTAATTCAGCATTTAATAGTTTCATTAATCTTTTAGCGTGTTCTTTTTCTTGATTTGCTGTTTCTTCGAAGATATTAGCAATTTGTACATATCCTTCTTTTTTGGCAATTGAAGAATAATAAGTGTAGCGATTTCTTGCTTGAGATTCTCCAGCAAATGCATGTAATAAATTGTTAGCAGTTCTTGTTCCTTTTAATGTTGGCATGATAATGCCCTCCTTCCTATGATTTTTTCTTTGAACAATGTGAACATGTTCCATGAAACAAAATATGTGCCCCATGAATATCATGTTCGGATTGTTCGTTGACCTTATTAATAAGTTCATCCAGGGTAGATTGTTGACAAACGATATCTTGAATAGTTCCACATTCATCACATACCATATGAAAATGGGGTTCAATACGTGCATCGAAATGAATAACTCCATCACCAATATCTAAGCGTGTAATTCTTTTATGATCAGCTAATAAATTAAGATTTCGATAGACAGTTCCCAAACTAATATCAGGAATCAATTGTTTGACTTGTTTATAAATATCATCCACATTAGGATGTGACCAGTCATTTTTTAAAACTTCGTAAATTGTTTCCCTTTGTTTAGAATATCTTAACTTTGTTTCAGACATACTCTCACTCCTTATTAATAATGGTTACTATTATTATACCATATATCCTATGATTGTCAAATAATCCTGATGTTGAAATCATTTTATATCATCAAGTATTGTAAAAGTAAACAAATAATAAATGAAGAGAGTCCATGAAGCACTCTTGCGATGAAATATTTTCTAAAAGAATAGGGGATACCATCTAAAATATTATCCACTTGCATTAAAACTGATAATCCTGAAAATGATAAATAAAAGCTGACAAAGGGATAGACAAGCAGATGTTGATATTGTAATAATTGAATAGAACCGGAACTGAATTCTAAAAAACCTTTGATGATATTTAAAAGAAATGGGTTATGAACAATGGTCTGTAAGCTATAACCAATAAATTGAAAGACAAGCATATAGCCTAAAATAAATATAAAGGCTGTTAAAGAGGATGTAATACTTTTTTTTAGGGCTTCTACAAATCGCATCTGGGGATGAATGATTGGCTGAATACTTTCATGAAAAGACATCCATTGGTAATCTTGATGATAAAAGACAGCTTTGATTATACTTGGAAGAATATGACTTATATAAATCATCAGTGCAATGGAAAAAGGCAGTTTTAGGGAAACAAAGATAAAGCTTAATGATGAAAAGGATGCTATGGAGAGAAGATGTTGTAGTTGAGAAATATTAATATAACCTAATTCATAGGATTCTCTTAACATTTTTGCATTGGTTGGATAACCACAGAAAAAAGAAACAAAATAAAGAGAAGACATATGTGGTGTTAAATGAAAAAGTGGTGAAAAGAGAAATTGGATAAAATAACTGATGAGTTGAAAGATACCTAAAGATAAACATAAAGAAATTAAAATCATAAAGGGTAATAAAGATGGTAATAAATTAGTAAGGACAATCTGAATGACCTGAGAAGATACTTTGACAATCTGGAACATATTGAAAAAAGAAAAAAGAGTTGTAAAAAGAACAAGACAAAGTGTAAAATAATAATTAGCTTTTTTCATAAAGACTCCTTATCTGAAAGAGGTGAATAAAGATGAAGGGAATATTAGTTGGTGTTCAATATCCACAGATGCCATATGATTTTGATATATCTATGCAGGAGTTAAAACAACTGGCTTATGCCTGTGATATTGAAGTCAAAGCTGTGGTGACACAAAACTTAGATACGATTTCTCCTCAATATTATATTGGTAAAGGGAAAGTCATGGAAATTAAAGAATTAGTAGAACAAGATGATATTGTGATTTTTAATGAAGAATTGACACCTTTGCAGATCAAAAACTTAACTGATCAATGTCAGGTAGAAGTGACTGATCGTAGTGATTTGATATTACGTATATTTGCTTCAAGAGCGAAAACAAAAGAAGCCAAATTAGAAGTCGGCATAGCCAGACTTCAATACTTACTTCCCAGATTAGCAGGAATGAAACAGAATCTTTATTCTCAACAGGGAGGTATGGGCTTTCGTGGTAGTGGAGAAAAGCAGATTGAATTAGATCGTCGTCGTATTCGTCGTCAATTAACGCAGGCTAAACGTGAATTAGCGATGATTGAAAAACAGCGTCAGACACAAAGACAGTTAAGAAAACATCACCAGGAAAAAGTGGTTTGTTTAGTGGGATATACAAATAGTGGTAAATCTTCTTTATTGAATGCTTTGACTTCTAAAAAGGTCTATGAAAAAGATATGCTTTTTGCGACTTTACAGACATCATCAAGACGTGTTTATATGAAAAAACATCATGTCATCATGAGTGATACAGTTGGTTTTATTCATCAGTTACCACACTCATTTGTGCAATCTTTTCGTTCAACATTAGAAGAAGTGAAAGATGCTGATTTGCTTATTCATGTGATTGATGCATCTTCACCTTATTACCATAATCAAATAGAAACAACTTTATCAGTTCTTAAAGAACTTGATGCTTTGGATATTCCAATGATTTATGTTTATAATAAAATGGATTTGGTTCATCAGCCCATTGTTCATGAACAGGGTATATGCATAGATGTTTCAGTGAAAGAGAAAAAGCATTTAGATGATTTAGAAAATATGATCATTGATATTCTCTTTAAAGATTATGAATTGATAAGTGTTTATATTCCTTATGAAGAAGGGCATATTTTTAGTGAAATAGAATATCAATATGAAATACTTCATACTGAATATTTAGAAAAAGAAATCTATGTCAGCTTTTATGTGAATCAAAAACATAAACAGCGTTATCTTCCATATATGAAAAAAACGGATAGTTGACAATAAAATGAGCTATCCGTTTTATTATGAATATTTTTTATAAACAAAAGGTTTATGAATATTGTCTCCTGTTTATAAAGCAAATGATACTACCAATTAAAAAGAGAAATAATAAACTGATTTGTAAAAATCTTTTCATTGAAATAACCTCCTTTATTAAAATATAAAAATCTAACCCTAGATAAATGTTGGTAACTATATTTAAAATATATTGATTATATGGTCTTAAATGAAAATTCATTTGTAAAGTCACTATATCTTAGCTCACACATGGAGTTCAT
>NZ_NFLH01000034.1 GCF_002160815.1 Massilimicrobiota sp. An134 | reverse complement strand
ATCTTCACCTCGATATAAGTATAGCACTGATGAAAATATCATGTTTTATTTTAAAGGGCTTTAACACCGTTTTTATGGAGTTAAAATCAATTACCAACATTTAACTGAAGTTAAATTTTGTAGAAAAAAAGAACTTTATGATTTGACTCAATAAAGTTCTTTTCTGTATGTATTGTTTAAAATGCCATTTTATAGCTATCTTTACCAAAACGTTTGATATATTCTTGATCATTATTAGCTAGTCTTAATTTCATCATGACATTACCAATCAAAGCTGGAATGGATGTACCATCTTCATATATTGAAGAACCCCAAACCTGTTCAAACAAATAAGAAATACTAAAAGGCTGATAAGGATGGGCAATGAGAATGGATAATAACTTATATTCATTTTTTGTTAGTGTTAAAGCTTTTCCATTACATGAACATGTTTTGGCAGTTGTATCCATCACAATATCTTTAAAACGATATATACGTCTAGGTTTTAATATTCCATTTTTATAGACTGATTGAATTTTAATATCTAAATCTTTTAAAGCAAAAGGTTCAGTTAAGTAGTCATCTGCTCCAGCATTTAATAATGATTCTAAATAATCAGGGGCTAATGCATCACTTAAAACAATCGTAATGGGTTGACCTCTTAATTTAATTTGTACTAGAAAATCTCTTATTTGAATGCGTGGAAAATTATCTTCAATGATGACACAATCATAAGTATGATTTTCAAAATAATTTTCTAAATCTTTATATGTGATGACTTGTTGACAGATATAATCTTTAGATTCCAGATAGTCTTTGATTTGATTATTGAAATCTTTTTGACTATGAATGATAAGAGCTGTAAATTGTCCAAACATAAAAATTCACCTCTTTATAAGTATAATATGAAACGCAAAAAATACAATAGAATATATTCAAAATATTTTTATTTCATTATATGAAAATGTACGTTATTTAGCTATGACATGATAGATTTTATGTAGACATTGTGAAAATAAATTGATACAATGGTGGAAAAAGAAATGGGGGATGTATTGAATGGATATGAATAAGTTACTTGAAAACTATGGATGTTTGACTTTTAGTGATGATATCATGAGAGAACGTATTCCAAAATCAACTTATAAAGCTTTTCATGAAGCTTTAGATAAAGGTGAACCTTTAGCTAAGGAAACAGCAACAGTTATTGCGAATGCTATGAAAATATGGGCAGTAGAAAATGGGGCCACTCACTTTACACACTGGTTTATGCCAATGACGGGATTAACTGCTGAAAAACATGATGCTTTTTTAGAACCTGATGGTAATAAAGCTATTTTAGAATTTAGTGGTAAAACATTAAGAAAAGGGGAACCTGATGCGTCTTCTTTTCCATCTGGGGGATTACGTGCAACTTTTGAAGCACGTGGTTATACGGCCTGGGATTGTACTTCACCAGCTTTTGTGAAAGATGGAAGCTTATATATACCAACATTATTTTGTTCATATACAGGTGAAGCTTTAGATAAAAAGACACCTTTATTAAAATCCGTTGATGCCTTGACAAAAGCTTCATGTCGTTTATTACCAATGCTTGGTATGGAAGGTATCACTCATGTCAGTGCTTCTGTAGGAAGTGAACAGGAATATTTCTTAGTAGCAGATGAATATTATCAAAAGCGTATGGATTTAAAATTAACAGGTAGAACGCTTTTTGGTGCTATGGCACCTAAAGGTCAGGAATTGGAAGATCATTATTTTGGAAGCTTAAAGCGTAAAGTTGCTGCTTTTATGAAAGAACTTGATCAGGAATTATGGAAATATGGTATTCCTTCTAAAACAAAACATAACGAAGTGGCTCCTGCGCAACATGAAGTGGCTTGTGTTTATCGTAATGTTAATATTACAACAGACAATAATCATTTATTAATGTTATTGATGCAGGATATTGCGAAAAAACATGGATTAAGATGTTTGTTGCATGAAAAACCATTTGATGGTGTGAATGGATCAGGAAAACATAATAACTGGTCAGTTGTCACAAATACCGGTGTTAATTTATTTAATCCAGGACAGAACCCAAGTGAAAACTTACCTTTCTTAGCTGCTTTAGCATGTACAATTAAAGCTGTTGATGAATATGCAGATTTATTGCGTATGACAACTGCTACTGCTGGTAATGATCATCGTTTAGGAGCTAATGAAGCACCACCAGCTATCATTTCTATGTTTTTAGGTGAAGATTTAGATAAAATCATTCATGCGATTATTGAGGGTGCAGAATTAGAAAATATTGATAAAGCAAGATTCCAGACAGGTGTTTCTGTTGTTCCTGATTTTTCTAAAGATAATACTGATCGTAACCGTACATCACCATTTGCTTTTACAGGTAATAAGTTTGAATTTAGAGCTGTTGGTTCATCACAATCTATTGCGGGTCCTAATACAATCTTAAATTCTATTTTAGCTTATGAAATGGAAGAAATGGCAGATGAAATAGAAAGTGGTAAAGAACCTATGGAAGTCATTAAAGAATTTTTATCTCAACATCAAAGAATTATCTTTAATGGAGATGGATATTCTAAAGAGTGGGAAGAAGAAGCAAAAAGAAGAGGACTTCCAAATCGTAAAAATACAGTTGAAGCTATGGAATGCTTATTAGATGAAAAGAATGTTAAGATGTTTAAACACTTAGGTATTTATAGTGAAATTGAACTTCAGGCACGTTATGAAATTTTACTTGAAAATTATAATAAAACGATTCAAGTTGAAGCTTTAACAGCATTAAAAATGGCAAGAAATGAAATTTATCCTGCCGCATTAGCTTATTTAGATCAAATGACAAAAACATCTTTGCATATGCAAGAATTAGGTGTCAATATTGATTATCTGGTGGATGATGTCAAATCATTATCATCATTGTTATCACAAATGAAAAATCAAATGATGATTTTAGAAAAACATATTGATAGAGCACAACATCTAGAAGCTGATATTTTAGAAATTGCAAAAATATGGCGTGATGATGTATTATCAACAATGACGATATTACGTCAGATTGCTGATCAGATTGAAAATTGTGTAGATGAAAAATATTGGCCTATGCCAACATATATGGATTTATTATTTGGTATATAAACTGGTATCTTGTGATACTGGTTTTTTTATTTGACAGGTAACTTTTGGGGTTCGCATACGAAAATGTTTCTTATTTGTCAAGAGTGTGATATAATGAAAATAGTTTTGAAGGGGTGGTGTAGATGAAAACGAGGTTATATAGGCAAAGTGATTTAGATTCTATTTTAGAGTTATTTTATCATAATATTCATACTGTTTGTGTTCATGATTATACATTAGAACAGCTAGATGCCTGGGCACCTGCAAATCCAGATGTTTATCGTTGGCAGGTTTCTTTGAACAGAAATCATACTTTGGTTGTAGAAAAAGATTCACAAATTATTGGATTTGGTGATGTTGGTGAAACAGGATATTTAGATAGGCTTTATGTACATCCTGATTATCTACATCAAGGCATTGCTTCATTGCTTGTTGAACAATTGGAAAAATATGCCAAAGCCAAAGGAATATCTTTTATGAATACAGCTGCTTCTGTGACATCAAGACCTTTCTTTGAAAAACAGGGGTATAATGTTTTAGAAGAACAGATTGTGGAAAGACGTGGCGTGAGATTGAGAAGATATTTAATGGAAAAGAAGCTTTAGTTGTTGAAGGAGAAAAGAGATTTTCTTCTTTTTATTTTGAAGTTTCATAATTTGAAATTTAAAAGACAAAAATAAATATTTCGATATAATCATGATGATTGTGGAGGGAAATCATGAATAGAAATGTAAAGAGATATATCATTATTATATTAGGGTTTATTATAACTGGGACAGGTTCAGCTTTAACTTTAAAGGCTGGTATTGGCGTAGGAGCCTGGGATGCTTTAGCTAAATCAACATCAGATCTGATCGGGATAGAGGTTGGAACAGCGGGTATTCTTTTTAATAGCAGTTGTGTGCTGGGACAAATTCTTATTTTAAGAAAACAATTTCGTTTGCGCCAGTTGCTTCAGATTCCTTTTAGTATTTTACTAGGTACGGTTATTAATTTTATGGTTTACCATATTTTAACTTTCCCATTTGATTCCTTTGGTGGCGGAATCGTTTTATATTTATGTGCCAGTACTTTAGCGGCATTTGGTGTGTCTATTGTCATGTTGTTGGATGAAGTAACGTTTGCTTTAGAAGGCTTCTGTATGGCATTGACAAAGCTTTTACCTTTTAAGTTTTCTACAATCAGACAAGCTGTTGATGTGATATCTATCTTGATGATTATAGGACTGACTTTATCAGCTCATATTTCTTGGTCTATTGGTGTAGGAACAATTCTAGGAATGTTAACATTTGGACCAACATTAGGTATTTTTATGAAATTATTTAAACCTATATTAAAAAAATATCAATTGCTTAATTATGAATAAAACTCAAATCTATTTCAGACTTGAGTTTTTTCTTTTCCAATAATTATAAAAATAATAAATCACAATGGCGATCAGGGCACCACATGTATCAATAAGAACATCTGTGAATTGACCAGCTCTGCCACCTATAAATAACTGATGGAATTCATCAGTGCAGGCATATAGAAAAGCACATATAAGTGAATAGACGATAATCTTTTTCAATGGATATTGATTCTTATAGAATCCATAAATAAAAGTCAAAGTTAAAACAGCATATTCGCTCATATGAGCAGCTTTTCTGACAATCAATTCTGTTATAGGAATATGTAAGTAAGTTTGAATCCATAAAACAATTTGTGAACTTAGTCCAGATGATTCATTTCCTTTTTGTTGTGAAAACATAAAAATGATGATCATTAAGATGATGGATGGTATAAAATATCTGATTTTCTTCATAAAAACACCTCTTGGTTATTATAAAAGAACTTGTCTGTTTCGACAAGTTTATTCTATAAGAATCATAAATGAAAATTTTAAATATTTTTATATAAGTTATTTATGATATTATTGTATTATAATGAAAAAGTACATTTTATTCTATTCAAAATTCATTTATAATAAAAGTAAGAATGAATATTGATTAAACTATATACTTTAAAGAAAGGATTGATTAATAAAAATGAAATTGAAAGTAAATAATGGTGAAAAACCTTTATGGAGTCAATTGTATGATATATTAGAAGAAAGAATATTAAATGGATTTTATTCTGTTGGCTCAAATTTGCCTACAGAAATGAATTTAATGGATGAATTTGGTGTTTCTCGTATTACTGTAAGACAAGCTATGGATAAATTGATAGCAGCTGGACTTATTGCTAGAAAACGAGGAAAAGGAACAGTTGTTCTAGAAAAAAAGGATAAAGTAGAAACAAGTTTTATTTCTTCTTTTAATGGTATACATGAAAAACATAATGATACAGATAGAAGAATATTGTTTCTTGGTTATACTTTACCACCTATTGAAGTAGCTTACTATTTTGATATTAGTCAAAATAGAAAATTATTAAAGTTAAAAAGAGGGATATATGTTGATGATCAACTTGTATCCATACAAGAAACTTATTTAAATCCTGAAATGCCTTTGACTGATAAAATGAATTTTTCAGGTTCTTTATATCAACTTTTAGAGTCGCATGGATATAAAATAACACGTGTTAAAGAAAATATAACTGCAGCAATGATTACAGCTCAAGAGAAAAAAGAATTTGATATAACTAAAAATGAAGTTGTTATGACGAGAATACGTCGTGGCTTTTCAGAAAACTTTTCTGCTGAGTTTACTTATTCAAGATATTTAGCCAAAGGATATGAATTGATTATTGAACTTAATTAAATGTGTTAAAAAACACATTTTTTTATTTGAAAATATTGACATTATTGTTAGAATGTTATAACATTTAATTATAAAAGTTATAACAATATATCTTTTGTACTATCAAAGATAGAAAAGGGAGGAAAGAAAGTATGGAAAATTTAGTCTTTGGTTAGAAAAGAAATTGTTGCCCTTTGGTGTAAAGATTAATAACATCAAGTTTTTACGTGTTGTTAGAGAATCTATGATGCCAACTATTCCATTTATTATTGTAGGGTCAATGGTACTTATTATTCTTAATTTTCCGTTCATAGAAAAAGTTGTACCAGCAAGTTTTTTAGTTTTTTTATCTGGTGTTTTATCACCATTAACACAAACGACAATGTCGCTGGTTGCATTGTTCTTAGCGTTTTTAATGGGATATAACTATGTAAAGACAGATGTGAGTAATAAAGCTAATCCTATTTATTGTGGATTAACAACACTCATTGCTTTCTTTGTGTTAACACCATTTCATGTACAAGTTGGTGAAGAAATTGTTGATAGTGTTATACCAACAACATATATGGGCTCATCAGGAATGTTTATTGCATTAATTGCTTCATATTTTATTGCAATGCTATATTGTTTCATATTTAATAAAGATATTAAAATAAAATTACCAGATTCTGTGCCACAAAATATTTTATCTTCTTTTGAAGCATTAATTCCTGCTGGAATTGCTTTATTAGCAGCGTGTATAGTGAATTACTTAGTAGGATTAACTTCTTATGGAAATATTCATGAAGCTTTTTCACAACTATTAGCGAAACCACTTTTAGTTGTAGGAACTGGATTGCCAGCATTATTGATTACACAGGGCTTGGCACAATTGTTATGGTTCTTAGGTATTCATGGTGATCAGATTGTTGGTTCAGTTATGAGACCAATATTAGATAATGCTAATTTACAAAACTATGAAGCCTATATTGCAGGGTTGGATAGACCTTATATTATTACTTATCAAATGACTGAAACTTTTATTCAGATTGCTTTTATGGCATTAGTTATAGCAGTGATTATTGTTGCAAGAAGTCAGAGACTTAAGAGTACTGGAAAAGTTGCGGCTGTTCCAGCGATATTCTGTATTTCAGAACCAATTGTTTTCGGATTACCGGTTATTATGAATGTTACATTACTTATACCATGGGTATTAATAAGACCGATTTTTGGTTTAATTACATACTTGTTTATGTTTTTTGGATTATGTCCGACTCCTACAGGAGTAACAATACCATGGACAACTCCACCGCTTTTATCAGGATTTTTAGTCACGAATTCAATTATGGGAGCTGTCGTTCAGTTAATTTGTTTAATTATAGGTGTCCTTATTTTTATTCCATTTATAAAAGTATTAGATAAGAAGTTTAGAGAAGAAGAAAGTGAAAAGATATCTAGTAAAGATATGTAATATAAAAAATGATATAATGGTTAAAAAGCTATTCATCAAATTTAGATGTGTCATACTGATTGATTATAGTTTGTTTGAATAAAGTTAAAGTAATGAATGGTATATTAGACATATGAAAGTATGTTGTAATGAAAACCAATTATTGATTAAAAATGAATTGAAAGTGCATATATGAAAAGCTAGAAATATTTTAATAAAGAAAGAATAATAGGTGATATATTATGAATTATGATAAGTTTCCAGAAACAAAAATTAAAGGTTATGATCAAGAGGCTTTTGATGATTTATCATCTATGAAGCAGGAATTGTTAGAAAAAATACAAGATGTGAATTGTCTTGTTGTGGACTGTTATCCTGGAGTAGATGATGAAGTCCTAGATTTTATTCAAGATGTTTACGAACCTGAGATTATCATTAGAAGTGAAGATATCTTTTATGATAAAGATAAACTTTATGAAATGATGAAACCTCATCTTACAGAAGATAGAGTTCGTGGTGTCATGTTCTATGGTGTTTTAGAAGATTTTGTTAATCAGAAAAAGTTAAAGGAAATGAAAAAGGTTCTTCATGAACAAAAAAGAATTCTCATTTATGGTGTTGGTGCAGGACTCATTAGTCAGGGAGATTTATACATTTATTGTGATTTAGCGAGATGGGAAATACAATGTCGATATCGTCAAGGTATGCCTAATTTCAAAGCGGATAATGATGATGAAGATTCTTTAAAGAAAATCAAGAGAGGTTTCTTTATAGAGTGGCGAGTAGCTGATAAACATAAAATGAAGATGTTTGAAAAAGTTGATTATTTTATTGATAGTAATCAGAAAGGACATCTTAAAATGGTGACTGGAGAAGCTTTAAGGAATGGGTTAAAACAAATAGCGAAGCGTCCATTCAGACTTGTTCCTTATTTCGATCCAGGAGTATGGGGAGGACAATGGATGAAAGAACATTGTGGTTTAGATCCTCAAGAAAAGAATTATGCATGGAGCTTTGATGGTGTTCCTGAAGAGAACAGTTTATATTTAAGATTTGGAAAAACAAGAATTGAAATTCCTGCAATGGATTTGGTCTTATATCAGCCAATTGAATTATTGGGAATGAAGAATTATTGTCGCTTTGGTGCAGAATTTCCTATTCGTTTTGATTTTCTTGATACTATTGATGGCCAAAACCTCAGTTTACAAGTTCATCCTTTAACAGAATATATTAAATCGCATTTTGGAATGACATATACACAAGATGAGAGCTATTACATCTTAGATGCTCAGGAACATGGAGGAGTCTATTTAGGATTGAAGGAAAATATTGATTCAAAACAGATGATTGATGATCTGAAAATTGCTCAAACAGGGAAACAGTCTTTTGATGCAGATAAGTATGTCAATTTCTTTCCAGCTAAAAAACATGATCACTTTCTTATTCCAGCAGGAACAGTTCATTGTTCATCATCAGGATGCATGGTGCTGGAAATCAGTGCGACACCTTATATCTTTACATTTAAATTATGGGACTGGGATCGCCTTGGTCTAGATGGATTACCTAGACCAATTCATATTGAAGATGGTGAAAAGAATATTCAATGGGATAGAACAACAAAATGGGTAGAGGATAATCTTGTTAATCATGTGGAAATGATGCATCAGGATGATGATTATTGTGAAGAAAAAACAGGATTACATGAACTGGAATTCATTGAAACAAGACGTTTTACTTCTTCATGCTTGACAAAACACTCTTCAGAAAACGGGGTCCATATGTTAAATCTGGTTGAAGGAACAAGTGCAGTTGTTGAAAGTCCAACGAATGCATTTGAACCATTTGTTGTTCATTATGCAGAAACTTTTATTATTCCTAGTGCTGTTGGAGAGTATACAATTAGACCATTCGATAGTGATGAAACGATTAAGTTTATTAAAGCTTATATTAGAAATGAATAATTATAGAACAGTAGCTTTTCAAAGCTGCTGTTTTTATTAAAAAAAGAACTTGTCTTTTTCGACAAGTTCTAATCTGTTAAATCTTCACCGTTAGAAGCAATGACTTTCTTATACCAATAGAAAGAATCTTTACGATATCTCTTCAGTGTTCTTAATTCAAATTCATCTCTGTCTACATAAATGAAACCATAACGTTTTTTCATTCCTTCATGAGTAGAAATTAAGTCAATAGCAGACCAAGGATTATATCCTAGCATTTCACATCCATCACTAATCGCAAGTCTGATCTGTTCAATATGTTTTCTTAAATATTCAATACGATATGCATCATGGACTTTTCCATCTTCTGTTAACGTATCATAAGCTCCTAAACCATTTTCAGTGACTAATAATGGTAAACGATATCTTGAATACATTTCACGAATTGTTGCTCTAAATCCCATAGGGTCAATTTCCCAACCGAATTCAGTTGTTGGAAGATAAGGGTTTTTAAATCCTTTAAACATACCTGTTTCCCCACGTGCTGTTTGTTGGTCAGCTGCAGAGTCACATTCTACAGTGCCATCTTCCCACTCGCAAGTTGCTGTATTGTAGTAGTTGAATCCGATGAAATCTGGATGTCCATTTTTCAATGCTTCTGCGTCACCTTCACCAAAATCAGGTGTTGCATCATGTTCTTCTAGCCAAGCCCAAACAAGATTATTGTAAACACCATAAACAGCCATATCTAAATATAGCCAGTTTCTAACGGCATTATAGTTTTGAGCAGCTAAAACATCTTCTGGTTTACAGCTAGCTGGATAAACAAGTGAAATGTTTGGTGCAGGTCCAATTTTAGCATCTGGTAACATTTCATGACATAATGCCATGGCTTTTGCCTGAGCTACTAACATATGGTGGTTTTGTTGATAGATTTCTTTTAATTCATTTGTACATCCTTCAGGTATAGTCAATGTTCCAATCACAGGGCCAACAAGTGTTAACATATTTTGTTCATTGATTGTTAACCAGTATTTGACTCTATCACCGAAGTTTTCAAACATCACTTTCGCAAAATTCACAAACCAGTCAATTGATTCTCTATTTGACCAGCTACCTCTTTGATCCAAAGCAGCAGGCATATCAAAGTGGAACATTGTGACGATAGGTTCAATGTTATATTTGAGACATTCGTTAATTAAGTTGTTGTAGAATTCAATACCTTTAGGATTGACTTCACCAGTTCCTTGAGGTAAGATTCTTGTCCAAGCAATAGAAAAACGATAAGACTTGAATCCCATTTCTGCCATTAAGGCAATATCTTCTTTATAATGATGATAATGGTCAGCACAAACAGTCAAATCAGAAGTTCCTTCAGGCACTTTTTTAACATCCTGACAAGATGGCCCTTTTCCATCTTCTAAATTTGCACCTTCAACCTGGTAGGCAGAAGTACTTGCACCCCAAAGAAAATCTTTAGGAAATGGTTTTAATGTTTTGTGTATCATAATTTCTCCTCCTCATACAAGCGTTATTATATCGAAAAGTTTTTTGAAATAAGAAATTTTCCAGAAGATGAAAAAAATTTTTATAAAATGAAAACTATTTGAAGAAGATGTATTGAAAATTGATGATTTATCATGAATAATAGAGAAAGATGTGAAAATAATCAGATAAATTGAAAATGGGATGTTCAAAACAATATTTGATAAGAGGATAGAAATCATTTTCAATTTTAGACAGTAATGATTCATGGTTATATGGGAAATAGGAGGGAAAATAATGAATCAAGACAAAATTATCAATGAAATTATTCCACATTTTTTATGTGAGGGGAAATTATTAAAAATCATTCCTTTTGGCAATGGTCATATTAATGATACATATCGTTTATATTATCAGCTTGAAGATGGTCAGACACAATCTATGATTTTACAGAAAATGAATACATATGTGTTTCAAAGTCCTGACAAGTTAATGGAAAATGTTTTAAATGTCACTTCATTTTTAAAGAACAAAACAATTCAAAATGGAGGAGAACCTGAAAGAGAAACACTCACTGTGATTTTAACTGATCAGGACTTACCTTATTATCAGGATCATGACAATCATGTCTGGCGTATGTATGCCTTTATTGAAAATACAATGAGTTATGATTTGGTTGAAGATGAGAATATTTTTTATCAGAGTGCTTTAGCATTTGGAAAGTTTCAAAATTTGTTAGCTGATTATCCTGCTGATACGCTCTATGAAACAATTCCAGATTTTCATGATACAAGAAAGAGATATGATGCTTTTATAAAAGCAATGCAAGAAGATTGTATGCAAAGGGCTCAAGGTGTATCAAAAGAGATTGCGTTTGTTATTGAACACGAACATTATGTAGATCGCTTTAATGAAGCATTACAAAAAGGAGAAGTTCCTTTAAGAGTGACACATAATGATACCAAATTAAATAATATATTATTTGATTGTGATCAGCATCAGGCTGTATGTATTGTGGATTTGGATACAGTGATGCCTGGACTTGTGATGAATGATTTTGGAGATGCTATTCGTTTTGGCGCAAGTACAGCTTTAGAAGATGAAAAAGATTTATCTCAGGTTGCATGTGACATGCATTTATTTGAAGTTTATACAAAAGGTTTTATTGAAGGAACACAAGGAAAACTCACACCTCAGGAAGTAGAATTGCTGCCTTTAGGCGCTTTAATGATGACATTAGAATGTGGTATTCGTTTTTTAACTGATTATCTACAAGGTGATGTTTATTTTAAAACTGAGTATCCTGAACATAATTTGGTTCGTTGTCGTACACAATTTCAATTAGTCAGTGATATGGAAAAGAAATGGAATCAGATGACAGCTATTGTGCATCAATATGCCCACGTTCACCAATAATACACTTCTTTATGGGATAATGATTGTAAGGAGGGAAGACAATGGTTGGTTTTGAGATGGGATTGGAAACAGGTGGTTATGATATGATGTTTACATTGGTTGCGTTATTGATTTTGGGCATGATTTTTGTGATTATCATCAGAGGGATTCAACAATGGCATCATAACAATCAATCACCTAGACTTACAGTGAATGCTAAGGTTGTTTCTAAACGTACCAACGTCTCTTTTCATCATCATGGTCATGACCATGGCGTGACATCATCAACAACTTATTATGTGACTTTTGAAGTGAAAAGTGGAGATCGTTTAGAATTTGTAGTGAACGGACGTGAATATGGTTTTCTAGTGGAAGGTGATTATGGAGAGCTCACTTTTCAGGGAACACGCTATATAGAATTTATTAGAACATAAAAAAGGGATAAAGCCCATCTGGGCTATCCCCTGTTAAGTTGTTAAAGAGATATGTATATTCCTACCAGGAAGCTGGTAGGAATATTTTTATGCTTAGGCATATAATTCAGTTTTATATGGAAGTAAAAATAATAGGACAAGATCACATTAAATGGATCTTAGAATTTTGGTTGTAGAAAATATTTTATTCATGATGATATAAATGAAAATAGATAATATAAACATGATGAATGCACAACATATAAGTATGATCAAAGAATACACCATAATTTGTATATTCAACATCTTTAATATCGCATAACTTATCAATAAGATCATATAAGCAATGAAAATGGGTAAAGCATATTGTGACAATTCTTTAATGATATACTGTTTTCGTATTTCTTGAACGGAGATTCCATTGCTTTCCAATAATACTTGTGAAAATCTCAAATGATAAGAGTCAATCATTTTAAGTAAGATGATTGAAATCAAGACAATCGTACATATAAAAATCATCAAGGAATTGGTAAGTTGTTCGCTCATATTTTTGACATCTAATAAAGCGAGTATTTCCATTTGACTGTTTAATAATTTGTCATCATATAGATTATGAAGGGCTTCTAAGCTTTCAAGATAAAACTGCTTATCATCCAGTGATACCAAGGCAAATGATGATTGAATCGGGGAATCATCCTTATAGCTGTAAATATCTAGATAATCTTCATAAGGAAGATAGATGACTCTAGCCAGCTTTGAACCTAATTTATAATCTGGAAATGATTTATCCAATTGATAATCTGGTTGAATTGTAAAACTTTTTCCTTCAACTTCAATCTCTATAGCCTGATCTTTTGTATCTCTATATGTTTCATAATTAATATAGACACCTGTGTGACTGTCATTATGCAATGACTGCTTAATTCCTCGAGTAAAGAAATCACTTTCCAGATAAGGACATATCAGATATTGATTGTCACTCATTAGAGGTAATACTCTTTTGACTGATTTGATAGTGGGTAAGCCTTCCATTTCTCTTAGCATTGTGCCACTTATCTTTTCATCCATCTCTATAACCAGTTGTGAGCTCTTGTATTCTTCTACTTTTTGGTTCAATTGCTTTTGATAATACTGTAAATACATACCACAAAATGTACTTATAAATAAAATGAATGTTAAAAAGACTTGAAAGATTCTATGTTTCCATTGATTCTTTTTGAATTCACATTTATAAAAATAAGGAAGCTTCTTAAAAAGATATTTGCCTTTGCTTTGATTGAGTGTTTGTTCATGATGATTGAAATCAGCCTTTTTTAAACAGTGTATCTGTTGATTCTTGATTTCATAAAGATTATCACAGGCTGAATATAATATACTATCATGAGAAGCGATAAGAATCGTTTTATGATAACGATTTTTTAATAAATCTAGAATTTTTAAGAATTCTTTTCTGTTATCTTCATCCAGATAGGATGTAGGTTCATCCATAAATATATAGGGAGTATCTTTCATCAATGCACAAATAATAGATAAACGCTGTCTTTCTCCACCGGATAAATGTTCAATATCTGTATGATCATCTAAAAATAATTCCAGATCTGTCAGATACTGTCTTGCCTTTTCTTCATCAAATACTTCTTGTGTGAAACTTGAAAAAAAGCGAATATTTTCCATTAAGTCCATACTGTTAAATAAAGGTATATTTTGAAAAACAAAGGCAATCTTATGACGTTGAATATCTCTGATATCATCTTTGCTTAATGTCTGAACATCTTTCCCATCAAAGATATAATCCATTTGACTTTGATGACATAAAAAGGCCATATCATATAATAGACTGCTTTTTCCTGAGCCACTGGCTCCTGAAAGAAGAGTTATCTGATGATCTTGAATGCATAGTTCTCCATTCTTGATCAGTTCTTTGTCAAATGATAGTGAAATATTTTTAAGTTGCAGCATTGCTCATTCACACCTTTCATTAGATTTTGGATTGAACATATGATTGGGTCTTATTTTCTTTTGAAAGTCACATAAGAAATCATCTGCATTATAAACAATAATACAAAACATATTCCTAGGATGGCTATACATTGATAGACAACAAAATTATATCTCTCTATGTCAATATATATCCATAAGAGACCACCTATCATAATACTTATAAAGTAAATCAAATTATCTAAAAATAGACTTTTTTTAATCAGCTTATCCTGTATTCCATTATCTTCCAATAGTTGGAATTCCTTCTTTCTTGATTTCATCAGGAAGTATTGAATCGTAAGTATTGCAATCAATCCTATACCACAGATAGCACCAAAGCCTAGCAACTTCGATTGAAAGGCTTGCTTATTCAATTGACTCAATTGATAAGATTCCATATACGTGGAATAGACATCATACTTGTCATCCATTTCTAGAATAGAATTATAAACATCGAAAACATAATCTTCATCTACAAACAATACATATTCGTTGATGGCATATGGTTCTGGTTGTACTTGTTTAGAAAGAACATTGTCTATATAATAGCTTGAAAGGACTTCTTCATTTTCATCTCTATGATTTATAATATCCATCAGTTTCTCATAAGGTATATATATGATCATGTTAACAGCTGCTGTTTCATAGGCCTCACTTTCTCCAAGAACCTTATCAACCTGAAATTCCATATTTCTGAGTGTATATGTTGTACTTCGATATTCTTGCCCGTTTTCCACTACATATTGATCTTTAGGCACATAAAAGTTGGCCTTGATGGTATCACCTTCTTGAATATCATAGGTCTGTGACATCCAGTAGCTTATATAGACACCATCATCATGATCATTAAAATCATTGCTTTCATAATAAGGAAAGATTTGTGGTGCTCTGCTACCAAAGTCGATGACTGAATAAGTATTTGATTTTCCAGTTTCTTTGATGACTGTTAAATCTTGGCTTGCATTATCTGACTCGTATGTTGTCAATGCATCGAATTTCTTAATATCTTTAACACCATCTAATTGTTTGATTTTATTTAGTTCACTTTCACTAAAAGGTCTTGACCAATCATTATCTACAGATGGTGCATAATTCCATATCAGATCTCCTTCCCTGTGTCTGATAAACAATATCTCTTTTGAAGATTGATTTGTTGTTAGAGGATTAACATATGAAACGCTAAAAAAGGAATCAATAATCAAAGAAGATTGGATGAGAATAAAAATGGAAATAGCAATTACTCCAATATATTGTATCCATTGGATAGGACTCTTGTATCTGAAATACTTGATGAATGAAAACTGATGATGACATGTTGAAACATTTTGAATTTCCTGTTGATCATCAATATCTTTCTTTTGACAAAGAAATGCCTGATTTTCTATCTTGTATATCACATGACAGATTTCCAATATTTCTGGTGTATGAGTAGTCAATATGATTGTTTTATCTTTTAGTGAAAGTAATAAATCTTTCAGTAAATCAATATTTTTTTTATCCAGTGATGCTGTTGGTTCATCCAAAATAATAATATCTTTATCACAAAATAATGCTAAAGCAATTAACAATCTTTTTCTTTCTCCAATAGAGAGAATACTTGGTAACTTATTGATGTTAATGTTGTATAAATTCACTTTCTCTAGATATTGATTCATAATATTTGCATCAACTTTTTCTTTTTTCATTTCCGCATAGAATTGAAAATGTTGTTTGATTGTCATATTTGGAAAAAAACTTCCTAACTGATCCACATAAGCAACATGATTTCTCACGAAATCATCCTTCTCAAGAACTTCTACATTATTGTAATACATTTTGGATTGTACATACGTTGAATCATGTAAGATACTTTTCAAAAATGTTGTTTTACCACTGCCACTTTTACCTACAATGGCATGTATAGATGAATCATAAAATTGAATTTGTGCATTATTGAATAATGTTCTTTCAAAAGCAATATGAATATTTTTAATTTCCAGCATAATGAATCTCCTTTGTTTTTATGATTTATTTTAAAAAAATCAAGGCAAGATAGCCTTGACCAATTAGTCTCACAATCTTTATATTATTTTTGTGACTTCAGTTTTCTTGAATTCATTATACCACACAAATTTTTTAATAAAAAGTTCTTCAGACTGTCAACAAACAGATTGTTTATCAACAGTCTGAAATATATGTTATAACAAATATATTATGTATAGGAGGTCATGAAGATGAAGAATAGATCTAATGTATCAAGGGTTGTTATTGTTGGAGATAATTTCATATACATTGTATTTTAATTCTGGATGTATTTTCTATGAGATAAACCATTTTATACTTGCACAAGTGACTTATAGTGAATTTGTGCTATTTTCATTTTATGGGAGAGTTAATTCAATTTGAGATGAGTATAAAAAATCCTACCAGTTTATTGGTAGGAATACATATATTTAATCTTGTTGCATATTTTCCCATTGTTCAAGAAGCTGATCAAGTTGTGTATGACCATCATCAATCTTTTGAACGACTTCATTATATTTTTTATAATCATTGAGTACGTCTTCTTCCTGTAATTGAAGATTCCATTCTTTGATTTGATTTTCTAGTGTGGAAATTTCTTTTTCAATTTTCTTGATTTGATTTTGATGTTTACGTTGTAAAGATTGGGCTTTTTTATTTTCAATATAAGATGTATTATTTTTTTCTTTGGTTTCTTTTACTTTTATTTTGTGATCCATATATTGAGAATAATTACCACTATAAATATGACTGCCATGAGCATCCATTTCTACAACTTTTGTAGCAAGTTTATTAATAAAATAACGATCATGACTAATAAAGAGAATTGTTCCTTCAAATGAAAGTAAAGCATCTTCTAAGACTTCTTTAGATTCAATGTCTAAATGATTGGTTGGTTCATCTAAGATCAGGAAATTACAGCGTGATAATAATAATTTCATTAAGACAACACGACCACGTTCTCCACCTGATAAGACATCAATTGTTTTAAAAACGTCATCACCCTTAAATTGAAAAGAGGCACAGGCATTTCTAATCTGGGTGTTATTCATTTGTGGGTATGTATCACTGATTTCCTGAAAAATCGTTTTATTGAAAGATAATGATGTGTGTTCCTGATCATAATATCCAATCATGACTTTGCTGCCTAATTTGATTTTACCAGCCGTTGGGACATAATCATTTAAAATCAGATGAAACAATGTTGTTTTCCCAATACCATTTGGACCAATTAAAGCAACACGTTCTTGTTTTTTGACTTCAAAATTGATGTGTTCAAAAAGTGGTTTATCAAATGCCATAGCTAAATCTTTCACTTTAAGTACATCATATCCTGATTCTACCAATGGTTGAAATTGGATACGTATCGCTTGTGGCAAGGCATCTGGTTTTTCAACTTTTTCCATCTTAGCTAAAGCTTTTTCTTTGCTTTCTGCACGTTTGACTTGTTTTTCACGATTAAATGATTTTAATAAATCAATACTTTCCTGCATACGTTTGATTTCTTTTTGATTATCAATATAATGTTTTAATTCTACTTCACGATTATGTTTTTTAATAATCGCATATTCCTGATATGAACATTTATAAGTTGTAGCTTTGCCATGTTCAATTTCAACAATCTGATTAGAAATCTGATCAATGAAATAACGGTCATGGGAAACCATAATAATCGCATGAGGATAATTTTTTAAATAGTTTTCCAGCCATTCAATGGATTCAACATCTAAATGATTGGTAGGTTCATCCAATAATAAAAGATCTGGTTTTAATAAAAGAAGTCTACCTAAAGCAATACGTGTTTTCTGTCCACCAGACAAAATAGAAATAGGCATTTCCCACATAGATTCATCAAAACCTAAACCTTTTAAAACACCTTTGATTTGACTTTGATAGCTATAACCATCATTATGTTCAAATTCATATGTTAAGCGTTCATATTCATCCATAATAGCATCTAATTGTTGACTCGTTGACATCTGCTGTTCAAGTTCACGAAGACGTTTTTCTGTTTCAATAAGAGGCTGAAAGACATCTTCGAGAGCCTGATAAATAGAAAATTCTGGATTTAATGTATTATGTTGAGATAAATAGCCTATTTTGGTGTTTTTAGGCATAAAGATTTCACCACTGTCATAGCTTTCCTCACCACAGATGATTCTAAGCAGTGTGGTTTTTCCTGCCCCATTGACACCAATAATAGCTAGTTTATCATGATTTTCAATTTTAAAAGTAATATCTTTAAGCAAGTCTGTTCCTTGGAATGACTTTTTTAAAGATGAACAAGCTAATATCATTTTGATCACCTCGTTCATTGTAACATACATCATTGAAAAGATAAACTGTAAAAGTTATAGTTGATTGTTTAAACATAACCTTGTATAATTGTATACAATAAGTGAAGGGGTGGTTAAAAATGAATTTAGCATATAAGGTTTTACAGGCACATTTAAAAGAGGGAGAATTAATTCCTGGAACTCCAATCTGTATTGGAATTGATCAGACATTGACGCAAGATTCTACTGGAACAATGGCTTATTTACAGTTAGAAGCTATGGATACAGGGAAAGTTGCAGTTGAAAAGGCAGTAGCTTATATTGATCACAATATGTTACAGACGGGGTTTGAAAATATGGATGATCATGAGTTTATTCGCAGTGTTGCGAAAAAACATGGGATTACTTTTTCAAAACCAGGGAATGGTGTTTGTCATCAGTTACAGTTAGAAAACTTTTCAAAACCAGGGAAAACGCTGGTTGGAAGTGATTCACATACACCGACATGTGGCGCTATGGGAATGATTGCGATTGGTGCAGGGGGATTGGATGTTGCGGTTGCGATGGCAACAGGAAAATATTATTTACAATGTCCAAGTGTGATTCAGGTTCATCTGACAGGTAAAAAAGCACCTTGGGTGAGTGCTAAAGATATCATTTTAAAAATTTTACAGTTATTAAGCGTAAAAGGTGGCGTGAATAAGATTGTAGAGTATACAGGTGAAGGAATCGCTTCTTTATCATTAACAGATCGTGCCACAATCTGTAATATGGGAGCTGAACTTGGTGCAACAACATCTATTTTTCCAACCGATGCAAGAACTTTAGAATATTTAAAACAACAGGGTAGAGAAGCTGATTATGTGGAAATGAAAGCTGATGAAGATGCCCAGTATGATGAACGCTTAGATATTGATATGTCTACACTTGAACCAATGGTAGCCAAACCTCATAGCCCAGATGCTGTGGTGAGTGTTAAAGAACTGGAAGGTATGCATATCAATCAGGTTGTCATTGGATCATGTACGAATTCATCATTTGCTGATATGATGCGTGCGGCCAAAATTTTAAAAGGTAGAAAAGTGGCAGATCATGTTTCATTGGTTATTGCGCCAGGATCTTCAAGTATTTTAGCTATGTTGTCACAAAATGGAGCTTTGGCAGATATGATTCATGCGGGAGCCAGAATTCTTGAATGTGGTTGTGGTCCTTGTATTGGGATGGGGCAGGCACCTCTTTCTCAAGGGATTTCTTTAAGAACAATCAATCGTAACTTTAAAGGACGTTCTGGAACAAATGATGCTGGTGTTTATCTGGTTTCACCAGAAATTGCTGCCTTGTCTGCTGTTAAAGGATATTTATCTTGTGAATTTGAAGAAGATATGTATTTAGATGAAGTTCCATCAACACCATTTATTAAAAATGAAAACTTCTTTATCAATGAATATGATCCAAATACAAAAGTCTATATGGGACCTAATATTAAACCAGTTCCTCGTGGTGAAAAACTATCAGCTGATATTCAAGGAAAAGTTGTGTTAAAAGTAGGAGATAATATTTCAACTGATCATATTGTTCCTTCAGATTCAAAATTATTACCATTCCGTTCTAATGTTCCACATTTGGCCAAATTTGCTTTTTCAAAAGTGGATGATCAGTTCTATACAAGAGCTAAGGAAAATCATGGTGGATTTATCGTTGGTGGTGATAACTATGGACAAGGATCTTCAAGAGAACATGCGGCTTTGGTACCGAATTATTTAAAGATTAGAGCTATTTTTGCTTTATCATTTGCAAGAATTCATCGTTCTAATTTGATTAATAATGGTATTTTACCGATTGTGATTGATCAAAAAGGTTATGATTTCTTTAATGAAGAAGATGACTATATTTTATTAAATGTCAAAGAATCTGTAGAAAATGATCAGCCGATTATAGTTCAAAATCAACGTACAAAAGAAACTTTATCAACGCAGTTGACTTTAGCACCAAGAGAAAAAACAATGATTTTACAAGGTGGATTATTGAATGCGATTAAAGAATTAGGAGGGGATTTTTAATGAAAGCTGTATTAATTCCAGGTGATGGGATTGGACCAGAAATTGCCAAAAGTGTTGAAGCTTTAACAATAGCCATGAATTTGGATATAGAATGGGTGAAATATCGTGCAGGGGCTGAATATGCCAAAGAAACTGGAGATGTTTTTGAACCTGGACTTGTCGAAGCCATTGAACAATATAAATGGGCATTGAAAGGCCCCACAGCAACACCTATTGGAACAGGATTTAGAAGTGTCAATGTGGCATTAAGACAAAAGTTTGCGACTTATGCCAATGTTAGACCAATCCGTTCATTCAAGGGAATCAATTCTAGATATGATGATATAAATTTGGTCATCATTCGTGAAAATACAGAAGATTTATATAAGGGGATTGAATATAAACTGAATGAAAACATAGCCAATGGTGTCAAATTGATTACCAGAGAAGCCAGTGAAAAAATTTGTCGTTATGCCTTTGAATATGCGAAAATCAATAGTCGTCATAAAGTGACAGCTATTCATAAAGCCAACATCATGAAATATACAGATGGACTTTTCCTGGAAGCTTTTAGAGATGTTGCCAAGTGTTATCCTGATATTGAAGCACAGGAAGTCATTGTAGATAATATGTGTATGCAACTGGTTTTAAGACCTGAAACTTTTGATGTTTTGGTTGCACCTAATTTATATGGTGATATTGTTTCTGATTTATGTGCTGGATTAGTTGGTGGATTAGGTTTTGCGCCTAGTGGTAATATTGGAGATGAATATCGTATTTATGAAGCTGTTCATGGTAGTGCCCCAGATATTGCAGGTCAAAATATCGCCAATCCAAGTGCATTATTATTAGCTTTTGCGTTGATGTTGGAAGATTTGGGAAAGATCGAAGCGGCAAATGCTTTAAGAATGGCATTATCAAAAGTTGTTGAAAAACAGGAAACTGTTACACCTGATATTGGTGGACATGCTTCCACTACTGAATTTGTAGACGCCATTATAAAAGAATTATAGGAGGGAAACATATGCCGTCACATAGTTTATTTGAACATGTAACACATGGCTCTTTGGGAAATAAAATATTTGATATTTTAAGAGATCGCATTTTAAATGAAGAATATGAACATGGGCAAAAATTAAATGAATTGGCTTTAGCTAATGAATTAAAAATCAGCCGTACACCTATTAGAGAAGCTTTAAAACAATTAGAGTTAGAAGGATTAGTTGAAAGTATTCCTAATAAAGGTGTTTATGTCAAGGGATTTTCACCACGAGATATTGATGATATGTTTGAAATTCGTTGTGCTTTAGAAGGCTTAGCGATTCAACTGGCTATTGATAGAATGGATGAAGAACATTTAGCTAAAATTAAAGATGTGTTTGAATTGATGGAATTTTATACTGCCAAAAAAGATCAGGAAAAAATTAATGATTTGAATATTTTGTATCATGAAACAATCTATCAGGCAACACAATCTCAATATTTTGAACAGCTGTTAAAAGATGTGCATTATTATGTTTCTGTCACAAGTCGTCATTCTATTACCCAGCCTGAAAGATTGGAAACAGCTATTCAGGAACATCGTGCTATTTTAAATTCTATTGTGGCTGGTGATAAAGAATTAGCAAAAGATACGATTCAAAAACATATTAGAAAGACACAAACGCTTGTTCGTGCTTATTATGCGAATAAGAAAAAGAAAAATAATAAAGTGAATGATTGAGTCTGAAAATTCTTTTTCATGTCATATAAATCATCTCATAAAACATTTGTGAAGATACGATGATAAGTATCTTCTTTTTTTAATAAAATAAGCATGAAAAGACTGATGAATGATATAGGGAAAGAAACTCTTTTCAATAAATGAAAATAATAAGCAAAATAAATGATTTGATATTATACTTATCATCAAGGATAAAGGAGGATTGATTATGGAAAAGAAACCAGTAAAAATTGTAACAATTGGTGGAGGAAGTAGCTATACTCCAGAATTGATGGAAGGATTTATCAAGAGATATGATGAACTTCCTATTAGAGAAATTTGGCTAGTTGATATTGAAGATGGAAAAGAAAAATTAGAAATTGTTGGTGCTATGGCTCAACGTATGTGGGATGCATCTCCTTATGATGTCAAAGTGCATTTGACTTTGGATCGTAGAGAAGCATTAAAAGATGCAGACTTTGTCACAACTCAATTTAGAGTAGGTTTATTGAATGCCCGTGTCAAAGATGAAAGAATTCCATTTTCATATGGTATGTTAGGTCAGGAAACAAATGGGGCAGGAGGAATCTTTAAAGCCTTTAGAACAATTCCTGTCATCTTAAGCATTGTCGAAGACATGAAAGAATTATGTCCAGATGCTTGGTTGATTAACTTTACAAATCCAAGTGGAATGGTTACAGAAGCTGTCATGAAGTATGGAAAATGGAATAAAGTGATTGGATTATGTAATGTTCCAGTAGGTGCAATGATGGCTGAACCTGAAACAATTGGAAAAACATTAGATCAGTTAACATATAAGTTTGCAGGATTAAATCATTTCCACTGGCATAAAGTTTATGATGAACATGGAAATGAAGTCACTCAACAAATTATTGATGCAATGTATGAAGGAAAAGATGGAGGAATTCCTGCGAATATTCATGACATTCCTTTCTTTAAAGAACAGCTTGATACAATGCAAATGATTCCTTGTGGATATCATAGATATTATTATCGTCAAGAAGAAATGTTGAAACATGGTCTTGAAGAATACAGTACAATTGGAACAAGAGCACAACAGGTCAAACAGACAGAAGAAGAATTGTTTGAATTGTATAAAAACCCTGAATTGGATCATAAACCAGAACAGCTTGCTAAACGTGGAGGAGCACATTACAGTGATGCAGCATGTGAAACAATCGCATCTATCTATGCGAATAAGAATACACATATCGTTGTCACAACAAGAAATAATGGAGCTGTCCCAGATTTACCACCAGAAGCAGCAGTAGAAGTCTCAGCATATATTGGAGCAACAGGTGCAAAAGCGATAGCATTTGGACCATTCCAGCCAGCAGAAAGAGGATGGCTACAATGCATGAAGAACATGGAATGGTGTGTAGAGGAAGCTGCAGTCACAGGAGATTATGGAAAAGCATTACAGGCATTTATCCTTAATCCACAGATTCCATCAGGAGCTACAGCAAAGAGAGTATTAGATGAATTATTATTAGCACATAAAAAATACTTACCACAGTTTGCTTCTAAGATTGCCCAGCTTGAAGCAGAAGGTGTTACAATCAAAGATGATGTCGCAAGAGAATTAACTGAAAAAGGTTTATAATAAGATTAAAAAGGCTATAAAGAATGAAAAGTTCTTTATAGTTTTTTTATGGATAAATATTTGTTTTAAAATGAGTTTATGTCATAATATTTACTATCAGCAAATATTATGATATATTTGTCTTAGAAAGATATGTTTTTTTACTTTTTTGTCGTGAAAAAAAGAAAAATGTCAAAATAATGCGTATATAGATAAGTGAAGGGTTCCTGATTATCATTCCTTAAATATCTAGGAGATTGAAACTATAAAAAATAAAAGGAGGAATAATCAAAATGAATCAGGAATATCTTGAATTTGTGAAAACATTAAGACCTATTGATGATATCTTTATGAAAGTCATCTTCAATGATCAATACTGCATTGAATTATTATTCAATATCATTTTTGAAGAGGATATTTCCATTATAGAATGGCATATTCAGGATGAATACAGAAATCTTCATGGTAGAACAGTCATTATGGATATAGTGGCT
>NZ_NFLH01000033.1 GCF_002160815.1 Massilimicrobiota sp. An134 | reverse complement strand
CAATGGTATCACCACGAAAGAGTGATTCCATATACAGATACCATTGATAGGCTTCCTTCTTTGAATATGAAAACAAAGTTCCTGTCATGGGCGAGAAAGTCTTATGACAATATTTACATAAATATCTTTGATTTCCATTTTTATCCTTGCCATATTTAATGATATGATCATGACCGCAGTGAGGGCAAAAGGAACTATCAAATTCATCAGACAGTTCCTTATGTACTTCACCATCATAGATATGATTGATGATATGGTTATTGAGTTTTTCTCTAATGATCTCAATTTCATCATCAGTTGCATTATTGATAATGGAATCAATAATATCATTAAACATTTTATCAGTCATAATATCTTCACCTCGATATAAGTATAGCACTGATGAAAATATCATGTTTTATTTTAAAGGGCTTTAACACCGTTTTTATGGAGTTAAAATCAATTACCAACATTTAACTGAAGTTAAATTTTTAGAAAAAAATAAAAATTTGTGCAATAATATGTTCATCAATATCATTAGTATAGTGAAAGGGGGAAAAATTAAAATGAATCAAAAAGAAATTGATTATCTTATTCTTCAGATTCCCCAAATGGATAATGCTTTTGATGAATTATATGAAAAAACCAAGACAAGTGTTTTTGCCTATATCATGAGCATTATTAAAAATTACGATGATAGTCGTGACATTTTTCAGGAAGTTTATGTGAAACTTTATTTAGCAGCTAAAAATTATCAATCACAGAAAAAACCATTAGCATGGATTTATACAATTGCTAGAAATGAATGTTATCTTTATTTAAGAAGACAAAATTTAACACAGGAATATCAGGATCATCTTTATTGTCCACCAGAAATGGACATGCATACAAAAATGATTTTAGAACAGTTATTTGAAAGTTTAAATGATCAGGAAAGAGAAGTGATTATTATGCATGCACTGTGGGGATTAAAGCATCATGAAATTGCCGGCTTATTAGATATTCCTCTAGCAACATCTTTATCCAGCTATCATCGAGGTATGAAAAAAATGAAAAAGATAGGAGCGAAGAGTTATGAATGAAATCAAGGAAGCTTTTACAAAGATTACACCAGATTGCTTAGATGATATTAAAGAAGAATTAAAAACGAGAGATGAAAATATCGTGATCGAAACAAAGAAGAAGAAAAAACGTTATCTTTTGACTTTACCTATTGTGGCAGTCTGTGCAGCGATGGTTTTCATGTTATGGCCTGCGACTCACTCCATTCAAACGGTTGTTGGTTTAGATGTCAATCCAAGTGTTGAATTGAATTTAGATGATGATTATAAAATTGTCGAAGTGAAAACGAATAACGAGGATGGAAAAAAAATTGTTGGCAATATGGATTTAAAAGGTAGCGATATTGAAGTTGGTGTGAATGCGTTGATTGGTGCTATGTTAAAGGAAGGATATATAGACGAACTTAAAAATTCATTACTGATATCAGTAACAGGGGAAAATGAACAAGAAAATGAAAAACTAAGACAACAGCTTTCATTAAATATTGATGAATTATTAAAAGCAAGTGATATTAATGGCTCTATTGTATCACAGACAATTAATGATCAAAATGTTGAAAATCTGGCGAAACAATATCAGATTTCAGTGGGAAAAGCTGAAATTATTCAACAGCTTGTTTCAAAGAATCCATTATATACATTTGATTCTTTAAAGAACTTATCTATTCATGAATTGAATCTGTTATTACAAAGCAATCAGGTTGAACAAGTTTCAATTACAGGTCATGCCAGTGAAAGTGGATATATAGGAAAAGACAAGGCTCAAAGTATTGCTTTTAATGATGCTCAAGTATCTCAACCAACAGTTCAAAAAGTAGAAATGGATTATGATGATGGTGTGATGGTTTATGAAGTTGAATTTTATAAAGATCAGGTTGAATATGATTATGAAATTAATGCTTTGAATGGTGAAATTATAAAAAGTGAAAAAGATGGTGAGAGAACTTCTCAATCAGCTTCATCATCAAATCAGTCTTCAAACCAAAATTCATCAAACAGTTCTCAGACATCAACTCAGCAGATATCACAGGATCAGGCAAAATCAATTGCTAAAAAACATGCTGGTGTTCAATCAGTATCACAAGAAAAAATTCATAAAGATTATGATGATGGTGTTTACAAATTTGAATATGAATTTGTAAGTGGTGATTATAAGTATGAATACGAAATTAATGCTATGACAAGTACTGTGATGAAACATGAAAAAGAATATGTTGGAACAGTCAAATTAACACAAAATGAAGCCAAACAAAAAGCTTTCAGTCATGCCAATGTTTCTTCATCAAATGCCTATGATGTAGAAGTAGAATTAGACCATCAATATTATGAAGTTTCCTTTAAATCAGGACAATATGAATATGAATATAAGATCAATGCATCAGATGGCTCTATTGTAGCGCATGAAAAAGATTATGATGATTAGAAGAAGTTTTATGACTTCTTCTTTTTTCTTAATAAATTCTTAAAACTTTCACATTTTTTATGTAATATAATGATGAAAGGGGTGGGATTATGAATATTTTGGTTGTAGATGATGAAAAAGAAATTGCCGATTTAGTAGAATTGTATTTAAAAAATGAAGGCTTTCAAGTTTTTAAATTTTATAATGGTTGTGATGCTTTACGTTGTGTGGAAACACAGGATATTGATTTGGCTGTTTTAGATATCATGTTACCAGATATAGATGGCTTAAAAATTTGTTCCAAAATCAGAGAAACAAAAATCTTTCCTATTATTATGCTGACAGCTAAAGAAACTGAAATTGATAAAATAACAGGATTGACAATGGGTGCTGATGATTATGTCACAAAACCATTTCGTCCTTTAGAGCTTATGGCACGTATTAAAGCTCAGTTAAGACGTTATACAATGATGTCACCTAAAAAAGATGAATCCGTTTTGACCATTGGTGCTTTAACAATTGATAAAGATAACCATCGCTGTTTTCTAGATAATCAATTATTATCTTTAACACCAACTGAATTTTCTATATTATGGTTATTATGTTCAAATCAGGGAAAAGTAGTCAGTGTTGATCAGATTTTTCATGATTTATGGGGAGAAAAATACTATACCAACTCAAGTAGCTCTATTATGGTTCATATTCGTCATTTAAGAGAGAAAATGAATGACTCAGCAGAAAATCCACGTTATATCCAAACGGTATGGGGAGTAGGTTATAAAATTGAATAAGGACTATACGAGAAAGTTTCAACAGGAAATTCTCAAAATACATATACTCATTACAGCCTGTTGCTTTGTTTTTATATTATTTATTTATTTTTATATGGATTATGTTTATAATGGAGCATTTATTAATTTCTTACAGGAATATTTTGGATGGGATTTTGCACACTTTGCTTTGAGAAATCAAAAAACAATTATCTTTATGATTATTATGCTGGTCATTTTATTGAATTCTATCATTGTTGAAATTTATGCTATTCAAAAAATATCACGTGTCTTTTCACAAATTAAGATTCTTTTTCAAAAAGACAATCAGAGAATTGTTTTAGATGATTCATTATATGAATTAGAAAATGACTTAAATGAACTCAAACGAGAAAGTATTGAAAATGAAAAGAAGGCAATTGATGAAGTTCAGCATAAAGTTGATATGATTGCCTATTTGGCTCATGATATTAAAACACCTTTAGCTTCAGTTATTGGTTATCTCTGTTTACTTGATGAAACACCGCATTTACCAGAAGATTTACGTCATCAATATACACATATTACTTTAGAAAAAGCATATCGTTTAGAAAAACTGATTAATGAGTTTTTTGATATTGCTAAACTGAATCAGACTTATACACCTTTACATAAAGAAAAGATTCATTTGTTGTATCTTTTAGAACAAATGAAAGAAGAATTTTATCCATTGATTTCACAAAAACAACAACATATTGAAATTGATATAAATGAAGATTTATTAATCAATGTGGATGCTCAAAAAATGGCAAGAGTTTTTAATAATATTTTAAAAAATGCCTTTCATTACAGTTATGAAAAAACAACCATTTTTATTAAAGCTTATCAAGATGAGAGTTATACACATATTCTTTTTGAAAATGAAGGAGAGACAATTCCACCAGATAAAATTCAAAATATCTTTAAACAGTTCTATCGTTTAGATGAATCACGTAATTCATCAACAGGAGGATCGGGACTTGGTTTATCAATTGCTAAAACAATTGTGGAACAGCATCAGGGATTTATTAAGGCCACAAGTGCTAAGCATCATACTGTCTTTGATGTGATGCTACCTCTTCATGAACTTTAGAAAATCTTAATAATTCATTAAAAATTTTAATTATTTTGTCCTCTATAATACAGTTATGGAGGATTTTTTATGAGAAAAAAAGTATTAGTATGTATTGCGGTATTAGTTATACCAGTCATCATTTTATTAGTCGATCATTTTTTATTGAAGGAAGATATACACTTATCTTATGGTTATGATACCTCATCTTCATGGCATGAAATTGTAGAACATCAAAGTGAGTATCCATCATCATTAATTGATTTAGCTTTAAGAAATAAAGAAACCATTCCATTTGTCGCTAATTATCCCACCAAACACACACAAGATATGGTGATGAATATTCAAAATGATTTAAAAGATAATCAAATGCCATTGTTACTACAATGGGATGAACGTTGGGGATATCGTTATTATGGTGATCAGATGATGGCTATCAATGGTTGTGGACCAACGTGTTTATCAATGGTTGTCAGTTATTTGACACAAAATGGAAGATATCATCCTTATTATATGGCACAATATAGTGAACAAAATGGTTATTACAGTCAAGATGGAACATCATGGTCTTTTATGATCAGGGGAGCACAGGCTTGTGGTGTTGATGCTAAACAGCTTTCTTTGGATGAAAATCTGATAAAAGAAGAATTAATGCAGGGACATCCTATCATTTGTAGTGTGTCTAAAGGAATTTTTACAATGACAGGGCATTTTATTGTTTTGTCTGAATATAAAAATGGGAAAATTCGTGTGTTAGATCCTAATAGTCAAAAAAAGAGTCATTATTATTCTTTTGATGAATTTTCTAATCAAATCAGAAATTTATGGGTTTACAGTAGGAATAGTTTTTGACTATTCTGTTTTTGTATTATAAAATAGACAAAAAATGGAGGTGCAAAAGTATGAAAATTTCAGAAATATTAAAAAAGAAAGCGACTATTTCTTTTGAAGTTTTTCCGCCTAAAAATAAAGAAGGAGATATTTCTTCTATTTATTATACAATTGAGGAGTTATCTCAATTAAATCCTGATTTTATCAGTGTGACTTATGGTGCAGGAGGATCAACGAAAGGAAAAACAGTAGAGATTGCTTCAACAATTAAAAATCAATATAACATTGAAGCAGTTGCTCATTTAACATGTATATCTTCAACAGAATCAGAAATTTTAGACATCTGTCAACAGTTAAAAGACAATCATATTGAAAATATCTTATCTTTACGTGGTGATTATCCTCAGGATGGTTTACAACATGAATTATCTTTTCATTATGCAAAAGAATTAAATACTTTTATTTCACAACATTTTCCTGGTGACTTTTGTTTGTCTGGAGCCTGTTATCCTGAAGTGCATCAGGAAGCCAGTTGTCTGGAAGATGATTTAAAAGCTTTAAAAGAAAAGGTAGATGCTGGAGCACAGTATTTAATTACTCAAATCTTTTTTGACAATCATTATTATTATCGTTTAGTCAAGGAAGCAAGAAAAAGAGGTATCAATGTACCTATTTTAGCTGGAATTATGCCTGTGACACATTCTAAATCATTACTGAGAACGGCAAAACTTTGTGGCTGTTCGATTCCATATGAATTATCAACGATGATTGAATCTTATTATCATTATCCTGAAGCTATGAAAGAAATTGGAATTAATTATGCGACTCATCAGATCATTGATCTGATTACAAATGGCGTGGATGGAATTCATATTTATACAATGAATAAACCAGAAATCGCTAAAGCAATCTTCCAAAGTATTCCAACTGTTTTAAAAGAGTTAAATCATGAATAAAAAAATTATTAGACACTATCTCAATGCGCAAACAATCATGGATGAACAGACTGAAAAATGCATAGATGTATGTATTGAGGAAGTGAAGCAATATGCTCAATTCAAGGCTGTTTACCAGCAGTTTCATCTTTCTCATCAGCCACTTATGATCAAAGAGATTCATTTTCCATTAGAATCACAGGATTTAGAATTTTATTTCAAAGATTGCCAGGAATGCATTGTGATAGCCTGTACATTAGGACTTTCTATTGATCGTCAGATGAAATATTATGAACATATGGATATGGCAAAAGCAGTTGTGTTTGATGCTGTGAGTAATGCTTATTTAGAAGAGTGCTGTAATCAATATGAACAGTCACTCCATTTACCTCATCATACTTTTCGTTTTGCGCCTGGTTATGGAGATATCCCATTGGATTGGAATCAGACTTTTGCTTCTATTTTGCAGATCAATAAAAGGCTAGGTGTCAGTTTAAATCCATCTGGTTTATTAATTCCCATGAAATCAATGATTGGACTTATTGGAATAGGCAAGGATGTACAAAAAACATGTTTATCATGTATCCGAAAAGATGATTGTGAGTTAAGAAAAGGGGGACAACGATGTTACGTGAAAGATTAAAAAAAGATTTATTGATTTTTGATGGAGCTATGGGGTCAATGCTCCAACAACATGGATTGAAAGTAGGAGAAATTCCTGAAGTTTATAATATAGAACATCCAGATATTATTGTAGATATTCATAAACAATATTTGAAAGCTGGAGCTAATTTTATCACAACGAATACTTTTGGATGTAATCCTATCAAGATGAAAGAGAGTGGATATTGTTATTGTGATTTATTAAAGGCAGCCATCCAAAATGCCAAACAGGCTAGAGATGAAGTCAATCCTGATGCATATATTGCCTTGGATATTGGGCCTATTGGACAGTTGTTAGAGCCTTCTGGAACATTAACATTTGATGAAGCCTATGAAATCATCGCTTCACAAATCCTCATCGCAAAAGATGATGTTGATGTTGTTTTATTAGAAACAATGACGGATTTATATGAAGTCAAAGCAGGTATTCTAGCTGTCAAAGAAAATAGTGATTTACCTGTATTTGTGACAATGACTTTTGAAAGTAATCAGCGTACGTTAACGGGAACAGATCCTTTGACTTTTGTGAATGTTGTAGAAGGATTAAAAGTCGATGCGTTAGGTGTCAATTGCTCATTAGGTCCTGTTGAACTTCAGCCGATAGTCCATACAATATTAAAATATGCTTCTGTTCCTGTCATTGTCCAACCCAATGCGGGATTGCCATGTCTGCATCATGGTGAAACTTGTTATCCAATGAGCAGTGAAGAATTTGTTGAGGCTATGCAATCTTACATCCAGCAAGGTGTCAATATTGTTGGAGGATGTTGTGGCACAACACCAGAGTTTATCGCTGGTTTAAAACAGCAATTACCTGCTCATAGCTATCCTCGTCAAAGAAAAGCTTATACGGCTGTTTCCAGTGCACATCAAACAGTTATTTTTGATGGTGATGTCATTGTTTGTGGCGAAAGATTGAATCCAACAGGAAAGAAAAAATTAAAAGCTGCTCTTCAAGAAGAACGCTATGAAGAATATGTCAAAGAAGCCATTCAACAACAAATGGCAGGTGCTCAGGTTTTAGATGTCAATGTAGGATTACCTGGTATTGATGAAACAAAAGTCATGGTGAATATCATAAAGATGTTGCAGGAAGTTGTGAATTTACCTTTACAGATTGATTCATCATCACCGGAAGTCATTGAAAAAGCTTGTCGTTATTACAATGGAAAACCATTGATTAATTCAGTTAATGGAAAAGAAGAAGTCATGGAGGCTATTTTTCCAATTGTAGAAAAATATGGTGGTGTTGTTATAGGACTGACATTAAAAGATGGCATTCCTTTATATGCTCAAGAACGCTATGAATTAGCCAAAGCCATCATTGAAAAAGCAAAAACGTATCATATTGATAAAAAGGATATCATCATAGATTGTTTAACATTAACAGCATCGGCTCAACAAAAAGAAGTTCAAGAAACCCTCAAAGCACTCACAATGGTTAAAAATCAGTTATCAGTTTATACAACATTAGGTGTATCCAATGTATCTTTTGGTTTACCGAATCGTCCTTTATTGAACCGTACCTTTTTAACTTTAGCTTTACAGGCGGGATTAGATTTGCCTATTATCAATCCATTAGATCAACAATTAATGGATACCATTGATGCTTATCGTGTCTTGACTTATCAAGATCAGGATGCAGCACAGTATATTCAACATCAATCCAACCAAGTAGAACAGTCTGCTGTCAAAACATCATCAGCCTTATCTTTGTTTGATATTATTGTTCATGGATTCAAAGATGAAGTCAAAGCCAAAACTGAAGAATTATTACAGACACAAAATGCTATGGAGATTATTAATCAGACGATTATACCTGCTTTAAATCAGGTGGGAAAAGATTATGAAACAAATCGTATTTTTTTACCTCAGCTGATACAATCAGCTGAAACAACAAAATTAGCTTTTGAAGTTGTCAAAGCAACATTTTCCAAACAAGAGTCTTCAAAAGCAACTGTTTTAATGTGTACTGTAGAAGGAGATATCCACGATATAGGAAAAAATATTGTCAAAGTCATTTTAGAAAGTTATGGTTATGAAGTCATTGATTTAGGAAAAGATGTGAAAATGGAAAGGGTTGTAGAAGCCTATCAGCAATATCATCCTCAGGCTATTGGATTAAGTGCTCTTATGACAACAACAGTTGTTAATATGCAAAAGACGATTCAGGCTTTAAAAGCAGTGAACTGTCAGTGTCCAATCTGGGTTGGTGGAGCTGTATTGACAAGTGAAATCGCTAGGGAAATTGGAGCTGATTATTATTGCGAAGATGCGATGGCATCAGTTCATTTATTACAGGATATTTTATAGGAGGCATTATATGGCATTAAAAGTGAAAATGAATACAATGGACTTGGATGATCTAGATACAGATATTCCATTGTTTGCGACAATTGAAGATGAGGAAAATGATCTTCAGGTTGATGAAAATACAACAATGAAAATTCAAATTAAAGTCAAAGAAGAACAGTAAATGGCTACTGTTCTTCTTTTTCTAATAATTCTAACCAACGTATACTCTTTGTTTCAATTTCATTTTCTAATGCAATGCGTTGATTGGAAAGTTCTTGAATATCATGAAAGTCTGTAACTTGATTTAATTGTTCATCTAACTGTTGAAGTTTTTGTTCAAGTGCAGGAATATCAGCTTCTAAGCTTTCTAATTCCTTTTTTTCAAGATAAGTCAGTCTGACTTTACGTTCTCTCATGGGTTTTTTAGTACTGGATTTGGGTTTATTTGAAGATGTTTGATTTGAAGTGATGATATAATCACTATAACCTCCATTATGAACTTGGATTTGTTGATGCGAAAATACAAATAGCGTGTCACAAAGACGATCTAGAAAATAGCGATCATGTGAAACTGTGATAATAATTCCCTGAAAGCTATCTAAATAGTCTTCTAAAATCTGTAAAGTTGTAATATCTAAATCATTTGTAGGTTCATCCAATAATAAAACATTAGGAGCACCCATCAAAACTTTTAAAAGATATAAACGTCTTTTTTCACCACCAGACAGTCTTCCAATAGGGGTATATTGAAGCTCTTTATCAAAAAGAAACTTTTCACACATCTGTTTCGCTGAAAATTCACCTTGACGAGTTTTCAAATAGCGTGCTTCTTCTTGAATATAGTCAATGACTCTTTGATTGTCATCCATATCTTCGTGACCCTGTTTAAAATATCCTATACGAATAGTTTCACCGTATTCTACTTCACCACTTGTGGGTTGAATTTGTCCAGCAATAATATGAAGTAAAGTCGATTTACCAGAACCATTGATACCGACAATTCCTACACGTTCATTTCTTTGAAAGAGATAATCAAAAGGTTGAAATAAAAGATGATCAAAACGATGAGAAATACCATGTAGTTCAATTGTTTTTTGTCCTAATCTTGAAGCAGTATCAATCATTTCCAGATTTTGTGTGACAGGTAAGTCAGCTTGCTGACTTAAAGCTTCATATCTTTGTAAACGTCCTTTGTTTTTGGTTGTACGAGCCTGGACACCAGCACGGACCCATTCTAATTCTTTTTTAAGAAACTGTTTTCTTTTGTGTTGAGCATTTTGTAGACTTTCTTCACGCTTAGCTTTTTGTTCGAGATAAAGTGAATAATTGGCTTCATAAGTATATAACTGACCATGTTCCAATTCAAGCATACGATGTGTGATACGTTCTAAAAAATAACGATCATGTGTAATCATGACAAGAGCCCTATTGAATTTTGTGAGATATTTTTCAAGATATTCAATCATTTCATGATCTAAATGATTGGTTGGTTCGTCTAACAATAATAAATCACAAGGTTTGATCAGTGCAATAGCCAAAGCGACACGTTTTTTTTGACCACCAGATAACTGACTGATTGGCTGTGAGTGATTGATAATTTGAAAACGATTTAAGATAGATTTGATTTCATATTCTGCCACATCATGACCCACATCTTCATAGACCTGTTCTAAAACGGTATTTTGAGGTTGGAAAGATGGGATTTGAGGTAAATAATTGATACGAATATCTTTCTTTTTGATAATTTCTCCCTTATAATCTTCTTGACCAGCTAATATTTTTAAAAGCGTAGATTTTCCAGTCCCATTTAAACCAATAAGACCAATTTTATCACGTTCATGAATGGAAAAGGAAATATCTTTTGCGATACATTTTAAATTGTTATATTTACTTAGATGTGATACACTCATTAACATATTGAATTTCTCCTTTATTGTTCTATTGTACCATGACTTTTTGTTTTGTAAATACATGTAAGGGAAGTGATAGATTGAAAAGATTATTACTCGTTTTCATTGTTTTTATGATTCTGTTAACGCCAGTGGGCGCACGAGCTGGTGGTGGCAGCAGTAGTGGCGGTGGTGGTGGAGGCAGCAGCCATACGTCGTCGCATCGTTCTAGACGTTCAAGTGGAAATGGATCACCCATAGCAGGTGTGATAGGGATAGGAGCCTGTATGGGAATGATTGTCTACTGGAAAAGAAAAAAAGCCAGACACATGCATCAGGAAATTAAAGATGATTTATCTTTTGCTTATCAGCAGGATGATTTCTGGAATGAAAAAGTCTTAAAGAAGAAAGTTAAAGAAAAATATTTGATTATACAAGAAGCCTGGTCTAAGCAGGATTTAGAAACATTGAAAAAGCATTTAAGTGAATCATTATATGAACAATGGAAACTCAAAATAGAGTGGCAACAATTTCAACAACAATATAATCAATTAGATCATATTCAATTATTGAAAGTCATACTGGTTGATTTACATGATGCAATTGATAATCAGCAGGATTTCTTTTGGGTTTATATAGAAGGCAAGATGAATGATTTAATGATAGAAAAACAAGAAGTGATTGCATCGAATCATGAGTGCTTTGTAGAATATTGGAAATTTGTGCGCCATGGAAATGACTTTTTATTAGATGAAATTAAACAACAGGATGAGGTTGAATCATGATCAGGGGTCTTTTTCGATGTCTGTTATGGATATTGCAGAAAGTCGGTCATCTCATTGGTTGTATCATCGGCTTTGTTTTTGGCTGGATTCCACGTTTAAAAAAGCATATGAGTGGTGAAGAATTTGAGGAATATGTCTATGAAATACTTAAACGTATTGGATATAAACATATACGATTAACGCAAAAGAGTGGTGATTATGGGGTTGATATTTTAGCAACCTATAAAGGCATTCACTATGCTTTTCAATGTAAATATTATAGTAAACCAGTTGGAGTGAGTGCCGTTCAACAGGCTTATAGTGGTTGTGAATATTATGACTATGATGAAGCTGTTGTTGTTACAAATCAGACTTTTACACGACAGGCCCATGCTCTGGCAATGCGTAATGGCGTCATTTTATGGGATGGTGAAAAACTCAATCAGATGCGTCGTTTAGCCAATCGACATGCATTATTTTATCGTTTTCATCACCAAAAAATGCCACATCCATATGAAGATGTTTTACAAGTTATTTTGGAAGCTGGGTATGCTTCAACAGATTTGCTTTATCAGCATTTAAATATGAATATATCACGTATTGATTATATTTTGGATGATTTAGAGTTTTATGATATTGTTTCGAGTGAAGATGATTATGGAATCAGGGAAGTGTATATATCTTCTTTAGAAGAAGGATTAAAATTACTGGAAAGAAGTCATATTTAAAATAAACTATGTTATAATAAAGAAAATATGGAGGGATAAAATGTATAAAGAAGTTTCAAAACAGTTGATGTCTTTTATTCAACAAAGTCCAACAGCATTTCATGCAGTGGATACAATGAAAAAGATTTTAAATCAAAATGGTTATCAGGAATTATCAGAAAGCCAGAAATGGACAATACAATTAGGTGGAAAATATTATGTAACACGTAATCAGTCTAGTTTGATTGCTTTTCATGTTGGTCAACATTTAGAAAATTATAATTTTCATATTGTGGCTTCACATAGTGATTCACCAACTTTTAAGTTAAAAGAAAATGCTGAAGTAGAAATCAAAAATCATTATGTATCTTTAAATACAGAAGGATATGGTGGTATGATTTGTGCTTCATGGCTTGATAGACCTTTATCAATTGCAGGTCGTGTTATGGTTAAAGACAACAATACATATCAGACACGTTTACTTTGTTTTGATCAGGATCTTGTATTGATTCCAAATGTCGCCATTCATATGAATCGCAGTGTGAATGATGGTTATGCCTATAATAAACAAATTGATATGTTACCATTGATTGGAGGACAGGCATATCAATCTGGTGATTTGAAAAAAATGATAGCCAAAGAATTGCAGGTGGATGTTGAAGATATTTATGGCAGTGATTTATATTTATATAATCGTATGCAACCTACAATCTGGGGAGCTCATGATGAATTTATTTCATCACCAAGATTGGATGATTTACAGTGTGCCTATACATCTTTACAAGGTTTCTTAAAAGGACATCATTCGCAAACAATTCAAGTCTTTGCTTGCTTCGATAATGAAGAAGTAGGTTCATCTACAAAACAAGGAGCAGCATCTACATTTTTATATGATACTTTATACCGTATTCATCATCATTTATTTCAAAATGATGAAGATTTCTATCGTGCAGTCGCTTCTAGTTTTATGTTGAGTGGGGATAATGCCCATGCTGTTCACCCTAATCACCCTGAAAAAACAGATCAGCAAAATGGTGTTTATATGAACCAGGGGATTGTGGTGAAATCACATGCTGGACAAAAGTATACAAGCGATGCTTTGAGTATAGCTGTATTGAAAGATTTATGTGAAAAAGCTGGCGTTCCACTTCAATTCTTTGCGAATAGATCGGATATGTTAGGTGGAAGCACGCTAGGAAATATTGCCATGTCTCAGGTGTCAATGAATTGTGTAGATATTGGCTTAGCCCAGCTTGCCATGCATTCATCTTATGAAACAGCAGGAATCAAAGATTCATATGATATGATTAAAGTTATGGAGGAATTTTATAATAGCCATATTCAAGTCGTTAAGGATGGATATGTCATTGTAGACAAGGAGGGATAAAATGTTAAGTCGTTTATGGAAGTTTGTGATATATTCGATTTTTTCACTTTTTCTTGTAACATGCTTGTCTTCTATATTATCATTAGAAAAACAACAGAAAATCTTGCATATGCCTTTTGATAAAACTAACGAAAATAAAAAAAGTTCATAACGAACTTTTAAGAATTTTGATTAATTGCAATGATAGAAATTTGATGAAGATATACGTATATTGTATCGTTTTAAGAATCCTACTTTTTGTAGGATTTTTATTTGATGTCTATTTTTTGAATGATGATGAGCGAGATTGGAATGAAGATACAAATATAAATAATAATACAACAAATATCAATGATATCAAAAGAAATAGTTGTGTGTGAGAATAGGTGAAATATGATTTGGTCGGCTAGGAAAAAATAAATATATGAAAGAAAAAGAAAGACTATCAGTTGAAAAAATCTTTTAAGAAAATGTTTCATAGAAATCCCTCCTTATAAGTTTATCATAACAGAAGGGAACGAAAAAAGATATGAATTTCTCCATATCTTTAATAATAACATACAACAGGTATGTTGACGCTTAATTGACTATATAATGATGCAGCTACATCAAGTGGAAGATTGATACAACCATGTGAACCATATGTTTTATAACGATCTCCACCAAAGGCAGATTGCCATGTTGCATCATGTAAACCAATACCACCATTAAATGCCATCCAATAAGCAACAGGTGTTTCATATTCTGGTTTACCATCTTCTTGAATTTCACCGATTAATGTACGATTACGTTGCATAAAATAAATGTAATAAGTACCACCAGGTGTTCTCTTGTCTGGATCACTTGGTAATCCAGAAACAATGTCTGATTGTAAAACAACATTCCCATTTTTTACAAACCACATGTGTTGACCTGTTAAATCAATTTCTACAAAAGTATGGCCTATTCCTCCATTACTGTAAGATGCCTGTACACCTGTCACAACTGGAGTTCTTGTTTCTTTTTTATGTGCTTTAATATCAGCAAGTAATCCAGTCACTTCTTTACTTTGATTTAATTTATAACCATAATTACCACCAGAAACTGTTCTTGTGCCATTAGCACCAGTAAATGTTTTAGCTTTTCCGATAATATTGATTTGAGGTGCTAAAGTTTCTTTGACAAATTTTGTAGCTTGTTTCTGAAACTCTTCTTCATCGTAATAATAATTTCCTTTTTCATCAATAGATAACCATTGAATCAAATCATTTCCATCTAATACAACTTGACCAGATGTTGTTTGATAAGTAATTTTAGCATCACAATATTCCTTAGCTAGTTTTTGTAAATTTGTAATTGTTTCATCTTGTGATGTCAATTGTGGTTCTTTATAAATATGTTGCTCTTTTAAGTTGATAGAATCCTGACGTGTTTGAAAAGCTTTTTCTACAGCATTAATCAATTGATCGTTTTGAATTGTTGTCCCAAAAACTTCTGGTGTAATCACAAACTCGTCATCTTTATATTCTACCTTGGCATCGACTGGAGCAATTTGTTTATCTTTGACATGCTGTAAAGAATTAACAGCTTCTTCTAATTGCTTTTGATCTGTGATCAATAAATCATTTAATTGAATCTCTGTAGATTGAAAGAAATGTGTAAACCATAGAAAATAATTTTGTTGCTCTAATGTCTTTTGAATACTGTTGTTTTGATTAAAAGAAATTCCACTATCGGTTTGTTTTAAAGTTTCTTTTTCTCCATCAACAAATGTCAATGATAAAGTTTGACTTGTTAAAGCTTTTTCAAGTGTTGAACTTGCATCCTCATACGTGAAACCTGAAACATCAATATCGTTAATTGTCGTATGACTCATAAAACGATTATGATAATAGAAACATCCAAAAAGATAAACAACAATAATCAAAGCACCTAAGATAAGTGCTGCTTTTAATACATGATCTTTTTTTATGCGAATCTTTTTTCTTGGCTCTCTTTCTTGTGTTTTCGTTTCCTCCATATATATACCCCTTATATTTATAGCTTCATTTAGAAGTATAGGTACTTTTCAGATAAAAGTCAAGTTATCCGACATTTTATGTAATTGAAATCAGTATTTTTCATGAATGATGTTGGTTGATTTTTCATCTAAGAAAAGATATGAGAAAAAATCATTATCATTATGATGACACAAATGAAAATATTTGACATTATTGACACTTGTTTGAAAATGAGTTTTTTTACATATGCAATCGTATCAAGGATGGTTATAAATCATAGGGATTGTTTCGATTTCGACAATATATTTATAGAAGATAAAATGATAACATAGAATAGAAAATGATATGAAAGAAGCCAATTTGAATATTTGAAAGTCTATGATCAATGAAATATACAAAAAAGAATCATGGAAATGTTGCATATGATTTGAAAAATTTGTATTTTTGGGTATACTGAAAGTGGAAGGTGATAAATATGGTTAATATGCAAAAAGTTGCAGTGATTGGATGTGGGTTTGTAGGAGCTACATCTGCATTTAGTTTGATTCAGACAGGTTTATTTTCAGAAATGGTATTAATAGATGCAAATGCCAAAAAAGCTGAAGGAGAAGCGATGGATTTAAGTCATGGGAGTGCTTATTTAACACCTATGAATATCTATGCCGGAACTTATGATGATATTGTAGATGCAGGAATTATTGTCATTACAGCAGGTGCAAATCAAAAACCTGATGAAACAAGATTAGACTTAGTTAAGAAAAATGTTCAAATTTTTAAGAGCATTATTCCAGAAATTAAGAAAAGAAATTGTGAAGGTATTTTATTGATTGTTTCTAATCCTGTTGATATTTTGACAGAAGTTGCTTTGAAATTATCAGGATTCCCATCAAATCGAGTTATTGGCTCAGGAACTGTTCTTGATACAGCAAGATTAAAATATGTTTTAGGTAAACATTTACAGGTTGATCCTCGTGATATTCATGCTTATATTATTGGAGAACATGGTGACAGTGAATTGGTTGTATGGTCTGGTGCGCAGGTTGCTGGTATTCATATTAATCATTTCTGTGAATTACGTGGACACTTTAATCATGAAGAAGCCATGGAAAGATTGGCTCAGGAAGTTCGTGATAGTGCTTATGAAATCATTGAAAGAAAAGGAGCAACTTATTATGGTGTAGCAGTTGCGGTAAAACGTATTGCCACAGCGATTGTAAAAGATGAACATGCTGTATTACCTGTTTCTAGCTTGATGCAGGGAGAATTTGGTTTGAATGATTTATGTTTAAGTATTCCAACTGTTATTGGACAAAATGGTGTTGAAAAAGTTGTTGATATTTATTTGAATAATGATGAAAATGATAAATTACAATCAAGTGCCAGAGCTTTAAAAGAAGTATTGGATGATTTGGATTTATAAGAAGAAAGCATTTATAGAGTGAAGTCTATAAATGCTTTTTTGATATTTTCATAGCAGCGATTTCGTTGGCTTTTTGTAAAGCGTGAAACCAGGAATAGCCTAGCATACGATAAGCCATGATACTACCTATATGGCTATCACCAGCCCCGTTGGTATTATAAACGCTCACTGGAATGGCAGGAATATGAAAGTTTTCCTGTTGATTATAGAAATAACATCCATCTTTTCCAAGGGTAACGATTACAGGTTGATGTGTTTGCTGATATAAATATTGGCAGGCTTGTTCAAGCGTAGTTTGTTGTGTATATGTCAGGATTTCCTGCTTGTTTAAATGAATGATAGGATGGAGTGAAAGGATGTTTTGGAAAGATTGTTTGGGTATGTCCATCAAACGTGGACCAGGTGCAAAATAGATGCTTAAATGATCATGATTTTTTAAAAAATGATAAATCACTTCATGAGTATCTTCTTCGATTTCTAATCCACAAAGGTAGACACATTGATATTGTTTCATATCCAATTGTTGAAACCATTCTTTTTGATAAAAATATTCAGCACCATGCTCACAAAGAAAAGTTCTTTCGCCCTGTTGATCTATAATACAATAACAACATCCATTCTTTTGATTGGTTTCAATAAGTATAGGAATCTGATTTTTTTGAAAATGGGTTTTCACAAATTCTCCATAAATACCTTTACCAATAGGTGAAAAGAGGGTATAAGGAAGTTTGGTCTGTCTGAAAATAGAGGCCACATTCCAGGCACAACCACCCATGGCCATGTTTTGACTGATTATATTTTCATCACCACATAGTTGAGGGAACTGTTTGACATAAATATGAACATCACAAACACTTGAACCAATAATTAATGCTGATTTCATGATAAGTATCCTTTCTTTTTGATTTTTTATGAGGACATTATATCAGATAAGTCTATGTTTAGAAATGTTTTAGTGCTATAATGAAACAATGATGGGAGGGGTTATATGGATGATACAAATATGATGAGTGAGGGGTCTATTGCTAAAAAGATTATTTATTTTGCGATTCCTTTGTTTTTAGGTAATTTATTTCAACAATTATATAATACTGCTGATTCTTTGATTGTTGGAAATTTTTTAGGATCAAGTGCTCTTGCTGCTGTAGCGTCTTCAGGTAACTTGATTTTTTTACTGGTTGGTTTCTTTAATGGCATTTCTGTGGGAGCTGGCGTTGTGATTGCACGTTTCTTTGGGGCTCATGATCATAGACGTGTGCATTTATCTATTCATACAACTGTTGCTTTAGGAATTGTATGTGGTATTGTTTTAACGATTTTAGGTGTTGTATTTGCACCTAAGATTTTAATTTTGATGGGAACACCCCAGGATGTTTTACCTAATTCTATTATTTACTTTAGAGTCTATTTTATGGGGTCATTGGCTTTTGTGCTTTACAATGCTTTTACAGGAATCTTACAGGCTTTAGGTGATAGTAAACATCCGTTATATTACTTGATTATATCTTCAGTTATTAATGTTGTTTTAGACATTGTTTTTATTACTGTCTTTGATATGGGAGTAGGAGGGGCCGCTTTAGCTACGATTATTTCACAAATTGTCAGTGCTGTTTTATGCTTTGTGCATTTAATTAAATTACCTGCATATCCATTAAAAGTCCAACAAATTCGATTTGATTTACCAATGCTGAAACTGGTTATTCAAAATGGATTGCCTGCAGGAATTCAAAATTCAATTATAGCTTTAGCCAATGTTGTTGTCCAAAGCTATATCAATAGTTTTGGACAGATGGCTGTGGCAGGATGTGGGGCTTATTCAAAAATTGAAGGCTTTGGATTTTTACCTATTACATGTTTTGCCTTAGCAATGACAACTTTTGTTTCACAGAATATTGGAGCAAAGAAATATGATCGTGTCAAAAAAGGAACGCGTTTTGGTATTATCTGTTCATTGGTCTTGGCGCAAATTATAGGGATGATCATTTTTATTGGAGCACCATTTTTGATTGGCTTATTTGATTCAACTCAAGATGTTATAAGCTATGGAACAATGCAAGCTAGAACCGTGACTTTATTTTATTTTTTATTAGCTTTTTCACACTGTATTGCAGGTATTTTAAGAGGAGCAGGAAAATCAATGATTCCCATGATTGTGATGATGATTTTTTGGTGTGTCGTTCGTGTTTTATACATCAGTATTGCTTTGCATCTGGCTCATGATATTCATCTTGTTTTTTGGGCATATCCGATCACTTGGGCATGCAGCTCTATTGTTTTTTTATGGTTTTATCTGTTTTCTTCGTGGTTACCACGATTGGAAAAAGACAGTTTATGAAAATTTGTTAAAATATGGAAAAATAGTGATAAGTGGCGAAAATAAGCCACTTTTTTTGTGCAAAAAATCAAAAAATAAAGCATGTTTTTTCTATACATAAGGGTATAAATAGTATATAATAGTGGTACGAAGTGTTAAAATATGTATAGAAATGTATAAAAGTGGGTGATTTTGAAGTGTTCATTGGGGAATATAGACATAATATTGATACAAAAGGACGATTAAGCATTCCTGCCAAAATGCGTCTTGAATGTGGTGAAAAAGTCTATGTGACTCGTGGGAATGAAGGCTGCTTGGCTATTTATACAGTTGAAGGCTGGGAAAACTATTATCAATCACTCATGACACTTCCTAAAAGAAAAGCCGAAGTGAGAACTTTTATACGTTTGGTGACTTCAAGAGCGACAGATTGTGAATTTGATAAATTGGGTCGTATCAATATTCCACTTGTTTTAAGAAAAGAAGGAAATCTGCAAAAAGAATGTGTCATCGTCGGTGCAGGTGATCATATTGAATTATGGAATAGTGAAACATGGGATCATTTCTATGATGACAATATAGATCATTTCGATGAGATTTCAGAAAATATAGATGATTTAGATTAGGAGGATGTTATGTTTCATCATGTCAGTGTTTTATTAAAGGAAACAATCGATGGTTTAAATATAAAAGAAGATGGCATTTATGTAGATTGTACACTGGGTGGTGGTGGACATAGTCAGGAAATTTTAAAACGTTTAACAACGGGTCATCTCTATTGTTTTGATCAAGATCAACATGCGATAGAAGCAGCCAGACAGCGTCTAGCTCAAATTTCTGATCATTTTACAATTATTTATTCTAATTTTAAAAATTTGAAAGCTGAGCTTGCAAAACGTGGCGTAGAACATGTGGATGGAATTGTGTTTGATTTAGGTGTTTCTTCACCTCAGTTTGATGATGGTGAACGTGGTTTTAGTTACAATTACGATGCCAAACTGGATATGCGTATGGATCAGAATCAAAAATTAACTGCATACGATATCGTCAATTCTTATAGTTATCAGGATATTGTCACAATTCTGTATAAATTTTCTGAAGAAAAATTTGCCAAACAAATTGCCAGAGCGATTGAACGTCATCGTGAAATCAAGCCTATTGAAACAACATTTGAACTGGTGGATATTATTAAAGAAGCGATTCCAGCTCCGGCCAGAAGAAAAGGTGGACATCCAGCGAAGCGTACATTTCAGGCTTTACGTATTGCGGTTAATGATGAATTGAATGTTTTTGATATCGCTTTAAATGATGCTTTAAAAATATTGAATGTTCATGGCCGTATTGCAGTCATTACATTTCATTCTTTGGAAGATAAGATATGTAAATATACTTTTCAGGAAGTGACAAAACAACCAGAACTTCCTAGGGGAATGCCAATTGTTCCTGAATATTTGAAACCAAGGTTTCAAAAAATCACAAAAAAACCAATTGTGGCGAGTGATGAAGAATTATTAGAGAATCATCGCTCTCATTCAGCAAAATTAAGAATTATAGAAAGGATATATGAGGATGAGGAATAAGAGAAAAGAAACAAGATTTTTAAGATTTTCAAAACGTTTATTAGTGATGAGTTTTATTGTTTTTGTTGTAGGGATTGTTGCATTAAATTCTTATGAATCAACAATTAATGTAGCATGTAATCAGTTGGAAAAGGATATTAAGACAATTGAATCAGATATTGATGGATTAGATATGAAAAAATTAGAGTTAGCTTCTTTTTCTCGTATTGAATCTGTTGCTGAAGCGAAGGGATATACATATAAACAAAATACTGCCACAGCTGCTGTTGTAGGAGTTCCTGAAGAATAATGGCTTTGAAGAAAAATAATAATCAAAGTGCTAAAATTATATATTGTATTATTATTGCAGTCATTGTTTGTATGGTACTTAATGTCATTTACTTGGGAGCTACTGGGAAACATTTGATCAGTGGAAATGATATTGAAGGTTATGCTAAAGATCGTGGTGAAAGTAAAACAGAGATTTTGCCTGCTAAACGTGGGACAATCTATTCAAGTGATAATGAAGTTATTGCCAGTGACATGAAAACATATAAGCTTTATGCGATTTTATCTAAGACACATTTAACGCTTGATAAAAAACCGGATTATGTTGTTGATAAAGAAAAAACCGCCAAAGAATTATCACCTATTATTGAAATGGATGAAGAAGATATTTTAAACCGATTGAGTAAAGATACTTATCAGGTAGAGTTTGGAAGTTATGGAAACAATCTGTCATCTCTTGTAAAAGATCAGATTGATGCCCTTAATTTACCTGGTTTGGAATTTGAAGAAATCACAACACGAAATTATCGTTATGGTGATTTTGCATCCTATGAAGTTGGATATGCACAAGCAGTTACAGAAGAAATTAAAGGAAAGACAGTTCAGAATATAGTTGGACAAATGGGTATTGAACAGGCGTTTGATGATGAATTGTCTGGAGAAGACGGAGAAAGAACTTATTTAGCTGACAATAATAATAATGTCTTGCCAAATGGAATTTTGAGTGAGACTGCACCTGTTGCGGGAAATGATGTTTATTTAACGATTGATAGTGATGTTCAGACGGAATTAGATATGCAGATGGAAAAAATGGTAAAAGAACTAAAGCCAGAAAAAGCAACCTGTGGAATTATGGATGCAAAAACGGGAAAGTTATTGGCTATTTCTAACTATCCATCATTTGATCCAAATGAACGTGATATTGATAATTATGTTGATTTATTTTTTAATGAACCTGTTGAACCTGGTTCAGTCTTTAAATCATTTGTTTATGGAAATGCGATTAATGATCATAAATTGGATGTGAATGATACTTATCAATCAGGAAAGTATTACTATAAAGTCAATGGAAAAACAGTTGCGATACTCAAGGACCATAATAAAGGAGAAGGTTGGGGAACAATCAGTTATAAACAAGGATTTTATTATTCAAGTAATACGGGAATCTGTCACATTTTAAGTGAAAAAACAGATAAAGAATCTTTGCTTCAGGATTATGAAGATTTAGGTTTCTTTAAAGAAAGTAATATCGATGGTTTAGAATCTGCCGCAGGTTTTGCTGGATATAAACGTGAAGGAGAAAGAACGTTAGAGTATTTGACAACCGGATATGGACAAGGATCAACATTTACAGGTTTGCAGTTAATACGTGCCTATAGTGCGTTTGCAAATGATGGGAAAATGGTAGAACCTTATATCGTAGAAAAAGTTGTCAACAGTGATACAAAAGAAGCTCTATATCAGGCAAAAACACAGTACTCTAAACAAATATATTCTACTGATACTGTCAAACAGGTCAGAGATTTATTAAAAGGTGTTATTAATATAGAAGGAAGTACAGGATATAATTATCGTATGGATGATGTGAATTTGATTGGGAAAACTGGAACAGGACAGGTAGCATCTGAATCAGGTGGTTATCGTAGTGGTTTCTATACAAACAGTTTTGTCGGTATGGCTCCATATGATGATCCACAGGTCATTATAGTGATGTGGTATCAGGGAAGTTCTGCAAGTACTGTAGAATCTGCCAAAGTTGTTCAGGCTGGTATTCGTGCGGCTTTAAATAAATTAAATGAACAACCATCACAAGTTGTAGAAACATCTACATTTGTTTTAGATAATTATACAAATCAAAGTGTTGATTATGCAAAAGACGTTTTATCTAATCATCAATTATCTTCACTTGTTGTAGGAGATGGAAATGTCATTGTTGATCAATATCCAAAAGCACAGACTGAAGTGTCTTCCAAATCAAGGGTATTCTTACAAACCAATGGAACCAATATTACCATGCCGTCCATGACAGGATGGTCGCGTAAAGAGGCGGAAGCTTTTGGTGCCATGGCTAATGTAGAAATAGAATTCAAAGGTGTGGGTTCGATTTATGAACAAAGTGTATCGAAAGGTACAAAGCTAAAAGCTAATCAAAAAATTACAGTGACGGCAAAATAGGGGCTGAATTCAGTCCCTATTTTCATATTTTCAATATCATAAACATACAATATGTTGGTGATGTGACATGGTTTTTTCTAAAATGATACAGAAGATCAAATGGGTCAATATTGTCATGACCATTATTATTGTTTGTATTGTGATTCGTCTTGGCTATAGTCAGTTTATTGCTTATCAGGAATTGAGTTTAAAAGCAACAGAATCATGGCAACGTAGTTTTCCATTGGAAGCATCACGTGGAAAAATATATGACAGTCAGCATGTGACTTTGGTTGATAATCTCACAACATCTTCGTTGATTGTTGTTCCAAGTCAAATTAAAGATCCTATCCATACTGCCTATCAACTCGCTCAAATTCTAGAATGTGATGAAAAGACATTATTGGATAAAATACAAAAGAAAGTTTCAGTAGAAAGAATTCAACCAGAAGGACGACAACTAGATGAAAATAAAGCGTATAGTATTGATCGTTTAAAATTACCGGGGGTCTATCTTGTTCAAGATACTTTGCGATATTACCCATTTCAAAATTATTTAGCTCAAACGTTAGGATTTGTTGGCATTGATAATCAAGGATTAGTTGGTTTGGAGTTACAATATGATGATTATCTTTCTGGAATGAATGGAAGCATTCATTATTATATGAATGCCAAAGGACAAAATTTAAACATTTATCCAGCTGATTATGTTTATCCAACTTCTGGCATGGATATTGAATTAACAATTGATACATGTGTTCAGGATGTCGTAGAAAGAGAATTAAACAATGCTTATGCGACTTATGATCCAGATTCTATTTTGTGTTTAGCAATGGATCCTCGTAATGGTAAAATTCTAGCAATCTGCAGTAAGCCTGATTTTGATCCGAATGATTATCAAAATGCTGATAGTGAAATTTATAATCGTAATTTACCAATTTGGAAATCCTATGAGCCAGGATCAACATTCAAAATTATTACTTTTAGTAGTGCTTTAAATGAGAATCTTTTTGATATGGACAAAGATACTTATTATGATAAAGGTTATGAAATTGTAGGCGGTGTTCGTATTAAATCATGGAAAAAAGGAGGACATGGTTTACAGACATTTAGAGAAGTTTTACAAAATTCTTCCAATCCTGGATTTGTTGAAATTGGGCGTAGACTTGGTAAAGAACGTCTTTATCAGTATATTCAAGATTTTGGATTAACACAAAAAACAGGTGTTGATATGATGGGGGAATCTAGTGGAATTATGTTTGATTATGATAAGTTTAATGAAGTTGAACAGGCAACTGTGGCTTTTGGACAAGGCATTTCTGTGACACCAATCCAGCTTGTCAGAGCTGTTTGTGCCTGTGTGAATGGTGGTAAACTCTATCAGCCTTATATTGTCAATAAAATCTATAATTCCAAAACACATGAAGTTGTCAGTGAAAAACAACCCAAAATGTTAAAACAGGTCATTCGTGAAAATACGTCAGCTAAAGTCAGAGATGCTTTGGAAGGTGTTGTGACGGATGGAGGAGGAAAGAATGCTTATATAGACGGGTATCGTATTGGGGGAAAAACAGGAACCGCTCAACGTGCCATTAATGGAACATATGCTGGTAATGGCTATATTCTTTCTTTTTTAGGTGTTGCGCCCATTGATGATCCCCAGATTGTGCTTTATTTAGCCATGGATAATCCTAAAAAATGTGTTCAGTATGGTGGAACAACAGCAGCTCCTATTGCCAGAAAAATCTTCATGGATGTTTTACCAGCACTGGGAGTTCAAAAAGTGACACAACAACGAGAAAAAGCTTATGTCTGGACGGATACGAGAACTTTTGATGTACAAAATTATATTGGTAAGAAAAAATCAGAAGTGAAAAATGATCAATATGGTTTTGAATTTTTAGGCGAAGGTGACTATGTCATTGATCAATTGCCTCGTGTTGGAGAACAGATAGAAGAAGGTCAGAAAGTGAAAATTATGTTAGGTAATCAACAAGAGATCCGTTAATGGTGAAATGAAAAACTAAATTCCACTTTGTATATTTAAATTCAACTCTTCTTGTGGGAGTTGAATTTCAAATTGCAAAGTGATTTTTTGTATTATAAAAATCACCTTCAGATATTGATT
>NZ_NFLH01000032.1 GCF_002160815.1 Massilimicrobiota sp. An134 | reverse complement strand
AAAAAAAGGAAATAAAATAATGAATGTCTGCAATTTCCTTTAAAATAAAAGTGGGGTGTTTCTGCCCCACAATTTTTTTAAAGCTTTTTTATAAAACCCCGCGATTATTTAAAGCGCCCTTAAAACTTTTTAGTCTAAAATACCTATATGATAGTTATTTATTTTTAAACAAGAAATTGAAAAACTTAAATTTATATAATTTATCTCTTGTTGTTAAGTCTATCACTCAATCTGTTATATGAATTAACTAACCTTCTTGTAAATTTATTTGGATTCTCTCGATACTCTATCTTTTGTATCTGAATATGTGGTAAAAGATTATCAAATGCTCTCAGCATCAACGAATCAATATTAATAAAAGAAAATATTTTTGATATAAATAATTTCATTCGTTCAAATAAAGTATATGGAATATTTGGATTCGTTACCACATAACTTACATGATTATTATAATCATCTAATAACGTTTTTCTTAACAAATAGTTAAATTGATTTTTTAATAAAAACATAATAGGATTATCCATATTCTTTACTTCTTCTAACTGTTTACAGTCTTTTCTTTCACAACATTTGCTTGGAAAATATAATGTATGTTTTATTAACTTATTTGAACTATAGTCAAATACTTGTAAATTATTATTTTTTCCATCAAAGAAATAATCATTGAGAAGCTTTGTCGCATAAATATCATCATATTGTGTAAATTGATCATAATAATCTTGGCTTTCTTGAGATTGATCAACTTTCTTTCGTTTACCTTGAATATATTCCAACATATCTTCAATAGTATAAATTTTTTCAAAAGGTAAAGTACGTACATCAAAATATGTTCCTCTATTACTCATATATTCTTCATAATCATACATAAATAATACTATAGGTTTTTTTGTAATAGAATAATCAAAGAAAACACTTGAATAATCTGAAATAAGAATGTCTACACAATTTAAAAATTCATAATTATCAATATTCGGGAAACTTAAAATATGTTTATATCCTGAAATATCTATAGAATCCTTAACTAATGAGTGCAAATTCACATAAAACACCTGATTATCATTCAAAACATTATCGATTTTATTTAATATATCTTTTAATTGTTTTTCATATGTTTCATTAACTGCACCACTACTTTGTCCACCACGCCATGTTGGCATGTAGGCAAATACTTCTTTTCCTACTAAATCAAACTGTTCCCTTATTTTCATTGCTTCTTGCGTATTCATAAAGATAGTATTTCTTGGATAACCACATAAAACCGCTCTACCAGTAAAAAGTTGAAACAAATTATAATCTTCCATCATATGAACCATCGTAAAATCATTTGGAAAAAGCAAATCAGTACTATGCAAAAAGTTTCTTTGCATATTACTCATATCTTCGATACCTTCCACCATATTTTTACCTAATGTCTTTAATGGTGTACCATGCCAAGTATTTATGTATTTTTGACCATTTCTTCTTATAAAATATGGTGGGAATGATACATTGTTAACTAAATATTGACAAGTTGCTAAAATCTTAGCATATTCTTTAGTATTTAATTTTACAAGTGATGCATTAATTTGATATTTATCTAATAATTCTTTATGTGTATCATAATTTTGAGTTGTTACATAAATTTTCATCTCAGGATGTGTTTTCGCTAATTCCCTCATCATATAAAATGGTGAATCAGATATTGTTGTACCATGAAACGACTCAAATAATACTGTATTTTCAATAATTTCACTATGTTTATAATGATATGCATAAGAATACTTCACTCGATTATTTCTAGAAAAAATCTTTCTTGCTTTTTTCATAGTTCTTTTTATCTTAGCACAAATCTTATGAATTGTATTAGGAACTAATATGGAAGCAAACCAATAAATTTTTTTCTTCATAAAGAATTGTTTAACAGGTTTACCCACATCATAAAATGTAAAATAATACGGATTATTTTTCCAGTCAGCAAAATATTTATTTAAATGTTTAAATCCTTCAGTCACAAAAGATATTTTCATTTTTGCATCTTTATACTTATGAAATTCTTTAAATCTAAATATGATATGTCTCATATTAATAAATAATAATTCATCATATAATTGATCAAATAAATTCAATTCTTTAAAGCGCTCATTCAACAATTGTAATGATTGGAATAACTGCAGTTGCTTGCGAGAATAAGTTGCTGTAATAGATCCTTTTCTTTTAAGAACATAATAAATTAATGGTTCATCAATTTTAGATACTTTATTTGCTTTTGCTAAAAGAGGATATATAGTAGGTATATCTTCCCAAATCCATCCTTTTGGGAATAAAAATTTTGTCTGTTCAAATAATGATCTATGATATATTTTATTCCAAGCATATGGAGCATTTAAATGGATTAAAGATGGGCATTCCAACACACTTTGATTATAAATATCAATATTACCTTTTTGTAACCATCTATATGTTCCATTTATTTCATTGACTCCATAGTATCCACAAACAACAATTTGTGATTGGGTATCAATAGCTTTATTGTACATTTTTTCTAGGAATGTACAATCCACATAATCATCACTATCTAAAAATGAAATATATTCACCTTTTGCATAAGGAATTCCATAATTTCTTGCATCAGATAGTCCACCATTTTCTTTAATCAACCCTACAATTTTATCAGGGTACATCTTTTGATATTTATCAATTATTTTTTGTGATTGATCAGGTGATCCATCGTTGACTAATATAATTTCATAACTATCTAATGTTTGATTGATTAAACTATCAATACAACGAGGCAAATACTCCTCAACATTATAAATAGGAACAATAACTGAAACTTTTATATCACTCACTATAAACATCCTTTCTATGCGAACTTTATTTCAACTTCAAATCTTTTTTTATTTGTGTTGTAGAAATATCAGGCGTCCTTGGCAAATAAACAACTTCGCAATAATCTTTTAAATAATCAAATTTTCCTTTCCAATCATCACCCATAACAAAAACATCAATATTATGAGTTTTTATATCATTTATTTTTTGATCCCATGAATTTTCTGGAATGACTTCATCAACATATTTAATTGCTTCTACAATTTGCATTCTTTCAGTATCAGGAATAGTACATTTTTTTCCTTTTATAGCATTAAAAGCATCGCTTGAGACTGCAACAACTAAGTAATCCCCTAACTCCTTAGCACGTTTTAGAATATTCAAATGTCCAACATGGAATAAATCAAATGTTCCATATGTAATAACTCTTTTCATTTTTAGATATACCTCTTTTCTCACTATCCAAATATTTTATCAAAAATTCCTCTTCTTTTAACATGGGGGATAATTCTTTTATTAAATTTCTCATCACGTTCTTTTTTCTTACCAGCATTATCCAAAGAATTATAATAATCAACGTATTCAGCATAATGATCGCAAACATCTTTAATATCACCATACTCTTTTAACATTCCGCCTTCTATCCACATTGCAGTATCACAAAAATCTCTAACCTGTGGTAAGGAATGTGATATAAAGACGATAGTCTTACCAGTTCTTTTTAATTCTTTCATTTTATTAATACATTTTTGTGCAAATCCTTTATCACCAACCGATAAAGCCTCATCAACAATTAAAATATCAGGATCTAAACACAGATTAATAGAGAATCCCAATCTTGATTTCATACCACTTGAATATTTTTTTACTGGTTGATATAAGAAATCACCAATCTCAGCAAATTCAATAACTCCTTTTGTAATTTCTTGTATACGTTTCTTTGATAAACCAAGCAATGCTCCTTTTAATTCTATATTTTCTAAACCTGTCAATTGTTGATTCAATCCAGTATTAATAGCAATTAAAGCCTGCTCACCATTAACAATCATTTGACCTTCATCTATCTCACTAATTCCTGCCAAAATAACCGACAATGTTGATTTTCCCGAACCATTTGTTCCAAGAATGCCTACAACTTCACCTTTAGGTATTTTAAAATTAATATCTTTTAACGCATAAAACCTTTTATCATTTGAATTTTTCTTATCTTTTGATTTTAAATTGTATATTTTAGAAACATGTTTAAATTCTATTGCATATTCTTTTTCCATGATTTACCTCACTTAAATTAAATCAATAAATTTATGTTTAAATTTATACATCATACAACTACCAAAAACAAACAAAATCAAAGTTATGATCCAAAAAGCAATCATCGAATGTGAATAAAATAAAATCCCTTTATGATAAAAGAAACAATCTCTATATCCTTGTACAACATAATAAATCGGATTAGCTTTCATAATCCACCCAACAAACTTTGGCATATGTGTCAACTGATTAATGTCCCACAAAATAGGTGTTAAATATAACAATAATCGCATACATGCTAAAACAAGTTTTCTCGTATCCCTTGCTAACATGTTTAATACTGATGTGGTTAATGATAAAGAAATTGAAAAAATAATTGCACATAACACATAATAAATCAAACCAAACCAATGTAAACTTGGATATATACCACCAAATAAGAAGACAATAACTAAAATAGCCATCAAGCAAAAATGATTAAATAATTCTTTCATAACAACAGTAGCAGGTAAAATACTTACAGGAAATTTCATTTTTGTAATGACATTAACTTTTGAAAAAACAGCATTGCATCCATTGGTAATACATGGAGATATAAAAAACCAAACAACCATTCCACCCATCATCCAGAAAATATATGGAATTGTCACACCATATGACGCAACAGCTTTCTTTTGAAAAACGATTCCAAATGCAAACCAATATGTTAAAACTTGAATTAATGGATGTGCAAAATTCCAAAACAATCCTAATTTAGAATCTCGCATATCCGCAAGAAGTTCATATTTAGAAATCGAATAAATTCTAAACAAATTATGAAAATTTTCTTGCAATACATATTTTATACTTTTAAACATAAATGTCCTCCAATGAGTATATTAAACTCTTTTTTCTTATAACACAAAAAGCAATATTATTATACTACTTTTGAACAACAAGTAACACACCTATAAAAATTATAATAACTCCTACCCATCTTAACATTGGTATTTGTTCATGAAATATAAATGCAGACACAATCATAACTACAGGAAAGGCCAATGCCTGAATAGGATAAGCAAAACTTATATCCACTTTACTTAATATATATAACCATAACATTGTTGTACCAGCATATAAACACAATGCAATTAATACAACTGGAGAAAACATTAGTCTAATCATATCAATTAGGCTAGTAATTTCTTTGCCGTTACTTCCTATTTTAAATAGAATTTGTCCACATACCATCATTAAAGTATTTACTAAACATAATATTAACATCTTCATGATATTTTCTCTCTTTCTTCCAATTCTCGTATTCTCTTTTCATAAATTGCCATTTTTTGAACCAAAATTCTTTGCTTTTCACCTAAATCAGAGACGACAATTGTTAAAAACATAATAATTAATATTAAGAAAAACAAAATCAAAGCAAATACTCCATTCGTGAATTCAACAATTCCTAATAAATGTAAAGGTACTTCTAATATTGCCGGAAAAACAGCTATTAAAAACATAACTAATCCCGTAAAAAGCCATAATAATATATATTTTAAAGTAACTTTATTTTTTCTCAATAAAGAAAACAAACATATGAAATAAAAAATAATGGCTAGAATCATAGAAACTTGTAAAAGTCTATTCATGCCTACTTCTCCTTTCGATGACTAAATCGTTTAAAAATAATTGCAAGAGATACTTTTAACATATAATAGATAGATTTAAAACTATGTATTGAACTTTGTCCTCCGATTCTTTCGTTCATAATAACAGGGACTTCTTTGATTCTTTGATGAAATAAAATAGCTGTGGCAAGAGCTTCTGGCTCAGGATAATCTTGAGCATAATCATTAGCATAAATATCAATTAAATTTTTATTAACTGCTCTATATCCACTTGTAACATCATAAACTTTTTCTTTATAAAATACTGATATACATGTACTAAGAATATTTATTCCTAATCTACGCAATGCCGAAGATTGAAATCCTTCTTTTTTAATAAATCTAGATCCAATACATACATCTGCTTCATTTGATAAAATTGGATTAATCAAATCTGTTATATATTGTGGATCATGTTGTCCATCTCCATCTATTTGAATAGCAATATCATAATCATTTTCTTTAGCATATTTATATCCAGATTGAACAGCACCACCTATACCTAAGTTAACTGGTAAATCTAAATAATTTACATTTGATTTTTTTAAGATATCCAAGGTATTATCTGTAGAACAATCATTGATAACAATATAATCAACAGAGATAGTTAATTTCTTAATAGAATCTATAACTTTTAATATACTTTCCTTTTCATTATAACAAGGAATGATAATTAAGATTTTAGACATTATTGACATCTCCTTCTTCATTTTGTATATGCAAAATATATGCAATCAATATTGGTACTCCTAAAATTAATGGATAAATATATCTCATCATAGTATTTGCTGGTGAAACCATGCATGTCAACAATAATACTATAAGAGGTGTATAAACTAATATTACAGATTTTTTTGATATATATATCAAATAAGCAATACTACAAATCATTAGCCATGTATAAAAACCAATACTTTCAGTTAAACCAAGGATTGGTATATCACGAACTATTTCTGGTATTTCATTAACAATACGACGTCCTGTTGATAAAACTTCTGGACTCGAAACACCATATCGTTTACCTGGTGGAGTAATTTCAGTATAGGCAATCCAGCTTTTTGCCTCAGGATAAAAATATCCATAACAATTATTCATAGTTGCCTGAACATATACTTCTGGATGAATGAATAACCATTTTGCCCAAACGCCTAAATAATCTCTCATTTCTTCAGCTGTTGCATCTTTCTTGTATGTTGCCTTTACTTTATCAGATAACTCTGGTTGATATCTTTCGTCTATTGTATCATAATTTAAGATCTTGTTAATGATTATTCTGTCTTCTTCGGGGATTTCATCACCGTATTCCTTAACTAATCTAGCTGTTTGTTGAAAAGGTACAGAATACATTTCTCTTTTACTTCCAGGCGCAATTTTAAAATAAGGATAAATAACATTAGAAATAATAACAACAAATACAAATGCTGGTATAAATGTTGGGAAAATAATTTGTTTAATATATTTTCTAAAATAAATACATAACACAATATCTGTTGGTATTAAAACATAAGCTCCGTTATTTCTTAATAACATTAAAATTAGATTTATTACCGAAAAGTATATAAGCTTCTTTTTATTTCTGAAAAATATTTCAGGAGATCTAACCATCTCTAAAAGACATAATAAATACAATACAAACACAAAAGCAAAATTGACATCTTTTAAGGTCGTGACAGCATAATTAGCATTAACTGGGACTAATCCAAACAATAAAACCAAACCAACTCTTATGTATTTATGAACTCCCAATTGAGCCAACTTATATATAACATAAGACAATACTGCCGCAAACATTAAAGCTTGCCCATAACAGAAAATCATTAACCCTAACCATGGAAGATGCAATATATTTCCTATTTTCATACACCCAACTGCTAACAATGTCTGTAAAACAGGATTATTATTATTTAATGTTACAGATGGATCAATTAATGTGACTGCTCTTAAACTATATGTTTCAACTCCATAAAAACTATCTAACATATCAAAAAAATCATAGTTAGTAATACCAGGAAAATTGAAAATAAGAGAAGGTAACCAACATAGCAATATTATACCCATAACTACAAAAAAAGATTTCTTATTTGCAGTAAACCAATCTTTTTCCTGTAATTGAGTATGGAATAATTTTTTCGTACTTAAATAATAAAACAATAACCCCAATATAATAACGAAAAAAGAGGTATATCCTATAAATAAAACACAACCCTTCAAAACTGTTCTATAATTAGTAAAAACCAAATTCCAACTATCTGTTTTTGCAAACGATTCACCAAATACTTCAAAAAATGCAAATAGTAATGATGGAATTATAATACATTTTTTTAGTTTCCTATCTGCAATACTATTAAATTTTAAATATAAGCATATAAAAATTATAAAGATTACTAAAAATGCAACAGAACTCCCATCAAAAGACATTAAAAAATCTCCAATAAGAAATCTTATTTTATTTAAGTAAGAATCTAATATATGTATATCATTCTTAACTCCTAGATATTTACATATCTCTTGAAATGAATTGACTTCCAATTGAAAAAACATTGGTAACGTTGCAAAAAAAGCAATAATAGCTGCTTTTATTACAAACAAAGAAGATTTATATTTTAATTTCATATTACACCACCTTATACGTTTTCTATGATATTCTACATCAATATACAATGAAATACAACAAAAAAAAGCAAGTAATAGAACCTTATAAAATGATTGATATAACTTGCTTTTTTATATTTCTTATTTATTCATCCAAGATTCATCATGAGGATCTTTTTTCCATGCTTTTAGTTTTTCTAAGTCAGCTGCTTCAATATATTTATGATCCACTGCAACTTGAATCAATGTATCGTAGTTTGTTAATGTATGGAAACTACATTCCTTAGCTGCAAAATTCTTTGTAGAATCTGCTAAACCATATGTAAAGATCGCAATCATTCCTAAAACTTCACATCCTGCTTCTCTTAAAGCATCAACGCATTCCAATGATGAACCACCAGTTGAAATTAAATCTTCAACCACAACAACTTTCATACCTGGTTTCACTAATCCTTCAATACGATTATTTCTCCCATGTGATTTCGCTCCACCACGTACATAACCCATTGGTAAATCTAATATATCAGCTGCTAAGGCTGCATGTGCAATTCCAGCAGTTGCTGTTCCCATTAAACATTCACATGATGGATAATGTTCTTTAATTAAATGTGCTAGTCCCTGTTCAATATCATTTCTCACACGAGGATATGATAAAGTTAAACGGTTATCACAATAAATAGGCGATTTAATTCCAGATGCCCAAGTAAATGGTTCATTTGGTCTTAAAAAGACTGCTTCAATATCTAATAAATCTTTTGCTATTGTTTTTTCCATAATTCTCTACTCTCCTTGAAATTGTTTATAAACTTCTTTATATGTTGCAACTGGATCATCAGCATTTGTAATTGTTCTTCCCACAACAATATAACTTGATGTTAATTCTTTTGCCATAGCTGGTGTTGTCACACGTTTTTGATCATTGACACTATCACTGGCAAGTCTAATTCCAGGTGTGACTGTTAAAAAATCCATTCCTAAATTTTCATGAATAATTTTTGATTCTAATGGTGAACACACAACACCATCTAATCCAGCTTCTTTTGCATTTTGAGCCCATTTTAAAACAACATTTTCTAATGGTTCATGAATTAATAATTCATCATCTAAAACTTTTTGATCTAATGATGTTAAACATGTTACAGCAATACATAAAGGACGCTTTCCACCTTGTGATCCTTCATTTAAACCTTCAATAGCGGCTTTCATCATTGCAATACTTCCTGAAGCATGAACATTAACCATATCAACATCTAATTTAGCTAATTGCTTCGTGGCACTTTTTACAGTATTAGGAATATCATGTAATTTTAAATCAAGAAAAATTTTATGTCCTTTTTCTTTGATCATTTTAATCATTTCAATTCCTTCGCCATAAAATAATTCCATTCCAATTTTGACATACAGTTTTTCATCTTCAAACTTATCTAGAAATGCTTTCACTTCATCTTTTGTTTGAAAATCTAAAGCAATACAAATTCTACTCTCGCTCATAATTCTCCTCCAAGACATATTTTTATATATTATAGCACAAAATATAAAAAATCTATAAACAAATTCACATTTGTTTATAGATTATATCTATTTTTTATAAATAACCTCATAATCCTGATATTTAAAATTCTTATAATGACCATCAATTGTATAATATTCTTAAAGCTATATCTCATATACTTCATTTCTCGACTATCATAAAACCCACAATAGTTTAAACGATGATTTGAATTTTCATTTTCTATTTTTTCATTGATTATTATAATGATCTAAAGGATAACAATAACTTAAGACTGTATATCCAATATTCTCTCTTTCTTCAAAAAATAAACTTTTTGGACTTTTAAGGCATACTTCAACATATAATAAGAAAGTTTCATATTCTATTGAACTGCTAAAATATGAAACGTTGTTTTCCCACTGCATAAAATTTAAACTAATTATATAATTGACCATTATCAATAGATAGTCAAATAATAAAACTCCCCCCAATCACAACTTATCGTTTAGCTATTTTTAAAAGAACTTGACTATGTGTTCTGTTCCAAGAATACAATACATTCTATAATCATATATTCAACAATCATTATCTATATTTTCACATCTATATCTACCCTTTTTTACAACAATTTTGTCATAGCAATGTGTAAAAACCACAAAAAAGTCTTTTTATGTATAATTTCATAAGTTTTTTTGCAATTATTCGAATTAATGATATAATAAACAAAGAATTATTGGAAAGTGAGGTTTACCCATGTCACGCTCAATTGTTAAACAGGCTTCTATTCTCGCTATAGCAGGAATATTAGTCAGAATTATTGGAGCTTTATATAAAAGTCCATTAACGGCTTTAATTACTGCCGAAGGTATTGGTTATTACTCTATGGCTTATAATATTTATGCTCTTATTTTACTTTTATCTTCGTATAGTATTCCAACTGCCATTTCAAAACTTATTGCTGAAAAACTGGCATTACATCAATATAATAATGTTCAAAGGATTTTAAAATGTTCATTTATTTATATTTGTATTATTGGGGGAAGTGCTGCCATTATTGCTTACCTATTAGCTCCAGTGCTTGTTACAGGGCATTCTGTATTACCACTTAGAATCTTATGTCCAACTATCTTTTTATCTGGTTTATTAGGTGTCTTTAGAGGCTATTTCCAGGCTCATCAGACAACTTTCTATACATCAGTATCTCAAATTATTGAACAAATCTTTAATGCTGTGGTTGCGATTGGCTGTGCTTATTTATTTGTTCGTCCATTAATGGAAACGGGTGGCAGTGAAATGGCTGCAGCTGGTGCAGCTGGTGGAGCTGTTGGTCCTGGTGTTGGTGTTCTTGTGGGACTCATTTTCATGTTTATCATGTATATCAAAAATCATAATCACCTGATTATCAAAGATACACCTGATGATTATGAAGATTCCTATAAAGATATTTTTAAAATGATTATCCACATTGTCACACCGATTATTTTTGCAACATGTGTTTATAATCTGATTACCGTTATTGATCAATATATTTATTCATTTATCATTGGTACTGATCCACAGTCTGCAACTATGTGGGGTGTTTATTCTGGACAATATATTGTTTTACAAAACGTTCCTGTAGCCTTAGCTTCAGCAATGTCTACGGCTTCTATTCCAGCCATTTCATCATCATGGTCATTGAAGAATTATCGTGAAACAAGAGAACATATCCGTTCTGGTATTCGTGTGACAATGATGCTTTTGATTCCAGCGGCCGTAGGAATGAGCGTTCTGGCATATCCAATCATTGGTATTCTCTTCCCTCAAGAAGAGACTGTTATGATTTCTACCATTATGTTAGCTGTTGGTAGTCCTGGTGTTGTCTTCTTTGGCCTATCGACTTTAACTAATGGAATTTTACAAGCTATAGGGCAAGTCAATACACCTTTAAAAAATGCAGCCATTGCATTAATCTATCATATCATTATTACAATTGTTCTGCTTTTATTAACGCCTTTAGGATTATATTCATTGGTTATTGCTAATTGTTTTTATGGTTTACAAGTTTGTTATCTCAATCAAAAAATGTTACGTAAAATTACTCATTACAAACAAGAAATAAGAAAAACTTACCTATTACCTATTATTGCGTCTCTATTAATGGGTGTGATTGTAGCAATCGTTTATTATGGATTGTTTGCTTTAACAAGAAGAGTTTTGATTCCTTTAATACTTTCTGTATGTATTGGAGTTATTGTTTATTTTGTGATTATTATCTACTTCTATTCTGATCACCCTGAAGAACTCTCTTCTATTCCTTATGCTAATAAAATCATCTATAAGTTTAAAAAACATTAATAATAAGAAAGCTATTGGAAATATGTTTTATCATATAACCAATAGCTTTTTATAACTATCATAAAAAAGAAAACAGAAAGACAAGATATCTTTCTGTTTCAGTTCTCTATTGAATTATTCACCAACAGCACACATGATTTCTCCAGTGACAGCAATTTCATCTTCAACCTTTGCTTCAATAGCAGCAAAGTAAATACCACCTTTTTCTTTTGTTAAAGTGACAGTCATTGTTAAAACATCACCAGGAATCACTTGTTTTCTAAAACGTGCTTTATTAATACCAGCAAAGAAAGCAATCTTTCCTTTATTTTCTTCTTTAGAAAGTAATAAAACACATCCTGTTTGAGCTAAGGCTTCAATAATTAAGACACCTGGCATCACATGTTTTTCAGGGAAATGTCCTAAAAATTGCATTTCATTAGCAGTTACACATTTTCTTCCTACAATTGTTTTTCCATCTTCACTAATGCTTTCAATACAATCTACAAGTAAAAATGGATAACGATGAGGAATAATTTTTTGAATATCATTAGAATTATATAACATCTCTAATCCTCCCATTTCTTGAAAATCAATGATGCATTATGTCCACCAAATCCAAGAGAATTGTTCATAGCATAATGAATATCTTGTTTTCTACCAACATTAGCGACGATATCTAAATCACAGTCTTCATCTTTATTTTGATAATGAATTGTAGCTGGGATATATCCTTCCTGTAATGCTTTTACACAAATAACAGATTCTAAAGCACCACTCGCTCCTAATAAATGTCCTGTATAAGATTTTGTTGATGACATAGCCAAATGATATGCATCGTCACCAAAAGCATATTTCACAGCCATTGTTTCTGTCTTATCATTTAATGGTGTAGATGTCCCATGAGCATTGATATAATCAATATCAGATGGTTGTAAAGCAGCATCTTCTAAAGCCTGTTTCATCGCTTCTCCACCACCGCTTCCATCAGATAATGGGGCTGTAATATGATAAGCATCACAAGTTGCTCCATAACCAACAATTTCACCATAGATTGTCGCATTTCTATCTAAGGCATGTTGTAATTCTTCTAACACTAAAACAGCTGCTCCTTCACCCATGACAAAACCACTACGATCTTTATCAAAAGGAATAGAAGCACGATCTTTATTCTCCCCAGTATGCAAAGCTTTCATAGAAGCAAATCCTGCAACTGATAATGGTGTAATAGAAGCTTCACTTCCTCCAGCAATCATAACATCTTCATATCCATCTCTGATTTTATGGAAGGCTTCACCAATTGCATTTGTTCCAGCTGCACATGCGGTTACAACAGAAGATACATAACCTTTTGCACCTAAATCAATCGCAACACTTCCTGCTGCTAAATTAATTAAAGTCATAGGAATAAAATAAGGCGAAACTTTTGATGGTCCTCTATTTAATAAACTTTGTTCCGCTTTTTCAATAGATTCAACACCACCAATACCACTACCAATAATGACACCAAAACGATTTTTATTCATTGTTTCTAAATCCAACTTTGCATTTTCAATAGCCTGTTTAGAAACAACTCTGGCAAATTGCGTAAAACGATCATTAAATTTTAAATCTCTTTTTGTAAAATATTGTTCTAAATCCAGATTTTTTACTTCACCAGCTAATTTCACTTTATAATCTGTTGTATCAAAATGAGTAATTTCATCTATTCCACAGACTTGATTTAAAATACCATTCCAAGTTTCTTCAACAGTATTTCCAATTGGAGATACGGCTCCCATTCCAGTAACGACAACTCTTCTTTTCATGTTTTGTCCTCCTTACATGACCATTCCGCCATCAACATTGATGACTTGACCCGTAATATATTTTGCACTATCACTTGCTAAAAAGTATGCAACATTCGCAACATCTTCTGGTTCACCCATTTGTTGCAATGGAATATTTTTTAAGATATTTTCTTTTGTATCATCACTTAAAACATCTGTCATTTTTGTGGCAATGAATCCTGGCGCAATAGCATTCGCACGAATATGACGTGGTGCTAATTCTTTCGCAACTGATTTTGTTAAAGCAATGACACCAGCTTTACTGGCTGCATAATTGGCTTGTCCAACATTTCCAATAATTCCAATTACACTTGCCATATTGATAATAACACCTGATCTTTGTTTCATCATAATACGAGAAACAGCTTTAATGGTATTAAATGTTCCTTTTAAATTGACATCAATGACATCCATAAATGACTGTGTATTCATTTTTAATAATAACTGATCTTTTGTAATCCCTGAATTGTTAACCAAGACATCAATAGAACCAAACTGTTCTAAAACAGCTTTCATCATTTGATCTATGGCATCATAATCAGTGACATCACCTTCATAAATCATAGCTTCAATACCATGGGCACAACATTCTTTTTGGACTTCTAAAGCTTCATCCTGATTTCCAATATAATTAATCGCAATATTATATCCTTCACTTGCAAATTTTAAAGCAATGGCTCTACCAATTCCACGACTGGCACCAGTAATTAACGCTACTTTACTCATCTTTTAACGCTCCTAACATTTGATTTAAACCTTCAATACTATCTACACTATAAACAGGAATACTTCTATCTGTCTTCTTAACAAAGGCACTTAATGCTTTTCCTGGTCCAATTTCCACAAAAGCTTCAACACCTTGTGCAATCATATATTGAATTGATTGATAGAAATAAACACTTGATTTGATTTGTCTAGTTAAAATATCAATGAGATCTCCATCTTCTTCTTTTCCTGAAACATTATAAACAACTGGAATCTTTGTTTCATGAATATCATATTTTTCTAACTCTTCTTTCAGCTTATATGATGCTTCTTCTAATAATGGAGAATGGAATGCTCCTGAAACTTTTAATGGAATGACACGTTTTGCGCCAGCTTCTTTTAATTTTTCTGAAGCAATCTCAACAGCTTCTTTTGTTCCTGTAATCACAATTTGTCCTGGACAATTGTAATTGGCAATTGTGACACCATCAATAGGTTCAATAACTTCTTGAATCTTTTCAGCATCCATTGCTAAAACAGCTGCCATAGATGTTGTTCCAGCTGGCAGGGCTTCACTCATAATCTGTCCACGACGTCTCACAATTGAAATCGCATCTTGTGTGTCAAATGCTCCTGCATAAGCCAAAGCAGAATATTCTCCTAATGATAAACCTGCCACATAATCAGGATGAATACCTTGTGCTTCAATCACTTTCGCAATGGCTAATGATGTTGTTAAAATACAAGGCTGTGCATATGATGTTTCATTTAAAACATCTTCAGGTCCTTCAAAACATACTTTTTTGACATCAATATCAATATTGGCCTGATCAAAAACATCTCTGGCTTCTTGAAATTCATCATAAAATGCTTTTCCCATACCTACATATTGGCTACCTTGACCAGCAAAAATCATTCCTATTTTCATAGATTTTCCTCCATTTCTTCCATATATTCATGAATCACTTCTTCAACATGTTTCATTTCATGAATTCTCGCTGCCTGGCTTCCTACAAAAACCAGACCATTTTGTACATTTCCTTTTACACTCTGTATCAATGCTTCACTAATACAATAGGGTGTATTTTCAGGATTGCAAGGAATCATGCAATGAAGACAATTTTTCATACAGATATTTCCTGTTTCTCTTGTTTTCTTTACAAAATCATTGACAATAGCACGTCCTGGAAGTCCTGCTGGACTTGAGACAAGTTCAATATCTTCTTGGCGACATTGAATAACCATATCTTTAAATTCTTGTGCTGCATCACATTCATAAGTTGCAATAAATGGTGTGGCAATCTGTACACCTGTTGCCCCTAATTTGATGAATTCAGCAATCTTCTTTCCAGAATCTATACCTCCAGCAACAAAAACAGGAATTGTCTTTTTGTATTTGTCTTCCCAAACTTTTAATTCTTTTTTAACATCAGCTAAAATATCACTTAGTTTTTGACACGTATGTGCCAATAAATCATCTTTTTTAAATCCCAGATGTCCACCAGCTTCACTACCTTCAATCACTACGAAATCAGGTGTATACTGATAACGTTTATCCCATACTCTGGCAATCAGTTTGGCCGCTTTTCCACTCGATACAATTGGTGCTAAAAGGGCCTTTCCTTTAGCAAACTTAGGTAAATCTAATGGTAATCCTGCCCCTGAAATAATGGCATCACAACCACCTTCAAGAGATGCTTTCACGAAATCTTCATAGTTTTGACTGGCAACCATAATATTGACACCAATCAAACCATTTCCTTTAGCAAGCTCTTTGGCACGTTGAATATGATCTTTTAAAGCCTGACAATTGACAGCAATTGGATTTTTTCTAAATCCTTCATAATTATAGCCAGGATGAGCGGCACTGATGACACCCATAGCACCACATTTTGCCACTGCTCCTGCTAATGATGATAAAGAAATACCAACTCCCATACCACCTTGAATGATAGGAAGTTGCATGATACGATTTTGGATTTGAATCATTGCATTTCCTCCATGACTTTTTGCAGGTTTGCATAAACTTGTTTTGTTGAAGCCATCATTTCATCAAGAATCTGTTGCATTGGTTTCTTTTCTTTGACCATTCCAGCAATTTGTCCCATCATCACAGACCCAGTTTTCACATCACCACTTTGTACAGCTTTTCTTAAAGCCCCAAGTGTTAATTTTTCTAATTCTTCACGACTTTCAAAATGTCCTTCAAGTTTTAAATATTCTCTTGCCATCTGATTCTTTAAAATACGGACTGGTGTATTCACACTTCTTCCAGTTACAACAGTATCAGTATCTTTGGCTTTAATAACAGCATCTTTATAGTTTTCATGAATTGGACATTCATTAGCAACCAACAGACATGTTCCAATCTGTACGCCAATAGCACCTAAACTCAAAGCTGCCATCACACCACGTCCATCTCCAATTCCACCAGCTGCAATCACTGGAATATTGACAGCATCTACAACCTGTGGAACCAAAGCCATTGTTGTCATTTCACCAACATGTCCACCTGATTCTCCACCTTCAACAATCAAAGCATCAGCACCAGCTCTTTCCATACGTTTAGCCAAACCAACGCTAGGCACAACTGGTAAAACTTTAATTCCAGCTTCTTTGAGTTTTGCCATATAAGGTCCTGGATTTCCTGCTCCTGTTGTCACAACATGAACGCCTTCTTCAACAATAACATCAATAATTTCACTGGCATATGGATTCATCAACATCACATTGACACCAAAAGGCTGGTCTGTTAATTGTTTACATTTTTGGATTTCTTCACGTGTTTGAGCTGCATCCATTGATCCTGTTGCAATAATCCCTAAACCACCACTATTAGAAACACAGGCAGCAAAGGAAGCAGTTGCAATATTCGCCATAGCTCCTTGAATAATAGGGTATTTTATATTTAATAATTCATTTAATAACACTTTATTGTCCTCCTCTATTGTCAATAAGAGTTGCTCCATAAGTTAATCCAGCACCAAATCCAACCAAAATAACACGTCCCTTTTCAGGAATCTTTCCTTCTCTTTGTGCCATTGCATAAGCAATAGGAATACTGGCCGCTGAAGTATTTCCAAACTCTTGAAGATTCATATAAAATTTTGATAAATCGACTTTCATCTTTTTTGCCACATGAGAAATAATACGGTAATTCGCCTGATGTGGAATAATCAAATCAATATCATCTATAGAAAGTCCTGACTGATCCAAAACATTTTCAATAGATTCTTTTAAAACTCTAATTGCAAATCTAAACACATCATTTCCTTTCATATTTAAATAATGTGTTGATGCTCCCTGATTTTGTAAATCATGAACTAAAGGCAATCCTTGAGCATGTAAGACTTCCTGTAAGTCTCCTTCACTATTGGCATAGTGATAAAGTTTTGTATCTCCTCGACCAAGAACCATCGCACCTGCACCATCCCCAAATAAAACGCAAGTTGAACGATCATTCCAGTCAATCATCTTACTAATTGTTTCACTACCAATGACTAAGATATGGTGATATCTGCTTAATAAATCACTGGCAATCTGAAAAGCATATAAAAATCCACTACATGCTCCATTAATATCAAAAGCAAAGACAGGACAATCATTTAATCCCAGTTTTGCCTGAACAAGACAAGCTGTTGAAGGTGTCATACAATCTGGTGTCATTGTTGCGACAATAATCACTTCAATGTCTTCTTTTTGAATATGTGCATCTTCAATCGCCTGTAAACTGGCTTTATAAGCCAAATCACTTGTATTTTCAGTTTCACTCACATAACGTGATGAAATACCTGTTCTTTGTACAATCCATTCATCACTTGTTTCAACTCTTTTTTCTAAATCAAAATTCGTTACTTTCTTTTGAGCTTTAACAAACCCAGTTCCTAATATTTCTATTGAACTCATGACATAACTCCTATCTTACGGAACTTCTGATAACGTTTTTCCAATAAATCTTTTTCTTTTGTATGAGTTAAAACATCTAATTCTTTTTGTAAATACTGATCAATATTATCTAATACAAGTTTTAAATCATTTTGCATACCACCTGTTGGTTCTTTGACCAAATAATCAGCAATCCCTTTATCATATAAATCATATGATGTCAGTTTCATCACTTCAGCCGCTTCTTGAACACGACTATCATCTTTCCATAAAATACTTGCAAAACCTTCAGGTGATAAAACAGAATAAATGGCATTTTCTAACATACAAATACGATCGGCAACACTTAAAGCTAATGCTCCTCCACTGCCACCTTCTGATAAGACAATACAAATAACAGGTGTTTTCAAATCAGAAAAAGTGTATAAACATTCAGCAATCGCCTGTGCCTGTCCCCTCTCCTCAGCTTCGATACCAGGATAAGCTCCTGCGGTATCTACAAAAGTAATGATTGGTCGATGAAACTTTTCGGCTTGTCTGGCAAGTCTGAGAGCTTTACGATAACCTTCAGGATTACACATTCCAAAATGACGGTTCAAATTTTCTTCCAATGTCTTTCCTTTGGCTTGTGCAATAACAGTGACTGGCATATCGTGAAAATAACCAATTCCCCCAATAATAGCCTGATCATCTCCATAACATCTATCCCCATGAAGTTCATAGAAATGGTCAAACAATCCCTCAATAAAATCACTTGCTTTTGGTCGTGATGGATGTCTTGCGATAGACACACGATCCCAAGCAGTTAAATGATGATATGTTTCTTTTGTGAGAGTATCAATCTCTTGAGAAAGTTCATCGAACTCTTTTTGATCTTCTGTTACAGCTCTTTTCGCCTGTAACTCTTTTATTTTTCTTTCATTATCTACGAGGCTCATAATTTTCCTCCATGTAATTTTAATAAATCTGAAATAACATTTTTCAAATCATGTCTTTCCACAATCATATCAATAAAACCTTTTTCAAGTAAGAATTCTGCAGTTTGGAAACCTTCAGGTAACTCCTGCTTAATTGTATCTTGAATAACACGTTTTCCAGCAAATCCAATCATGGCATGTGGTTCAGCAATGATAATATCTCCCAGCATCGCAAAGCTGGCACTGACACCACCTGTTGTAGGATGTGTTAATAAAGCTATATAAAGACCTCCTTGATTTGAAAAGCGTTTTAAAGCAGCACTGATTTTAGCCATCTGCATTAAAGAATCAATACCTTCCTGCATTCTGGCTCCACCACTGGTACAACTAATAATCAATGGTAATTTTTTACGTGTAGCCAGTTCTACTGCTTTACATATTTTTTCACCAACAACTTTTCCCATACTTCCCATCATGAAACGAGAATCCATGACACATAAGACAACACGACTCTGGTTGATTTTACCAACACCACAAATGACAGCTTCATTCATACCGGTTGACATCCAGGCTTTTTTTAGCTTTTCATCGTAACCAGGAAAATTTTCATTGTTAGATGTTTTATCTTTTTCAAAATATTCTTTCCAAGTGCCTTCATCCATTAAATCACGTATACGCTGTCTGGCACTAATTTTCATATGATGACCACATTTAGGACAAACATAGTCATTTTCGATAAGTGAAAAATAAGGAATAGATTCATGACAATGATCACATTGTTTAAAGATATTTTCAGGAATTTCTTTTTTTTCTTTAATCTTATGTCTATTTAACCATGATGAGAATTGTTTTAATTCTTCATTTCTTTTTTTAAACAATTGATCCATTATCTTTCAACTCCTTTATAAATGTTTCACAGAAGCTTGTATCATAACTTCCTTCAATAAATTCTTTAGAATGTAGAACATAATAATGGAATTTTGTATTCGTTGAAATACCATCAATAATGACTTCACTTAACGCTGCACGCATTTTTTTAATACATTCTAGACGTGTTGGCGCAAAAGTAATTAATTTTAAAATCATCGAATCATAATAAGGTGAAATTTCACACCCACTATACATGGCACTATCCACTCGCACTCCTCTTCCACCTGGTAAATGCATAAATGTTATTTTTCCAGGTGTTGGCGCAAAATCACGATTCATATCTTCAGCATTAATACGACATTCTAAAGCATATCCATTTTGATGAATATCTTCTTGCTTGTATGGAAGTTTTAATCCTTCAGCAACCTTAATCTGTAACTTGACTAAATCAATACCACAAATCATTTCTGTAATAGGATGTTCAACCTGAATACGTGTATTCATTTCCATAAAATAATATTGTCCGTGTTTATCTAATAAAAACTCAATTGTTCCAACACTATTATATCCCACATGATGACAAGCTTTGATGGCATCTTCAAACAATCTTTGACGCACATCTTTCTTTAAAATATGACATGGTGCTTCTTCAATCATCTTTTGATGACGTCTTTGAAATGAACAATCTCTTTCAAATAAATGAATCACATGACCATGATGATCACCAATGACTTGAACTTCAATATGTTTTGGATTTTCAATTAATTTTTCTAAATAGACATCATCATCACCAAAACAAGCTTTGGCTTCAGCTTTGGCATTAAGATATTGTGTTTCAAACTCTTCTTCATTATGAACTACACGCATACCACGTCCACCACCACCATTGCTGGCTTTAATCATAACGGGATATCCTATATCTTCAGCAACCTTTTTTCCCTGTTCTACAGTTTCAATGACTTCTTTAGAACCAGGAATCACAGGAACTCCTGCTTCTTTCATCATCTTTCTTGCGGCAGACTTATTTCCTAACATATCAATAATATCAGGTGATGGTCCTACCCAGATCAATCCACATTGAATAACAAGTCTGGCAAATTCACTGTTTTCACTTAAAAAACCAAATCCAGGATGAATCGCATCACATCCCGTATTGCAGGCCGCCTGAATAATCGCATTCATATTCAGGTATGATTCATTAGCTAATGGTCCACCAATACATACAGATTCATCTGCTAATTGCACGTGCAAAGAATGTTTATCAGCTGTTGAATAAACGGCAACAGTCTGAATTCCTATTTCTTTACATGTACGTATAATTCTGACTGCGATTTCTCCACGATTGGCAATCAATAATTTTTCAATCACATTATCACCTTACCCTATCATCATTAAAGTCTGATCATATTCAACTGTTTGACCATCTTGAACTTCAATAGATAAAACTTTTCCAGAAACAGTTGCTTTAATTTCATTCATGACTTTCATGGCTTCAATGATACAAATCGTGTCTCCTTCTTGAATCATATCTCCAACTTTAACATAAGGTTCTTTTCCCGCACCACTTGATTGATAATATGTTCCAACAATTGGACTTTTGATAGGTGTGCCTGTTTCCTGAATTGTTTCTTCATTGTGTTCACTAGGTGTTTTGACATCGGTAGGTGTTATGATTTGTTTTGCTTCTATATCTTTTTCTAATGTGATATGTAAATCACCATCAGTTAAATCCATCTTAGATATTTGACTTTCTTCAAACATCTTCATAATTGATTTAATTTTTTCAGTATCCATACATGTTCCTCCTTAGAAAAATAAGCTAAGTGAAACCTTAGCTTATTGTTTAGATTCAATTAATTTCACAATATCTTCTACAGTTACTAATGCAGCTAATTCTTCATCAGAAATTTCAACGTCGAATTCTGTTTCTAAATCTAAAGATAATTCAACAGCTGCTAAAGAATCAATTCCTAAATCATCTTTTAAGTTAGATTCTAATTTAATTTCTTCTCCATCAATATTTAAAGATTCTACTAATGCATCTTTTACTTGTTCAAACATGATATGTCCTCCTATGTGCTTACTTAAAATTTTTTATATTCTTACTTCAAATTTTTGAAGTAATGTTACTATACACCTCTTTTTTAGATTTGTAAATAGATTTTCATTAATTTATTTAAAATTTTTTATATAAATTTTTTAAAGTATTTGTAAAAAAAAGATAGAACAATATTTTCTACTGTTCTATACTTCAATATCAATACTTTCATCAGCATTGTTTGAACATATAATAATGACTATATGAATTGAAAAAAATTGATAAAAAAAATATGCACATTGCATATTTTTAATCTTCATGATACATTATACTTGAATTTCTCTCAATAAGGTAACATGGCAATTGTATTCTCATTGAATTTAATTTTTTACCATTAAGTAATGATTGATGCAATAATGAAGCTCCTAATTCTCCCATTTCATCAGCTGGAGCATAGACAGTTGATAAAGATGGTGATGTAAAATTACCTGCATCAATATTATTAAATCCTATAATAGAAACATCTTGAGGTACGCGAATGTTTAAATCTTGTAATGCTCTCATAGCTCCTATTGCAATTGGATCATTAACAGCAAATAATGCACTCGGCAATTTTTGTATTTGAGCCATTTCATAAACCAAATTATATCCTGCTTCACTCGTCAAATCTTTTTCTAAAGAAAACTCTTGGTATTCCATATGAAATTCTTGACAATATTTAATAAAGCTTCTTTTTCTTGTTTGAATATGATGGTTTAACTCATTATACTCACTTCTTCCTAAAAATCCGATTTTTTTATGCCCAAGATCATGAAAGTATTTCACAACCTGATACATAGCATCATCAAAATCCAAAGTGATACAACATTCAGTAATCGGACTCATATCCATATCAAGAAAAATAATATTCTCTGTCATCTCACATAATTTTTCAAGATGAAAAGAAGAAATTTTACCAATACAAATTATTCCATGTACATTTTGTAAAACACTTTCCACATCAATATCACCTTCACGTACTCTTCTCATTGCAATATGATGTGTCTTCAAATATTTTTCTACTGATTGCAACAAAGTGATATAATAAGTGTCTCGAATTTCTTGTTCATATGTATAACATTGAATAATAGCAACAACAAGTTTGGTATTTTGATTTGAATTTTTTCTTGGTTTAGGTACATAGTTTAATTTTGCTACTGCTTCCTGTACTTTTGTTCTTGTTTCCAAGGAGACATTTAATGTATCATCTTCTCTTAATATTCTCGATACTGTCGCTATTGATACATTTGCATATTTTGCAACATCTTTTAAAGTAACCATTTCAATGTCTCCCTCCTCTCATTATTCTTTATTATAAGTGAATTCCAATGAAATTTCTATACTTATTATGCGATATAACAACAAAAAATAAGAAACCCTATTTTTACAAAAATGTAAAAATAGGGTTTCAATAAACAATATTCTATTATTTATGAATATCTATATATATGGGTTTATCATTCAATATAATTTCATCAGCAAAAACACCTTCTGTTTCAAATATAACAATAACATTTTCACCACGTTTTAAAAACGGTCCTGGTATATAAAGAGAACCTGTTGGTCCAACTTGATAAAATCTCCCACAATGATGACCATTAACAAGAACGATACCTTTTCCAAAATTTGTCACATCAATAAATGTTTCATTCGGTATTTCATCAATTGTAAAAACAAATTGATGAAATGCTGGTCCACCAATATATTCTTTAGACCAATCAATAGCATCTGTTTTATTAAAATTTAAGCAGTAGTGTTTCCATTTTTTAGTGAAATGTATATCTATTAATACCCCTGTGCGAATCCCTTTTTTTTGGGTATCAGCCTGCAACTTAGCACCATAATTCACTCTGCCCATATTTTCAACAAGAATTTTTAAATCATTTTGATTATCTAAAGATGTTTCAAATAAGATTTCATCACCTATTTCTTCCTGATATTGCACACCTATAAATTTATTATTCACATATATTTGAATGCGATCACGCGCATCAATAACTCTTAGTCTAGACTGCTTTGTATAACTCTGAAAATCATGTTGATAGACAACATATCCATAATAATGATCAAGTTCTTCCATTGTTAGCGGCCAAGAATTTTCTATAATTGTTGATATTTGTTCTATTACACTAAAAAGCGATACTCTATTTTTACATTTTACACTTCCGTAACTGCATGTTTTTCTACGATTTTCAAGGCGATGTTGTTCTCCAGTAATCAATTCTCTCATAAGATGGTATTTTTCAGTTTTAGCTCCGTACTCTGTTAAAATTGCATCATAATCATATGAAGTAATTTGAGGAAGGTCTTTTTCTTTTCGAGCAGAGCATCCATTCATCCAACCAAAATTCGTTCCCCCTTGAAACATATAAAAGTTCACACTTCCAATTTCTAACATTTCCTTAACACTTTCTATAAACTCCTGAGGATTTCTACGAATAATTTCTTGATTCCATCTATTAAACCAACCATCCCAAAATTCCATACACATAAGAGGCGCTTCAATATTATGTCTTTGCATAAATTTTTCTAATATTTCCATATTTTCTTTAGCATGTGAACCAAAATTTCCTGTTGGAAAAACATCTTCATTAATCAAACTTCCTGCTTCTAAAGCTTCATTCCAAGTGCCATCAGCAGTGAAAACAGGAACTTGAATACCATAATCACGCATCAGTTTAAAAACCTTTTTGAGATATTCTTTGTCTTCACCATATGAACCATATTCATTTTCTAATTGTGCTAAAATAATAGAACCATTTTTATGAATCTGATACTGTGACACTTTAGGTAACAGTATAGAGAAGTATTGTTCAAGACATTTCATATATTGCTCATCATCACTTCTCAATCTTATTCCAGAGTATTTTAATAACCAAGCTGGTAAGCCACCCATTTCCCACTCTGCACAAATATATGGCGATGCTCGCAATATCACATACAATCCTAATTGATGAGCTAAACTTAAAAATCTTTCAATATCTTTTATCCCATCAAAATCATATTCTCCTTGTTTTGGCTCATGAAGATTCCATGGAACATATGTTTCCACAGTATTACATCCCATATCAATAAGATCTAATAGCGTATCTTCCCAATATTCTGGCACAATTCTAAAGTAATGGACAGCACCCGAAATGATTTTAACAACTTTACCATTTATATAAAAATCCTTTTTGATTTCAATACTTCCCAAGCGATTTCTCTCCTTTATAATTTTTCAAATTTTGGATTATTTGCAAGTTTAACAAAAGGTAAATAAATAGCAATTGCCAAACCTAAATTAATGAGTGACAGTATAATTGATTTCCAGTCAAAACCAGTTGCAAAGAATCCATATAATACTGGTGGCATTACCCAAGTCACATTTTGTGTAACAGGTGACACTAACCCTAACGCTGTTGCACCATATGCTACTGTTGATAAAACAATAGGACAAAGTAAAAATGGAATAAACATAAGTGGATTCAAAACCGTTGGTAAACCATACATAACAGGTTCACCTATATTAAAGAGTACAGGCGCAATTCCTAACTTTGCAACCTCTCTGTAATGTTTATTTCGAGATTGCCAGAATATTGCAATAAGAAGTCCTAATGTTGCATACCAGACAAAAGCTCCATATGAAACACTTGTCCATAAATACGGAATATCCTTTCCTAATTGATAAGCCTCTAAATTTGCTAAAAGAGCAACTCCAAAAACACCTTCCATAATTGGTGCCATAACATTGCCACCATGAATACCAAAAAACCAAAACAACTGAGTCAAGAAAGCAACCATAATAATAGACAATGGATTTTGAGATAAACCTAATAAAGGCGTCTGTAATACATCATAAATCCAATCAATAATCAACTGCCCTGTCATCAAATTAAAAGCATATGTAATTATAGCAACAATATACATGGCAATAAATGCTGGAATAATAGAAGTAAATGGAACTGCGATTGCTGGCGGTACTGAGTTCGGTAATTTAATAGTCCATTTCTTTTGCATACATTTGCTGAAAATAACTACAGCGATAAAACCAATAACAATTGCAGTAAAATACCCACGTGAATTTATTTGATTTCCTGGAATAAGTCCACTGATTGTTACAGATAGCTGACCATCCACATATGATAATCCTGTGACTTTATTAATCATTTCAGCCAAACCATGATCTATTGCAGATAATGAGAATGTTTGAGTTATAGATGTTCCCAATGACACAACAAAAGATGCCAAGGCTACCAGGCCACCAGATAATTTATCAGTTTCATAAACTTTTGCGATGTTATAACCTAAAGCAAAAATAAATACTAACGAAACAATGGCTAAACTTCCATTAAAAATCAATCCATTAATTGCAATTAACCATTGAAATGTTTCTGTAATTTGAGTCCACCCAAATTCAGAAGGAAAATCAGATAGAAATGCATTGAGTAATAATGCGATTGATCCAGTCATAACAACAGGCATAGTTGCTATAAAAGAATCACGAAGAGCAACAAGATGTTTTTGTGATCCAATCTTTGTTGCTATAGGCAGCAGTTTTTCAGACATGAAGTCCATAAATTGTTGATACATAATTTTCTCCTTTTTTATCAATATTAGATACGATATCATCGATGTTTTATATCCATTTTTATTATAATTATTTTTACATAAAATTTCAATATTTTTTTACTTATTTTACTATTATTTTTACTATTATTTTACTAAAATCTTTATTTTATTTACTTATTATAAGTATTTTTTATAAAAAGATGTATGCATTTAGTAAAATTATATAATTTTACTAAATGCATACATCTTAAACATCCTTCTACCTAATCTTTTTTATCCAAAAATCTAACCCTAGATAAATGTTGGTAAATATATTTGAAATACATCAATTATATGGTCTTAAATGAGAATTCATATATAAAATCTTTGTATCTTAACTCACATATAGAGTTCATAATCTTCTTGTATATTCCCTTGAAAGTCGTTTTGTCATAATAATTCTTATTTTGATCTTTCATCTTATATAGTCCAATGTAGTTCTTTAAATACTTGTCTGATATCCCTCTATATCCATGCAAAAACAATTCAATAGACGAATGGAATCTTAATCCATTTAACTCCTAACTTTTTCATCAGTCCATGATATGAGCGAAGGCTGTCACTGACAACTGTACATTGTGAAGGGATTTTGTCTTTATATATTTCATAGAGATTCTTGGTATGTATTCTTCCTCTTTCTGATACCTGTATCACTTTATTGTTGTGTTCATCTATGGCACAGACAATGTTTCTCTTCTGATCGCTGATTCCTCTTTTCTTCTTTGATTCTTTATCTTCAACTGTTATTCCAGGATGTTTAACATCTGAAAGTTTTTCATCAAGGTA
>NZ_NFLH01000031.1 GCF_002160815.1 Massilimicrobiota sp. An134 | reverse complement strand
AAATTTTTCAGGACCATTTGCTATACCAATAACACAAAACATTAAAAGTATAAAACATAATACTATACCTTCCATTAGTAACATTAGAATTAACATTAAAATCAACTCGCTTTCAAATTTCAATTTATCTAACTAAATTATCTCATGTGGAGTTTTTTATTACAAGATAATTTAACTTACATGCTTATTTTTCACAATAGGATGTTTGCTGAGATAATCAGATAGAGTAATACTTTTTGTATCATGAAATACGATATCCTTATCTTCATCTACATCTCGATACACAAGATGATTTTGTTCATCTATCACATCATAGAGAAATAGAGAAATATGGTTAGTTTTTTTGTATCTTACTTGTCGCTTACCGTTTTTAATTTATAAATATACAAAAAAACTCAAATCGAGTTTTAGCCGATAAATAAAGGCTTTTGCTGATTTGAGTTTCTTTGAATTGTTCTGGGTATTCCCAAAAATTAACGTTTTGAGAACTCCGAAACCTTATAAACTATGGGTTTTTAAGCCTAGTTGTCGCTTACTTGTTGCATTGCCAAAACATCTTATAACTATTTAACATGAGTATTCACATAAATTAAAATGAGAGGCGCGCAGGTCCTCTCACAACGTACATATATAATACCTTAATTTTTTCTATATGTAAAGTATTATTTGATTTTTCTATTGTGAATTATAGAAAAATCAAATTTTGTATTGTATTCTGTGTTAGTTTCTTCAATAATTTCATCTATTTTTTGTCTTAAAGGTAATGTTATATTTTCATTAAATAAAAAATTTGACCAATGACAAATTGAAATATATCCTAAAAAGAAGATTGAATAGAACTTTCCTTTAACAATATAGGGAGATTGTTTTCCTAAAATATTGGAATGATGAGATATTTTATTACGTAGCATATGGATAGATTTCAAATCAACTCTACTGGGATCTATTAGCCCTTTCAACGGGTGAATAGAAAAAGAATAAATAAAAGCAGAAAATGCCTATGAAATAAGGATATTTCATGATTATATTATAATCTCATGAATAATTAAGGTATACTATATTATTGTGTCTATTAGGTGATAAGTATAAAAGAGACTATAACTTTTAAAGACTGTAAATCTTTAGAAATAATAGTCTCTTTTATTAACCACAAAACACTTAATTGTATTAGTACATTCAAAAAACATCTTACAACTATAATATAAATTTTATGCATTTCTTGAATCATATATGTCTTAAAAAATATATTTTAGTGCATTTAGCCTGATTTATTCAATGTACTAGTGTTGCTATTTTTCTTCCATTCCTAACTTCTTTTATGAAATATTCTCGAACGGATTTATATAATTTAAATCTTTGTTGAGCTTCATCTGGATTAGAATTATAGACTTTCCAAGTCCCAATCATAATGCAAGATTGCGACTCAATAAATCCAATCACATCCTCTAAAGGATAACCTAATAAAACTCCTATTTCATGTGGATACTCAATAGATTCATTCAATCTTTTTTCTAAATGATTAAATACCGAATGAATTGAAAATTTTTTATACCCATAAAGTGAAAGAAAATGCTTTACTTCATCTCTATTAAGTAATGATTCTAATTGCTTTTTTGAAAAAACAAAAATAGTAACTCTACTATTTAAAGATTGAAAAATATGTATATATATATTTTTGGTATTTAAAATTTGATTATATGTTTTAATAGTTTCATCAATATCTTCTAATTTTGACTTTTCTAAATGAAACATATTTGCAACCTTACATTTACATAAAGTTGGAGCACAATGGTGAGCTAATAATTCCTCGAAATATTCTTGTTTAGACATTATCAATAATATCTTGAATAGCAGAAACATCAGCATCTGTCCCATTATTTTCAAATCTGTAAAGACATGGAACATCAAATTCCTGACTAATTATATCTCCGGCTTTACAAAAAGCCTCACCATAACCTTTGTCACCAGATACAATTACACCTTGTATAAAATTTGAATTATTTGTTAAAAAATCAGAAACTTCTATTGGTACTTCTCCATATCCATCAGTATAAGTAAACAATAAATATGGTTCAGAAACAATTTCTTTACCTGTTTTAATTTGTAAAGATTCAGAAATCAATAATTGATCAATCATTAATTGAACATTTCCAGTTCTACTTGCATAAACAACTTTCATATTTACCTCCTGGTTAGCCATTGCTAACTTCTATGTTATAATAATATAGCAATTTTAATTACATGTAAAGAATTTTTATAATTTTTAACCATTTTCCCTTTATAGATAGGCTAAAAATCTAATTCAATTTTATTAAAAATATTATTATTAAGATTTTTAGAATATGATATTAACGAAATTGCACTAGAGTTAAATATGACACCAAATGCAGTTAGAAAAAGAATCAATAAATTTAAAAAAATTATAATTTGAAGGCTTATTTTGATCATTATTTACGGCTCTTAGGTGAAGGAAAGTTTATCCACTTCAATAGATCCTTGAAAAATTCATAACAACTATTAGATACAAATCTCATAGAATGAGCTGATCACTATTGCGCCATGACCTATTATATAGAGAGCGATCAAACAATAGATTGATAAAAGCAATTGGCTATTGCTAGCGACAATACCCTATGAGGATAATGATACACTTGCACTGCAATCGCGTGAGCTACCACGCAAGGGTGAAATTCCCGTGATGAATAATTAGCTATTATTCGTCTAATAGGATTCCCTTCTTTCCGGGTAAACAGGGTTAAATAGGAAATACGATAAATATAAAAAAACAACCAGGACTCGCTCCTGGTTTTATACATAATTAAGAGAGGATGAGATAAAGTGATAACAAAAGTAAAACGAGGAGATATCTTTCTTGCTGATCTTTCTGCTTATCAAGGTTCCGAACAAAAAGGAGTTCGCCCTGTTTTGATCATTCAAAATAATAAAGGTAATAAATATAGCCCTGCAACGATCGTTGCATGTCTATCATCCAAGATTGAAAATAAAGCTCATTTACCTACTCATTATATTCTACCTGAAGGAATCGGTTTAAAGTACCGTTCAATGGTGTTGTGTGAACAAATTAGGGTCATAGATAAGAAAAGACTTTTAAAAAAGATATCAAAACTAAGCAAATTAGATATGAAACATATCAATAGAAAGATAAGTATCAGTTTAGAGCTTAAAGACAAGAAATATTAAAAATGTAAAAATACTATCACTTTAAAATATCCTAGCTTCCTTGATTATCGTCAAATGTATGAACTTTCATTTTGTACATTCGTTATTATCTTGCAAATCATTTATGATGAGAGAGGAGATAGATATTATGCAAGAAAAACATTATGTAGAAACTCCAAAATTTACGGGCAGAAATGTTCCCATTGATGAAATTGCAAAAGCTACAGGTAAATCGGCTACCTTTTTAAGAGAGGCATTAAAACTAGGAATTATGCACTTTGGCTATGCATTCAAGAAAGATGGAGCTAAGAACTATATATTTTACTGTCCAGATAAACAAGTTTGGGAAGAATTAGGCTATTTTAAAGAAGAATAGGAGGTTCATTATGGCCAAAAGAAAAGAAGAAAGACTACCAAAAGGTTTTGGTGGAGTTGTTTTCATGAAAGGAAATCGTGCCAAACCATATGTAGTTAGAATTAAAGTAGGTACGACAATAAACGAAGAAAAAGGTACTGCATATCCAAAATACAAAGTTATTGGTTATGCTAAAACAAGGGCAGATGGTATCTTAATGTTACAGGATTACCATAACAACCCATATGATTATGAGAATCACTATACTTTTGCTGATATATATAAGAAAGCATTTGATGAATTTATCGCCGATAAATCTAAATCGAGTATTCAAGCATATAAATCTGCATTTAAGGTATGTGAAGAACTTCATAATCTAGAGTTCAAAGATATAAGAACGATTCAACTACAGCATGTCATTGATCATTCAGGGAAAAACTATCCAACGCTTAAGAAAATCAAAGTATTGTTCAATGTCATGTATAAATATGCGATGAGATATGAATTATGTCCTAAAGACAATTCAAGATATGTTGATATTTTAAAATATAGCAAGCAAAATCCAAATGCAAGGGATAGAAATCCCTTCTCTAAGAAAGATATTGACTTATTATGGTCTATGCAGCATGATAAATGGTATCAAATTCTATTAATGTTAATTTATACTGGAGTAAGAATTGGTGAACTCTTAGAACTAGAAAAAAAGGATATTAATCTTGAAGAGCAATATTTTGATGTGACAAAGAGTAAAACTGAAAGTGGAGTTCGAAGAGTACCTATTGCTGATTGTATCTTACCATTCTTCAAGAATTGGTATGAATATTCACAGACAGATACTTTAATCTGTATGCCTAGCATGCAACCATTCAAATATCGAAATTATATTGATTCTTACTGGTTCCCATTAATGGAACCTTATGGAATGCAACGTTACACTCCACATTGTACGAGACATACTTGTATATCGCTTCTTGCTGAAGCAAAAGTAAATCAAACATCAATTAAATTGATCGTTGGACACAGAGGTGCTATGACACTTACAGAGCGTGTATATACACATTTAGATATCGATACATTGATAGAAACAGTGAACAAAATGTATATCCCAGCATCGCTTAAGTGGTAGATGAGTGAAAATAAAGCAGCAAATCTCTCTCCACAGTCTCACACTACAATCTATCTCCACAATTCACTAAATAAAGCAGCACAGACCACATTTTTGCTCCTCATTTTTAGTGAGAGGCGAAGTTACTTTATTTGTTACCTTATTGCAGCTTTATGAGGGTTTTTTAGACGAAATAAAAAAAAGAAAAACCCCATAAAATGGGGATTTTCTAAAGTTTTCCTCAAACAATTTACTAACGTTTTGAGAACTCCTAGGTACGATAAAATAGGCATTTTAGAGTGGTTTTGTTGCATACGTGTTGCATTGCCAAAACTTTTCAGAACAACTCAAATAGTTATCAAAATAATTTATACAACACTTAATTCTTCAATCTTTTTATTCTTCTGAGTATTTTTACCCCCTCTTTAGTCAATTGGTCACTATCTTTATCTAATACTAATGATTTTGCTTCTAAGATCCTATCTATTGCATTCATTGGATCTAGGGAATGATATGCAAAGAATAAATGCCTAAGCTCTGTACCTTTTATAATCTTATAAGCATTTTTACTATCAATTTGATAAACATATGATAGATATCTATAAATATACCCTATCCAATACATCTCATTAATTGAAAACTTTATTTTTCCATAATTGGTTTTACCATATTCTATATCAAGTTCTTCAAAAATTTCTTCAATTGTCATGGTTTCGTTTATAAAGGTTAAATTATCCATTCTAGAAACAAATTTAGAATTCATAAATCGGCGGATAAATATATTTGAACTACATTCTTCTCTAGTAACAGATTGTTCAAAAATTTTACCTTGTATATCACATAGTAACAAACCTACTTGATCCATTTCTCTTTTCATAATATTTCGTCAATATATTGACCTCGCCCCCTATACTGTCTTCGAGCCATTTTAATTTTAGTATCTCCAACTTTACTATCCTCTAATCTTTTGATTTGATACTTTTCTTTTTCTTTACTACATAAATAGCATCTTTCAACAATTTTTACCTGATTCAACGCTCTCTCTGTTTTAAAAACATATTGAAATCCTAAATTAGTAGCTGCCAAACAATGTATACATTGTTCATCAGTAATTTCACCTTCAATAAAACTATCTATAATTCTAAACATCCTGTTATCAGCGATTGGTGCTACTAAATAATCTATGTCTTCTAATTTGTTAATTAACTTTTTGATAATCGGATGATCTTCATAGCCACTTAGCCTTCCTCTAAAATATGCTATTGTCAGCATCCATTCTTGATTGACTTTATATTCAATGCTAGAAAGGTTTTGTGGATTAAAACTTAATATATAAACGCTAGATGTATCAAATCCACTTACAAATAATGATGACTGCTCAAAACTTTCACCGCAGTAAAATCCTTTACCAAAATCATTATTGTTTTTTGAATGCTCAATATCAATATTACCCTCTATAATGTTCTTGGCGCCATGGTATAATACTAATTTATTCTCATTTGCTAAATCTTCATAATAAAGTTGTGCTTTAATCTCATTTATAAAGATATTATTATTTAATGCAAAAGTATATATTTTTTCGATATTATTTTCATTTGTATCCATTTTGCCAGTTTCCCATCTTGCTACCGTAATCGCATCAACATCTATTTTTTCAGCAAATTGTTTTTGAGATAAATTAAGTATTTCTCTAATTAATTTAACATCCTCATCTATTCTATAATTCACCATAGATTCAATATCACCTCACCACTTTATTATAGCATACGCTAGTAAGAAGTTAAATATAAACTTTTTATTATCATACGCTAGTAAAAAGTTTTTTTATACTCTTTACGCTCTGCATTTTTAAAAAGAAAAAGAAGTATCTAAACACTCACTGTGTCTAAATACTTCTCTAATCTTCTCACAACAATTATTACTAACGTTTTGAGAACTGTGGTGCTCTACGAGCTGCTTTAAGTCCGTATTTTTTACGTTCTTTAACTCTTGCATCACGAGTCAAGAATCCAGCTGCTTTTAATACTGGTCTGTAATCTTCTCCAGCTTCTAATAAAGCTCTTGAAATTCCATGACGGATAGCTCCAGCTTGTCCACTGTAACCTCCACCATTAACATTAACAATCACATCAAACTTACCAGTTGTACCAGTTAATTCAAGTGGTTGGTTGACGATCATTAATAATACATCTGATGGTAAATAATCTTTTGCTTCTCTACCATTGATGACGATTTTTCCTGCACCTGGTGTTAAAATAACACGTGCTACTGAAGACTTTCTACGTCCAGTTCCTCTGTATTGTACATTAGCCATTTATTCTCGTCCTCCTTATCCCTTAATTTTTAATTCAACTGGTTCTTGTGCAGCATGTGGATGTTCACTACCAGCGTATACAAATAATTTCATCCCTTGTTTTCTTCCAAGTGTGTTATGAGGTAACATACCTTTAACAGCTGCTTCTACAAATCCTGTTGGATTTGTTTCTTTAAATTGGCGAGCAGTTTTAACTTTTAAACCACCTAACCAACCAGAATGATGATAGTATTTAACTGTATCTAATTTTTTTCCAGTCATTACTACTTTGTCTGCATTAACGATAATAACATAATCACCAGTATCTACATGTGGTGTAAATGTTGGTTTATGTTTTCCTCTTAATACAGATGCTACTTCTGATGCTAAACGTCCTAAAGTTAATCCTTCAGCATCAACAACGTACCATTTACGTTCAATTGTGGCTTCTTTAGCCATTGTTGTTTGTCTCATTTTTAATCCTCCTGTAGTTTCCGGGGCTACAAACGTTAAAATAAGGCAACTCTTATTATAACAATATTCGCATTTTTGTCAATATGATTTTCTCTGTATTCATCGCCTTTTTTAATATAACAAAAAGAAAAAGAGAGGCAGATAAATTATCTTATATCATACTCCCCTTGAAATTTTTCAAAATGTCCTTGTAAAAAATCGAAATGGTCAATAACATTGAGATTATGTTCTTTACAAAAATCTAACATCTGCTTATACATCGCTTCATTAAAATCAGAAGGATCATGAGCATCAAATCCTAAAATAACATCATTTCCTACTTCTCCTGCAATTTTCCAGAAGTGTGTATTTGGATATGCATAAATCATCTCTCCATTAACGTTTCTTAAGCCTCTTCTTATTCCTCCTGCATTTACTTCTAAAGGAATGTTTAACTCTTTCGCTTTTTCACAGATTCTTTGCGAAACAGTTCTCGCATCTAAATCAAACTCTTTATATCCTATTAAAAACAAATCAGGATGAGCTAAATAACTAAATAATCCTGTTTCTAAAGCTTTTTCAACATCATTACAATATTGATAAATATCTTTTTTCTTCATATTCTCTTTGCCATAATAATCACTATGAACACAATGTTTATGAAAATGATGTCCTAAAATCAAATAATCAACTTTATGCTCATATAATAAGCTTTGATAATAATCAAAATATTCTTCTAATCCTTCAGCTTCAAAACCTTTATATATCCTTATTTGGTCCTGATATTTATCTTGACATTCTTTAATTTTATCCAAATAATTTTCCATATCTGGATAAGGCATTCTCATACTAGGTCCATTTTGAATAAAAGCATGAACAAGTGATAAAAAGCTTCTAGGTCCTCTTATAGCTACAAGAGATTTCAAAAGATGCTGACGATAGTGTGGTAATGGAACATGCTCTGATATTCCTAATTCTTCAATCCCCATCTTAATAGCTGAACATACCATTTCCTCTTCGCTTCCATTAGCATGTCCACAACGATAGGTATGTGTATGAAAATTAGTCTTCTTCATAATACACCTCCTGCAAATATAAACCTTGTGGTTTGGCCTTAAAAAGACATTTTTTTTGACCACAACTTTCTAACATTTCTAAAAGTTGTTCCTTTTGAATACGTTTAGCTCCAACTTGTATGATACCACCAACAAGATGTCTAACCATATAACGTCTAAATCCATTTCCAATTAACCGAAAGGTAATAATACCATCCTTTTCTTCAATATCAAAATGATATAGAGAACGAATTGTATTCCCATATTGATCATAACAGCAAAATGACGCAAAATTATGTTCTCCTATAAAAATTTTTGCTGCTTCTCTCATTAATTCAATATCTAAAGAACGGCCATATTGATAAATGTAATTGGTTTGAAATGGATCATATTCTTTTGTATTTAATAAATAACGATACTCTTTCTTAACTGCACTATATCGTGAATGAAAATTTTCATCAACATATTGAGCATCTAAAATGTAAATATCATTAGGTAAAAAGTGATTAATGGCTCTTTTCCATTGCGTTTCCGGTAATCTTTTTTGTGTATCAAAATGAAATACTTGATGAACTGCATGGACTTTCGCATCTGTTCGTCCTGATGCATGAATAACAGTTTCTTCTTCATTAATTTTTTTAATAGCTTTTTGTATTTCACCTTGAATTGTACGTTCATTATTTTGAACTTGGAAACCATGAAAACGTGCCCCATCATAACTCACAATACATTTGACTCTCATAAAACAAAACTCATTATAACCATAGCTATACATATTGCAATGACACATAAAAATGAAATTGTATCAGACAATTTCCATACAAGTTGTTTATATCTTGTACGTTTAGCTTCTGGATTATAATTACGACTTTCCATAGCATTGGCTAAATCTTCTGCTCTTTGAAAAGCTGAAATAAACAAAGGAATAATAAGTGAAACGATTGATAAAATCTTTTCTTTTAAACTTCCTTCTGAAAATTCTACACCTCGGCTAGCTTGTGCTTTCATAATTCTTTGCGTTTCTTCTAATAAAGTTGGAATAAATCGCAATGCAATAGAAATCATCATAGCGACTTCATGAGTAGGAAATCCAATTTTTTTAAAAGGTGACAGAAGATGTTCTATACCTAATGTTAAATCTAAAGGTTTTGTCGTAGCAGTTAAGATCGTTGTCATAATAATAATAAGAATCAATCTAATAAATATATATACAGTTTGTAAAACTGCCTGATCATAGATCTTAATGAAACCTATTGAAAACAATAAATTTCCCTGTTGAATAAATAACAAATTAAAAATCATTAAAAATGCCATCATAAATAGCATTGGTTTTACGGCTTTGAGAACCTGTGATACTTTGATATGTGATAATAGTGTCATAATAATCACAAAAGTTCCTAAAAGGGCATATCCAATAAATCCTGCATCAAAGAAAACAGCAATTAACAGTAATAAAAGTGCACCTATTTTTAATCTAGGATCTAAACGATGAATAAAACTATCAATAGGCAAGTATTTCCCAAACATCATATTATTCATGTAATTGACCTCCTATTTCCTGAATCAATACATCAATATCTTTAATAGACGGATCAATATGAAATCCATTTTTATTAAGTTCTAAGATAAATGATGTAATAATAGGTAAATCAATACTCAATGATGTTAAATACTCTGTTTCTTTAAATAGTTCTTCAACAGATACATGTCTTTCAACCTGACCATGATTCATCACAACAACATCATCACAATATTCTAAGACTTGATTCATATCATGAGAAACAAGAATAACCGTTTTACCTTCCTGATTCACTTTTTTAAAAAGCTGTAACATTTCTTTAGCACCCTGTGGATCTAATCCAGCTGTCGGCTCATCTAAAATTAAAATATCTGGATCCATTGCTAATATTCCTGCTATCGCTATACGACGTTTTTGTCCTCCAGACAAATCAAATGGAGAACGCTCTAAGTAAGATTCATCTAATCCTACTAATTTGATAACTTTTTTTGCAATTGAAATAGCCTCTTCTTCACTAACACCAAAGTTTTTTGGTCCAAAAATAATATCTTTTAAAATTGTTTCTTCAAATAATTGATACTCAGGGAATTGAAAAACAAGCCCTGCTTTTTTTCTAAGAGGTTTTAAAGAAGATGGTTTATCCGTTGCCGTAATCAATATATCTTCTACATTGACTTCTCCTGATGTAGGAAGTAATAAAGCATTGATATGTTGAATCAATGTTGATTTACCACTTCCAGTATGACCAATCAATGCTGTCATACTCCCCTTTTGAATATTAAGATTAACTCCTTTTAAAGCATGATATGCAAAAGGGGTATCTTGAGCATAAATATGTTCTACTTCTTTAAATGTAATCGACATAATTCATTCACCAACTTCTCTCTATCAATTTGCTCTGCAATAGATATTCCCATTTTTTGTAAACCATGGCTGATTTTATAAGCAAAAGGAATATCTAAAGCCAAGCTCTCTATTTCTTCTTTTTTCATTAACACTTCTTCAGGTTGTCCTTCATCTACAATATGTCCATCACTTAATAAAATTACATAATCAGATAAAGCTGCTTCTTCTATATCATGAGTAATGGAAACAATCGTCATATTCTTATCTTTATTTAATTGATGGACTAAAGCGTTAATTTCGTTTCTTCCTTTAGGATCTAACATACTTGTTGCCTCATCTAAAATAATAATAGATGGGCTCATAGCTAAAATACCGGCTATTGCTACCCTTTGTTTTTGACCACCTGATAATTTTGTAGGTTCGTGATCCAAAAACTCATACATATTGACTTTCTTTGCATATTCATTGATAATATCATCCATCAATGCAGGATCTACACAATTATTTTCTAATCCAAAAGCAATATCATCTCTTACAGTCGCACCAATAAATTGATTATCAGGATTTTGAAAAACAATTCCTATTTGACTACGTACTTGATTTAATGTTTCTTCTGTTAATGGAATTCCACCAATAACTATCTCTCCAGATTTTTTTTCTAACAATCCCATCAGTAATTTCGCGATAGTACTTTTTCCACTTCCATTATGTCCCAATATTGTCGTATATGACCCTTTTTCTATACTAAAAGAAATATCATCTATTGTTAAAGTATCTTCATCATATCCAAAAGATAAATGTTGAACATTAATAATTTTTTCCATACTCATCCTCCAAGTAGTTCAATTTTAGTATGATTTATAGTAGTTGTCAACCATCTTGTTACAACAATAAAAAATCTTAATTTACATGAATTCCTCATGTTGGGTATTATCTAATTCTTTTGCTATTTGTATACAATTATCCAGATTCTGTTGATAATGTATTGAAAAAATACAACTATACAGAATATCCAATATATATTTTAAAGACAAGCTACTAGCAAAATCTGCAATCTTTGTATAAATTAATTCTCTTGATGACATTCTTAAAGTCACATCTGCTAACAAAGATAGCTCATTATCTTCTAAATTTGTAATAGCAATAATTGAAGTTTGTTTTTTTCTTAATGTTTCAATCAGATGTTTTATATGGGGAGCATGTCCCGAATATGAAATAATGATTGCACAATGATTTTGATCACTCATTAAATATGTTGAATCGAGTTCATCACTTAATGAACATAATTGAACATGTCTATGAAGAATATACATGCGTTCTTGGAATGAGCGGACTATATGCATATGAACTGATCGACTATAAACATCTATATACTTGCAGTTGCGTAATAAGCGGATAGCTTTTTGTAAATCATCATGACTTATAAGTGAATATGTATCTTGAATTGTTTCCCTTTCTAAAACACACAAATTGTACGCAATATTCATTATGTCGTCATTAACTACAAAGGGAATATTTGCGTCCACTTCTTGATTGAGATAAAGATAATCTAATTCTTTCAAATAAGCTTCTTTAAATTCATTCCATCCATCAAAGCCTAATTTCTTAGCTATACGTATAAAAAGAGGCGATGATGTATATGTTTCATTAGCAATCTGTGCAATAGTCATATTTTTAATGTCTTTGCCTTTCTTTAAAATATAATCAATAATGATTGATTCACTTGGTGAAAAATGTGTCTTTTCTATCTTATGAATAAGCATATGACCACCTCTTGTATGACATTATAAAGCAATTTGTTATCAGTTGCAAAATAAAAACACATCGCTGATGTGCTTTTATTTTGTAATGAAAACAGAATTCATCTATTTTTCATATGTTGTTCTTGCATTTTCTATAAATGACCTTTTTATGAAATCAATCATTTTACCTATCATCATATTTTAATAATAAGATATCATATAATGCAAAATTCAAATCATGCAATTCATAAAAAAAGTGATGAATCCATCACTTTTTTAGAATAAACCAATAACTGCCATTGGTGCATTATCACCTTTACGATTATATGTTTTTAAAACACGAGTGTATCCACCATTTTTATCTGCATATTTTGGTGCAACTTCATCAAATAATTTTTGAACAGCAGTTTTACCAGTAGCAGGATCAACAACATCTTGTAATACTTGTGCTGCTTGTCTTCTTGCATGTAAATCTCCACGTTTTCCTAAAGTAATTAATTCGTCAACGATTGAACGAACTTCTTTTGCTCTCGTTACTGTTGTTTCGATTTTTCCATACATGATAACATCTGTAGCTAAGTTACGTAACATTGCTTTTCTATGAGATGATACACGCCCTAATTTTCTATTGTGTGCCATAAATTAGTGCTCCTTCCAAAATATTTATTCTATTATTAATCAACTTGTTTAAAACCTAAACCTAATTCGATTAATTTTTCTTTTACTTCTTTAAGTGATTTCTTACCTAAGTTTCTCACTTTAATCATATCGTCTTCACTCTTAGAAGCGAGTTCTTGAACTGTTTGAATACCAGCTCTTTTTAAGCAATTATATGAACGTACAGATAAGTCTAATTCTTCAATAGTCATATCTAATACTTTATTACTTGTGTCTTCTTCAGTTTCACTCATAACTTCCATGTTCATTGCCATATCAGTTAATTCAACAAACATATTTAAGTGTTCCACTAAAATTTTAGCAGCTAATGCTAAAGCTTCATGTGGTTGGATAGATCCATCAGTTGTAACTTCTAAAGTTAACTGATCATATTTTGCACTCTGTCCAACACGTGTAGGTTCAACATTATAAGCTACTTTTACAACTGGTGAATAAATAGAATCAGTTGCAATAACACCAATTGTGTTGATCATCTTTTTGTTCTGATCAGCACTCATGTAACCACGATCTTTATGAGCATACATTTCCATATAGAAATGTGCACCTTCAGCAACATGGGCAATTTCCATATCGTTTGAAATCATAGTTACATTTGATGGACATTGAATGTCAGCACCAGTAACAACAGCTGGTCCCTTGACATCAATTACCATAGTGACATCATCATCACCATCAATTGCAAAAACCAATTTTTTAATGTTTAAGATAATTGAAGTGACATCTTCAACGACACCATCAACTGCAGAAAATTCATGGATTGCTCCTTGAACTTTAATTGCGTGAACTGCACATCCAGGAATAGATGATAACAAAACTCTACGTAATGCATTTCCTAAAGTTGTTCCGAAACCTCTTTCTAAAGGTTCAATAACAAACTTACCATAGAAATCTGTTTCATCATATTCTGCGACATTAAAATTTGCTTTTTCGAACTTTTGCATTATTTCCCTCCTCACTTAGAAATAACTACTTTTTTACTTCATTATCCACGAGGACGTTTTGGTGGACGACAACCATTATGTGGAATTGGTGTAACATCATTAATTGAAGTTACTTCTAATCCAGCAGCTTGTAAAGCTCTTACTGCAGCTTCACGTCCTGGTCCTGGTCCTTTAACACAGACGTCAACAGTTTTCATACCATGATCCATTGATGCTTTTGCAGCAGCTTCAGCAGCCATTTGCGCAGCATATGGAGTTGATTTTCTTGATCCTTTGAAACCAAGTGCTCCAGCACTTGACCAAGTGATTACATTCCCATGTTCATCAGTTACAGTAACAATTGTGTTATTGAAAGTTGAATGTACATGTGCGACACCTTTTGCTATATTCTTTTTAACACGTCTTTTACCACGAGTATTGTTTCTTGCCATTTTCGTTCAACCTCCTATTTTTTCTTACCAGCAATTGGACGAGCTTTACCTTTACGAGTACGAGCATTTGTTTTTGTTTTTTGTCCACGTACTGGAAGTCCTTTACGATGACGGATTCCTCTATAGCATCCAATTTCCATTAAACGTTTAATATTTAATGCAACTTCTCTACGAAGATCTCCTTCAACTTTATAATTTTCTACTTCTTTTCTAAGTTTTCCTTCTTCTTCTTCTGTTAAATCTTTAACTCTTACATCTTCACTGATTCCAGTTGCAGCACAAATTTTTTGAGCTGTTGATAAACCGATACCATAGATATAAGTTAAAGAAACTACCACACGTTTATCACGTGGGATATCAACACCTGCTATACGAGCCATTGTTTCTCCTCCTATTAACCTTGTCTTTGTTTATGTTTAGGGTTTTCACAGATTACCATTACTCTACCCTTACGTTTAATTACTCTGCATTTATCGCATATTGGTTTTACAGATGGTCTTACTTTCATCTTAATCTTTACCTCCTTTGGGAAGATTTTCTACTTATGTCTAAATGTGATTCGCCCACGTGTTAAATCATATGGAGAAATCTCTACGGTTACTTTATCCCCCGGTAAAATGCGAATGTAATTCATACGGATTTTACCAGAAACGTGAGCCATAATAACCGCTCCATTTTCCAACTCAACCTTAAACATTGCATTAGGTAATGTTTCAAGGACAGTTGCTTCTACTTCAATAACGTCATCTTTTTTTGCCATTGATTATAACTCCCTTTTAAAGTTTTGTCAAAATCTCATACCCATCACTTGTAATGACAATAGTATGTTCATAATGAGCTGCGAGAGATCTATCTCTTGTTACAACAGTCCAATCATCATCTAAGACATCAGTTTCACATCTTCCTAGATGAGCCATTGGTTCTATTGCTAAAGTCATTCCCTCTTTTAATCTTGGTCCTTTTCCTGGTGCTCCATAATTAGGAACAGCAGGATCTTCATGAACTTTTGTGCCAATTCCATGACCTGTATAATCTCTTGGAGTTGAACATCCATGATTTTCTAGATATGTTTGAACAGCATGAGATATATCGGATAAACGATTACCAGGTTTGACTTGTGCTAAACCTGCATAAAGTGCTTCTTCAGTCACTTTCATAAGATGAGCAGCATCATCACTAATCTGCCCTACAGCATATGTCCAAGCACTATCACCATGATAGCCCTTATAACATGCACCTACATCCACTGAGATAATATCACCATCTTTAAGTTTTCTATGATCAGGAATCCCATGAACAACAACTTCATTAATTGAAGTACATACTGCTCCTGGAAAACCATATAGGTTCAAAAATGATGGTGTTGCACCAGCATCACGTATAATCTTTTCACAGAATTTATTAATTTCCATGGTTGTAATTCCAGGTTTAATAAATTCTTTTAAGTGACTATGAACAAGTGCCACAATGCGACCAGCCTCACGCATCAACTCAATTTCTCTTTGGTCTTTTGTGACAATCATTATTTACCCTCCAAGCTTTTTTCAATGTCTTTAAAGACGTCTTCCATAGGTTGGTCACCGTTAATATTAATGATTGTACCTTTCATTGTATAATAATCAATCAAAGGTCGAGTTTGTTTGTTATACGTATCAAGTCTAATTTTGACAGCTTCTTCGCTCTCATCTTCTCTTTGATACAAAGTTCCACCACATTTGTCACAAACACCTTCAACTTTAGGTGGATTAAATTCAACATGGAATGTTGCTCCACAATTTTTGCAAGTTCTTCTACCAGACAATCTTGTGATTAATTTTTCAACTGGAATATCTAAATTTATAATTGCATCAATTGTAAAATCAAATTCTTTCGCAATACTTTCAAGTTCTCTCGCTTGAACTATTGTTCTAGGGAATCCATCTAAGATAAAACCATTTTCAAAAGTATTTTCACTTAAATATTCCCTAAGCATTTCAATCGTATAATCGTCTGGTACAAGGTGCCCAAATTGCATGAAATATTTAGCAATTACACCAAACTTTGTTTGTTCACGTAAAGCTTTTCTAAATAAATCGCCAGTAGATATTTGTGTTAAACCGTATTTTTTAACAAGTCTTTCAGCTTGAGTCCCTTTACCAGCACCAGGAGGCCCCATTAAAATAATGTTCATTTTTCTACACCTCTTTTATTATACTATTTTCTAATATATCCATGATACTCTTTACGAGTAATTAAAGTTTTAATCTGTCTTGTTGTTTCAAGAGCAACACCTGTAATGATAATCAATCCAGTTCCTCCTAATGTCAAAGCAGCATTAGAAGTTTGTGACCAAATAACTGGTGTTATGATAGGAATTGCCGCAACAATAACTAAGAAGATTGATCCGACAACAGTTACTCTATTTAAAACCGTACTTATGAATTTTTCTGTATCTAAACCAGTTCTTACGCCAGGAATTGATCCACCATTTTTCTTTAAATCATTGCTAATCTTATGTGCATCAATTTGTAAATTAGAATAGAAGAATGCAAATAAAACTATCATAAGAAGATATAAGCAAAAACCAAATGGTTCCTGATAATTCAAAATGGTATCAATAGTTCGCGTTATATTATTTGAATCCATAAAACTAATGATTGTTCTTGGAGCTGCTAATACAGATGCAGCAAAGATAACTGGCAATACACCTGAACTATTAATCTTAATAGGCATATGTGTCGTATCTTTTGTTCTCATTGTTGGATTAGAATTTGTTGCATACATAATTGGTATTTTTCTAACTGCACCTTCGTTAAACACTACAAAGATAACAATTGCTAAATATACAATGACAAACAATGCATACCACAAAATTCCTAAAATCATTGTCTGTGTTCCCTTATCAAATGAAACCAAATTGTTGAATGTTGTAATAAAGTTAGTTGGTAAACTTGCCACAATACCTGTGAAAATCAATAATGATGTTCCGTTTCCAACACCCTTTTGAGTGATTTGATCACCCATCCACATAGCCAACATACTTCCTGCTATCATAACAAGAACTACATAAGCATAATTCCACAATGATGATGAACCAAGAATTCCATACATATTATCAAATGCATATGTTAATGATCCACCTTGAATAGCAGCCAAGACGAGTGTAACATATCGTGTCACTCTATCTTTTTTCTTTTTACCAGTATTTCCTTCTTTTTGCCATTGAGCTAATACTGGAATAACATCCATTGATAATAATTCAATAATAATAGATGCTGTAATATATGGAGAAATTCCTAATGAAAATATAGAAAATTTCTCTAACATTCCTCCACCTAACATGTTCATAATTCCTAGGATACCACTATTAGCTGCTGAAGCTGTAATTGCATCAGCATTAATTGATGGAATTGTAATAGCAGCACCCAAACGGAATACAAACAACATACCAAGTGTAAACATGATTCTACGACGTAATTCTCCTTTTTTAAAAACATTCTTAAAAAAGTTTAACATCCTAGATCACCTCAGTTTTTCCACCTGCAGCTTCAATTGCAGCAATGGCTGACTTTGAGAATTTCTTTGCTTTAACAGTTAAAGCAACTTCTAACTTTCCATTACCTAAAACTTTTAAACCATCTAATTCTTTTTTAATTAAACCACATTCTTTTAAAGCAGCCATATCTACAACACTACCTGCTTCAAATTTATTTAAATCTTCTACATTAACAATAGCATATTCAACTCTATTGAAGTTTGTGAAACCACGTTTTGGTAAACGCATGAATAATGGTGTTTGTCCACCTTCAAATCCAGGTTTTTTTCCTCCACCACTTCTAGCTCCAGCACCTTTTTGACCTCTACCAGAAGTTTTACCATGTCCTGAGCTTGTTCCACGTCCAACACGTTTTCTATTTCTACGTGCTCCTTCAGTGTATTGTAATTCGTGTAATTTCATTTTTACACCTCCTACTTACTTTCTTCAACTTTAACAAGGTGGCTAACAGTATTAATCATACCTTGAATCGTTTCGCTATTTACTTTTTCAACTGATTTGTGCATTTTTGTTAAACCTAACGCTTTAAGAGTATCCTTTTGATTCTTTTTAGCACCAATTGGACTTTTTACAAGCGTAATGATAACTGTATTTTTTTCTGCCATTTCTTACGCTCCTCCTATCCGTAAATTTCTTCAACTTTTTTATCTCTTAATTCAGCAACTTGTTGAACAGTTTTTAATAATTTTAAACCTTCTACAGTTGCACGAACCATGTTGATTGGAGTTCTTGAACCAATTGATTTAGAAATAATATCTGAATATCCAGCCAATTCAACAACAGCACGAACTGGTCCACCAGCAATGATTCCAGTACCTTCAGATGCAGGTCTTAAGAATACATGTCCTGATCCATACATACCATTGATTTCATGAGGAATTGTTCCATGAATAATTGGTACATTAATAACATTTCTTTTAGCTGCTTCAGATGCTTTTCTAATAGCATCAGGTACTTCGTTAGCTTTACCTGTTCCAAATCCAACGCGACCTTTTTTATCACCGATAACTACTAATGCAGCAAAGCGGAATTTACGTCCACCTTTAACAACTTTAGTTACACGGTTAATTGTGACAACACGTTCTTCGAATTCTTTTTCAACTCTTGGTCCATTTCTTCTTGGTCCATTTCTTCTTGGTCCATTTCTTCTTGGTCCATTTTCTCTTGGTTTACGTTGTTCCATTCTTTAACCTCCTATTAGAATTTTAATCCAGCTTCTCTAGCAGCTTCAGCTAGTGCTTTCACACGACCATGATAAATATATCCACCACGATCGAATACTACATTTTCAATATTTTTGGCGATAGCTCTCTTTGCAATTTCAGTACCAACCTGTGTAGCAGCTTCAACATTTCCACCGTTTGCTAATTTCATATCTACTGAAGATGCAGCAACCAAAGTCACTCCATTGACATCATCAATGATTTGTGCATGGATATGAGAGCTTGAACGGAATACATTTAAACGAGGACATTCAGGAGTTCCACTGATTTTTCTACGAACTCTTGCATGACGTTTTTTACGTAAATCGTTTCTTGACATAGTTTTAGCCATGATAATAGCTCCTTCCTTATTTCATTAACTACTTTTTACCAGCAGTTTTACCTTCTTTTCTAATAATTCTTTCATCAACGTATTTGATACCTTTTCCTTTATAAGGTTCAGGTTTCTTCACAGCTCTAATTCTTGCTGCAATTTCTCCAACTCTTTCTTTAGAGATTCCTGATACAATAATTGATGTCTGAGATGGAGTTTCAATTTTAACTCCTTCTTCACCTTCAACTTCAACTGGATGAGAATATCCAACATTTAATACTAATTTATTACCTTGCATTTGAGCACGGTATCCAATACCAACAACTTCTAACTCTTTTTTATAACCGTTGTGTACACCTTCGATCATATTGGCAAGTAAAGCTCTTGTTGTACCGTGTAATTGTTTTACATGCTTTTGTTCACTTGTTCTGCTTACTGTAATTGTGTTTTCATCCATATTGATATTAATCAATGGTGAAAACTGTCTGACTAAAGTCCCTTTTGCACCTGTAACTGTGACAGTATTATCAGCAGCAATTTCCACTTTTACACCTTCAGGTACGTTGATAATCTTATTACCTACACGAGACATCAGTTACACCTCCTGTTTTCTTATTTTATTACCAGATATATGCTAATACTTCTCCACCGATTTGTTTAGCTCTTGCTTCTTTATCAGTCATTAATCCTTGAGAAGTAGATAATACAACGATTCCTAAACCATTTAATACCTTAGGAATTTCATTAACTTTGGCATATTGACGAAGACCAGGTTTAGAAACTCTTTTTAACCCAGTGATAACTCTATCGTTTCCTTTATATTTTAAAGTGATGACAATGTTTTTAATGACACCTTCACCTTCAACTTTATATCCTTTAATAAATCCTTCGTTTTTCAAAATTTCAGCTAATTGCACTTTTAATTTTGATGCAGGAACCACAACTTCATCATGACGTTGTTGATTCGCATTACGAATTCTTGTTAACATATCTGCAATTGGATCTGTCATTTGAAATGTCCTCCTTCCATTTGGATGATTTGATTACCAGCTTGCTTTTTTAACACCAGGAATTTCACCTTTATAAGCTAATTCTCTGAAGCAAATACGGCATAATTTGAATTTTTTAATTACTGCATGTGGACGTCCACAACGTTCGCATCTTGTATATTCACGAACTTTGTATTTTTGAGGACGTTGTTGTTTAACTTTCATTGATGTTTTAGCCATTAATTAAGTCCTCCTTATTTATGGAATGGCATTCCTAATTGTGCTAATAATTCATGACCTTCTTCATCAGTTTTAGCAGTTGTTACGAATACAATATCCATTCCTCTGATTTTGTTTACTTTATCGAAATTGATTTCAGGGAAAATTAATTGTTCTTTAACACCTAAAGTGTAATTTCCTCTTCCATCAAAAGAATTCTTTGGTACTCCTCTAAAATCTCTTACACGAGGTAAAGAAATACTGATTAATTTATCTAAGAATTCATACATTCTTTCTCCACGTAAAGTGACTTTGCAACCAATTGGCATTCCTTCACGTAATTTAAATCCAGCAATTGATTTTTTAGCTCTCGTAATCACTGGTTTTTGTCCTGAAATTAAAGTTAATTCTTCAACAGCTTCATCTAATAATTTAGAGTTGCTAACTGCATCACCAACACCAATGTTGATAACAATTTTTTCCATAGCAGGAACTTGCATTACAGAACTATAATTAAATTTAGTCATTAATGACTTAACAATTTCATTTTCATAACGTTCCTTTAGTCGGTTCATTATTTAACCTCCTTCCGATTACTTTTTCTTCTTTGTAGTTTTATCTAATGCTTTACCTGTTTTTTTATTGATACGATATTTTTTACCGTCTTCATCAAAAGCATAACCAATTTTTACAGCTTGTTTTGCTTTTGAATCATAATATGCAACATTAGAAACATGAATAGGTGCTTCTCTTGTTACAATACCACCTTCTGGATCAGCTTGTGAAGGTTTGATGTGTTTTGTTACCATATTCACACCTTCAACAATCACTCTATCTTCTTTTCTTAGAATTTGAATAATTTCTCCAGTTTTCCCTTTATCGCTACCAGCGATAACTTGAACTGTATCACCTACACGTAATTTCATCTTCTCGTTTCCTCCTATAATACCTCAGGAGCTAATGATACGATTTTCATGAAATCTGCATCTCTTAACTCTCTTGCTACCGGTCCAAAGATACGAGTTCCTCTAGGTGAATTATCATCTTTAATAATAACGCAAGCATTATCATCAAATTTAATGTATGAACCATTATCACGGTTTACACCATATTTTGTTCTTACGATAACAGCTTTTACAACTTCACCTTTTTTAACTGTACCACCTGGAGTCGCTTGTTTTACTGTCGCTACGACTACATCACCGATGTTACTAAATTTTCTATTTGAACCACCAAGGTTTCTAATTACTAGTACTTCTTTTGCTCCTGTATTGTCAGCAACTTTTAATCTGCTTTCATTCTGGATCATTCAAGTGACCTCCTTTCAGATTCTTCTTATTAAATAATTTCTGCTTTCTTTACAATTTCTACTAAACGGAAACGTTTAGTTGCTGATAATGGACGAGTTTCCATAATTTTAACAACATCTCCATCTCTAGCAATATTTTCTTCATCATGAGCCTTAAACTTTTTAGAAGATTTAACACGTTTTCCGTATTTTTTGTGTTTTACATGAGTTTCAACTAAAACAGTAATTGTTTTATCCATTTTTGTAGAAACAACTGTTCCAGTATAAACCTTACGATTATTTCTTTCCATAGTCTACTCCTTCTATTTGTTTAATTCTCTTTCTCTAATAATTGTTTTAATTCTTGCGATATTTTTTCTAACTGTTCTAATACGAGCAGTATTTTCTAATTGTCCTGTTGCTTGTTGGAATCTTAATCCAAATAATTCTTTTTTGTACTCTTCTACTTTGTTAAGTAATTCTTGAGTTTCTGTATTTCTAATATCTTGAACTGTCACAATTACTCACCTCTTCCAATAATCTTACATTTCACTGGTAATTTGTGAGATGCAAGTCTTAATGCTTCTCTTGCAACTTCTTCTTCTACACCAGCAACTTCGAACATAACGCGACCTGTTTTTACAACTGCTACCCATTCTTCTGGAGCACCTTTACCTGAACCCATACGGACTTCAAGAGGTTTCTTTGTTTTAGCTAAATGAGGGAAGATTCTAATCCAAACTTGCCCACCACGTTTCATATAACGGTTCATAGCAATACGAGCTGCTTCGATTTGTCTTGAAGTAATCCAAGCACCTTCTTGAGCTTGTAATCCATATTCACCAAAAGAAACTTGAGTTCCACCTTTAGCTTTACCTTCATATTTGATTCTATGAGGTCTTCTATATTTAGTTCTCTTAGGCATCAACATGATTATTTATCCCCTTTCTTCTTTGCAGGAAGAATTTCTCCCTTACAAATCCAAACTTTTACTCCTAATTTTCCATAAGTTGTGTCAGCTTCAGCAGTCGCATAATCAATGTCAGCTCTTAATGTATGAAGAGGTACAACACCTTCAGAATAACCTTCAGTTCTAGCCATATCAGCACCACCTAAACGTCCTGAAACAGCTGTTTTGATTCCTTTAGCACCAGCTCTCATTGCAGCTTGAATAGCTCTTTTTTGAACTGTTCTAAATGAAGCACGGTTTTCTAATTGTTCTGCAATCTTGTTTGCTACAAGTTGAGCAACAACATCTGGATTTTTAATTTCAACGATATTGATAAACACTTGTTTACCATTAACCATTTTTGCAACTTCTTTTCTTAAAGCATCAACAGCTTCACCATCTTTTCCAATAACAACACCTGGACGAGATGTATGAACATAGATGCTTACACGATTTTTAGATCTTTCAATTTCAATGTTAGCGACATAAGCGCCTTTTAACTTTGCATATAAGAATTCACGAATTTTAATATCTTCATGTAATAATGAAGCAAAGTCTTTATCATTAGCGTACCATCTTGAATTCCAATTACGGTTAACACCAACACGTAATCCTACTGGACTTACTTTTTGACCCATACTTTGCCCTCCTATCTTTCAGCAACCACACAAGTGATGTGGCTTGTTCTTTTTAAAATTTGAGTTCCGCTTCCTTTTGCTCTTGCACGGAATCTTTTTAATGTAGGACCTTCATCCACATAAATTTCTTTGATGTATAATTTATCTTCTTCTGCACCTTCATTGAATACAGCGTTTTGTGCAGCAGATTTAACGACTTTAATGATTGCAGGAGTTGCACTTTTATTAACGAATTCTAAGATTCCAAGTGCTTCTTTTACTTGCTTCCCTCTTACCAAGTCAACAACTAATCTTGCTTTTTGAGGTGAAACACGAATCATTTTAGCTTGAGCTCTTGCTTCCATGTTTATTTTCTCCTCTCTTTCTATTTACCAGACTTTTTATCATCAGCATCATGACCATGATAAGTTCTTGTAGGAGCAAATTCTCCTAATTTATGTCCAACCATATCTTCAGTAACATATACTGGGATATGTTCTCTTCCGTTATAAACTGCGAACGTATGTTCAATAAATTGTGGGAAGATTGTAGAACGTCTTGACCATGTTTTAATGACTTCTTTTTTGTTAGCAGCATTTAATGCTTCTACTTTTTTCATTAAGTGTTCATCCACGAATGGACCTTTTTTTAAACTTCTTGCCATATTCTATAACCCTCCTTCTTATTTACCGTTACGACGACGTACGATGAATTTATTTGAAGCTTTTTTACTATCTCTAGTTTTAACTCCAAGAGCTTTTTTACCCCATGGAGTCATTGGTGCTTTACGACCGATTGAAGTTCTACCTTCACCACCACCATGAGGGTGATCATTAGGGTTCATAACAGAACCACGAACTGTAGGTCTAATACCTTTCCATCTATTACGACCAGCTTTACCAATGTTAACTAATCCATGATCTTCATTTCCAACAACACCAACTGTTGCTCTACAAACTGCTAAGAATTTTCTTACTTCACCAGAAGCTAATCTTACAGTTACATATTTTCCTTCTTTACCTAAGATTTGAGCAGACACACCTGCAGATCTAGCGATTTGTCCACCTTTTCCTGGATGCATTTCAATATTGTGGATAACTGTACCTTCAGGCATATTTCCCATTGGTAAGCTATTACCAACAATAATATCTGCATTTTCACCAGAAACAATTTTCATTCCAACTTCTAATCCTTTAGGAGCTAAAATATATCTTTTTTCACCATCTACATAGTGAATTAATGCAATATTTGCAGATCTGTTTGGATCATATTCAATTGTTGCAACTTTTCCAACAATATCATCTTTATTACGTTTAAAATCAATAATACGATATAAACGTTTATGTCCACCACCATGATGACGAGTAGTGATGACACCTTGATTATTACGCCCACCAGTTTTTGATAAACGAACTGTTAATGATTTCTCAGGCTTATTTGTTGTAATTTCTTCATAAGTCAAAGATGTCATATTACGACGTCCATTAGTTGTAGGCTTATATACTTTAATAGGCATCTGATTTCCTCCTTATTTTTCTTATCTGGAATGGAGTTCATTCCAATAGTTCTTCCAATTATTCTTCACCGAATAAATTGATTGAATATCCTTCTTTTAATTTAACAATAGCTTTTCTTCTTCTTTTTGTTTTACCAACGTATCTACCCATTCTTTTTGTTTTAGGTTTCACATTCATAATGTTTACACTTTCAACTTTAACATCAAACATTTTTTCAACTGCAACTTTAACTTCAGTTTTATTAGCAGTTAAATCTACATCAAATGTATATTTGTTTTCGTTTTGTTGTAACAATAAAGATTTTTCAGTAAGTACTGGTTTCTTTAAAACATCTGTAATATGTGCCATTATGCCAATACCTCCTCAACAGCTTTGATAGCTCCTTCAGTCATTACTAACTTAGTGCTATCTAAGATATCATATACGTTAAGTCCTTTTGAATTAATAACTTTAACACCTGGAATATTTCTTGCTGATAAAGCTACGTTTTCATCAACTTCGTCCATAACGATTAATGTTTTTCTGTTAGCTTCTAAGTTTTCTAACACTTTGATCATTGCTTTTGTCTTTGGAGCTTCCATAGCGATATTATCTAAAACAGTTAATTCACTATCGATCACTTTTTGACTTAAAGCAGATTTAAGTGCTAAACGTCTTACTTTTCTGTTCATTTTTAATTTATAGTTTCTATCTGGTGTAGGACCAAATACAACTCCTCCACCTCTCCATTGTGGAGCACGGATAGATCCTTGTCTTGCTCTACCTGTACCTTTTTGACGCCAAGGTTTCTTTCCTCCACCTTTAACTTCAGTACGGTTTTTCACTTTATGAGTCCCTTGTCTCCATGAAGCTCTTTGTAGTAAGACCATATCAAAGATTGCTTGGTTATTTGGTTCAATACCAAATACAGATTCATTTAATTCTGTATCTTTAACTTTTTGTCCTTCTTGATTATATACTGCAACTTTTAACATTAGTTTTCCTCCTTTCGCTTCATTATTCAGCAGTTTCCACTGCATCAGTAGTTTCTTCTACCACTGGACTTTCAGTTTCATATACAATTAAATCTTTAGCAGGATTAACTTTACCGTTTCCTTTTACTGCAGATTTAACAACAACTAAACCTTTTTTAGGACCTGGAATTGATCCACTAATTAATAATACATTGTTTTCAACATCAACAGCAACGATTTCCAAGTTTTGAACTGTTCTTGTTACATGTCCCATATGTCCTGGTAATTTTTTACCTGGAGCGATTCTGTTAGGAGCGATTGGCCCCATTGAACCAACGATTCTATGAGCACCAGAACCATGTCCCATTGGTCCTCTTTGTTGTCCATGTCTTTTTATAACACCTTGATAACCTTTACCTTTGCTAGTTCCTGTTACATCTACCACTTCACCAGCTACAAAGCTATCAACTTTAATTTCTTGACCAACTTCATAACTCATCATTTCGTCATAACGAAATTCTCTAATGAAGCGCTTAGGAGCTGTTTCAGCTTTTGCAACATGACCTTTATGAGCTTTTGTTGCTAATTTTTCTCTCTTGTCTTCAAAACCAACTTGGATAGCATCATATCCGTCAGTAGCAACTGTTTTCTTTTGTAAAACAACGTTTGATGTTGCTTCTACAACTGTTACTGGGATTAATTTTCCATCAGTAGTGAACACTTGAGTCATTCCAATCTTACGACCTAAGATTCCTTTCATGAGTTACACCTTTACCTTTCCTTATAATTTAATTTCAATATCAACACCACTTGGTAATTCTAAACGAGTTAAAACATCAACTGTTTCTGGTGTTGGATTCACAATGTCAATTAGACGTTTGTGAGTTCTGATTTCAAATTGTTCACGAGAATCTTTATACTTGTGAACTGCTCTTAAAATTGTATAAACTTCTTTTTCAGTTGGTAGAGGTACAGGACCTACAACTTGTGCTCCTGACTTCTTCGCAGCTGATACAATTTTTTCAGCAGAAGTATCTAAGATTTTGTGATCAAATGATTTCAAACGAATTCTAATTTTGTTGTTTGCCATGACTTATTCCTCCTTCTTGCCAATTTATTGGCCTGCTCGATGCGAATTCCCTGAATACGTCCTCCGCTCATGACAACGGCTATCAGCGTTTCAGCAACCTCGCACTTCTTCGCATTCACAACAAATGCATTTTACACTAAATAGCGCATTAAATCAAGTCTTTTTGCTAATCTTTTAAAAAATTTTTAATCTATTTTGAAGAGATTAAAAGGTTAGTAATTTTATTATAAATATTGCTATTTCCCTAATAAAAATCTTCAATTGATTAAGAGAAAATACAAACACAATATATCTTTTATACAACTTAAATGAATACTCATAAGGTTAATATATGAAATAACAGAAAGACTTTTCAGAAAAATCATTCATCATGCATGATTTTTTTCTTTTTCATAGAATCCAATAAACTTAATTTATTAAGATTATTGGACCATAGATATGATCGCTATGACTTTATCAGAATATATTTAGCAAAAAAAGAACCACCAGATGAGACAAGGTAGTTCTCTTTCAGTATACAAAATAAAAAAGAAAGGGAATAGAATGACTATTCCCTCACATGGACTGGCAGCGTGCTATTTTCGCAGTTGCCTACTATCTTCGCCGCTGTGATGCTTAACTTCTGTGTTCGGCATGGGTACAG
>NZ_NFLH01000030.1 GCF_002160815.1 Massilimicrobiota sp. An134 | reverse complement strand
TTGACAGATGTAGTTTCAAGACTACACTTTTTGAGCTTGAGTAAATATTAAAAACCAGGAAAAATATATTTCCATACAATTCCTGGTTAAATATTGTCATCTTAACTTAATGACATTGGTTCAATGTCCTCTATGTTTTTTCTTTTTTTGTTTAAGTTGATATTGTCCCCTTTCGTTTTCATCATATCATAACAAAAAAGGCTGTAAATAGCCTTTATCTTGCAAGTCCTTCTTCAATAGCCTTTTTTGCAACAGCCTGAGCTACAATCTGACTCACACGTGGATCTAACGCATTTGGAATAACATATGTTGGTGATAATTCTTCATCACTCACAAGTGAGGCCAAACCATGAGCCGCTGCCAATTTCATTCCTTCACTAATTTTTCTTGCCCTTACATCCAAAGCCCCTCTAAACAATCCTGGAAATGCCAAAACATTATTAATTTGATTTGGATAATCTGAGCGTCCAGTTCCCATGACGGCAACACCAGCATCAATAGCATCCTGATAAGGAATTTCTGGTTCAGGATTTGCCATCGCAAAAACAATTGGATTTTCTTTCATACTTTTGACCATTTCTGGTGTTAAAACACCTGGTGCTGAAACACCAATAAAGACATCAGCTTCTTTCATAGCTTCTGCCATTGTCATACGTTTCGCTTGAGAATTTGTGATTTCAGTTAGTTCCTGAGTTAAAAAATCATATTGATCATAATCTTCTCTTGTGACAATACCATTGATATTAAATCCATATATTTCTTTAACACCCAATGCATGAATCATTTTGATAATAGAACTTCCTGCAGCACCAGTTCCACTTACCACAACAGTAATATCTTCAATTTTCTTATGAACAACTTTTAATGCATTCAATAAACCAGCTGTAACAACAATGGCTGTTCCATGTTGATCATCATGAAAGACTGGAATATCTAATTCGTTGATAAGTGTTCTTTCAATTTCTACGCATCGTGGTGCACTAATATCTTCAAGATTAATACCACCAAATGTTGGTGCAATAGCTTTAACTGTACGAATAATTTCTTGAGGATCTTTTGTATCTAAACAGATAGGCACAGCATCAATATTTCCAAACTTTTTAAATAGGACAGCTTTTCCTTCCATAACAGGCATAGCTGCTTCTGGTCCAATATCTCCTAATCCTAAAACTGCAGTTCCATCGCTGACAACAGCAACACTATTTTGTTTCCAAGTATATTTATAGACATCATCTTTATTTTTCGCAATCTCACGACATGGCTGAGCCACCCCTGGTGTATATGCTAATGATAAATCATGACTTTCTTCTAAAGGGACTTTTAACTGTACTTCCAGCTTCCCTTTTGTTTTTTCATGTAATTCTAATGCTTCCTGATATATATCTTTCATTTTTCTCCCTCTTTTCGTATCTATTATGCCACAGTTTTTACAAAATGAAAAGCAGATGTTTGAAGTGAACCCAATTTGTTGGACACTTATTAAAATTTGTTTTTTAAGCTGTTAATAAGGATTGCTCCCTGTATTGAACAGGAGTTAATCCTTTTAATTTTACTGTAATTCTTTGAGTATTATAATACTCGATATATTCTTCCATCGCAATTTTTAAATCATCTAATGTTTCAAATGTATACTCATACCCATAAAACATTTCATTTTTCATCTTTCCAAAGAAGTTCTCCATTGGCGAATTGTCTAAACAGTTTCCTTTCCTTGACATTGACTGTTGAATTCCTTTTTCCTCTAGCATTTTGTGGTAACCCTGCATTTGATATTGCCAACCCTGATCTGAATGAATGATAAGATTATTCAAGTTATCATATTTATCAAAAGCTTTATTAAGCATATCTTTTGTCTGTTCAAAATTTGGACTTGTTGATATATTGAAAGATACTATCTCTCGATTATGTAAATCTAATATTGGTGATAGATAAAGTTTACCGGCTGCTATATGAAATTCTGATACATCTGTAGACCATATTTCATTGCAGCTTGTTGTATCAAAATTTCTCTTATAATATGTCTTATGATTTTCTTCATCAACCACTTTATCAAGTAACAGATTCTTTACTGTACCATTCATATCACCTTTATATGATTTATATTTTGCTTTTGGCATTTTGGCATATAATCCCATTACAGTCATTAATCGTTTGACTTTCTTATGATTGATCACATATCCCATATTTCTTAATTCTAAAGCTATTCTGCGATAACCATAACGTTCTTTATGCGTATAAAAGATATCGATAATAATGTTCATTATTTCATCATTTTTCATATCTTTATGAGTCTTGGATAACGTATAATAATATGTTGAACGTTTTAATCCGGATATCTCAAGAAGAATCCTTAGTGGATATTTACGCTGCAGCTCACAAACTACCGCTACTTTTTCTTCGGTTGTCGATTCTTCCTTGCCTGAACTGCAGCTCTCAATTTTTTTAGGTATTCAACTTCCGCTTCCAAATACTGATTCCTATTTTCAAGATATTTGATTTTTTCTTCTGGTGTCATATCTTCGTATTTTTTATTGAATTGATCTTTTTTGTTCATAGTAGATGGCCTTCCTCTCGTTTTCTCTACTATAACATATCCATTCTCTTTATACGAGCGAATCCAGTTAGACAATATACCTGTTGAACCTAAACCATATTCAATAGCAGTACTTATTGTTGATTGACCATCAATAATGACTTTATTGATGATTTCTAATTTTAACTCTGGCGAGTAATATTTGTTTTTTCCAGAATTCAAAATATCAAAGCCGTGCTTATCTATCAATCTAATTAAATACTCAACATTACGAGTATTTATTTGATATTCTTTAGATAATGATGGTAAAGTTTGTCCTTGCTTTCGTTTTACATATAATTCTATTTTTTGTTCTCTTGTAAGTTTTGCCATAATAAAAATGAACCTCCATTATTTGGGTGTCCAAATAACGGGGTTCATTTCAGTTTCCATCTGCTTTTATAATGTTGTCATCATAACAGTCATTTTACCATCATATGTGACTTCTTCTTGATCACTACATATAATAAAATGATCTCCCTTTTTCACTTCCATACCTTCCAATGTTCCTTCACCTTCAAGAATACTTACCAATTGGAATGGTTTATCATTAGTAATTGTATTTTCCCCATCCATTCTATAACAATCAACAGTGAAAAATTCACTTTCCACATATCTTGTTTTTGAACCATGATCCAAATGACTATTTGTAAAAAGCTTATTTGTTTCTAAATCAGCAGGAACATTTGTGACATCGATAGATTGTTGAACATGTAATTGTCTTTCATTACCATTTTTATCTTTACGATGATAATCATAAACACGATAAGTAATATCTGATGATTGTTGAGCTTCATAGATTAATGAACCACTACAAATCGCATGTAACGTTCCAGATGGAATATAGAAGAAATCTCCTTTATTAATTTCAAAAGAATTTAATAAATGGTCATAATCATCATTTTCAATTGCTTTTACAAATTCTTCTTTTGTTTGAGCATGATGTCCCATAACCATTTTTGTTCCTTCATCAGCTTGTAAAACATACCAACATTCTGTTTTCCCTAATGAGTTTTCATGTTTGGCAGCATATTCATCATTAGGATGAACTTGAACTGATAAGTCATCTTTTGCATCTATAATTTTAACTAATAATGGGAATTGATCACCATTGACATTTCCAAAAAGTTCACGATGATTTTGCCATAACCAAGAAACAGTTTTTCCTTGATATTCTCCATCACTAATTGTACAATCACCATTTTGATGTCCAGAAATAGCCCAACACTCACCTGTGCTATCACTTGGGATATCATAACCATAAACATCTCTTAATTTATGGCCACCCCAAATCATTTCTTTAAAAACTGGTTGAATCTTTAAAATATGTCCCATAATCATCTTCCTTTCCTATATATTTTAAGAATTCTTCAATTTGATTTTCATGAAAAAGCTGAATACCACATTTTTGACACATTCTAGCAAAAACACCTTGTCCTTCGATTAATTGATGTTGAAATGATCCATCATAGATACCATCACAACCACAACTTGGACTTCTAAACTTCAACAATGCCACTTGAACGCCATTTTTAATAAATATGTCTAACGCTTTTTGAGCACCCAAAATATATTCAGAAGTCACATCCTGATGATTGATTGTTTCAACTTTCAATGGTTCCAAAGATTGAATTTCAGCAGGATCTCTTGGAATAGGTAATCCTCCTAAGACCTCTGGACAAACTGGTATAATGGAATGTCTTTTATCCATTTCTATCAAAATATCAAGAGGATGGCTCTTTCCACTATATGTACAATTGACACCTAGCAAACATCGACTAACCCCTATTTTCATTTTGAATAAGCTCCATAATTTCATAAGGATTGTCAACAATATAATCAGCTCCAGCATTTTCCAATTCCTGTCGCCCTCTAAATCCCCAAGTTACACCAATAGAATCAATACCAGCATAATATCCTGTATCAATGTCCACCTGACTATCACCTATAAAAAAACAATCTTTTTTATCAAGTCTCATTTCCATCAATGCCATATAAGTTGATTGAGGATCAGGTTTGACAGGATATAAGTCCTGTTGTCCATAGATAGCTACAAAAGTATCAGGAAATAGATGTTCTACAATCTGAATAGCTAAAGCATGTGGTTTGTTTGTTACAACAGCTAATTTTATATTTTGCTTTTTTAAATAAGTAATAAGTTCTTCTATTCCATCATAAGGTATTGTATGATCTAAACAATGTTCGCGATATATTTTTTGGAAATCTTGCAGACAAACATCCAATAAATCTAGATGTTCTGGACCTAAAGCTCTTTCCATCAATTTCTTAACACCATTACCAACAAACATATTATATTGAGAAATATCATGAGTTGGCAAATGATGTAACTTTAAGACTTCATTTGTAGATAATGCTAAATCTGTGATGGAATTAACTAAAGTTCCATCCAAATCAAAAAGACATCCTTTTTTCATATAAACCCCCTTTCACATTATAACAGTATTGAAAAAATAATGAAAGATGTTATAATGATTTTATGTCAAATGGGGTGAATTTATGCAAGATAATCAATCAAGAAAATATACAGACATTTTTACATTTATTGGTTATGTGATTGGATTTTTATGTATTCTTTGGTACTTTATATTTGGGGGAAATCCATTCTTACCAGTAATTGGTGTCATTATTATTTTTATAGGACGTTTTGTTGGATATGGTATTGATCGTATTATTGATTTAAAAGAAAATAAATAAAGTGATAGATTCCCTTATGGTCTATCACTTTTTTTATGTTTTATTTTTTTCATAACTAAAATCAAGCAAGTGATTAATGCTCCTATAATAAAAATGATAACAGCATAATAAGCTATTCTTTCCATCATTGATAGCTCAATATCTTCCGTTAAATGCATATCATATGAATAAAGCAAATAATCATCATTATAGATTGAAACTGTCCCTATCTTTTGACCACTTTTCATAGGTGCTACTAAAAAAGTCGATGTATCTACTTGATAAGATAAATCTTTCGTCGATATATTATTATCTATAATGATAGATAAAGTTTGTGGAGCTTGATATTCATAGCGAAACTGAAAAGATTGTAAAAGCCAATAATCAGCAATCGTTTCATCTTTTTTGTAAAGAACAATTTCATGATAATGATCATGAAGATATTGACAAACTGTAATTGCATCTCTTACATGATTTTGAGTATATTGCCCACTGGCATATGCTGTCACTAAAATAAATTGATGTCCATTAAAAGTCATGGTACTTGCTAAAGTTAATTGCGCTTCATCTGTAAAACCACTTTTTGCACCATCAATTTGTGATATATCCAAACCATAACTCATATAACCTCTTTGTAAAGATGAAGACCACGTATGATTTTTCATTGAACTGGTATATGTTCGTGCATTAAAAACATCTTCAAACGTTTGATTTTGCAAAGCATGATGCAAAATCATTGCCATATCATAAACGGTTGTATAATGCTCATTATGATGTAATCCTGTTACATTCATAAAATGAGAATTCTTTAGATTTAATTGTTCTACCAACTGATTCATAGCCATAACCATACCATCAGTAGAACCATATGTTAAACGTGCTAAGGCATTGCAAGCATCTGCACCAGATGGTAATAATGCACCATAAAGCAAATCCTCATATGTTACCAGTTCTCCAGCGTAAAATCCAGCTATTGTGGCTCCAGCCTCAAACAGTCCATCCAAATCCGCTTGTGTGATACGTACCTTTTCATGTATATCAGTTATTTTATCTAATGCTAAACTCACTGTTAAAATTTTTGTCATACTTGCGGGATAGATTTTATCCTGACTTTTTTGATCTAAGTAAACCATTTGAGTTTCCTGATCATAAAGATAAGCATATTTTGAGTGTAAAGAAACTTGAAAATTTTCACTTGCATGGATTGGAACGATTCCAAGACATACAATCATTGTAATCATACAAGTTATTATCTTTTTCATTTTATTTCTCCTCTTTTTAAAAAAGATAGCTTGGTTTCTGAAATGACAATAGCAATAAATATTAAAATAAATCCTAATAAGATTTTAAATGTAAGAATTTCACCATAAAAAGCAATTGAAAATGCGACTCCAAATACAGATTCCAAAGATAAAATCAATGAAGCATTACATTCACTTGTATATTTCTGCCCCGTTGTCTGACAAAACATTGTTAATGCAGTAGCAAATACAACAAGATAAAGAATCTGCAAATAAATAGATGGCTGTATTTGCGTTATAATAGATAAATCTTCAGTTAATAAGGCAAAAACAAATGAAACCATGGCACCACCCATAAACTGTAATGATGTGAAAGCTCCTCCATCAATTCCTTTAGAAAATTTTTTGATCAGTAAAATATGACAGGCATATAAAAAACCACCACATAATGTGAGAAAATCACCTATATTCATAGTTAAATGTTCATCTAAAGATACACAGCCAATCCCTAAAACACAAATAAAAGCTGCAATGAAATTATAAATATCAGGACGTTTATGATAAAACAGCCATACCAAAAAAGGAACAATAGCACAATAAACAGCTGTTAAAAAAGCATTTTTACCAGGTGTTGTATAGTTCAATCCCCATGTCTGTACATAATAAGCTGCAAACAAACAGCCCCCCGTTAACAAACCACCTTTGATTTGCTGAAAATTGAGTTTTTTTATTTTTTTGATAAATATAAGTGATAATAAAATAGCTGCCAATGAAAATCTTAAAAACAACAATACTGCTGGTGTTAAAAAATCAACAGCACTTTTCATAACAATGAAAGAACTTCCCCAAATCAAAGCAGCTATAAGCAACAATAAACTTCCTTGAATATTTTTTTCCATTTCAATCCCCTTTCAAAAATAAATGGTACGTATCGTACCATTTATTATTTATCCATGGATGACATCATGACAACGAGGACATAATTCGCCTTCCATTTCTGATTCTTCAAAATAATTCCAACATCTTGGACATTGAACACCTTTAAATTTTTCACTATGAATATAAGCTGTGTCATATTCTTCAAGATTTGTAGAATCATTGACTAACTGAACTTTAGCAACAATAAACAGCTGTTTTAAAACATCTGCTAATTTGTCCATATCTTGATATGAATCTTTTAAGCAAATAGTCACTTTTGCTTCCATATTAGATTTAATTTCTTTAGCATTTCTTAATTCTTCTAAAGATTTTAAGACATCTTTTCTTAATAATAAGAAACGATCATAATATTCTTTAATTACTTCTTCATTGTCTACTGGAAGCAATTCAGGTTTTGCTTCTAAGAAAATAGATTCAGCTTTATTTTCATCACAATGGAAATGATCATGTAATTCTTCACTTGTAAAGACAAGAATTGGTGATAATAATTTCATCATTGTTTTTGCATAATAATATAACACTGTTTGAACCTGTCTTCTTCTTAAGCTATCGGCTTTTTCAATATAAAGAATATCTTTTGTAAAGTCCATATAGAAAGCACTTAAAGTGTTTGTAAAGCAATTTAAAATTAATTGATTTGCTTCAGCAAAATCATATTGATTAAAGGCTTCTTCATAACCTTTCATTAACTGATTTAATTCAACAAGCATGTATTGATCAACACCTTCAAGTTTTGAGATTTCAATCAAATCACTTGCTTTAAAATCAGAAAGATTCCCTAAAACAAAACGCATTGTGTTTCTAATCTTACGATAATTTTCAGCAACTTGCTTCATAATATCATTAGAAATACGAACATCAGATTGATATGCAACTGAAGTTGCCCATAATCTTAAGATATCTGCACCATATTGATTGACAAGTTTAATTGGATCAACAGTATTTCCTAATGATTTAGACATTTTATTTCCTTTACCATCTAAAACAAAGCCATGTGATAAAACTGTCTTATAAGGCGCTTTATCATAAACTGCAGTTCCAATAATCAATGATGAGTTGAACCATCCACGATACTGATCACTACCTTCAAAGTATAAATCAACTGGATAACGATATCCTCTTTCTCTCATGCATCCTGTATGAGAAGATCCTGAATCAAACCATACATCCATGATATCTTTTTCTTTTTTAAAGATACCATTTGGTGAATGTTCATTTGTATATCCTTCAGGTAACAAGAATTTTTCATCTTTTTCAAACCAGATATTAGAACCATACTGTCTAAATAAATCAGAAATATGTTTGAAAACTTCTTCTTCCATAATTGGTGTCCCATCTTCACAATAAATAATAGGAATTGGAACTCCCCAGCTTCTTTGACGAGAAATACACCAGTCACCACGATCTTTAATCATGTTGTAGATTCTAATATGACCCCATTCATTTAACCATTCGACATGATCAATTTCATCTAATAATTTTTCTCTAATCTTATCAATTGAACAGAACCATTGGTCAGTTGCTCTAAAGATAATTGGTTTTTTTGTACGCCAGTCATGAGGATAACTATGTGTAATGAATTCAAGCTTTAATAACACTCCTAATTCATCAAGTTTTAAAGTGACTGTTTTATTAGCATCATCAACATATTGACCAGCTAACCATTCACCACAGTCTTCCATCATGCAACCGTGTTCATCAACATTACAATAAATATCTAAACCATATTTTTGACCAACAATAAAGTCATCCATACCAAATCCAGGAGCAGTATGAACACATCCTGTACCAGCTTCAGCAGTAACGTGATCTCCTAAGATAACTAATGATTCACGATCATATAATGGATGTTGACAAGTAATCATTTCTAATTCTTGTCCCTTAAATGTTTTTAAAATCTGTTTTTCTTTTAATTCAAATTTTTCCCATAAAGAATCAACAAGTTCTTCTAAAACAATTAATTTTCCTTTCTCACTTTGAACAAGTGCATACGTATAATCCGCATTTAAACAAATCGCAAGGTTTGCTGGAATTGTCCAAGGTGTTGTTGTCCAAATCACAAAACTTGTATCTGTATCTAAAATACCTTTTCCATCTTTAACCTGGAATTTCACAAAAATAGTTGGACTTTTCACATCATGATATTCAACTTCAGCTTCTGCTAAAGCTGATTCACTTGATGGTGACCAATAGACTGGTTTTAATCCTTTATAAATTAAACCATCCATCGCCATCTTTGCGAAAACATCAATTTGATTGGCTTCAAATTCTGGTAATAATGTTAAATATGGGTGGTCATAATCAGCAAATGTTCCAACACGGATACATTGTTCTTTTTGAATTTCAACTTGTTTTAATGCATATTCATAACATTTTTTTCTAAATTCTGCTGTACTTAATTCTTTACGATTGACACCTAATTTTTGAATAGCATTTTCAATTGGTAAACCATGTGTATCCCATCCAGGAATATATGGTGTATACAATCCCTGCATGTTTTTATAACGACAAATCACATCTTTAATAATTTTGTTTAACATATGTCCAGTATGCATATTTCCATTTGCATATGGTGGACCATCATGGAAAACAAAATCATCATGTCCTTGATTTTGTTCAATGACTTTTTCATACATATGCGTTTCTTGCCATCTTTGAACGTAACCTGGCTCCTTTTTAGGAAGATTTCCACGCATTTCAAAATCTGTTTTAGGCATTAATAATGTGTCTTTGTAATTCATTGTATTCCTTCCTTTCTCAAATAAAAAAACGTCCTGTTAAAGGACGTGATGACGCGGTACCACCTTTATTCATATCATAAAGATATGCTCTCTATATCTTAACGCGATGAACGTCTTATCCTACTTGATTTCAGATAAGCTACTCTTAGGCTGATTCATTATAAGTTCCCCTTATTTGCTTTTCACCAACTGCAAACTCTCTGTAAGTTTTCCTTATAAACTGTCCTTGTCATTGTATTTGTTTTCTTGTTCTTCTTTAATTAAACTGAAAATTTCAGATTTGTCAATAGTTTCTAGCATTTCTTCGCTCATTTTTACAACATTTGCTCTAAAATCAATAGCTTCCTGTTTAAACGTATCCATATCCTTTGACAAACCACGCACATATTCCATTGATTCTTTAAGAATCATATTGGCATTTCTTTTGGCTTTTTCAATCAATTCACTTGCTTCTTTTAAAGCCAAACGCGCAATTTCTTCGTTAGTTTTCTCATGTACAGATATTTGTTTTGTAAGTAAAGTGTTTTGTTCTTTTAATTCAGTCATTTCTTCTTCCATTGACTGAATCCTTTCCTTTTGTTTTTCAATTTCCTGTTTTAATTCACCAATACGATCATTGACTTCAGCAATGTTATAACCACGAAATTGCTTATCAAATTGTTCCAATCCTTCCACCTCACTTATAAAAGTATCCACTTACAACATAATTTCCCTGTCTTGTTTGCTTATTTTCATCCACAATTTTAACACGTCCATGATGTTTGAAAGATACCATATCACTATTATGACACAAATAACTCACTTCTTCAACAATTTTATAATTGACTTTGACATGCCCATTACGAATAGCTTCACTAGCTAAAGCACGTGGTACTTTAAACATCGTTGATACCACTTTATCCAAACGCATACTCGATAAAATAAAAGAACGAGATGTATAGTCATGTACAATTTCAATATCTTCATGACATTCTTGAAGCTTTATTTTTGATTTTTTTATTTGTTTTAATGTTTGGATAATATAAGGATAAGTTTGTTTTGTACAAGCAAAAAAACAACGCTCTCTATCAAAAATATCACCAACACACTCCCTTTTTATACCCAAATTCATTAAAGCTCCTAAAATATCCTTGTGCTGAATGCGTCCAAATTGCTGGCGATATATGACTTCAACCAATTGAATTTCAAAGTCAGACTTTTCAATTTCATAAAAATCTGGACAAATAATCATACGCTGATTTTCAGCATTTGTAAAACCACCATAACTTAAGACTTTCAGTTCTTTACCGATAACACTTCTTACTATCTCCTGTTCATGAGGATTATAGAAAGGTGTTAATACCATTCTTTGATGATGCAGTGCCTGAAATTGATAATCTAAAATTTTCTTAACAAAAACTTCGTCGCCTTTAAAATGTTCTAACATCATTCAAAAAGAAAGTATTAGCAAGTTTTTCACTTACTAATACTTGTTTATTCATCAGTTTCAGAATCATCCATTGTAATATTGCCAGAAACGCCAATATTCTTAGGAGTACATAAGAAAATTTTAGGTCCGATTTGTTGAATATCTCCTTCAATTGCAAAAATAACACCACTTAAGAAATCAATAACACGTTTAGATTGTTCTTTCTGTAAACGATGCAAATTCACAACTGCAGCTCTTTTTTGTTTTAAATACGTTGCAATTTCCTGAGTTTCACTATATGCACGTGGTTCAAATAAAATCAAATGACTATCTTTATTTGCACTTAATGCTTTCATAGCATCAGTTGTTTTTGTAGATTTTGCTTTTTCAAATAAACTTGTTGATTTTACATTTTCTTCTTCAGTATCTATTTCTTCATTTTCATAAACGTCATCATCATCTTCTTCAAAAAACCATTTTTTTACTTTTTCTCCGTATCCCATGAGGTAACCTCCTTACAATCTTTATATAATTATACCATATAATGTGTATGAAAAAAAGAGGAAAATACGGGAAATATCACCTTCTTCATACCATTTATTGACATTCAACATGTACCAAAATAACATCTTCACCAATGGTAATAATATGTTGAATAGGTATAACCAAAGCTGGTGGTCCTTTAAAAAAACATATGAATTTAAATGCTGAAAAACGTTCAACAATTAAAGCCTGTATACATTGACAACAAGGATCAATTTCCAAATCAACAACATAACCAATCTTACAACCTGATGAGGCATCAATGACATCTTTACTTTGTAAAGTTAAAAAGCGCATTTTATCACCACTTTAATATATGCTTTTATCCTATCATATATTTCTTTAAATGTGATAAAGCCTGTTTTTCAATACGAGAAACTTGTGCTTGAGAAATCATTAAATCTTTAGCAATTTCACTCTGTGTTAAACCTTGAAAATAACGTTCATGAATGATTTGCATTTCTTTTTGATCTAAATGATGCATGGCTTTTTGTAAATCTATTGTCTTTTGAATCTCTTCCATATGACTATGGTTATCTGGTATCTGACTTTCTAAATCAATGGGTCCATTGCCATCATTTTGGACTTCCTGTGATAATGATGTCACACTGTGAGTAGAAGACAATGCTTCAACTAACGTATATTCATCAACATTTAAACGTTGAGATAATTCTTTTATAGATGCTTCTCGATTATATTTTTTCATATATTCTTCATTAACCAAAAGCGCTTTATAAGCAACATCTCGTAACGATCTTGGTATTCGCATAGGAGAATTTTCTCTTAAATAACGTTTCATCTCACCTTGTATAAGCGGAACAGCATATGTTGAAAAACGAACTTCTAAATTCGTATTAAAATGATCTATGGCCTTCATTAAACCAATTACTCCAACTTGAAATAAATCATCTAAATTATTCACTCTTTGTTGGTATTTTTGAACAAGTGATAAAACAAGTTTTAAATTAGAGAGAACCAATTTTTCTTTTATACAGGAATCATGATTTTGATGATATGTTTTCAATAATTCTATTGTTTGTTGATGAGATAATTTTTCATAATTTTCAATATTTGTTCCATTCAGTTCTACTTTATATTTTGACATGGATTCAACTCCTCATATCAGAGTTTCACCATTTTATTTGACATTATTCATCATCTTTCAATTTATTTCTTAATTTTCTAATAATTTTCTTTTCAAGTCTAGATATATATGATTGTGAAATACCTAATATTTCTGCCACATCCTTTTGTGTTAATTCCTCATGACCAATCAAACCATAACGCATCATAAGAATCTGTTGTTCTCTTGGATTTAAATAATGTAAAGCATGATAAAATTTTTCTTTTTGATCATTATGTTCTATTTCATCTTGTACAATGTCTTTGTCCGTACCAATGATATCAGATAATAATAATTCATTACCATCATAGTCAACATTCAATGGTTCATCTAAAGAGATTTCTTGTCTGAGTTTATTATTTTTTCTTAAGAACATTAAAATTTCATTTTCAATACAACGTGATGCATAAGTTGCTAATTTAATGTTTTTATCCATATTAAAAGTATTCACTGCTTTGACTAACCCAATCGTTCCAATACTAATTAAATCTTCTATGCTACCATTTTGCATAGAATCATATTTTTTAGCCACATAGACAACGAGCCTTAAATTATGTTCAATTAATAAATCCTTTGCTTTTTCATCACCATTTTGTAATTTCAATAAAGCTTCTTTTTCTTCTTTACCTTTTAATGGTGCTTTTAAAACATCATGTCTACCAATATAGAAAAGTGATTTTCTTTTTAATACCCATTCCTTCAATAATAATAAGATCATAATAATCCTCCCATTAACTGTTGATTTAAAATGCAATCATACTGATTCGATGATATAATTCCAGCATAAACATCGTGTAATGTTTGATAATGAATTGTAATATCAGGCAATAAAATTAAATCAATTTTTTCCTGCTGACTCGCAGTTTCAATCCAAATATTATCAATAACAGTATAGTCACCGGCAAATCTTTGATTGATAAAAATAACTGGATAACCATGATATGTGACCTGATTACCATTATCAATAAAACCATAACATTGGTGTCCTTGAAAACAGACTTTAACCATTTGCTGATGAATACGATGACGGCATAAATCTATATAGAAATAGCTAATCAAAATAACTAAAACTGCAATAATCATGATATATCGTATATGATAGCCTTCCATCAATAAAACACCTTGAAAAATAATAGACGATGGTAATAACCATTGAACAAATGATAATATTGAAAAGTATATAAAAAGATATACAGGATAATATATATAGACAGACCGTTTAAAATAAAAAAATGTCAATATAAAATCATATAAAAGAATAAACCCAGTAAATAAATCAATAAATAAAAAAACAAATGAAATATTGTAAGTCAAAACATATAGACATAATCTTTTCTTAGTTATGCGTATATTTAACAAAAAAGATAATATTTCAAAACTCAGTAATATTAATAAAGCATTCATAAAATACGTAATTTCTATATAGACATTCATTTTTTCCACCCTCTTTCATTATAGAGAAATGGAATTAAAAATGATGTCAAAAAAAGATTGAAAGTACTCTCACTTTCAATCTTTCATTTTGACTATTCACTTGCCATAACATCCAAACGATGACGACGTTTCATAGCGTCTTTTTCACATTTATCCATTAATCCTTCAGCATGTTCTGGATTGACTTTAGATAATTGTGCAAATCTGTTTTCACTTAATAAGAAATCTTTGAATTTTGTGAAATCAGGTTCTTTAGAATCTAACTGTAATGGATTCTTTCCTTGTTCTTCTAAACGAGGATCATATCTTAATAAGTTGAAGTATCCACATTCAACAGCATGTTTTTGTTGTTGTTGATGATTTGCAAGACCACCTTTAATACCATGTTCCATACATGGAGAATAAGCAATAATTAATGATGGTCCATCATAAGCTTCAGCTTCTTTGAATGCTTTAATTGTTTGCATTGGATTAGCTCCCATAGCCACTTGTGCTACATAAACATGTCCATATGCCATAGCAATCTGTGCTAAATCTTTCTTGGCTACTGTTTTACCACCAGCAGTGAATTTAGCGATAGAACCAGCTTGTGAAGATTTTGAAGATTGTCCACCAGTATTTGAATAAACTTCTGTATCAAGAACTAAGATATTAACATTTTGATTATTAGCGATAACATGATCTAATCCACCATAACCGATGTCATAAGCCCATCCATCTCCACCAATAATCCATTGAGATTTAGTGACAAGTTCACCTTTCATATCTAATAATTCTTTGATACCTTCACATTTTGAAGCTTCTACTAAAGATACTAATTGATCATAAAGTTTTCTTTCTTCAACTCTTTGACCTTTGACATTTGCATATTGTTCTAATACAGTTTGAAGTTCAGGTTCACATTCAGCTTTATTTGCTTCAATGATTTCTAAGATACGTTTAGCCATATAATTTTCAGCTAATTTCATACCAAATCCATATTCAGCATTATCTTCAAATAATGAGTTAGCCCATGCAGGTCCTTGTCCATTTTCATCAATTGTACAAGGTGTTGATGGTGTAGAACCACTATAAATTGAACTACATCCAGTTGCATTTGCAATTCTCATATCAGCTCCAAATAATTGAGAAGCCAAACGATAATAAGGTGTTTCACCACATCCACCACAAGCACCAGATACTTCAAAGTATGGACGCATAAATCCAACACCTTTAACTGTTGTTGTTGGATAACGATCAGCTTTATATGTCACTTTTGAATAAATATGATCAGCTAAAGAAGCATGTGGTAATTCTTCTTTTACTGGCACCATAGATAAAGCTTTCTTTCCAGCTTTACCTGGACATTCAGTCACACATAATCCACAACCAACACAGTTATCTGGAGAAACTTGAATACGATAAACCAATCCATCTACATTTCTACCAATTGGTTTTAAAACATCATTTGAAATATCTTCTGGCATAGCTTTCATTTCATCTTCATCAATTAAGAAAGCACGAATTGTTGCATGAGGACATACCATAACACAGTTATTACATTGGATACAGTTTTCTTTTTCCCAACGTGGTACATCAATAGCAATCGCACGTTTTTCTTTAATAGCAATACCAGATTTCATTGAACCATCTAATTTATCCATAAATGCAGAAACAGGTAAATCATAACCATCTAAGGCATTGATTGGTGCAACGAAATTATCAAAGTAATCATCACCAGTTCTTGCTCTTGTAGCAGTAACTGTTAAATCAGACCAGCTTGCATCAACAGGAACTTCAACAATAGCATCTTTTCCTGCATCAATAGCTTTGTAGTTCATTTCTACAACAGCATCACCTTTTTTACCATATGTTTTCTTAGCCATTGCTTTCATATATTCAACAGCTTTATCAACTGGTAAAATTTGTGGGTTTAAAGCAAAGAATGCAGATTGAAGAATTGTATTTGTATGTCTTCCCATACCAATTTCACTAGCAATCTTTGTTGCATTAATGATATAGAATTTAGCATTTTTATCAGCTAATTGTTTCTTTAATTTATTTGGTAAATAATCAACAATTTCTTTTTCATCAAATTCTGTATTTAATAAGAATGTTCCACCATTCTTTAAGTTTTTCAACATATCATATTTCAATACATAGTTATCTAATGAACATGAAATAAAATCAGCATTATTGACATAATATGTTGCACGAATTGGTGTATGACCAAATCTTAAGTTAGAACGTGTAGCTCCACCAGCTTTTTTACTATCATAAGCAAAGTAAGCCTGTGAATATAAATCGGTATGATCTCCAATAATTTTAATTGAAGATTTATTAGCAGATACTGTACCATCTGATCCTAAACCATAGAATAAGCATGAAGTATAATCAGCATTAACATGGAAATCAGGGTCTTCTTTTAATGATAAATGAGTTACATCATCATTAATACCAATAGTGAAAGATGTAAATGGATCTTCATCTAATAAATGATCATATACAGCTTTGATTTGACCAGGTGTTGTATCTTTAGATCCCATACCATAACGTCCACCAATAACTTTGATGTTTGTATCTTTTAATACAGAGCATACATCTAAGTATAATGGTTCTCCAGTTGCTCCCATTTCTTTTGTACGATCTAAAACAGCAACTTTTTCAACAGTATTTGGTAAAACTTTTAATAGATATTTTGGTGAGAATGGACGATATAAATGAACTTTAATCAATCCAACACGTTCACCACGTTTATTCATTTCATCAATTGTTTCTTTAATTGTTTCAGTTACAGAACCCATTGCAATGATCACACGTGATGCATCGCTTGCTCCATAATATGTAAATGGCGCATATTCACGTCCAGTAATTTCTGAAATCTTTTTCATGTAATCAGCAACAATTTCAACAACAGCTTCATAATGTTTATTTTGTGCTTCTCTACCTTGGAAATAGATATCATCATTTTCAGCACCACCACGTTCAATTGGATTTGTATGTGGATTTAATGCATTTTCTTTAAATTTCTTTAATGCCTCTTTATCTAACAAGCTTTCTAAAACATCATAATCCATAACTTCTACTTTTTGAATTTCATGAGAAGTTCTAAATCCATCAAAGAAGTGAATAACAGGAACGCTTGCCTTAATTGCAGTTAAATGAGCAATTCCTCCTAAATCCATAACTTCTTGAACGCTATGAGAACAAATCATAGGCGCACCAACTTGACGACATGCATATATATCCTGATGATCACCAAAAATATTTAATGAACGTGTTGCTAAAGCTCTCGCAGCAACATGGAATACACCAGGCAATAATTCACCTTGAATTTTATACAAGTTTGGTATCATCAATAATAGACCTTGAGATGCCGTAAATGTAGTTGCTAACGCACCACCTTGCAATGCTCCATGTACAGCTCCAGCAGCTCCAGCTTCTGACTGCATTTCGATAACATTAACTGCTGATCCAAAAATATTTTTCTTTCCTTGAGCAGCCCATGTTTCCGCATTTTCAGCCATTGGAGAAGATGGTGTAATTGGATAAATACTTGCAACTTCACTAAATGCATAAGCGACATGTGCAGCAGCAGTATTTCCATCCATTGATAAATACTTTTTAGACATAATTCTCTTTCCTCCTATATCATATAGTATACTCTTTTCAATAAGAAATTTCCACATGAAAAATTTATTTTCATCATAAAGAATCGAAAATTTTAATATTTTTGATTTCTCAAAAAATACACTTTTTTTATAATATAAAAAATGATAGAATAATGTCGAAAAATGAAAGGAGTTACTCATGAAAAAAAGAAACTGTTTTATTGGTCAATCGGGAGGCCCAACCGTTGCGATTAATGCATCTTTGGCAGGAATTATTCATGAATGTATCAAAAGCCAAAAATTCGACCATGTTTATGGGATGGTCAATGGAATTATGGGATTGTTAGAAAGCCGCTATATGGATTTGGGAGAGTTATTTAATGATTCACAAGCTTTAGAACAATTAAAACATTCTCCTGCTATGTATCTTGGTTCGTGTCGTTATAAACTACCCAATTATCAGGATGATCCTCAAACTTATGAAAGATTATTCCATACTTTTGAACAATTACATATCACAGATTTTTATTATATTGGTGGTAATGATTCTATGGATACAGTTGCAAAACTATCAGCTTATGCCAAGTCTATTCATTCCCCTATTTGTTTTATTGGTATTCCTAAAACAATTGATAATGATTTAATGGGAACTGACCATACTCCTGGTTTTGGTTCAGCTGCTAAATATGTTGCAACTTCTATGTTAGAAATTGCTTATGACAGTTCAATTTATAAATTAAATGCTGTTACAATTGTTGAAATTATGGGGCGTAATGCTGGATGGTTAACTGCTGCCAGTGCGCTAGCAAGAACGCAATGCAATGAAGCACCTGACCTTATCTATTTGCCTGAAGTTCCGTTTTCAACGCAAAAATTCTTAGATGATATTCGTAAAGTTTTTCGTCATAAAAAGAATATTATTATTGCTGTCAGTGAAGGAATTAAAAATGAAAATGGAGAATATTTAGATGCTGATTCTAAATATACAAAACGTGATGCTTTTGGACATGTTTTGCATTCTGGAACTGGTAAAGTCCTAGAATCATTAGTTTATCAGGAATTCAAATGTAAAGTGCGTAGTATCGAATTAAATGTCCTACAAAGATGTGCTATGCATATTGCTTCAAAAGTTGATTTAGAAGAATCATTTCAAATTGGACAAGCGGCTGTTCAAACATCAATGGAAGGAAACAGTGGTGTTATGATGACTTTCCAACGTGTTCAAAATCAGCCTTATCAAGTTGAATACACCTATAAGGATGTTCTCAAAATTGCCAATTTAGAACAACGTATTCCTGTTGAATGGATCAATGATGAACATAATGATATCACTCAAGAACTTTATGACTATTTAATTCCATTGATTCAAGGCGAAGTTGCGATTACATATGAAAATGGTATTCCATGTTATAGTGATATAACACATTTACGTTATAAATAAAACATAAAAAAGAGATTTCACATCAAGTGAATCCCCCTTATTTGGACATTCAAATAAGGAGGTTCATTTCATAAAATCTCTTTTTATTTATTTCCAAAAATATATTGGAAAATAAATCTCTGATACCATTTCAATGATTGACTATATTGATAAATCCATTGTTGATAACAGCGAAGGAATTGAAGCCATTCTTCATCACTTATTTCATGAGAAGAATATTTAGCTTTATAAGCAAGATTCTTTAACTCTTCATCATCAACATTATGCCAAGAAGATAATTTCCTTATTTTTCTATAATAAGTTAAAACTTTCTGATTGTTATTCATACGTCTTGTTTTGATCATCATCAAATGTGTTGTCAAATAATGATAAATAAAAATGAATATAAAGATTCCAAATAATCCAGCAATAATCCATATATTTTGATGAGATGATCTTGTTGTAACATCTAAATCTACAGGTGTATCCTGTATTGTATCTTCTTCAGGCTGTGTTGTTGGCACATCACTCGTATTTGCAGTCTGCTGATTTTGACTTGCTATATCATCAAGAACATCACTGATTTCTTCGATATTTCCTGCAGGTGTCATTTCATAAGGAATCCAACCCTTCATATTTTCATAAACTTCTATCCAGGCATGCGAACGATATTGAGGAATTTTAGCTTCACCATTATGAAAATCACTTTCTAGCATTGTATACCCTCTTACAAAGCGTGTTGGAATACCTAACTCCCTTAACAACAAAGCTCCAGCAGTCGCAAAATGAGTACAACTTCCTTTATGATTTTCAAACAGAAAGTATTCAACAAAATCTTTATCAAAAGGTAATGTTCCTGCATTCAAATCATATTCTGCTTGCTTAGCTAAAAGTTCCTGCACCTGTTGGACTGTTGATGCAATATCAAAATCATATGGATATTCAATATCATTTTCATATAATAAACGCGATAATTGTTGTTCTAATTCATCTGGAACATCTAAATAATGTTGATACACATAATCTTCATATTCTTCATCATACTGTTCAGAAATAAAATAGCTATTTTCATCTAGTCCTAATTGAGGATCTTCTTCATAAAGATATAAAACATCCAATGAATCAGAAGTACTTTCTATATATGAATCAAAAAGAACTGGATACTCTTGAACATTATCAATAAAATAGTATGGTACAAATTGAAAATCATATTGACGTTGTGGTAGAATTTCAACACTTTGAAAAGATGGTAAATAATTCAACATTAAAAAATCGCTATACATAGTTAAAGACTGACTATTATCATAATTTTCCGTAACCTCATGCCATTCATTATCACTGTAATTGGCAAGCGAATAAGCTCTCAAATAAGAAGAAAAAGGAATATCTGATTGTACTGTTAAAGCCAATCCATTAGTAAGTTGCACATTGCCTGTAGGTAAAGAACCATCAATATCACGACTCATACCCGTTTGTGTAGCTATTCCTAAAGGATTTCCCTTTCCGTTAGCAATCCAATCAATCATTTGTGATAAAACCGATGATGATTCTTGTTGAAACAAAGGATTTCCCTCTAAATAAGTAGATGCAGTTACAGACATTATACATAATAATATAATAATCACAATCTTTAAGGTATATTGTTTTTGCTGATATTTTAAAGCCACTGTAAATAATAATGCATAACAGATAAAGATAATAAAGCAATAACTCTCTTGAGAAGAAAGTTCATGTTTGATAAATACTGGAAACATAAAGAGAAAAATTAAACTGATGATTTTAATTAACGAAAAATGCATTGTACATACAGTTGACACAATCAAATAGATAACTGGCAACCCAATTATGAATATAATAACTTGATAAAACATATCTCGACTATATAATTCTAAAGGAAGTAATTCATCAAATTTTAAGAAATAATCAAATTCAATAACAGATTGAAGATTATTGAGAAAATAATGACACTCACTTTGAAATAATATAATCAATACTAATAATAAAATGATAAAAATGAATACACATGGTTTTTGAGGCATTGTCTGATATTTAATAAAATAAAGGTAAAATCCTATTCCTATCACGCCTAAAAGAATAATACTTATATATGTGTTTTCAGGAAAATATAAAGAATGATCATAATTTCCTATCAAACCCATACATCCTAAAATAATCATGAAAACATTAATGATATGGATGATGTATTGTTGAAAAAAGGAGTTAAGTGTTTTTTTCATAAATGATACACCTCCAGATTCTGTCCCTTTATTTGATAAAAAGAACGTGACATGAAAGATTGATCTAAAGTTTTGATAGGATTTTTCATCATCCATCGAATGGTAGTTGCAAGATTATCAACAGAATGTATAGATTGCACATGCATATTTTGCACATCACATGAAGTTACAATTTCAAAAGCAATATTCTCTTTTAATAAAGAAATACATAAAGAATAAAAATAATCAAACTGTAAATCATAGAATGTATTGTTTTCTTTATATTCTATCGCAAGAGTAAGATTTTCGTGAACAGGTTGGCTTCCCACCTTAACAAAAAACTCTTGAAACTTTGATGACATATTCCAATGAATATGCTTAAGTTCATCACCTTCACGATATGTTCTAATCTCAAAAATTTCACTATAATCATCACCTTTTTGATCTGTCAAATAATTTTCTCCTTGTTCATCCAATTGATGAACCTGATGAACAGATACATCTATAAGATGGTAATGTGGCATTACATCAAATGAATTTTGTAAGGATACAGTTTTTGAAAAAGAAAAACATTGTAATAAATCAAAACATTTTATTTTCTGAACCTGAATCGTATAATGACCACAATGAGGACAAGGAATCTCTACATCTACTTGCTGATCATGAAGACATACGCTTTTTTCAACTACAATTTGAGAAAAAACATCTATCATTTGATATTCAATTATAATCTGACCACATGGGATAGGTGTAACACTTTGACGGCAAAAACTCAGATTAATGGTTTCCTCACGCAAACAATATGCTTGTTGCATTTTTATTGAGATTGTTGATTTTCGCATTGGGATAATACTAAACAATAGGCATATACATATTAAACAAAAAGCCATCAAAAACAATAAAAATGAAAAATACCCTGAAACAAAACGCCATAATCCATATAAAAAAGCAAGAAAACAAAAATATTTTAATAAGTTTTTCATACTTTTAATTGAGGTTCTCCAACTGATTCTAAGATTTCATCTACAATCTGATATGAAGAGACTTTGTTCATTTTAGCTTCATATGTCAGTATGAAACGATGAGCCAAAACCATTGGTGCAACATATTGGACATCTTGTGGAATCACATAATCACGGTCATTTAAAAATGCATAGGCTTTAGCCGTTTTCATGATAGCTAAAGAACCACGTGGTGATACACCTTGTTCAATTTGAGAATGTGAACGTGTTGCAGTAATGATTTGCATGATATAATGATAAATATCATCATGAACATATATCTGATCAATCATCTTTTGATATTGCAGTATCATCTCAGGCGATAAAACTGATTGTATATCATCTAAAGGATTAGATTTTTGACGTTGTTTCATCATTTCTATTTCCTCTTCAAATTGAGGATAACCTAAACTTAATCGACTCATAAAACGATCCATTTGAGAATCAGGCAATAGTTGCGTTCCAGCAGAGCCAAAAGGGTTCTGTGTAGCAATGACACAAAATGGCTGAGGTAATATATATGTTTTTCCATCTACAGTCATTTGTCCTTCTTCCATTAACTCTAATAAAGCTGCCTGTGTTTTACTAGATGTACGATTCATTTCATCTGCTAATAAAAGATGACAAAAAGCAATTCCTTCTTTATATTCAAATTGCTGTGTCTGTGGATTATACATCGTAAATCCAACGATATCACTTGGCATAATATCTGGTGTTAATTGAATACGGTGATAATCTAGCTGTAAACTTTTTGATAATGCTAATGCTAGATTTGTTTTTCCAACACCAGGAATGTCCTCAAGCAAAATATGTCCCCTAGAAAGTAAAGTAACCAATATTTGAATAATAACCTCATCTTTCCCAATAACAGCTTTTTTGATTTCATTGACTGTTTGTTTCATTTCTTGATTCATATCTTTTCACCTCATTCTATCTTTTCTTTAGTATAACAGATATAAAATTATTTCAAAATAAATAATAAAAAAAGAAATCTATTTTTCATAAATTTCTTTTTGATATCCAATAATAATTTTTTCACCATCAATAAGCAATGGACGCTTGATTAACATACCATTTTGAGATAATAACAATGCTGCTTCATCTTCATTCATATCATTTATTTTATCTTTTAAATTCATTTCACGATAAAGTTTTCCAGATGTATTAAAAAATGGTTTGATTCCTTTTCCATTTTGACGTATCCAACACAGTAATTCTTCTTGAGTCGGTGTTTCATTGACAATATCTCGTAATGTCACATCTATTTCCTGTTCTTTAAGCTTTTTTAAAGCTTTTAAACATGTACTACAACGTGGATAATATATAAATTCCATTTATGCCACCTCCATTAATGATAAAGCAACTCTTTTTTTCTTCAAATCAACATCATATACATATACATCTAAAATATCTCCAACATGACATACATCTAAAGCATGTTTCACTTTATGAGATGACATTTTAGAAATATGTATTAAACCATCATTTTTTAATCCAATATCAACAAAGGCACCAAAATCAACAACATTTCTCACAACTCCCTGTAATTTCATTCCTTTTTTCAAATCTTCAATTTTTAAAACATCTTTTCGTAAAATAGGAACATTATATTCATCACGAGGAGAGCGATGTGGAGATATAAAAGCTTCTATTAAATCTTCAGCCAAATAAGAATCTAAGTGTAAATCTTCTTGAATCTGCTGAATAGATACTTGTTCAATCACATCTTTTGCATGTTTTGTACCAATATCATTTTTTTGTAAATGAAGATATTCTAAAAGATGATTCGCATCATTATAATTATCTGGATGAATACTCGTTTCATCTAATTTCTCATTACCAGATAGAATTCTTAAAAATCCAACAGCCAATTCATATGTTTTTTCTCCAAGTTTTTTTACATTTTTAATTTGTTCACGAGATGTAAATTTACCATTTTCTTCACGATATTTCACAATATTTTTAGCTGTAGACATTGATAAACCAGATACATATTGTAGTAATGAAGGAGACGCTGTATTAATATTGACTCCTACCTGATTGACAACTTTTTCTACCACAAAATCTAACTGTTCTGTTAATTTCTTTTGATTCATATCATGTTGATATTGACCAACTGAAATAGCCTTTGGCTCAATTTTAACAAGTTCTGCTAAAGGATCTTGTAAACGTCTGGCAATAGAAACAGCTGACCTTTCTTCTACCTGATAATCTGGAAATTCTTCCTTAGCAATTGTACTTGCAGAATAAACGCTAGCTCCCGCTTCAGACACGATGACATATTGTACATCTAGATTATATTTCTTAATAAACTGTGCTATAAAGCTTTCTGTTTCGCGACTGGCAGTTCCATTTCCAATAGCAATAATTTCAATTTGGTATTTTTGAATCATAGACAGTAATATTTTTTCATCCTTAGTGTAATCATCTTTAGGTATAGTAATGAAAACTTTATGAATATCTAACACTTTACCAGTTGGATCAATAGCCGCTAATTTGCATCCTGTTCTAAAAGCCGGATCAACCCCTAATACATATTTATCTTTCATTGGTGCCTGTAATAAAAGATTTTCCAAATTTACTGAAAAAACATTTAATGCCTGTTCCTGTGCTTTTTCTGTTAATTCATTACGAACTTCTCTTTCTACAGATGGGAAAATCAAACGTTTAAATGCATCTTTAACAGTATCTTCAATAAAGGTATCTAGCGACGATTCACGTCTACGCATAACACCATTATAAATATATTGAATAAAGCGATCTGTATCAATATCAATAGAAACCGTTAATACCTTTTCTTTTTCAGCACGATTAATGGCAAGAATTCGATGTGATGCAATATACTGAACCCTTTCCTGATAATCATAATACATTTCGTAAATCCCATCTTCTTGATCAGGATTTTTCTTTTTGACATGAGAAGAGATCATACCTGTCTTATAAATCATATCTTTTGTATATTTTCGATAACGTGGTTCATCACTTATTTGTTCTGCAATAATATCTTTGGCTCCATGAATAGCCTCTTCAATAGTTAATACTTGCTCATTTAAATATTTTTGGGCTTCTTTTTCCAAATCGAAAGTTCTAGGTAATTTTAAAATCGATTGAGCCAATGGCTCTAATCCTTTTGCCTTAGCAATAGATGCCTTAGTTTTCTTTTTCTCTTTAAATGGTCTATAAAAATCTTCAACTTCACTTAATTTAGAAGCATTTAAAATATTATGTTTTAATTCTTCAGTCAATAAACCTTTTTCATCAATTAAACGAATAACATCATCTTTTCGTTCCTGAAGATTGACCTGATATTCATATACTTTTGAAATTTCTCTAATTTGTTCTTCATTTAATCCACCTGTTTTTTCTTTACGATAACGTGCTATAAAAGGAACAGTAGCTCCTTCTTCTAATAAAGATAAAACATTTTGAATTTGTTGTTCTTGAATGGATAATTCTTCAGCCATTTTTTGTATAATTTCTTGATTCATAAAAATCCTCCAATAATAAAAAAACACATTGATAAACAATGCTCAATCAATTGGTGCATCTGATGAGACTCGAACTCACACGGATTAAATCCACTACCGCCTGAAGATAGCGTGTCTACCAATTCCACCACAGATGCGTAAAACAAAAATGGTGCAGGCGATGAGATTTGAACTCACACGGAAATACTTCCACTACCCCCTCAAGATAGCGTGTCTACCATTCCACCACGCCTGCAATTAGCGTTTATATTATAACAAAAATCATATTTCTATGCAATAAGGAATAGAGAATTCACTCTATTCCTTAATCAAATCATAAATAGCTTTTGCATAGATAGCTGTTGCCTTCATTAAATCATCAATAGAAATTTCTTCATTATTTTGATGAATCTTATTATCACTATCTGGGAATTCAATACCAAAAGCAACACAATTAGGCATTGTTTTTGCATATGTGCCACCACCTATAGCCTGTGGTTGATGATTATGATCACCTGTAAATTCAACATAAGCATTATGCAACTTTTGAATCAATTCACTTTGAGGATCTATATATAAAGCTTTTCCTAAATGATGTGTTTCTTTTAATCCATAAATGTTAAGACATTTTTGCATTTTTGCTGTCAACTGTTCATCTGTCACTTCATGAGGAACACGCATGTCTATAATCATATTAACATGTCCATTCTTGTAATTGATAACCCCTAAATTCACTGTTAATGGACCCATTAATCCCGTATAAGCAATACCTAATTTTTCCCCATAACAATCATTATAAAAATATTGATCAATAAATTGAACTAATTGATTTTGTGATATAGTTGATAAATAATGACACATATATACAGCCCCATTAATTCCTAATTCTGGTGTAGAGGCATGAGCAGATTTTCCAATCAATACAAGTTTTGTATGATTTCCTTCTTCTTCAACATATCCATCTAATTGGTGAGCAGATAAATATTCAGCAAATGATTCTCTATATTGTTTATATGAACCTGTTAAATAAGCTTCACAAACTTCTGGAACAATATTTGCTCTATTTCCAGAATAAAGTCCTATTAAATTATCATTTTCAATTTCACCAATTATTTTAAAATTAACACCTGCTTTTTCTCCATAGACAACAGGAAATTCTGCATCTGGTGTAAACCCCATTGAAGGATAAGGTTTCTTTGTAAAATAATATTGCATACATTTTGAACCATTTTCTTCATTACATCCAAAAATCACTCTTGTTTTCATTTTTACAGGTAAATTTAATTCATGAATAATTTTAGCAGCATAGTATGCGGCAATGAGTGGTCCTTTATCATCAGCTACTCCTCGCCCATATAACTTTCCATTTTTTAAAGTTGCTGCATATGGTTCACTGTTCCATCCACTCTCATTGCAAGGCACAACATCCAAATGTCCTAAAATACCAAAAGTTTCTTCTCCCTCTCCTATATCAATATGTCCTGCATAACCATCAACATTTTCACAAACAAATCCATCTCTCTCACCTATTTCTAACATAGCATCTAACGCATCACGACATGTTTTTCCAAATGGTTGTCCTTCGTTAGCTGTTGTTTCATCTAAAATAGATGGTATTTCACATAATGTCTGTATATCTTCTATCATTTTATCTTTTCTTTTATAGACTTCTTCTAAAAAATCAATCATTTTAAAATCACCTCTCAATTATTATAGCAAACATTTTTAATAAAACGATACTTTTTGTAAAAAAAATGATATGATATATAAAATGGAGGGAATAAACATATGGAAAATATCAGATTTCATATTACCGTCAAAGCTATTGTCATTTATCATCAAAAAATCCTGATTCTCAAAAGAGTACGTCCTTCTAGTGATGGACTTGGTTTTTGGGAACTTCCTGGAGGTGGATTAGAATATGGTGAAACACCACATCAGGCTCTTATTAGAGAATTAAAAGAAGAAACAAATTTAGATGTGAGAATCATTAAACCTGTGTATACTTTTACAGCCGTTCGACCTGACTATCAAACCGTTGGTATTGGCTTTTTAGCTATTCCAACCAATGATCATGTTCAAATCTCTCATGAACACACTGAATATCGTTTTGTCTCTAGTGACGAACTACTTAATTATGTTGATCAGAAAATCTATGATGACATTATTACAACACTTAAAGAATATGAATCAATGAATATCGAAGAATAGAGTAGAGGGAAGAAATTAATCTTCGCCCCTCTCATTGCACTTATCCCGAATTATTGATTATCCCGAAAAACAGGTTTTTCCAATGAAAAATCAAGTAAAATTCGGGATAATTTT
>NZ_NFLH01000003.1 GCF_002160815.1 Massilimicrobiota sp. An134 | reverse complement strand
TTCTCGTGTATTTAGAAAACAATAATGTGTTCAATACAAAAGATATCAGTCATCAGATGATATCGAATTATATTCTATCTGAACATTTTGAAAATAGAAAGATAGCAGGCATATCTGCAGAAATTATTGGTCTTAGAAAATTTATTAGCTATTTAGAAGATAGAAATCTGACATCCTATAGTAATATTCATTTTGCATGCATTACAAAGAAAAATGATATTCGTCGCATAGTAACAACCTACAATGATGCACAGATGTCTGTGTTACTTGAATCATATCATGATTTCCCCAGCAACCTAAGAAACAAAGCAATCTATCTCCTGGCTCTAAGATGCGGATTGAGAATGTGCGATATCTTTAATCTCAAGTTTGAAAATATTGACATGAAAAATAAAACTATCCATATCATCCAGAAAAAAACAAATGTTGCATTATCATTGCCATTTGATAGTGAAGTTTCTAAGGCAATCATTGATTATCTATTGAATGAAAGAAGAAAATGTGACTGTCAATACGTGTTCATCACGTCAATTGGTCAGGTTAGAAAATTGACGCATAATACTTCAATAAGAACTTTTAGAAGATTCAGATCTCTAAAAAAAGAAGATCAGCCAAATCAGTTTGGAATTCACATATTAAGACGAACATTCGCTTCCAGCCTGTTGACTGCAGGAGCAGATGTATCATTGATATCAGCTGCACTTGGTCATATCAACAACGCTACTGTTGATAAATATCTGTCAACAGATAAACAGAAGATGAAAAGATGTGCATTATCAATTGATCTTTTTCCCTATGAAGGAGGTCTATTCTAATGAGTTATTTGAAGCAATATATTGAGCCAACCAAAAAAATGTTCAATCATTTAGGATACAGACTTGATTATCTTGATTCAAGACTAAAGGAGCTGGACAAATATTATGATAAACATTATCAAAACAGAAAAGAATTAACTAGAGAAATATCAGATGAATGGATATATTCGATAAAAACAAAATCAAGATACGTTATTTCTGAAAGAATAAGCACTATAAAATATTTAGGTATATATTTGAATTCTATTGGCATATCGGCATATATTCCTGATTACTCCATCAGATTAGGCCCCCATAAAGTGATATCACTGTTTGATGATGATCAGCTGGTACGATTTTTTAGAGGAGCAGATAATATCAAACCGCATATACGTTCTCCTAACAGAGAATATATCATTCCCATTATTTTTAGATTGATCTATACCTGCGGACTAAGAAATTCAGAAGCATGTCATATCAAGATGGAAGACATTGATTTAAAGAATGGAACAATTAGTATATATCATTCCAAAGGAAACAAGGATCGAACGGTCTATATGAGTGAAAGCATGAAAGAATTATGCATTCGCTTCAACGATGCATATTCAGGCATCATTTTGAATAGAGAATATTTCTTTCAGCCATCATATGATAAGACACGTTTGACTAAACATAATATTGATGATTTCTTTGACAAGGTGCTTGAGTTAACTTTATTGAATAGAGAATTTTCCATAAAACCAACAGTGCATGGACTACGTCATTTATTCGCAGTCAACAGTATGAGAAAATGTTTGGATGAAGGTGAAAGTTTTGAAAACTGGATCAAATACCTGAGCCAATATATGGGACATAAATCAGTCAACGAAACGATGTATTATCTGCATTTGGTTGAAATGCTTGTACCTGAATACAGAGAAAAGATGTCTGCAATCACTGAAGGGATTGGTGTTTCATATGAAGAAGACTGAACCGTTTTTTATACATATCAACAGTTTTATTGAACATATGAAAACAGAACTCAAAAGTGATAAGACCATTGAAACCTATATAAACGGTCTGAATTCTTTTAGAAAATACCTGACAGAAGTGCTAAATATGGATATTGAGAAGATAATATTCAACGATATTAATGACAACATCATAAGATCATATTTGAAATATGTCATGGATAATGGTAGTTCCCTGGCAACCAGAAACATAAAGCTAGTATCAATCAAAGAATATATAAGATATTGTGCACATCATGATATTACATTAGTACCTCTACAATTAAGTGTCAGTAAAATAAAAACAAAAAAGATTATACCGAAACAGCATAACTGGATAACAAAGGAACAAGTGGAACTACTTTTGGAGCAACCATCCAGAAACAGAACTGGAATACGTGATCGATTTATTATTCTTTTTCTGTTTTCAACTGGAACACGCCTGAATGAAATGCTTGAATGTAGAATCAGTGACATACATCTAAATAATAAAGATCCATATGTAATCGTAACTGGAAAAGGAAGTAAGAGACGTGTCATACCACTAACAAATGAGCTAACAGAAAACATGAAAATATATATTGAATTATTCCATCGAAACAGTTCACCTGAAGATTATCTTGTTTATACGATTCATGATAGTCGAAAGCATAAAATGTCTCAAGATAATGTTCAGCGAATAATAAAAAAATATAGTCATATGGCAAGAAAAATTGACATAGACATACCGAAACTTCATCCGCATATGTTGAGACATTCGTTTGGAGCAATACTGTATAGAAGTGGCATGTCCAGAGCAGAAATAGCAAAACTTATGGGGCATGAGCAGGAATCGACAACCGAAATATATGTAGAAACTGATGTGGAAATGATCAGAGAAATACTGAAAAGGATAAATGGAGAAAAAATAAAAGATGATTATGAAAATTTATCTGAAGAAGAAAAAGATAGACTCAATAAAATGTTTTATGCCGATAAATCAATAAAAAACTAATGATGATACAATGATTATTTCAATTTAATCGGCATAATTATTTTATCGGTATAAGTCAGCACAGTCGGATTGAATGATGAGACAGTAGCGAAATACATACGCGAACAGGAGATGCATGATCAGGCAATGGACAAATTAAGTGTAAAAGAGTACGCAAATCCATTTTCGAAAGCAGAACAAGAAGCATTAAAAAGAACAAAGGAAAAGAAGGGAGCAAAAGGGAAGTAGAGAAAAAGTCCCTTTGAGGGACAGCGAGAGTCAAAAGCGGTAAGCTTGAACGAAGTGAAAGCAGCGCCTTGAGACGCGAGCAGGTAAGCGAGGCTTATAGCCTCAGAACAAACTACCCTTTTAAAGGGTAGTTTTGATTTTAAAGACATAATTTTTTTTAAAATAAAAGTGGGTTTAGTTTATAAAAAAATATAATTATGATAGAATGTAATGGGGTGATGATATATGGAAAAAAGAATATTTGTTATATCAGATCTTCATGGACAATTTGTATTGCTTCAATTGTTATTAGAGCGTATTGGTTTTACTGAAAATGATGAACTTTATATATTAGGGGATATTATGGATCGTGGACCTAATAGTATTGATATTTATTATTTTGTAAAGGCGATGGATAATATTCATATGATTAAGGGTAATCATGAAATTATGATGCGTCAATCTATGTTGGCTGCTTTGAAATATAATGATTTGGATTCAGAAAGATCGAACCCATATCGTTTATGGAAACAAAATGGTGGGCATAAAACAATTGATAGTATTAGAGAGTATTTACAAAAAGATTACATTCCTTATGAAGAGTATTTTGATTTAAAACGTATGTTTATCAAAGAATTAATTTCATTTATTGATTCATTGCCAAGTTATTATGAATTAGATTTGAATGGAAAACACTATGTATTGGTACATGCTGGGGTAGACCCAGAAATCCCATTAGAAGAAAATGATGAAGAAATTTTGGCATGGATTCGAGAATATTTCTATTTGAATGAAGCAAATCCAGATTACACGTACATCTTTGGACATACACCTTGTTGCTTTATTAATGATGATCATTCATTTGATATCTGGTATGATCCAGATTATCATAATAAAATTGCAATTGATGGTGGTTTGGCAGTAGGGAATAAAGGTCAGCTGAATTGTTTGTGTTTAACAAACGGTGAGGTTACAGTCATTAAATATGAGGAAGGACAATCTCAATGAGAAGTGCCTTCTATAATTTGATAAACTTCATCAATATGACAAATATTCATGATGTTTATTGGGGTGCAGCAAAGAAAATATTACAGAATATTTATAAGATTCCAGAGAGTAGTATTACTGATGTTGCGAAAATGTGTTATGTATCCACAGCAACTATTTCCAGACTTTGTCGTAAATTGAATTATGAATCATTTGCTGATTTTAAAAAAGATGTGACAATGAATCTTCATTATTTTAATCAAGATGCAAAAAGATTACTTTTCGATCATCAGCTTCCATCACCTGAAACAATAGGAGAAGGAAAAGAAATTTTTAAGAATCATTTTCAAAATGTAATTCGCAATCTTCAGGATACGTATGATAATATTCGTTATGAAGATTTGATCTATATTGTAGATAAAATTCATGATGCCAAACATATCTGTTTTGCAGGTAATTTCTTTACTCAGTCAGTGTCAATGCAATTACAGATTGAACTTTGTTATTTGGGTAAAGATTGTGTGGCTATGTATCCTTTGGAACAACAAAAAAACATTTATAAAACTTTAAAGGATTGTGATTTAATTATTGTATCTTCTATTGCTGGTGGTTTTTTCAAAGATCATATTGAAACAATGAGAGAACTGGTGAAGACAGAAGCATATGTGATTGCTATTACACAATTAGAGGAGTTTCCATATAGTGATAAGGTCGATATGATTTTAAGAGTAGGAAATGATCATCACTCATTGATTGGTAAATTTTCTATTACATATATCTTTGAAGTATTAGAAGCCTTATATCATCTTAAATACGGTATGAAAAGCAATGAAAAAAGCAACGATTACTGAGAAGTATCGTTGCTTTTTGCAGTTAAGACAACAAAATTCACCTGATTTGGACATAACACTTTATATGGGAATGAAGAAGGACCGCTTAATCCATTAGAAACGATTAATGTCGCATTTTTTTCTTCATATTTTCCATGATTATAAGTCTTAGCTCCCTCGATTGGGAACATAGCGCCCAAATAAGGCAGATATACAGAACCACCATAACTATGTCCTGATAATTGTAAATCCACAACATTTTTGGCTTGTGTAAATGTATCAGGCTGGTGTGAAATGCCAAGAATCAATTTATCTTGAGATGTTTTAAATTGAGAAAAATCATATTCATCATCATAGGCAACTAAAGTAAAATTGGTTTCCTTATAATAAATAGGTCTTGTTTCATTGCTGAGAACTTCAAACCCACCATTATTCAACACTTGTGTGACTTCTAATGATGAAGCTTCATCATGTTCACCAAGAACAGCTAATTTACCATACTGACATTGAATCTTTTTTAAGATTTGAGAAACTTCATCAGCTTTAAAAACTTGTTCATCATATAAATCTCCACCAAAGATAACCATATCAAATGGATATTCATTTAATTCATCAACAATTTTTTCAAAACGTGTGATGCTATCTTGGTCAGTGAGATTAACATCTGATATGAAAGCAATTTTAAAGCCATTTAATTGTGAAGAAACAAGAGAACTTATATATTTTTGTTCATGAAATTCATAATCTTCTGGTGAAATGGCATAAACATAATAACCGAGAAAACATAAACCAAAGACGATTAATAATAAAATTAATCGTCTAATCAGCTTTTTCATACTTTTTTATTCATAATGACAGGAATAATCATTGGATTTCTTTTTGTTTTCTGATAGAAATAAGGAGCCAATGTATCCCTGATTGTATTTTTGATTTCACCAAAAGTTGTTTTTCTTTTTAATAATTTAGAAAGTTCTCGACTAACCAACAACTCAGCTTCACGAATCATATCCTTGCTATCTTGCATATACACAAAACCACGTGACATAATGATTGGTTTATTTAATAAACATCCTCCGCGAGAGTCCATAGAAATAAGGACTGAAACCATACCATCTTCACTTAAAATCTGACGGTCTCTTAAGACAGCAGTAGATAAACCAGTAATATCATTACCATCTACATAGATATCATCAACATGAATACGTGGTCCAAGACGTGCTTCTTCATTGTGTAAAAGAATAGAATCACCATTAGATAAAACAAAGGCGTTTCCTTTTGTGAGTCCAACTTCTTCAAATAACTTCGCATGAATTTTTAACATACGGTATTCCCCATGAACAGGGAAGAAATATTTAGGTCGTGTTAATAATAACATTAATTTTTGTTCCTCTTGAGAGGCATGTCCTGAAGTATGTAAGTTATTGATGGCTTCATTAGTTAAAACTCTGGCACCAGCACGGTATAATTTATTGATAACCTTGCTGACACTGCTGGCATTTCCAGGAATTGGATTTGATGAAAAGACAACAGTATCTCCTGGTTTAATAGAAACTTGACGATGTGTTCCATTCGCAATTCGGCTTAATGCAGCAAGCGCTTCTCCTTGGCTACCAGTACATAGAATTAAAATTTCATTATCAGGTAAGTTTTTAGCTTCATCATTTTTAATAAAGAAACGGTCAGGACATTTAATATATCCCAGTTTTCTAGAAACCTGAATATTGTTTTCCATAGAACGACCAAATACTAAAATCTTACGATTGAATTTAACAGCCGCATCAATAATCTGTTGAACACGGTGGACGTTAGAAGCGAATGTCGCAACAATTAAGCGACCTTCCGTCTTTCTGAATTCTTCTTGTACACTATAAGCAACCTGTTTTTCGCTAATGGAAAAGTTAGGAACTTCAGCATTCGTAGAATCACTTAAAAGAAGAGTCACACCTGTTTCACCTAAAAAGGACATAACCTGAAAATCAGCAGGATCACCAACTGGCGTTAAATCAAATTTAAAATCTCCAGTCGAAACAATGCGACCATTAGGTGTATTCACAACAATTCCTAAAGATTCAGGAATAGAGTGGTTGGTTTTAAAGAAACCAATATTAAAATATTTTGTTTTAACCTGTGATAAATTATTGATTTGAATCAATTTTGTGGCTTGAGTTAAACGTTTTTCTTCAAGCTTTCTTCTAATCATGGCACAAGCTAATGGTGAAGCATATATAAAAGGAATGTTCACAACCTGTAATAGAAAAGGAATTCCTCCAATATGATCTTCATGTCCATGTGTAATCAATAAAGCTTTAATTTTCTTTTGGTTACGTTTTAAATATGTATAGTCTGGAATGACGTAATCAATTCCAGGAAGTCCATCTTCTGCAAATTTAACACCGGCATCAATAATGACCAATTCATCATTGTGTTCAATGCAATACATATTTTTTCCAACTTCGTTAAGACCACCTAAAGCAAAAACTTTTGTATCAGTGGATAATGATTCTTTTTTGTGTTTGTTTTTATTATTATAGGATGTTCTTCTTTGAAAAGAACGTTTTTGAGGCATATCTGCCATTCATTCTCACCTTTCTTTCTATTGATTTATAATGAATGTCTTTTTGAGATAGTTTTCAACAGCATGATGAAAGTATCTATACTTATATATATTATACCATTTTTCATATGTTTTTTCATTAGTGCTCTCTATTTTATCTATTATTATGATAAAAAAATGTTGAAAAATGAAAATCTATCTTATTGACATACTGTATCATAACTGAAAATATAGTGAAATGCAAATAGAAGATACGAATTTAACAAAAAAGCTACTCCTTTGAGTAGCCGTTAAATCTTTTTACATGCGCCAATTGCTAAAGAATGAGGTCCAATATGACAAGCAACACTTAATGAAAGTGGGTCACAAATGACTTCATGATTTGGGAAAGCTTCTTCCACTTCTTTTTTGAATTCAAGTGCCAAATCTCTATCATATGTATAAGCAATCATGATATGAGCCTCTGACATATCTTCATGTATGGGATCAATACGTTCTTTAATATCTTTTTGAAGGGCTTCAATCATTATTTTTGATGCTTTTTGCATTGTACGTGTTTTTTGGAAAGAATCTAATTTTTCACCTTGAATTGTGAGAACAGGTTTGATTTTTAATAATCCTCCTAAGGCTGCAGCAGCTGGTGTAATACGACCACCTTTTTTTAAATATTCCAAAGTGTTCACAGTAATATAGATAGATGCATTGAATTTATTTTCCATTAAGATATCATGAATTTCTTTTGCATCTTTACCTTGTTTCGCTAATGCCATGGCATCCAAAACATCCCGTTTTTGAGTCACAGAAATACGTTGTGAGTCTACAACAAAGACTTTTCCTTTATAATCTTCATCATCAGCTAACATCATAGCAGTCTGGCAAGAACCACTTAAACCACTTGACATTGGAATATGCACAATCTGATCATAATCTTCTAAAATACGATCAAAGAAAGCCGTCACTTCTCCAGCGGCTGGCTGTGAAGTAAAAACTTCAGCTCCATTCATTAACTTATCATAAAACTCTTCTTGAGTCAGATTGATATCTTCTTTATATTCCTGACCATCAATAGTAAAAGGCATAGGTAAAACAAAAATTCCTAATTCCTTGGCTTCACTTTGCGTAATTCCACTATTACTGTCAGTCATAATTGCTACTTTCATGAAATTCCTCCTTATGTTAATAATATTATTGTATCTAAATAAAAAAATAATGCAACTCTTTTTGTGCATTGAGATATATTTCTAGGGTGAAAATAATAATGATATATTCATATAAAATTGCAAAAAAGATATGATATAGATTGTGAATGTGATAAGATAATGAAAAAAGAAAAGAGGAATGAAAATGCTAGATCGATTGATTGAAAAATATGCTGGCTTTGGTATGAGTGTCATAGAAGCTACCATTATATTTATAGTTGGATGGTATGCTGTGAAAATAATATTACATATTCTTTCAAAGATGATGAGAAGAAGTCAGATTGATGCGATTATTGAGAATTTTGTTATATCTATATTAAATATAGGATTAAAAATCATTGTGATTATTACTGTCATTGCACAGTTAGGTGTACCTACAACATCATTAGTGGCCGTTTTAACGACAGCTGGAGCTGCTATTGCATTAGGCTTGCAAGACTCTATGAAAGGTATTGCTTCAGGTATTACGATTTTATTTTCTAAACCATTTATTAAAGGAGATATTATAGAAATAGATGGCTATGTAGGAACTGTTCAGGAAATACAGCTTCTCTATACAATTGTCATGACATTTGATAATAAAATGGTTGTTATTCCTAATAATGATCTGGTTTCATCTAGTTTTGTCAATTATTCACATGAAGATATCCGTCGTGTGACTATGACGGTAGAATTACATCCTGATAGCGATGTTCAAAAATTTAAGAGTGCTCTTATGAAAATTATAGATCAGCATCCATATGCTTTAAAGGAACCAGCACCAGTTGTGAAAATTGGCGAATATAAAGAAAGAAGTGTTTCCATGCAAATATGGGTATGGTCTAAAAATGAATATTTTTATGATTTGAATGATGATTTGTGGGTAGCAGTCAGAGATATTTTCAAAGAACAAAATATCAAAATTCCATCACAACAAATTGATGTCCATATTCAACAAAATGATATAAAATCATAGAAAAAAATGTTTAAACATTCATACAATACCGATATAATTGTATACAGATGTCAAAAAATAATATCTATATTTAGTTAAAATACAAAAAAATATGTGTTTCGGTTGGTTTATAACAAAAAAGCAAAAAAACATTAAAAAAGTATAGCAATCTTAAAAGAGTTGTGATATATTAGTAGAAAATAACTGACGTGATTGGTTATTTTGGAGGAGGGAAATTAAATAATGAAAAAGAATTGGTTTGCAAAAGCTGCCGCTTCTGTAACATGCTTAGCTATGTTAGTTGGATGTGGTAGTGGTGGATCAGCTGGCGCTAATGAGATCACTATCAATTTAGGAGCAGAACCACCTGAAATGGACTCTATTTTAACAACATCTTCAGGATCAATGAACGTTTTACGTCACTGTGTTGAAGGTTTAGTTAGCTTAGATGCCAATGATGAAGCTGTACCTGGTATGGCTGAAAGCTGGGATGTATCAGAAGATCAAAAAACTTATACATTCCATTTAAGAAAAGGAGCAAAATGGAGTAACGGAGAAGAAGTTACTGCTCAAGACTTCGTATTTGCATGGAATCAACATTTCAATGCAAGAACTGGTGCACCTTATGCATCAACTTGGATGACTAAAATTGCAGGTGCTGAAGATATCTTCAATGCAACTGCTGAAAAAGTAGATCCTAAAGATGAAAAATCAGATTATAAAATGGCAGAAGCAGATATTCCTAAATATATGGAAGAACATGCTGGATGGAAAGCAATTGATGATTATACTTTCCAAGTTACATTTACTGGTCCATTCCAATACGCTGTTGTATTGATGGCATTCCCATCATTCTTCCCAGTAAATCAAAAGGCTTATGAAGAAGCTGGTGGAAACAACAACTATGGTACTGATGCTGATAAATTAGCATATAATGGTCCATTTACAATTACTTCATGGGTTCATGAAGACAGTATTGTCTTAGAAAAAAATCCAGATTACTGGAATGCTGAAAATATTAAATTAGACAAAATCACTATGAGAATGATCAGTCAAGAAAATACTGCTATTAATGAATTTAATAATGGTTCTATTGATATGATCGGGTTAACAGGTGACAATATTGCACAATTTGAAAATGCTCAAGGATTTGATGATGGTGGAGCTTGGTATCTTGAATTTAATTCACAAGAAAAACCATACAATAACGCTAAAGTTCGTAAAGCTTTAACTTTAGGTGTTGATGCTCAAAAAATGGTTGATACTATTGTTCAAAATGACTCTAAAGTAGCAACTACATTCACACCACCAGCTGTAGCTCAAGGTGCCTTCACTGAATACTGTGGAGATATTTTCCAACATGTAACTAATAATGATTATAGTGAAGCAAAAGCATTATTAGAAGAAGGATTAAAAGAAGAAAAATTAACACTTGCAGAATTCTCACCAGAATTACTTTGTGATGATACAAGTGCTGCAAAACAACAAGCTGAATTCCTTCAAGCACAATTAAAAGAAAACTTAGGTGTAAGTGTACAAATTAAACAAGTCACATATAAAACAAGATTAGCAAATATGGATAAAGGTGAATTTGAAATCGTATTTGCTGGATGGTCACCAGATTACAATGACCCAATGACTTATCTTGATATGTGGGTAACTGGAAATGGTAATAACCATGGTAAATGGTCTAATGCTGAATATGATAAGATCATCGAAGAAGCTTCTCAAATTGCTGATAAAGATGCTTATTATGCTAAATTAAAAGAAGCTGAAGAAATCTTAGCTGAAGAATGTCCAATTGGATTCATTTATGATAGACAAACAAGTTATGTAACAAGCGATAGATTAAAAGGTGTTATTAGAACTGCATTCCAAGACATCAATTTAAACTATGCTTATATTGAAGAATAGTCAAAAGTAATACTGATATTTTTTGAAGAAGATGGGCTATATAATATTGTCTATATAGCCTTTCTTTATTTTAATGTGGAGAAAAATGTCTAGAAAGGTGTGAGTTTATGGGAAAGTATGTATTGAAAAGAATCATATATGCTTTAATAACTATCTTAGTTCTCCTTGCATTGACGTTTATAATGATGCATATGCTACCGGGTGACCCATTTAGTACTGGTAAAGCAATGAGTGAAAGTACAAAACAGGCTTTACGTGAGTTTTATGGGTTAGATAAACCATTAGTAGAACAATTTATAATTTATATTCAAAATGCAATAACAGGAGATTTGGGAATTTCTATCAAATATAACAGACCTGTTATTGATATTATTATGGAGTCATTCCCTGTTTCATTCCAGTTAGGGATGTTCTCATTAATTTTTGCAGTTATTGCAGGAATTGCTTTAGGAGCCATTGCAGCTATTCGTAGAGGAAAGACTGCAGATACTGTTGCTATGACTTTATCTGTTATTGGGGTTTCAATTCCAAACTTTATCGTTGCTGCAATTTTCCAATATTTTTTGGCATTAAAGTTGAATCAGCTGCTGGGAACCCAGATTTTTGCGATTACAGGATGGGGTAATTTGAATCAGATTATTTTACCTGCTTTGGCATTGAGTTTCAGTTCACTAGCAACAGTTTCACGTTTAATGCGTACAAGTATGCTGGATGTTTTAAGTTCTGATTATATTAAAACGGCTAAAGCAAAAGGTTTATCAGAACGTCAGATTTTATGGAAACATGCTTTACGTAATGCGATTATGCCAGTTATTACGGTTTTAGGTCCAATTGCGGCTGCTGTATTAACAGGGGGATTCGTTGTTGAGAATGTGTTTAGTATTCCGGGTATGGGGAAATTCTTCGTATTGGCTATTAAAGAAGCGGATTATACATTAATTGCTGGTACAACATTGTTCTATGGCGCATTCTTAATTATTGCTATATTAATTGTCGATTTATTGTATGGTGTTATTGATCCTCGTATCAATTTAGCAAGTGAAAAGGAGTAGTGTAGAATGAAAAAGAAAGAAATATTAAAACAAGAATTCGTTCCAGAAGAAGCATTATCTCCCGATTGTCATGTTGATGCAGCGGATTTTGAGTGGGTTGGACAAGATAGTGAGAAAATGCAATCTATCACTCGTCCAAGTACAAGTTTCTGGAAAGATGCATTTTCAAGAATTAGAAAAGATAAAGTAGCGATTACATTTTTGGCTATTTTAGCCGTGATGGTTATTTTAGCGATTATTATTCCAGCTGTTTATCCATATAAATTTGATATGACAGATGACCTTCATAAACATGTAGGTATGTTTTTCTCTGGTGATGGCCATTTCCATCTCTTTGGAACTGATTATTTAGGTCGAGATATGTTTGCCAGAATTTGGCGTGGAGCACGTATTTCATTATTTATTGCATTTGCTGCCGTTATTATCAATGTTATTATTGGTGTTATTTATGGTGGTATTGCTGGATATTTTGGTGGTATAGTCGATAACATTTTAATGCGTATCGCTGAAATTATTAATGGTATTCCATACTTATTGATCGTTATCTTATTGATGGTTGTTATGACTGGTGGGGTATTTACAATTATCATTGCTTACTCGCTTGTCGGTTGGGTAGGAACCGCCAGATTAGTACGTGGTGAAGTTATGCGTTTAAAGGAACAGGAGTTTGTTGTTTCTGCAAAAAGTATGGGAGCTTCTTCTGCACGTATTATTAGAAAACATTTAATTCCAAATATTTTATCTATCATTATTGTTAACTTAACATTAGCTATCCCTAATGCTATCTTTACTGAAGCATTCTTGTCTTTCTTAGGTTTAGGGGTACCTTTACCTGAAGCTTCATGGGGAACTTTAGCGAGTGATGGAATTCAATATTTCCAACAATATCCTATTGAATTGATTATTCCTGCTATTTTCATTAGTATTACAATGTTAAGCTTTAACTTATTGGGTGATAAGCTTAGAGATGCTTTTGATCCTAAATTAAGGAGGTAACGGATAATGGCAAAAGTATTAGACATCAAAGATTTATATGTTTCATTCGACACATATGCTGGAGAAGTACAGGCTGTAAGAGGTGTTTCTTATTCTGTGGATGAAGGACAAGTTCTTGCAGTTGTTGGTGAATCTGGTTGTGGTAAGAGTGTAACTGCTCAAACAATCATGAAATTAAATCCTATGCCTCCTGCACGTATCAAATATGGAACTTTAACTTTAGGTGATATTGATATTATTAATACACCAGAAGAAGACATGCAAAAGATTCGTGGAAAAGAAGTGAGTATGATTTTCCAAGATCCTATGACATGTTTAAATCCAACAATGAAAGTTGGTAAACAAATTGTTGAAGCAATTGTTCATCATCAACATTTATCTAAAGAAGAAGCACAAAAGAAAGCTATTGAAATGTTGAAATTAGTACAAATTCCAAATGCTGAAGAAAGAGCAAATCAATATCCTCATCAGTTCTCTGGTGGGATGCGTCAACGTGCTATGATTGCGATGGCTCTATCATGTAATCCAAAATTATTGATTGCTGATGAACCAACAACAGCATTAGATGTAACAATTCAAGCACAGATTATTGATTTATTAGATGATATTAGAAAGAAAACAGGGACAGCAATTGTTTTAATTACTCATGACTTAGGAGTTGTTGCTTCTTTAGCAGATAAAATTGCAGTTATGTATGCAGGAAAAGTTGTTGAAACTGGGACTGCAAATGATATTTTCTATAATCCATCTCATCCATATACAAGTGCATTATTAAACAGTTTACCTAAACACGATACAAATAAATCTGATAAATTATCATCAATTCCTGGGACACCACCTGATTTATTAGATCCACCAAAAGGTTGTGCTTTTGCATCACGTTGTGAAAAATGTATGAAAATCTGTCAAAAGAAACAACCACCTATTTTCAAATTAAATGATGGTCATGAAGCTTCTTGCTGGTTATTGCATAAAGATTGTCCATCATCTCAAGGAGGAAAATCATAATGGCTGATGAAAATATTTTATTAAAAATTGATAATGTTTCTAAACATTTTAGAGTCAGTGGAGGAATTTTAAAGGCTGTTAATGGTGTAAGTCTTGAAATTAAAAAAGGGGAAACTTTAGGTTTAGTTGGTGAATCTGGTTGTGGTAAATCAACATTAGGTCGTGTTGTTATGGGAATTTATGAACCTACAAAAGGTAAGATTGTTTATAATGGAAAAGAAGTTCATATTAATAATGCAAAAAATCGTTTAGCATATGCAAAACATGCACAGATGATTTTCCAAGATCCATATGCGTCATTAAATCCACGTATGACAGTTGAATCAATTATTGCTGAAGGTATGGAAATTCATGGAATGTACACACCTGAAAAAAGAAAACAAAGAGTTCATGAATTACTTGAACTTGTTGGTTTAAATAAAGAACATGCAAACCGTTTCCCTCATGAGTTCTCAGGTGGTCAACGTCAACGTATTGGTATTGCAAGAGCACTGGCTATTGAACCAGAATTCTTAGTATGTGATGAACCAATCTCTGCTTTGGACGTTTCTATCCAATCACAGGTTATTAACTTATTAATTGATTTACAAAAGAAATTAGGATTAACATATTTATTCATTGCTCATGATTTGGATATTGTAAAATATATTTCTGATCGTATTGCAGTTATGTATTTAGGACATTTGGTTGAATTGGGTTCTAGTGAAGAAGTTTATTCTCACTCTTTACACCCATATTCAGAAGCTTTATTATCAGCTGTACCAATTCCTGATCCAAACTTAGAAAAAGAGAAAAAACGTATTATTCTTGAAGGAGATGTCCCAAGTCCAATTGACTTACCAGCTGGATGTCCATTTGCTGGTAGATGTCGTTATGCTACTGAAGAATGTAGAACAACAAAACCAGAACTTGTTGAAGCAAAACCAGGACATTTTGTGGCTTGTCATCATCCTGTGAAAAGATAAAAAAAGTTTATGAAAATTCATAAACTTTTTTTATGCATAAAATTGTGAAATGATTTGGATATTTTCTTCTGTTAATGGAAATGAAGGGATAATGATTGTAACAGACTGATTATGTAAAAGTGTTAATGAAACAATTTCATCATCATAATACCCGTATAGTAATGCTCCATCAATAACAGCGTGATTTCCAGCATATAAACTTGGTAAACCTTTTATTTCAGTAAATCTTTGTTTGGCTTTTTCTGGAGATGAAAATTCAAATTCTTTGACATAAAGAGCTTCGTTCCCATCTTTTGCTTCTTCTAATGAAATGTATGTATGTGGGATAGTAAAACTTGAATAACTTTGACTTGAGAAAGATGTTTCCTTATCAATTTGAAAATCACTTAATTGAATGACTTGATGCTCTTGTTGATGAAATGATTTTTGATTGAATACATCTTCAATTAATCCACCAAAGATAAGAATAATTGTTAGTAATGATAAAAAGAAATAAACGATTCTCATTGACTTGAGTGTTTTTAAAGAAAAGTGAGGTATTCCATTTTTGAGTTGATGATGCATCGTACTCATTTGATGAAAACTAAAGTAATTTCTAAAAATAGAAGTTATAAAAAGGAGAAGAATACCAATATAGGCGAGTGTAATTCCATAACTCATAAACTTATCAAAACTGGCATTATATAAATACTGAGAAAATAAGGTTAAAGCAACGAGAGATATAAAAAATCCAATAAATGAAAGAATTTTAAATGAACCAGTTGCTATATCTTTTTTATCTTCCCAAGAAAAAGGAAGGTCTTTTTGTTTTTTAGAAACAAAAACAAACATATGATGTTTTGCATAAATAGGTTGATATCCTTTTTGTTGATATTTTCTAGCAAAAGCATCTTTATCTTTTTGACGTTCTATTTTTGTAGAACCGATAGTTTTATGAAAATCTATATGATAATAAACAGGATAATCAACTTTATTAAAGATTGTAATGAATGATAGTTCTTGAGTTATGTAACCCTGTTGACCAAGTTTATTAAGTTTGGTTTGTAATAATTCATATTCGTATGGTTTATAGTTCATAATCATAAATTTCATGGTTGTGTAACCTCCTTAATGGGCTTATTATATCAAAGAGATAATCACTTGTCTATGAAAGAAAAAAAGCTCATGATGAGCTTTTATAATTGAAGTAAGAATTGTGTATAAGCTAAGTAAGCTTCATAAACATCAACTTTTGATACAATTTCATGAGGAGCATGCATATTTAAAACAGCAATACCAGCATCAATAACATTCATATCATAATTTCCTAAGATGTAGGCAATAGTACCTCCACCACCTTGATCAACTTTACCAAGTTCAGCAGTTTGGAAATGGACACCAGCTTGATCCATAACATTTCTAATTTTAGCAAAGTATTCAGGATTAGCATCATTGCTTCCGCTTTTACCACGAGAACCTGTGTATTTATTGAAAACAATTCCTTTTCCTAGATATGCGGCATTTTTAGGATCATTCACTTCTTTATATAATGGATCAAAACCTGCACTAACATCACTTGATAACATCATAGAATGAGCTAAAGCTTTTCTAACAGATAAGAATGTATCATCACCACATAAGTGTAAGATTTGAGCAATTGTATTTTCAAAGAATAAAGATTGAGCACCAGTCGCACCAACACTACCAATTTCTTCTTTGTCAACTAAAATACAACAAGATGTATATTGTGGGATTTCCTGAATATCTAAAATAGCTTTTAATGATGTATAAGCACAGACACGATCATCATGTCCATAACCCATAACCATACTTCTATCTAAACCATAATCTCTGGCAGGACCACTTGGTACAACTTCTATTTCTGCACTTAAGAAATCTTCTTCTTCAATATCATATTTTTCTTGAAGAAGTTTTAAAATATTCACTTTAACAGCATCTTTTTCAGTATCTTTTAAAGGAATGCTTCCTAATGTAACATCTAAATTTTCTCCTTCAATCACTTTCGCAGCTGTTTTTTGCATTTGATCAGCAGATAAATGAATTAATAAATCTGTAATACCCACAACAGGATCATGATCATCTTCACCAATCACAACATCAATCTTAGTTCCATCTTTTTTAATAACAACACCATATAATGATAATGGAATTGTAACCCATTGATATTTTTTAACACCACCATAATAATGAGTATCTAATAAAGCAAAACCATCACTTTCATAAAGTGGATTTTGTTTTAAATCCAAACGTGGTGAATCAATATGTGCTCCTAAGATTCTCATTCCATCAACTAATGGTTTTTCTCCCATAATAAATAAAGCTAAGTTTTTATCTTTATTGATCACATAGAATTTATCTCCAGGTTTTAAACTGTTCATATTTTCAATATCTTGAAAACCAGCTTTTTTAGCAAGTTCAACAGATTCTTTTACACAAGCTCTTTCTGTTTTACCGGCTGTTAAGAAAGCTTTATAACCTTCATTAAAATCCATAACATCTTGATATTGATTACTTTCGTATTTGTCCCAAGCATTTTTTGCGTACATTTTATATAACCTCATTTCTTTCAATTATTTTTAATAGAACTTCTACTTGTTTTTTCATCATTGTTAATGATACATACTCAAATGGTCCATGGAAATTATACCCACCTGTACCTAAATTTGGACAAGGAAGTCCCATATATGTTAAATTAGCACCATCAGTACCTCCACGAATAGGTACAGCATATGGCTCAATACCACATTCTTTCATGGCTGCCATGGCATTTTCAACGATGTACATATGTTGTTCAATATGTTCACGCATATTTAAGTAACTTTGTTCAATTGTGACTTTAACCATTGGATATCCATACTTTTGATTTAAGAATGCAGCAATATTTTCAAAATCCTGACATTGTTTTTTAGCTAATGTTAAATCATGATTTCTAATGATGTATTCCATCACTGTTTTTTCACATTTTCCCTGAATATTTTCAAGATGATTAAAACCTTCATATCCTTCTGTATATTCTGGTCTGGCATGAACTGGTAACATAGCATCAAATTCCTGAGCAATGCGAATAGAGTTAATCATCGCATTTTTAGCACTTCCAGGATGAATACTTTTCCCTGTGATTTCTACGACAGCACTAAATGCATTAAAGTTTTCATATTCAATTTCAGCAATATTACCACCATCAATTGTATAAGCATAATCAGCATGGAAAGCTTCTACATCAAAGTTTTCAGTTCCTCGACCGACTTCTTCATCAGGAGTAAAAGCAATCTTAATATCATTGTGCTTGATTTCAGGATGATGGTAAAGATGTTCAGCCATACTCATGATAATCGCAACCCCAGCTTTATCATCTGCACCAAGCAATGTTGTTCCATCAGTTGTGATTAAATCATGATGAATCACATTGAGAAGTTCAGGAAATTCATGAGGATCAAGATATAATTCTTTCTCTTGATTAAGAGTAATTGTTGTTCCCTGATAATCTCTAATGATTTGTGGTTTGACATTTTGACCAGAAGCATCAGGAGAAGTATCCATATGGGCAACAAAACCAATGACTTTTCCATGATCACTGTTTGCTGGAATTGTTCCATAAACAATACCACTTTGATCCAAGTGAGCATCTTCAATACCAATCTTTTTCATTTCTTCAACAAGATATTTTCCTAGTTCTAATTGTTTCATAGAAGAAGGTATTGTTGAAGATTGAGGATCAGATTGTGTATCAAAACTAATATATTTTAAAAATCTTTCTTCTATACTCATTAATCTTACCTCGCTTTCTCTCTTATTATACATGGAAATTCACAAATAATCCATGATTATGATATAATCATAAATAGGGAGGTATTGAAAATGAATCAAACAATTCAGGAATTATTTGACAGAAAATCTGTTCGTGCTTATAGTGATGAAATCATAACGCCAGAGGAAAAAGAATGGATATTAAAATCTGCCTTACAGGCACCGACAGCAGGCAATATGGCTCTTTATTCTATTATTGATATACAGGATCAGTCCTTAAAAGATCAGCTCGCTATCACTTGTGATCATCAGCCATTTATTAGTCAGGCACCTATGGTTTTGCTTTTTTTAGCTGATTATCAAAAATGGTATGATATATATACTCACTATGATAAAGATATCCAACCATTGGAAGAGTCTGATTTGATTTTGGCTTTGGAAGATTGTATGATTGCGGCGCAAAATGCAGTCGTAGCAGCATGGTCTTTAGGAATAGGATCATGTTATATTGGGGATATTTTAGAAAATTTTGAAATTCATCAAAAACTTTTTAATTTACCAAAGTATGCCATTCCAGCAACTTTACTTGTTTTGGGAAAACCAACGCTACAACAACAAAATCGTCCAAAACCACAGCGTTTTGATTTAGCAGATATGGTAAGTGTCAATACTTATCATCATAAAACAATGGATGAAACAAAACAGATGTTTATTAAACAGACTGGTAAAAATGAAGATGAACTCAAAAATTATATACAGGCTTTTGCGAAAAGAAAATTTCATGCTCAATATCGTAAGGAAATGAATCGCTCTGTTAAAAAGATGATCGAATCATGGAAATAATAAAACGGACAAAATGTCCGTTTTTACTCATCAAATTTTTTAATCGTTTTATCAGTGATTTCAATATGTTTACGATATAATGAAATATTAACAACGCGACTTCCTACAGCATAGATTAAAGCCATGCTTGGAACCGCAATTAATAATCCAAAGAATCCAAATAAGTTTCCAAAAATAACTAATGCTAATAAGACATATAATCCAGAAATACCAACAGCTCCGCCTACAACACGAGGATAAATAATATTGGCTTCAAATTGCTGAATAATCACAAAGCAGATTGTAAAGATAATAGCTTGTGTAGAGTTAATAGCTAATACTAAAATAAAACTGATTGCAAATCCAAAATAACCTCCAAACATTGGAATAAGACTGGAAATACCAATAATAAAGGCAATCAATTCTGGGAAAGGTAAGCCTGTTATTCTAAAGCCGACATACATTAAAAACATTAAAATACAGCTTTCTAACAGCTGACCAGAAACAAAACCATTAAAATAATGATTGGCTTCGGCACCAATATCAAAAATCACCAATGAACGATGATATCCAAATAAGAAAGTCACAATTTTCTTTAACTGTCTTAAATGCGTTTCTTTATTGGCCAGTAAATAGATAGCCATAATAAAAGATGTAATCGCATTAATAAAAACACCAAAGATACCAATAGATTGAAAAATAAGATGAATTCCAGCATTCCCTAAAATATTACCACTTTGAGAAAGCAAATGATTCAAATCAAGGCTTGTTAGAGCCTGTTGAATAGATTCATAATTAATCGCATAATTGATATGGAAATGAGCTAAGGCATCATTAATCATTGTGACGAGACGATCAGCATAATTAAAAATATTTGTAATAATTAAGGCAATACTTTCACCAAGTCTAGGAATAATAAATGCTGAAAAGAGAATAATCAAGATAACAGCCAATATTAATGTTGTTGCAATACTTAAACCTCTTTTCAGTCCTTTACGTTTGATCTTTTTACCATACAAATGTTCAATCTTACGCATAGGTATATTTAAAATAAAAGCAATAATAATAGCGATATATAAAGGTGTCGCAAGTGCTAAGATATCACTGAGTATAGCAAAAACAGTTTCATAATTAAAAACAACAAAAGCCAGTAAAATGGCATATGTTAAATAAAAAATTGTTTTATTTTTTTTGACTATTTGACTTTTGTCAATCATAGGTTCACCTTCTTTTATGGTTATAATCATAACATAATTGCTTATAAAAGTGTAGTTCATTGTTTATTTAAAAAAATATGTTAAAATAAAGAAAAGAATCAAAGGAGGAATGAAGATGAAAGCAGCTGTTTTATTTAAAGATGGTTTTGAAGAATTAGAAGCATTAAGTGTTGTTGATGTGTTAAGAAGAGCACAATTGACATGTCTAATGGTTGGAATGGATGCAATGAGTGTTAAAAGTTCACATGGTATAGAAGTCAAAATGGATCAGTTGTTTGATGAAAGTGTTTATGATGTGGATATTGTTGTTTTACCTGGTGGTTTACCTGGAGCGACATCTCTTCGTGATGATCAAAGAGTGATAGATATTTTAAAAAGTTTTAATGAACAGGGAAAATGGATTGGAGCCATTTGTGCAGGGCCTATTTCATTAGAAAAAGCCAATGTCATAAGCAATAAGAAATTCACTTGTTATCCAGGATTTGAAAAAGAAATTCCTTCAGGGATTTATCAGGATGTATTAGTATGCTGTGATCAGAATATGATTACAGGACGTGGACCTGCCGCTGCTTTGGAATTTGCCTATACAATCTTAGAAAAATTAGGACAGCCTTCAAAAGATATTCGTGAAGGTATGCAATATCATTATTTAGTAAAGTAAAAACGACTTCTCTCATAGAAAGTCGTTAGAAATGTGAAATCATCATTTCAATTTCATATTCAAAGAATTGTTCTTGGAAATAGACATATTGTTCTATTTCTTTTTTTGTATAGGTTTTTGATATAGGAGCAATAACCCATTTATCTTCATTATCATTGAAACGATGAATAATGGCAATGACTTTTCCTGTAAAATGAGATAAAGGTATATCAACACCAATAACATAGGCATCTTGATATTCTCCATCACCACCTATGATTCCTTCAATGTATCCATAGTTAATAGGGTAATATAGATTTTTATGTTGAGGGTGAAAACTGCCCATAGGACGATCAATAGTCACGGTAACTTGCATATTTATTCTATAAATGAGCGACTGATAATCGCAAATTCATCTTGACTGGCAAGATGTATCTTTTCCATTTTTTCTAAGGAATCATCAAAATCTTTCGCAACTTGTGGATCAAATGCCATAGCTGGACTTTCATAATAAGTCCATGAGTGATGATCTAAAACATGAGGAACTAAAGTTTTCACCAGCAATGCTGTTGGATATTTTCCATTTTCTAGACTGACATGAAAGTCTTTACAGCTTTGAAATCCCAAACGAACATAAGCTCCAGGATTGCCTAAAATGACAATAGTATCATATCCAAGCTGATAGGCTTCTTTCATGGAGTGTTCAATCAGTCTTTTTCCATAACCCTGTTTTTGATATTCAGGTAAAATGCAGACAGGACCAAAAGTGAGAACAACTTTTTCATTTTTATTTTCATCTATAAGCTTTGCTTTGGTATACATGATATTCCCAATAATTTTTCCATCTTTTTCTAAAACAAAATCTAATTCATGAATAAAATCTTCATGATTACGAATGATATGTGCTAAATAATGTTTATAACATCCAGGCATATAAACGTTATAAAAGGATTGTCTAATAACATTTTCTACTGTCATATAATCTTTTTTCTCTTCATGACGAATGGTAATCATTTGTTTCTTTCCTCTCTTAGTTGATTTATTTTTTTGACAATGATGTAGCTACAACAAATGATAATGGCTCCAATCAGTGCAATACCACTGTATATTGGCATCAGATATGAAAGCACATAGTCATCTCCGCCTACAATAAGAAATGATAGAATATAAGATAAAAAATAAGAGTTCAAGATAAACAACCCTATAAAAGATCCAATCCCAATAACAATAACTTTTTCACTTTTTAACATACTAATATCCTTTTTATATTATAGGACTTTGACGAATGCTAAAGTACCTTCTTGATTATAATCTGGCTGATATGTAAAACCATCAATATTGAGTGTTTTCAATTCATCCAATGTACAAATTTCATTTAAGACCATCTGATTTAACATCTGACCACGGGCTTTTTTAATAATCATGGCGTTTCTTTTCATTTTCCCCTGATCATTGATCATGAAATCTATAAAATAGATATGAGGATGTCTTAACATACTTGTAAATTCTTTAGATGCTAAAGAAATAATGAAATCAACTTGTTCAAAGTGTTGATATAAAGGTGTATACCAATAATCATATAAGTTAATATGATCAGGTTTCATTGTCATATCTAAACGATAAGGGGTTATCAAAGTATTGTATTTTAAAACACCATAGTAAGCATCTAAAATACGTAAATGTTCTAAGAGATAATCATGGTGATTTATGTAAGATGCTAATTCAAGTTGTTTAAAAACAGTTCCCTGATAAAAAGCTAAAGCAGGATGAGCAGTCTGTTCTTCATGAAAATACTGATACACTTGAGCCGCCTGTTTATAAGATATTTTCATGAGCTGACATAACTGTTCATCATTATATTGTTTTAAAATGTTTGTAAGATATTGTGTTTCTTCTGGAAATAAAGGTTTACTACCAACAAAAGGAATCTTTTGATATTTCATTGTTTTACTTGGGGCAATGACAATTTTCATAATTTCACCTCGAGATTATTATAAAGTATTTAATGTCATAGATAAAGAAATATGTTATAATCTTTGCGGGTGGTAAGATGAATACAATAGTCATAAATAAAATTTTAATGCATATGTTAGATTTTGAACATCGTAAGATTTATCATTCTACTGATTTTGTCGATATGAATGAAACATCTATTGATTATTATCGTAAGAAAGTAGAAAAAGCTTTAAATTCTTCTTCACTCAAAGAATTAACAGTTGGTTCTTTACATGAAATGATGTTAAGAAGTGACAAGATGATTGAAAGTGATGAAGAATTTATCAAACAGGCACATGAAATGACGGACAAATTATTTGCGTTAGGTTCAGTTATAGAAGAAATGCCTAACAGCAATGTGCTGTTTGTGGATTGTTATAAAAATGGGGAAAGATATGTGGCAGCCTTAAAGCTCAACTATCGTTATATTCCTATGAGTGTGATTGATGAAGAAAACATTCGTATTACCAAAAAACAGGTTTTACCAACAATGGGTTCTCCTGTGGATGAAGCGATTGTTGTGAATGTGGATGCTAAAAAATTATTTTTAATTGAAAAGAAATATATGATTGATGGAAGAATGGATTTCTATTTGAATGCACAGTGGATTAAAGGTGAAGAAAAGTTGACGGATAAACAAAAAATGTCAACAATGAAAAAAGTTGTGAAAAAGATGGATGATACTTATAATGTCAATGATGGAAAAGCTTTACCTTTAATGAAGCATGAAATTCAGGAAAGAATTGATACAAATCAACCTGTTAAACCATTGGAAATTGTGAAAAAAGTATTGGAATCTGATGGTCAGGCACAGGAAGAAAGTGAAATCATGATGAAAGATTTAGGCATTGATGAAGAAGATCGTATTGAAAGCTTATCTTTAACATCAATGGATAAATGTAAGCTAGTGTTAGATGATGATATTGAAATTAGCTTACCAATAGAAGAATACTTATCTGGAGATAAGGTAGAAAAAGTGAAACAGGAAGATGGAACATATTCTATTTTATTGAAAGATGTCAGTGAAGTTATTGTCAAATAATATTCAAACAAGAAGTATGATTTGAAGATAGAAGAAGCATTTTTGAGTCATACTTTTTCATTGACAGAAGGTTAGTACATGTCATTATAGTTACATTTTTCAATATATTCATAATCTTAAGAAATGGGCATAATAAAATAGAGGCTGTGATAGGATGATTAGTTATGCACCATTATTTAAGACAATGAAGGAAAAATCTATAACAACATATGCCCTTATCCATCAATATGGAATTAATTCAAGAACAATCCATAATATTAAACATGGAAAGGGTATTTCAACATATACTTTAGAAAAAATATGTGAAGCATTAGATTGTACACCTAATGACGTTATTGAATTTATCAAAGAGGCAGAGTAATCTGTCTTTTTTTATATTCAATATATGTAGAAAACATCATAGAAAATAGGAGATAGAAGCTCATTAAAAATCCTCATTTGACAAATAATGGGTGCTTTTTCAAGCGTTTTCATGTATAATAAAAACTATGAAAGGGGTTTTAATATGGCACAATTGGATAACTTTTTGATACAACTTTTCCATGAGGGAAATTGTTTAGAGATGTATAGAGTTTTTGGTGCGCATTTTGAGGAATTAGATGGACAAAAGGGTGTAAGATTTACCGTTTATGCTCCAAATGCAAGAAGTGTGCAGGTTGTTGGTGATTTTAATCAATGGAATGGCGAAAATCATTATATGGAAAAATATACTGATGGGGGTATTTATACTTTATTTATTCCAAAAATCAAACAATATGATACATATAAATATCGTATTGAAACACCCAATGGATCTTGGGTTGATCGTGCAGATCCATATGCTTTCTTTAGTGAATTAAGACCAGGAACAGCGTCTAAAGTTTATAAAATTGATGGCTTTAGATGGGCTGATAAACGCTGGTTAAATAAACGTACAAAGAATTTTGATAGAGTTTTAAATATCTATGAAGCCAATATTGGTTCATGGAAAATGAAAAAGGATTTTACGGATGAAGAAGATGGTGAATATTACAGCTATGAAGAAATGATTGATCAGATCATTCCTTATGTTGTAGAAAATGGTTTTTCACATATTGAACTGATGCCATTGACTGAATTCCCATTTGATGGTTCATGGGGATATCAGGCAACAGGTTATTTTAGTGCAACAAGCCGTTATGGAAATCCAAAACAGTTAATGGCATTTATTAATGCCTGCCATAAAAATAACATTGGTGTCATTATGGATTTTGTTCCAGCACACTTTGTAAAAGATGGACATGGGTTACATCAGTTTGATGGTGGTTTTGTTTATGAATATCCTGATATTAATTTAAGATATACGGAGTGGGATAGCTGTTATTTTGATTTAGGAAGAGAAGAAGTTCGTAGTTTCTTGATGTCTTCTGTTCATTTCTGGGCAAATTACTTCCATGTTGATGGTATTCGTTTTGATGCGATCAGTAATTTGATTTACTGGAAAGGAAATAAGGAACGTGGCGTTAATGATGGCGCTATTGAATTCATGAAACGTATGAATTCACATATGAATGGATTATTCCCAGGTGTCATGTTGATTGCGGAAGATTCAACAGATTATCCAAATGTTACAACAGCTCCACAATCTGGAGGATTAGGATTTGATTATAAATGGGATTTAGGTTGGATGAATGATACATTGGCTTATTTTAAAAAGGATCCAATTTATCGACAATATCCAGATGTCCATAATAAACTTACATTCTCTATGATGTACTTCTATCGTGAAAATTATATTTTACCATTCTCACATGATGAAGTGGTTCATAGTAAAGGAACAATTCTAGATAAAATGTGGGGAAATAATGACCAGAAGTTTGCGCAATGTAAGTCTTTGTATTTATATATGATGACACATCCTGGTAAGAAATTGAACTTTATGGGAAATGAGCTGGCTGAATATAAAGAATGGGATGAAAAGAAAGCTTTAGGATGGGTATTATTGAAATTCCCACAACATGATTCTTTCCATAGATATTTTCATGACTTAAATCATCTGATTTTAAAACATCCTGCTTTATATCAGTATGATTATTATCCAGAAGGATTTGAATGGCTCGTTGTTGATGATATGAAACAAAGTGTCTTTGCTTATGCACGTTATGCACCAGATGGGGAAGTGCTTGTCTGCGTGATGAACTTTGTAGGAAATACACATCATGGTTATCGTATTCCAGTTCCCGTAGCAGGAACTTATAAAGAGATTATTAATACGGATACGGACTACTATACAGGAAGCAATTTCACGAATAAACGTGCTATCAAATCACAAAAAATACACGCTGTCAACAAAGAAAATTCAATTTTGGTTGACATTGCACCATTTTCGAGTATGATATTTGAATTGAAGAGAAAATAGTTGAGGGAGACGAGATATGTTTAAGACAAAAGAAGAATTTAAATATGAGTTTTCAAGAAGAATTATTGAATCTTACGGACGTACAGTAGAAGAATCACACATTACAGAAAAGTTCATGACACTTGAAAGAATGGTTCGTGATTATGCATCTGTCAATTGGGCTATGACAAAAATGGCTACAAAAACAAATTACCAAAAACAAGTTCATTACTTCTCTATGGAGTTTTTGATTGGACGTTTATTGGTAAACAATATGATGAATTTAGGTATTTATGAGATTGCCAAAGAAGGATTAGCAGATTATGGAATTAATATCCATGATTTGGAAGAATTAGAATCTGACGCAGGACTTGGAAATGGTGGTTTAGGAAGACTTGCTGCCTGCTTCATGGATTCATTAGCTTCACTTTCTTATCCAGCATTTGGAAATACAATTCGTTATGAATATGGTTTATTTAAACAGAAAATTGAAAATGGATATCAAGTTGAAGTTCCTGATCAATGGTTAAAATTAGGAAATATGTGGGAAGTGAGAAAACCTAAACATGCTGTTGATGTTAAATTCTGGGGACATGTTGTATGGAATGAAGAAACTGGTAAATGGGATCATGTTGATGCTGAATGTGTCAAGGCTGTTCCTTATGATATGCCAATTGTTGGTAATGATACAACTGTCACAAATACACTCCGTTTATGGTCTTCAGAACCAAGTGATGAAATTCCATCTAATAAAGATTTTAGACAATATGCTCAAGAAGTCAGAGATATCTGTCAGACATTATATCCTGATGATTCAACACTTGCTGGACGTACATTACGTTTAAAACAACAATATTTCTTTGTATCAGCAGGATTACGTGCTATTATTAAAAATCATTTAAGAGTTTATCCATCATTATCTAATTTCCATGAAAAGAATGTTATTCAGTTAAATGATACACATCCAGTATTGGTGATTCCTGAATTGATGAGAATCTTAATTGATGAATATGATATGGATTGGGATGAAGCATGGCATATTACAACACAAACATGTGCCTATACAAATCATACAATCTTATCAGAAGCCTTGGAAAAATGGCCAATTTCAACAATGCAGGCATTACTTCCAAGAGTTTATCAGATTATCGAAGAAATCAATAGAAGATTTATTGGATATGTGAAACATATCAGTGATAATGATGAAGATTTATTAAATCGTGTGATGATTTTAAAAGATGGACAAGTACATATGGCTCATCTTGCCATTGTAGGAAGTTTTAGTGTTAATGGTGTTGCTAGACTTCATACACAAATTTTAATGGAACAGGAAATGAAAGATTTCTATTTCTTATATCCAAAGAAATTCAACAATAAAACAAATGGTATTACACATCGTAGATGGTTAGCTTATTCAAATCCTGAATTATCATCATTATTAAATGAAACAATTGGAAATGATTGGATTAAACATCCAGAAGAATTAGAAAAACTAATGGATTATGTTGATGATTCTATTGTTCAAGGTAAATTCTACAATGTCAAACAACAAAGAAAACAAGTTTTAGCTGATTATATTTATAAACACAATGGTATTAAAGTTGATGTGAATAGTATTTTTGATATTCAAGTCAAAAGATTACATGCTTATAAACGACAATTATTAAATATCATGCACGTGATTTATTTATATCAGCAAATGAAGATGAATCCTGAATTTAAGATTTATCCAAGAACATTTATCTTTGGTGCAAAAGCAGCTCCTGCTTACTATTTCGCAAAGAAAGTTATCAAATTAATTAATAGTGTTGCAGATGTTGTGAATAATGATCCTGAAACAAATCCATATTTAAAAGTTGTCTTTATTGAAAACTATGGTGTCACAATTGCTGAAAAGATTATGCCTGCTGCAGATGTTTCTGAACAGATTTCAACAGCTGGTAAAGAAGCAAGTGGTACAGGTAATATGAAATTTATGATGAATGGTGCTGTCACAGTAGGAACACTTGACGGTGCTAATGTGGAAATTGCTGAACGTGTTGGTGATGACAATGTAATTATCTTTGGATTAAAAGATAATGAAATTAATGAATTAAGATGGAATGGTCAATATAACGCATGGGATTATTATAATAATGATCCACGTATTAAACATGTTGTTGACTCATTAGTTGATGGAACATTCCATGAATCACGTGAAGAATTCAGAATGATCTTTGATGAATTGATGAATCGTAATGATGAATACTTCTTATTTGCCGATTTTGAAGCTTACTTAAAAGCTCAGGCAAAAGTAGATGAATTATATCGTGATCGTTCAAGATGGTCTAAAATGTGTCTTGTCAATATCGCAAAATCTGGATATTTCTCATCAGATCGTACAATTGAAGAATACGTTAAGGATATCTGGAAATTAGATAGAGTGAAAAGATAAAAAAATGGAAACCAATGAGAATTAGATCTCATTGGTTTTTTTACGCATTTAAAATTGAAAATAGGGAATAATAGTTATTTATAAAGAGTCTTGATGGATAGAATATCTTTGTTGATATTTTTTTATTAAGATTTTTTAACAAAAGCTGATAAAATCAAATCTTTTTTTGTAAAATTCATGTTTACATTATGTAAAGATTATGTTAAGTTTGTTTTGTGTGTAAATAGGAGGAAGAGATGGAACTGACAAACATATTCTCTATGCTAGGTGGGCTAGCTTTATTCCTTTATGGGATGACAATGATGTCAACTGGTTTGGAGCTGGCTGCCGGGAATAAGATGAAGTCAATTTTGGAAAAATTGACAACAAATCGTTTTTTAGGAACGCTGGTAGGAGCTTTAACCACAGCAATCATGCAATCATCTTCTGCCACAACAGTTATGGCAGTAGGATTTGTCAATGCAGGACTTATGCAATTAAAAAATGCTGTATGGGTCATCATGGGTGCCAATATTGGGACAACAATCACAGGACAGTTGATTGCCTTGGATATTACAGCTTTAGCACCTATTATTGCTTTTATTGGGGTTGTGTTGATTGCCTTTTTCAAAAGCAAGAAACTTGATGCAATTGGTGAAATTATTGCTGGTTTAGGTATTTTATTTATGGGAATGGAAATGATGTCTGGTGCTATGGCACCATTAAGAAGTTCACCAGAATTTGCGAATATTGTCGCAAACTTTGAAAATCCATTGATTGGTATTTTGGTGGGTGCAGTCTTTACTGCCATCATTCAGTCATCATCAGCATCAGTAGGTATTTTACAGGCGTTAGCGATGAGTGGAGTTGTAACTTTACCATCAGCCATTTATGTTTTATTTGGACAAAATATCGGAACATGTATTACGGCTGTATTGGCTTCCATTGGTGCTAATCGTAATGCCAAACGTACAACCATTATTCATTTATCATTCAATATTATAGGAACAATTATCTTTGTTATTATTAGTATGCTGACACCATTTGCTGCGTTTATGGAGTCATTGACACCAGGTAATGTCGTGTCACAAATTGCCAATGTACATACAGTATTTAATGTTGTGACAACAATCATCTTGTTGCCAATTGGAACAAAACTAGTCGATTTATCATTCATTATTTTACCAGAAAAACCAGAATTGGAAGGAAAGATGCAGTTAAAATACTTAGACTTTGGTATTTTTACAAACGACTATCATATTGGAACAAGTGCTATTGCGAATACGCAGTTGTTCAACGAAACACAGAACATGCTAGATGTTGCAATAGACAATGTTCGTAAATCATTTGAACTTTTGATAGAGTTCAAGGAAGACAAATATGAAAAGCTACAAAAGAATGAAGAATATATCAACTATCTCAATAAAAATATTGTAGACTTTACAACAAATGCGATTTCAACAGAATTTCCAGTAGAAGGATCACAGGCTATTGGTTTATTCATGAAGATATCATCAGACATTGAAAGAATTGGAGATCATGCGGTGAATATAGCCCAAAGGGCCGAGCTACTTCAAAGTGAAGACAGACGATTCTCACATGAAGCTATGGATGAGATAGGAATCATGAGCAGTCTTTGTGTCAATATACTAGATGAGCTGAGAATCATGAATTATGATGAGTTCAGTAGCATTGTAGACAAAGTTGATGTAATAGAAGAGAACATAGACAAGACACATCATCAGTTTACAGTGAATCAGCTTAAGAGATTAAAAGATAAAAAATGTACAACAGAGAACAGTGTTGTCTATACAAAAATTCTTACAGATTTTGAAAGAATTGGAGATCATGGATTGAACATAGCCGAAGGTTTCTATAAAGCAAGAGAAGCAATGAAAGCTATGAAGATGATAGAACATCAATAAAAAGCAGATATACCTATTGAAAGGTATATTTGTTTTTTTATATGACAATTGATATAAAGTATCAAACCTAAACAAGAAAAGTAAAGGGGTTACATTCTTTGATAGTTTTTTAGATTTGTTTATGTTATACTTGGAATGGTTAATAGTCGTGTTAAAGAGAAAGGATGGTTATATGGAAGAAAGTGCAGTAAGGATGAAAGCTTATGCAGTTGCTTTTGATGAGATTAGAGTTTACTTATCTAAAGGATATTATAATGGCATTAGTAGCCAATTTTATATTAAAAATATTGAAAATGATGAATTGATACCATTGAATGGAGATTCGTTGAATAATAGTAGTCAGGACGGATTTCAGGAATATGTATTTCATACCAATTTTACAATGGGAAAAGTTTATAAGGTTGTTGATGCCTATGGTTTAAGCTGTTATTTAGATTTTTCAAAACTATCTATGTGTGAAGAATTTGATGAATTATATTTTTATGATCATAATGATTTAGGAAATCAATATACAAAAGAGAAAACAACATTCAAAGTATGGGCACCACTTGCGACTGGTGTTATTTTGAAAGTCATGAAATGGAATGGAGAAACAGAATTGTTCCCAATGAAAAGGCAAAAAAAAGGTGTTTATTTTGTTGAAGTCTGCGAAGATTTAGAATTGGAACAATATGTTTATTTAATCAGACATACAAACAGTTATGAAGTGACTTTAGATCCTTATGCTTATTCTTCATCATCAAATGGACGTGCCAGCATTATTGTGGATTTAGAAAAAGTGCCATGTCGTCAGTTTGATTTACCAATTTTAGAGAAAATGACTGATATGGTAATTTATGAAACAAGTGTTAGAGATTTTTCTATGTCTTCTACCAGTGGGATGAAAAATAAAGGAAAGTTTTTGGCTTTTACAGAATTAAATACATCAACAGATAGTGGAAATCCAACGGGATTAGATTATTTATCATGTTTAGGTATTACCCATTTACAGCTCATGCCTATTGCTGATTTTGCGACAGTGGATGAAAAGAATCCATTGGAATTATATAACTGGGGATATGATCCATTAGCTTATAATGTGACAGAAGGAAGCTATGTGACAGATCCAGACGATGGTTATATGCGTATTACTGAAGCACAACGAATGGTTGAAGCATTACATTCTAGAGGTATTCGTGTTGTGATGGATGTTGTTTTTAATCATATGCATGATGTCAATATCAATGCTCTTGAAAGAACAGTGCCTTATTATTTCTTTAGAAGAAATGAAGATGGTAGCCTTTCTAATGGTTCATGGTGTGGTAATGATTTAAATACAACAGCACTGATGTGTCGTAAATATATTTTAGATATGTGTAGACGCTGGCAGGTTTTGTATGGTATTGATGGATTCCGTTTTGATTTAATGGGTATCATTGACCAGGAAACAATGAAACTTGTAGATGCACAAGGAAAAGCTTTAGATCCTTCATTTGTTGTTTATGGTGAAGGATGGAATATGCCTACAGCTTTAGATGAAGAGATGCGTACAACGATTCAAAATAATTTGAAAACACCATATATTGGATTCTTTAATGATTTCTTTAGAGATACATTAAGAGGTACGAATCAGATGGAAACAAAAGGTTATTTTTCTGGTGATACGTATAAAACAAATGATGCGATGAAAGCTATTTGTAATTTAGATATGTTTGCGAAAATTACACAATCTATTAATTATGTAGAATGTCATGATAATGCGACATGTTATGATAAATTACAGATTTCGAATTATGATGAATCTGAAAAGATTAGAAAAAGACGTTCACGTCTGATGATGGCCGCAGTGATTTTATCGCAAGGTGTTCCTTTCTTGCATAGTGGACAGGAATTCTTTAGAACAAAAGGTGGACTTTCTAATACATATAATGCTGGTGATCAGGTTAATGCATTAGATTGGAATCGTAAAGATATGGAAATTGATACAACTCAATTTGTACAGTTTTTAATTCACCTTAGAAAAAATAATCCTTGTTTTAGATATGGAAGTTATGATATGATACGTAAAAATGTGAAAACAGAAAATATTAATCATCGCATGATTAAATATTCATTACATCAAAATGAAGGAGAATATAAGGATTTTATCATATACTTTAATGCTTCTCTAGAAACACTTCAGGTTGAAGTAGAAGATGGTTTCCAACTTTTATATCATAGTGAAAAAGGTAAAATTTTAGATCATCAATTAGATGTGAATGGAGTTTGTCTAGCGATATTAGTAAGATAGGAGTTATATATGAAGTTAATCGTTGGATTAGGAAATCCAGGTAAAGAATATGAGAAAACAAGACATAATGTTGGTTTTATGGTGATGGATTGTTTAGCAGATGATTTTCATGTGTCTATAAATACAAAAAAATTTAAAGGTGAATATGTCAAATTAAAATATCAAGGGGAAGATATTATTTTACTCAAACCAATGACATATATGAATAATTCAGGTGAAGCCGTAAGTCAAGTCATGAACTTCTTTAAAATTGATGTCGATGATTTACTGGTGATTTATGATGATATGGATATGCCAACAGGCAAGTTACGTTTAAGACAAAGTGGAAGTGCTGGAGGGCATAATGGAGTGAAAAGTATTATTGCTCATGTAGGTACACAAAATTTTAAACGTATTCGCGTGGGTATTGATAAACATCCCCAAATACCTGTGGTGGATTATGTGTTAGGGCGTTTCACCAAAGAGCAGCAGCCACTTATTGAAGATGGTATTCAAAAAGCCACGCAAGCTGTTCAGATGATGCTTGATAAAGATTTTGTAGCCGCAATGAATGCTTTTAATTAGGAGATGAAAAGATATGAAGAAGATTATTCAGATTTTAAAAAATAATTCAGCATATCTTGCAATGAAAAAAGGAAAAGGCGAGATTGTTGTATCTCACGCTAGCGATGAGGCGATTCTCATTGCTAGTGCTTTTTTCGCTTGTCCCAAAACAATGCTGGTGATTAAAGATAGCTTATATCAGGCACAGCTTTTATATCAGGAGCTGTATCCTTTGTTGCATCAAAAAGTCACTTTCTTTCCATGCGATGAATCATTACGCGTAGAAGCTTTGGCTTCTTCTCAGGAATTAGTTGGAGAACGTATTCATACTTTGTCATTATTACTGCAACATCAGCCAATCGTTGTGATTTGTCATACTCAAAGCTATTTACGTTATATACCACATCCTTCTCTTTTTGAAAGTTCTCAGTTACATTTATCTGTAGGTATGACCATTGATCCTTTGACATTAAGAGAAAAACTTATCCATAGTGGATATCAGATGATACAACGTGTTGATGAACCATTTTACTATTCAAAACGTGGTGGGATTATAGATGTTTACTCTATCCAATATGAGAATCCTATTCGTATTGAATTTTTTGATGATGAAATTGAAAGTTTACGTTTCTTTGATAAAAATACACAACGTTCTTTAGAAAATGTTCAGGAAGTCACAATCTTACCGGCGACCGATCTGCTTTATGATGATCAGGAAATAGAACATGTGATTTCACAGATTGAAACATTACAGAGTCAAACGCAGTGTCCTGATTATCAGGATGATTTGGATGAAGAAATTTCTATTGATATAGAATCTATTAAGAATCATGATTATTCATCTCGTCTTTATCAGTACATGGGATTGTTTTCATCATCAACGTCATTACGTTGTTATTTTGATGATGTGCTGATTGTAACATCAAGTCAAGAAAAAATAAAATCAGTCTATAATCAGTACGTAGAAGAAACATTTTACTATTCTCATGAATTACAAGACATGGGGAAAATGGTGAAAGGATTGTCATTATTTCAAAATTTAGATTCATTATTAAAAAAGACAGATATTGACTTTATTGATTTTAGAACGAATGACAAACAAATTTCCTTTTTAACAAGAGAAATTCAATTACCATTATTGAATGAAAATCAATTGATTCAACAAATCAAAGATTATCTCATTCAAAATAAAATCCTTATGTGTCTTGAAAATAGTCATCAGATTCAAATGATGACAGATTTATTGGATCAATATCATCTCTCTTATGCCTTGGTAGGTCATGATGATCATATTTATCAGGGAATTAATATTTATATGGGTGATTTATCAACAGGTATAGATTTTTGTGAAGAACATGTGATCCTGTTGACAGAAAAAGAGTTATTTAAGGTTAACAGTCAAAAGAAAAAAGGCTACATTAAATATAAAGATGCAAAAGTCATCAATGACTATACGGAATTAAATATTGGAGATTATGTTGTTCACGATGTCAATGGAATTGGACAATATATGGGTATTAAAACACTGGAAGTCAGAGGTGTGAAAAAAGATTACTTGTATATTGCCTATAAAGGAAATGATACTTTATATATTCCCGTAGAAAATTTTAAACTGGTACGAAAATATGCTTCCAGAGATGGAAAAGTTCCAAAAATTCATTCTTTAAATAGTACAGAGTGGCAAAAAACAAAACAAAGAGTCAGAAACAAAGTTGATGATTTGGCAGATCGTTTAATTGAAATATATTCACAAAGAATGAAACAGCCAGGATTTGCATTTCCTAAAGATGATGCTATGCAAATACAGTTTGAAGAATGTTTTGGTTATGAACTGACACCAGATCAAAAAGAGGCTGTCAAAGAAATTAAAGCTGATATGGAAATGCCACGTCCTATGGATAGATTGTTGTGTGGAGATGTTGGATTTGGGAAAACAGAAGTGGCTTTACGTGCCTGCTTTAAGGCTATTTTAGGTGGTAAGCAAGTGGCTTTTCTATGTCCTACAACGATTTTATCTTCACAGCATTATCATACGATGGTTACTCGTTTTGAAAATTTTCCAGTCACTATTGCTTTATTAAATCGTTTTACAACGACGAAACAAAGAAAACAGATTTTAAGTGATTTAAAGGAAGGAAAGATTGATTTATTAGTTGGGACACATCGTATTTTATCAAATGATGTTGTTTTTAAAGATTTAGGATTATTATGTATTGATGAAGAACAGCGTTTTGGTGTTAAACAGAAAGAAAAAATTAAAGAAATCAGAAAGACAATAGATGTTTTAACTTTAACTGCTACACCAATTCCAAGAACTTTACAAATGTCTTTAATGGGAATTCGTGGATTATCACAAATTGAAACACCACCGTTAAATCGTTTGCCAGTACAGACTTATGTCATGGAAAAAAGCAATCAGCTTGTCAAACAGGTGATTGAACGTGAACTTGGGCGAAAAGGACAAGTTTTCTATTTACATAATCAGACAGCCAATATTGAAAGTGTGGCTAATGAAATTGCCAGATTGGTTCCACAGGCAAAAATTGGTATTGGACATGGGCGTATGAGCAAAGATGAACTTGAAAAGGTGATGCAGGCTTTTGTAGATAAAGAATATGATATTCTGGTTTGTACAACGATCATTGAAACCGGTATTGATATTCCTAATGCCAATACCATTATTATTGAAAATGCTGATCGTTTTGGTTTGTCTCAGCTTTATCAGATTAAAGGACGTGTTGGTCGTAGTGAACGTTTGGCTTATGCATATTTATTGTATGCAAAGAACAAGCAAATGAATGAAGAAGCAACGAAGCGTTTAAAGGCGATTAAAGAATTTGCACAATTAGGTAGTGGATATAAGATTGCTATGCGTGATTTATCTATTCGTGGATCTGGTGATATACTAGGAGGAGAACAGGCTGGATTTATTGATACAGTTGGTTTTGATATGTATATGAGGATTCTTCAGGAGGCTATTGAAGAAAAAACGGGGGAGAAAAAAGAAGAAAAAGAAGTGCCTGTTCAAAATGTCAATGTTGATGGTTATATTCCTGAAAATTATGTAGAAAATGATATGGAAAAATTAAATCTTTATCAACGTATATATAAAGCGCAACATTTAACACAGTTACAATCTTTAGAAAAAGAATTAAAAGATTTATATGGAACATTGCCTAGAGAAGTGAATAATATTGTATTGAAAAGAAAATATGAAATTTTATGTACACAGCCTTTCATTGATGAAGTCAAAGATGCAGGTGGACATGTACAAATTATGTTGACACAGGAATTTTCAGCCCATATTGCAGGTGATCAGCTTTTTGAATTGGTTAATCGTTTATTTGATAAACCACAGTTAAAATACATTAAAAATGAAATTGTGATTATGATTCAAACAATCGGTCAATGGTTACCACATACAATAGAATTATTAAATGAATTAAAGAAAATGGATGAGCAATCACAGCATCAGTGATTGCTTTTTCATATAAAAAAATCCTCATAGAATGAGGATTAATCATTTTGATAATTGTCAATGATTTCATCAATATCAATACCTAATTTAAAACCTAATGTAAAATAATCATCAATAGTATTTTGATAGTCTTCACTAGAGTATTGTTTTTGAACATTTAAAATAGATTGATAAATCTTGAAAAATAAAGAATAAAGATCTTGATTTTCAGGAATTTCTGTATGATTTTTAATACTATCAATACGTAATTCATAACCAATAGACATTAACATCGTTAAACCTTCAAGATAGTTTTCTAATAACTGTTGATGATTGACAGGTTCTTCTTTTTCCCAAAATAAATAACATCTTGATTCAAGTGCAACTTCAGATAAATCATGTAAAAAAGATAAGATTTTTTGATTGATTCTTGTTGTGTTTAATATTTCATTTTTAGCGACTTGAATTTCTCTATTGATATAGACTTGATATAATTTTGCGACATCATTCATAATTTTTCACCTCTTATCTATTATCTTACCTCAATATGAATAAAATTTGAATGATTAACCAAAAATATGAAGGTGTTCTAATAAAATCTTAATACCCATACCTATTAAAATAATACCACCAGCAATTTCAGCTTTAGATTTATATTTCATACCAAAGACATGTCCAATTTTCATACCTATCATTGAAATCACAAAAGTTGTACAGGCAATGATAGAAACGGCTGATAAAATATTGACATTTAAAAAAGCAAAAGTAACACCAATAGCTAAAGCATCAATGGAAGTAGCAATCGCTAAAGGAATCATGACTTTAGGTGAAAATTCTGTATTACATGTTTCTTCATCCTCAAAAGCTTCTTTAATCATATTGATTCCAATTAAAGCTAATAAAATAAAAGCAATCCAATGATCAATACTTTCAATTTTATCTTTAAACTGAATACCTAATACATATCCTAAAAAGGGCATAAAGCCTTGAAAAAAGCCAAAATAACCACCACAAATCAAAGCGTGTTTGAGTTTAAGCGTGCGTGTTGATAACCCTTTACAGATGCTCACCGCAAAAGCATCCATGGATAATCCTACACCAATGATCAATATTTCTAAAAACCCCATACGTCCTCCTTGTAATAAAAAAGACATGACTGTTGAGCGTACAGACAAGTCTTATTGTTTTCATCATATTCAAATTATAACAACTTTGCATATAAGTGTCAAACATCTTTTGGGATATAGTCACTGCCTATTTTTTTAGCTTGAAACTGATTGTTTGTGAAATCTTGAATCATATCCAGAAAATCAAGATTACGTAAATAACATTGATAAGAAACTTGTTCCTGATATTGAATATCTATACACTTGATGTGATGAACTTTTAATAAATGCTCAAGTTTACGTGTATATGTATAATCAACTGTTATATTATATAAATCAACCAGTTCTTTTTCAACGATATGAGCGACTTTAAGAGCTTCAGCTACACTTTGACTATATGCTCGTGTTAATCCCCCAGCGCCAAGTTTAATGCCACCAAAATATCTGGTCACAATCGCTATCATATTTGTTAAACCTTGCATTTTTAAAACATTTAACATAGGCATACCCGCCGTTCCAGATGGTTCACCATCATCATATGCTCTTTCATGAGGACCAATAATATAGGCAACACAGTTATGTGTAGCTTGTGGATCGCTATATTTTGTAATCATATCGTTAGCCTGTTCAATTTGACTACAGGGAATCAAATGACAAATGAATTCAGATTTTTTAATAACTAATGTATGGCTTGTATAATCTTCAATAGAAATCATGATGTCACACCTTTCTTTCTTTATTATATATGATTTCATTTTATTGTCAAAAGTGTTATAATAATGAGAGAAAAATTAACTTTTGGAAGTGAGGGATTGAGATGGCTAAAATTGCAGTATTAGCTGATAGTGGCTGTCAAATAGAATTAAATCAATATGAAGATCAAGGTATATTTATTGTGCCTTTATGTATTACGATGAAAAATCATACGTATTTAGATCAAAAAGACATTACCAGTTTGGAAGTTTTTGAAACTATGGAAAAAGAGGATATCATGGTCATGACTTCTCAGCCTGCAACAGGGGAACTGGTGAATATTTTACAAAGAATCAAAGATGCTGGTTATGATGAAGTTATTGGATTACCCATTGCGACAGGATTATCATCAACTTTAAATGGGATGAAAGTTGCTGGAGAAATGGTGGGTATTCCAATCACTTTAATTGATACAAAAGGAACTGCAGGCAATCAAAAATATTTAGTATTCACTGCTGCCAAATTGATTCAAGAAGGTAAGAGTGTTAGTGAAATTCAAGATATTCTTGAAAACATGATTGAACATTCTGGAACGATTATTATGGCCCCTAACTTAGAACATTTAAAGAAAGGTGGTCGTATTACGCCAGCAGTGGCATTACTTGCCAGCATGTTGAAAATTGTTCCAGTGATGGAATTAAATTATGACTTGGGTGGTAAAATAGATGTACTTGGAAAAGTCAGAACCTTATCTAAAGCCAAAGCTACACTTGTGAATCGTATGGTTGAATTAGGTGTCAATGCTAAGGAATATAAAGTCACAATTGAACATGTCTTATGTGAAAGTTCAGCTTTAGAAGTGAAACAGATGGTTTTAGAAAAAATTGGAAATGTTGAATTAGAGTTAAGAGAACTTCCAGCTGTTGTCGGTGCTCATATGGGAGTTGGAGGTATTGGTGTACAATATATCAAAAAATATACAGGATAGGAGAATGAACAAATGCCTTTATTTGATGATCTCACAAAAAAGCAGCGAAATTGACAGAAGAGGCTATTGATAAAACACAGGAATTAGCTGGTACTGCCAAATTGAAGCTTAAAATGAAAAATTTAGAATCTGATCGTGATGATGTTTTTCGTGATTTAGGAAAATATTATTATCAACAAATTCAGACATTAGGTGTTGTTGATGAAGAAGTCATGGATATATATCGTCATATTGAAGAATATAATCAAAAAATTGCAGAATTAAAACAATTACTAGACGAATAAGCTGAGAAAACTCAGCTTTTTTTGATATAATGAAAGTAGAGGTGATATGTATGAATATCAAGATGAGAAACTTGGCTATATGCATTGGTGGAATTTTTTGTATAATGAATTTAAATAGTGAATATCATTTCACTTATATGAATACTATACAGCCGTTTCTTTTTATCTTCTTTTTCATTTGTTTATTCTTTTTTAAAGAAAGTATCCTTTATCCCATATCAGGCTTATTAACGGGAATAGGTATTGATTATTCTTTAATTCAGGGAATCATCAATAATCCTTCTACAGTTCCTATTATTTTTGATAGTATTTTATCCCTATCTTTTATTCTTTATTTTATCATCATGCTTTTTAAAAGGAGATGGAATCGTCAAAATCAAAATATGGAATTATCTCAAGATATTCAGCACAAAAACTTGCCTGGAGATGGAACAATATCTTATCCATATAGATTAGATATTGATCAGACGCTTACCATCAACGATGAAATAGAACATCAATATCATAAAGTGATGTATGCACTCAATGGTGGAAGTCAAGAATATGAATATTCAACATTTGGTTTTAAAGATAAGGTATTGGTAGGAAAAAAACATCTCCAACAAGATTATGGTGGTTTTTGGAAATATGAAAGTGATATGCCTGCTTTAAAGGAAAATGGAATCCTTTGGATGAAAGGTGTCGTTTATCTTTCGCATGATGATGTCAAAAATATATATCAGATGCTTTGTGATGATCATCTGTGGCAAATGATTCAAGAAAATATATCACATGTGTTAAACTTATCCTATAAAGAGAGTTATCAATTTTTAATAGACAATCAGATTCCACAAGATGCTGCCAAGAGTTTGTTGAAAGTTATTGCTCAAAAAGATAATATATTTGATCAAGATATCATAAAGTCATTTATTAAATTCAGTTTTCAAAAAGAAGATTACCAGGAAGCAATGGAACATCAGGATGGAATGATTTATTGTGCTTATTGTATCTATTATTATGATAACTGGTTTTTACAAATGAGAGAAGGCGTATGGAAAGTGAAACCAACTCTTTATGAACCATCTCTTTATTATGGAAAGGGTACTTATCAACCATTTGAAAAATAATCGTATAATAAAATCAATATTTAATAAAGATATTTCAATAGAAAGCAACAATGAGTATTGTAAGTGATATTCATTGTTTTTTTATAAGGAGAACTAGAAATTAATTATTAAAAATATTTTTATTATAAATAAATTATAAAAAATTATTTTAATATCAACTTTTGTTTTTATGTCATCAAAATCTTTGTTATAATGTAAGAGAGGATGAGTATATATGAATAGAAAATGGTATTTTTTAGAGTACGTAGGAGCTCTTATATGTGCATTTATGGCTAACGTTGAATATCAATTTTCATATATGAATGGTATTCATTTATTATTGTGGATCATTTATTTTGGAGTATTTCTTTATTTTAAAGAACATATTTTCTATTGTGTGTTGAATGTTTTGATGGCTTTAAGTGTATGTCTTTCATTAATCATAGGGATAATAACGAATCCACAGCCTGTTTGTATTATCTTTGATTCTATCATGATGATGTTTTTACTTGTTTTAGCCATTGTTTTGTTTATAAAAAGAAGAGCTGTCAATCCAAATAATCAAATTCTTAATGAACTGAAATATACAATACGTGATGGAAATGGAACGGTGGAACATCCTTATATTCTTGATGAAAACACTCTACCTCCTCTATGGAAAGAGATGATTGATGAACAAAATCATAAAGTCAGTTATGCTTTAAATGGTGCAGGCCAAGAATATAAAGATTTCTCATTGAATATTGAGGATTATATTTTGGCTGGGAATAAACATAAAAAACAGGAGCTGGGTGGCTATTGGATTTATCAAAGTGATATGCCTGTGTTTAAAAATGAAGGCACATTATGGATAAAAACAGTGATTTATTTATCTTATCCTGACTGTCAGTTATTATATGAATTATTGAAAGATTATAAACAGTGGCAGACCATTCAAAAAAACATTTTATCTTTATCCAAGATGTCATATGAAGAGGGGTATTCTTTATTAAGAAAACATCAGATATCCAAACAACATTGTCAAGTGTTATTCAAAGTCTTAGGGATGACAGATCATATATTGAGTCCATCCGTGATTTTAGATCTTGTTAAAAATAAGTTTCATTCATCACGCTACCAAGAAGCCATGGAATATCAAGAAGGTATGCTTTATTGTGTATATTGTTTTACATATCAGGGACAATGGTTTCAATGTATTCTTGAGGATAACTGGAAAATCTATCCTATACTTTATGAGCCATCTTCTTATTATGGCCAGGGTATTTATCAATCATTTGGACAAGATTTTGTATAAAGCAAAATCTTTTTCTATATATAAAAAAACAAAAAAAGTGTTTTAACTCCGTTTTTTAGGTGTTAAAATAGGTATAAAGTCATCTTCAAAATCATAAAATGGGTATAATGATAATACAAGGAGATGACATATATGAAAAAAACTTATCAAAAACAAGAAATGATCACTTTTGTTCAAAAGAAAAATTATGTATTAGAAATTATGAAAGATTCATCTGTATTGGAGTTATTTGCCAGTTGTTTACATGAAAAAGAATTGAGTCATTTATTACATGATAAAAGACTTTATCAACAGCTTTTTATAGCTGCTTTAAGACATTTATATCAGGCGCAGAATTATCAGGATATGGAAAATGATTTAATGATGATGAATAGTTTGTTTTCACATCAGGATTATTTGTTGTTGAAAGAAGATATTTTTAAAAAAATAGCTAAAAAAACAATAACATTACAAGAATATTGTGTGATCCGATATCTGATTCCTTTTGAGAATATGTCTTTTTCTCAAGTCATTTCTATTCTTGAACATCAATATCATGTAGATACACTGGATTGTGCTAAAATATGTCTATTGGAAGATGAATATCATTTAGCCTATCAATATTTATTGAAGCTAGATGATTGCCAGGATGAAGTTGTCTTAGATTTGCTTTGTAGCTACAGCATGAAAGATTATCTTTCATTAATGCGTCATTACAACAGGAAGAAAAGTTATCAGCTTGTCATGAGTCATTAGGAGTCTATTATGGGAAAAAGAATGTTTTATGTACTGAAGATGATTTTACAAACGCCAAATAAAGCCATTACAGCTTTAGAAATACAGGAAGCTTTAATGAAACAGGATATGAAGATTGATATTAAAACTGTTTATTCTTGTATCAAACAAATCAATGATTTTTTTAATGGTTGGATAGGTAGAGATTTGATTATCTCTTATCATAAATTAGGTTATAGGATAGATGAAGATATATTTGAGGATGGTGAATTACAATTTCTATTAGATCAGATTGCCTTTCATCAGGATTTAAATAGGGAAGATCAGCAACATTTACAAAAGAAACTTCTCACCCTATCTTCTTTTCATCAACAAAAACGTCTTGTCTTATTTCAACCAAGTGAACGTCAGCATTCTTTTTCTCTATTTATCAATTTAACAGTTATTATGAAAGCGATTGAACATCAAAAAGCTATTTCTTTTCAATATATTGACTATGATATTCAAAATCATCACTTCATAGAGGTGGCTTCACAAAGAGGGAATAAAGATGATCAATATATTGTTTCTCCTTATTCTTTAACTTCCCAAAATAATCATTATTATATGATTGCCTATAATGAAAAACATCCCCAACAATTAACCAATTATCGTATTGATCGTATGCGTGCTATTCAGACTTTAAATAAAGGATATATCAATGTTCAGGAACAATTTGATATCCAAAATGAAATTGAAAAGATGATGAATATGTTTATATCTCATCATCGTGATACATTGGTTATTGAATGTGATTATAAACAGTTAAGAGAGATGGTATCACGTTTTGGATTGAATATGCGAGTACAGCGTTTATATCAGGAACGTTTATTATTAACAATTGAAGATGTTTCTATTTCAGAAGGATTGATTGGCTGGATTATGATGATGCAAACTCAAATTAAAGTGATTTCTCCACAGTATCTACATGATGACATCAAGTCCCGTATAAAAGCTATGCACAACCTTTATCAAGATATGTTATAATAGAATTGGAGTGGGTGATGAAAATGCAAAAAATCATGATTGTCGAAGATGATGAAGTCATCGCTTTAGCAATTCAAAAACATTTAGAAACATGGAATTATGAAGTTGAAGTTGTGGATGATTTTGAACATGTTTTAGATCTTTATCTTCAAAAACAGCCAGAACTTATTTTATTAGATATCTCCTTACCTTTTTATAATGGATATCATTGGTGTGAACAGATTCGTAAAGTATCTTCAGTGCCTATTATCTTTATTTCATCTGCTAATGAGAATATGAATATTGTCATGGCTATTTCTATGGGAGCAGATGATTTTATCACAAAACCTTTTGATTTTCATGTCTTAACAGCGAAAATTCAGGCGTTACTTCGTCGTACATATTCTTTTTCTAAATCTATGCAGGTTTTAACATATAAAGATTTGGTTTTAAATATCTTAGATGCAACTATTTCTTATCATCATCAGACTATTGAACTGACGAAAAATGAATTAAAGATTTTACAGGTTCTCTTTGAAAAATCAGAAGTATTTGTATCACGTGATGATTTAATGATGGCATTATGGCAAAGCAATGAATTTATAGATGATAATACTTTAAGTGTGAATATGAATAGATTAAGAAAGAAATTAGATGATTTTCATATTGAACATCTTATTCAAACAAAAAAAGGATTAGGTTATAAGCTGGCTTATGAATAGATTACTGCATTATTTTTATGATAAAAAAGCTTTTTATATTCTCTATTTATCATGCATTGGTATTTTTTGTCTGATTCTTTATTTATATAATGTTTTCATTGAAGCTGTCATCTATGCGACTATTTTATGTCTGGTTTTATTGATTGTTTATTTTGCGATTGATTATTTTTTCTATTATCAAAAAACGAATAATTTAGAATCAATCTTTCAATTAGAAGATATGATTTTATTAGATTTACCACAAAGTTCTGGATATATTGAAACTCAATATCAATTATTGATTCATCAGATCCATCATTTATTAAAAGAAATGAAAGAACAACATGAAATACATAATCAGGATATGTTAGATTATTTCACTTTATGGGTTCATCAGATCAAAACACCTATTTTTGCATTAAGACTTTTAATTACATCTCAAAATGCTTCAACAAACGATATGCTTTTACAAGTTTTAAGAATTGAACAATATGTAGATATGGCTTTACATTATATGAAATTAGAACAGATTTCTTCTGATTTACGTATCAAACGTTATGATTTAAATGAGCTCATTCAAGATGTTATTAAAAAACAAGCCACTTTTTTTATTCAAAAGAAATTAACTTTAAAAATTGATCCAATAGATTTACAGGTTTTGACTGATGCCAAATGGTTGTCCTTTGTTTTGGAACAGATTTTATCTAATGCATTGAAATATACCAAAACAGGTGGCATTCATATTTTTGTTGAAGATGAAGTTTTGTATATTGAAGATACAGGTATTGGGATTAAACAGGAGGATTTACCAAGACTGTTTGAAAAAGGCTTTACAGGATATAATGGAAGAATGGATAAAAAAGCAAGTGGTCTAGGATTATATTTATGTGCTCGCATATTAAAGTATTTAGGACATCCTATTCATATCCAGTCAACTCAAGGAGTGGGAACAACAGTGATGATTGATTTTCATGTTAAGGATTTACAAGTTGAATAAATCTTACAGAAATGTAAGTTATAACAGAGAAATTGTAAGATAAATCAATGGTACATATTTCTCTTTTTTTATAAACTATAAGTGTACAAAGGAGGAGTTAAAATGTCATTACTGGAAGTTAAAAATTTAAAGAAAATTTATACAACACGTTTTTCCAATCAACAGGTACAGGCATTATCCAATGTCACTTTTAGTGTCGAAGAAGGTGAGTATGTTGCGATTATGGGTGAATCTGGAAGCGGGAAAACAACTTTATTAAATATTCTGGCTTCATTAGATCAGCCAACCAGTGGACAGGTCTTATTAAATGGTCAAGATATTACCCATTTAAAGGAAAAAGAAATCTCACAGTTTAGAAGAAAGAATCTTGGTTTTGTATTTCAGGATTTTAATCTATTAGATACATTTTCTATTAAAGATAATATTTTCTTACCACTTGTCTTATCTAAAGAACCTTATCCTGTTATGCAACAGAAATTAAAAGCTTTAGCACCAAAACTGGGTATTGAGGATTTATTAGAGAAATATCCATATGAAATATCTGGTGGACAGAAACAAAGAGTCGCTGTTGCAAGAGCACTTATCACACATCCTCAACTTGTTCTGGCAGATGAACCTACGGGTGCCCTTGATTCAAAGTCAACGGATCAATTGTTGGAAATTTTTGATACAGTCAATCAGGAAGGGCAAACCATTTTAATGGTGACTCATAGTACCAAAGCAGCCAGCTATGCTTCAAGAGTCTTATTTATTAGAGATGGTGAAGTTTTCCATCAAATTTACAAAGGAAATCAAACGAATCAGCAAATGTATCAAAGTATTTCAGATACACTAACATTACTTGCGACAGGAGGGAAATAAAATGAAATCTTTCTTTTATCCCCGTCTGGCATTAACCAATCTCAAAAAGAATTCTAAGTTATATTTTCCATATTTATTAACAAGTTCCTTTACTGTTATGATGTTTTATTTAATTAATTATCTAGCATCACATAAAGGTTTAGAACAAATGGCAACGGGTTCAAGTACAATGCAGATCATCTTGAATTTAGGAATTATTGTGATGGTTATCTTTTCTGTCATTTTCTTATTTTATATGAATAGTTTCCTAATGAAACGTCGAAAAAAAGAAATAGCTTTATACAATATTTTAGGTTTAGAAAAGAAACACATTATGATTATGATGTTGTGTGAAACCATCATCACAACATTGATTTCATTTGTTATGGGATTTCTTTTTGGTATTATTTTTAGTCAGCTGGTTTCATTAGTATTGATTCATTTAATGGGACTATCTACAACCTTGACATTTCATATTTCATGGTCATCTTTTCTAGTTGCCGTTATTGTCTTTTTACCTATTTATTTGGCTTCTTATCTCATTCATGTGATTCAAATTCAATTATCAAACCCTATTGAATTATTAAGAGGTTCTCAAAGTGGTGAAAAAGAACCGAAGACCAAATGGCTGATGACAATCATTGGTTTGGTAACACTTGGATTAGGATATTATATTGCAGTGACGATTGATGATCCCACAACAGCAATGCTCTTGTTTTTTGTAGCTGTTATCTTGGTTATTATTGGAACCTATTGTTTATTTACTGCAGGTTCTATTACGATTTTAAAACTTTTAAAGAAAAATAAGCATTTCTATTATCAGACAAAACACTTTACTTCTGTGTCTCAGTTAATCTATCGTATGAAACAAAATGCTGTAGGATTGGCAAGTATCTGTATTCTATGTACATGTATATTGGTTATGTTGTCAAGTACAGTCTCACTCTATTTTGGAATTGAAGATACAATTACAGCTTATCAGCAGGATAGTTTTCAGCTTAAAGTTTATGGCTATGATGATGGAACGTTGCCAAGTGATCAGGAGTTTGCAAAGTTTTATTCACAAATGCAGATTGAATTAGAGAATCATGATATTGGTATTGATAGTTTTATTCATACCAAAAGATATTCAGTCAGTGTACGTTTTGGAAATGACCATATTTTAGCAGAAGACGAATCTGGAGATTTTGTTGTGGGATATTTGGTAGGGATGACACAGGATGAATATAATCGTGCCTATCATCAAAATGTTCAATTAAGTGGTCAGAATATTTTAGTGAGCAGTAATTTCTTTGACTTTGGAGATACTTTAGACATAGATCAACAAAAATATCCAATTCAGGAAGTTGTGCATCAACCCTATTTATTACCTAATGAAAATCCTACTGCCCAAAGAAATCTGATTGTCATTATGAAAGATGAAGAAGCTATTCAAGAGATGATGTCGTATTTCTTTGGAGATACTATCCAGCCAACAGAAAATCTTTCTATTGTATATCAGGATCAGTCTCAAGAAAAAGAAGCTGAAGACATATTAAGAAAGTGTTTAGATAACTTTTCCTTAGAAACAGAGACAGAACAGGGAGGCATTTCTTTCTATCGTTCTTCATTATATGAAGTCAGAATCATGTTGATGGAATTGTATGGAAGTTTATTTTTCTTAGGTATTTTCTTAGGCATCTTATTTTTAATGGCTACAATATTAATTATGTACTATAAACAGTTATCAGAAGGTTATGAAGATCAAAAACGCTTTGAAATTATGCAAAAAGTTGGAATGAGTACAAAAGAAGTGAAACAGACTATTCGTTCTCAAGTTTTAATCTTCTTCTTTTTACCACTGATAGCTTCAGTTATTCACATGGCATTTGCTTTCCATTTGATAACTTTGATGTTTAGTTATATTGTTTTGAGTGGAACAGAGGTGTTTATTACATGTACAATCATCTCAGTCATTATTGTGGCGATTGTTTATGCGATTGTCTATGTCTTTACATCAAGAACATATTATCGTATTGTTAAGAATTAATAGAAGATGAATGAATGTTCATCTTCTTTTTTTGAATAAAAAAAGAAGTGAAACAAAATTCACTTCGTTATTTTCTTAATATTTTATCTAAGCTTTTTCCTTTCGCCAGTTCATCTATCAGTTTATCAAGATAGCGTATATTTTGCATCATGGGATCTTCAATGGTTTCTAGTTTAACACCACAGATACTACCTTTGATTAAAAATCTTTTTTCATTCAAACTTGGAGCCTGAAGAAAGAAATGTTCATAGTCTATAGGTGTTTCCAACATTGCGTGAATCTGATCTTGAGAATAGCCTGTTAACCATTGAATGACTGTATCAACTTCTTCTTGGTTACGTCCTTTTTTCAATGCTTTTTGAAGCAGTAAAGAATAGATTTGAGAAAAGGGCATCTGGAAGACTTTATGACTCATTATAACAATCCCATCTCTATCATCTTTAAGCCAATATCAACAGAGTTGTAAGCAGCACCTTTCATAAGCTGGTCAGCCACAATCCATAAGCTTAAAGCATGATCATTATCTAAATCTCGACGGACACGCCCCACATGGACAAGTTCATCACCAATAAATAGAGTTGCCATAGGATAAATCTGATTTTCAATATCATCATAGAGTTCAACACCATGAGAATTTGATAATAATTCAAAGACTTTATCCATATCAATTGGTTTTTTTGTTTCGATATAAACAGATTCACTATGTCCTCTGAGTACTGGAACACGGACACAAGTGGCATTAACTTTAATATCTTTATTAAAGATTTTCTTTGTTTCATTCACCATTTTCATTTCCTCTTTTGTAAAATGATTATCTAAATCAAATTTATCCACTTGAGGAATACAGTTGAAAGCAATTGGATAATGTTTTTTATCAGAAGCACAAGGTAATGTTTTGGCTACAGGTTCTTGACCATCTAAAACTTCTTGTGACTGACGATATAATTCTTCCATTCCAGCAACACCAGCACCTGAAACAGCCTGATAAGTAGACACAATAATTCTTTCAATATCAAAATATTCATTTAAACGATTTAAAGCACTGACCATTTGAATCGTTGTACAGTTTGGATTAGCAATAATTCCTTTATGTTCTTTTAATGCATAGGCATTGACTTCTGGAACAACTAATGGAACATCAGGATCCATTCTAAAATGAGAAGTATTATCAATATTGATACAACCAGCTTGAACAGCATAAGGCATATATTTTTCAGAAATACTTCCACCAGCACTCCAGAAAGCAACGTCAATACCTTCAAATGAATTTTCAGTTAATTCTTCAACAACAAATTCATGTCCTTCATATTCAATCACTTTTCCAGCACTTCTGGAAGAAGCTAATAATTTTAAACTTTCAAATGGGAAGTGAAACTGAAAAATACATCTTAACATTTCTCTACCCACTGCACCAGTAGCTCCAACAATTGCAACTTTATATTTTTTCATTTTTATAGTCCTCCTAACCTAAGAATGCTTCATGTAATAAAACCTGTGCTCTTTTGACATCATCTCGATCAATATAACAAGAAATATTAATTTCACTACAAGAAGTCATTTCCACATTAATATCATGACTCATGAGTGTATTATAAACTTTTTGGAACATACCTTTATTATTTTTAATACCAACACCAATGACAGCCACTTTTCCAATATTTCCTCGCACAATCGTTTTTTTAGCCTGCAATGTTTCTTTTAAATCATTAATGACTTCAACGACAGCAGGAACATCTTTATCATTAATGATTAAAGAAATATCCATTCTACCGCCACCGACTAATGCCTGACTGAAGACATTGACATTGACATTAGCATCAGCAATTTTTTCAAAGAGTTCACCAGCACCATTGACTTTGGCATCAACACCAACGAGAGTAATTCTCGCTTCATTTTGTGAACCAGTAATTCCAGATATAATGAATTGATTTAAATGATCTTTCATAATTTTTTCATCTCCTAACACATATGTTCCCTGACTTTCATCGAAAGAACTTCTTGCATGAATTACAATATCATGTTTGGCAGCCAATTGTACACAACGATGGTTGAGAACTTTAGCGCCATTTTTAGAAAGTTCCAGCATTTCTGAATAACTGATATAATTTAATTTCATCGCATCAGGAACAATACGAGGATCAGCTGTATAAATACCGTTAACATCACTATATATTTCAACTTCATTGGCATCTATTGCAACACCAATAGCAACGGCAGATAAGTCACTGCCACCACGACCTAAAGTGGTAATTTTTCCATTTTGAGAATATCCCTGAAATCCTGGACAAATCACAATATCAGCATTTTTAAGTTTATCTAAAATATGTTTTCCCTCTACGGTTGTAATCGTTGCATTTTGATGATGTGAATCTGTCAAAATACCCAGTTCTCCGTTTGTTACCGTATCTACAACATAGCCTTTTTTAGCCAGTTCACTTTTAACAACAAGTGTTGAAATCGTTTCTCCAATACTTGTTAAACGATCAATTTCTTCATCTGTCAATTGATCTGTATGAACAATGGATAGAAGGGTATCTGTTGCATAGGGATCATCATAGCGCCCCATCGCACTGACCACAGCAACAACTTTGTTGCCTTTATCGTGTTCACGAATAATATTTTTATACATATGTTCACGTGTTTCAATACTACGTGTTGAGGTTCCACCAAATTTTTGAACAATTATTTTCATGTTATTTTAACCCCTTACTTTCAATAAATTATAGGTTTCATCTTGAAGTTGTTGTTTTAACTCATTCAGTTCAATAGGATTTGTAATGTAGATATGATCATGATCTTGAGAATAATACATTTCATAGTCAATATCTAGAGGATGATCACATCTGATATAATATTTAGAATATGTAATTGGATAAATCTCTTCTACATATTGATATTGATGTTGCCATATTGTTGGTTGATGTGTTTTGATGATATCACTCACAACAGCACTGGCAGTGACATAACGCCCAGCACCTTTACCATAGAAAATCACATTTTCTAAATAATTACAAGTGATTTCTACTACATTATATGCTTGATTCACATTCGCAACAATGTCTTTTATACCAATTAAGGTAGGAGAAACATCAATTCCATAACCATGATCAAGTTTTTTAGCCTGTGCAATCAACTTAATACGGTATCCTAATTTTTTAGCATAGTCTATATCTTTCTTTGTGACTTTTCGAATACCTGTACATTGAATCTTATTGAAATCAAAGAAAATCTCAAAAGCATTCATAGTTAAAATACAAATCTTATGTGCAGCATCAATCCCATCTAAATCCAAGCTGGCATCGGCTTCTACATATCCTAAGCCATCAGCTATTGTGAGAGCTTCCTGAAAATCCAAATTATCTGTTTCCATTAATGTTAAAATGAAATTTGTTGTTCCATTTAAAATACCTTCGATTTTTTCAATCTCATTAGCAATTAAATCTTCTTTAGCTGGAACAACGACAGGAATACCACCACCCACAGCAGCTTCATAATAGATTTTAGCATGATATTTGGCTGCAGTTTCAAAGATTTCCTGACCATCATGTGCAATCAATGCTTTGTTTGCCGTGACAACATGTTTCCCTTTTTTTAAGGCTTCTAAAATGATTGTTTTAGCAATTGTTGTTCCACCAATTAATTCTACCACAACATCAACTTCATCATCATTTAAAACATCATGAAAATCTTGGGTATAGATGATACCATCTGGTAAAGTCACTTCATTTAAAGCACAGCCATATTTAACTGTCACTTCTTCATGAATGTGCTTTTCTAATCTTTCTTTTTGTTGTGTTAAGATTTCTACAACGCCAAACCCAACAGTTCCTAGACCAATAACACCAATTTTCATATGATACCCCCTCTAAATAAAAAATCTCATTCTTCATGAGATATGGTTTTCTTTGACAACAATCTAGACACTCTCATATGATCGGCTATGATATATTCATGTTTATAAATCCGCATGAAAATGTCCTCCTTTGTTATTGCATTGATAATATCATTTTTGTATACATTTGTCAATTTATGAATAAATAATTTTGAAATAAGCGAAAAAAGATGCTTTATTTTTATTAAAAATAAAATTATTTTTCAATATCTAAAATACACTTGGACAATTGTGAAACAATTGTCTTGGCATGCTTTTGAACTGGTAAGGGAGCATAATCAAAAGAATAACTATGTTGAATGGCATCTAACATAGGTAAATCATTATAGTTATCTCCAATTCCATAAACATGATCATGTGATAAGTGGAAATATTTTTCAATGATTTGAATACCTTTTCCTTTTGAACAGCCTTTCATTGCTAAATCTATATGTTGATTATTTTGAAAAGCTTCAATTTGATGACCGTATTTGTCAATAATGAGATGTGTCATCTTTTGAGCCAGGACTAATTCATGATCTTGATAGTGAAATGAAAAAGCCTGAATATGTGTAAAAGGAAGCTCATTGAAAGAATGAATTTCATGATCAAAAATATGATCTTGAAATTTTGTATTAAGATGATATGTCACATCATTATGAACAATCGACATATTTTGTTTGCCGGTAAATTCATAGATGTCTTTAACTAAAGATATAGGAATCTGACTTTCAAAAATAGGTTCATAGTCCTTATTTAAAATGAGTCCCCCACTTAATAAAATAAAAAAATCATACTGAATATCATAAGGTTTTGAAGGACGTAAAATACCACTCAAACTTCGCCCAGAACAAATACCAAACAGATGTCCATGTTTTTGAAATTCATGAATGGCTTTGACATCTTCATCTTTCATATGATCTTCAAACCATAATGTATTATCAAAATCACTAGCAAGTAATTTCATATTTTCACCCCAAATCTTATTATAGGGGAATTCATATTGAAATACAAAGAGATTATACATATATTTTTGACAAAAATGCTTGTTTGTGACGTAACGTTATGAATTATAATAAAAGCAGGAGGGATGGAAAATGAATAATCACAAATATATGACAGTTGGAGAACTTGCAAAGAAGATGGGAACAACTGTTCGCACATTACAGTTTTATGATCAAAAAGGATTGTTACATCCTAGCAGTGAAAGTGAAGGAGGCCGCCGTCTTTATACTTATCAGGATATGATTTTACTTCATCAGATTCAATCTTTAAAATCATTAGGTTTTACTTTAGATGATATTAAAAATAGAATAGAAGTTTTAGATACACCTCAAAAAGTAGAACATGCCCTTCATCAACAGGAAGTCATGATTGAAGAAAAAATCAAACAGCTTCAAAATACATTATCAGCCATTAAAGCCTTAAAGGTTGAAGTCAATCAAATGCAAACAGTTGATTTTAAAAAATATGCAGATATCATTGTGAATCTTCAAATGGATAATGAGTATTATTGGTTAATTAAACATTTTGATAATGAAACATTGGAACATATTCGTCAACAGTTTGATAAAGATAGTGGTCAGGAATTTATTCAACGTTTTCATCAGCTCAATGAAGACATCTTAAAGCTGAAAGCAAAACATCTTCCTCCAGAAGATGAACAGGTCCAGCAGATGACTGGTCAGTTTTGGAATTTGATTATGGAATTTACGCAAGGGGATATGAGTTTATTACCACGTTTAATGAAGTTTGATCATTTAACTGATGCACAAAATCAGGAATGGATTCAAAAACAAAATGAAGTCAATGATTATTTGAAACCGGCATTAGAAATTTATTTTCAAAAATTAGGAAATAATCCATTTGAGGGGGAATGATGATGGATACGATTATGCACGTTTCACATTTGAAAAAGAAGTATCAGACACTTGAGGTTTTAAAGGATGTCAGTTTTGATGTGAAAAAAGGAGAAATCTTTGGCATATTAGGAATGAATGGTGCTGGAAAAACAACAATCTTAGAATGTCTGGAAGGATTTTTAAAATATGATGAGGGACAGATTGAAATTCATGGTCAAATAGGCATTCAGCTTCAATCTTCAGCTTTACCTGCTTATATGAAAGTGAAAGAAGCTATGAAGTTGTTTTCAAAATGGAAGCATGCACAGTTAGATGAAGATATAGTCAAGGCATTAGGTATTCAAGAAATAGCTGATCAGACATATAGGGAACTTTCGACAGGACAGCAACGTCGTCTTCATCTGGCATTGGCTTTGATGGGACATCCTGATCTGCTTTTTCTAGATGAACCAACTGCAGGATTAGATGTCGCTGGACGTAGAGCCCTGCATGAAAATATTATCCAATGTCAAAAACAGGGAATGACGATTGTTTTGACGAGTCATGATATGAATGAAGTAGAAAGCTTATGTGATCGTATTGGGATCTTAAGGCAAGGAAAAATGGCTTTTATAGGGACAGTAGAAGAATTAGCAAAACAACTTGGACGATATTATTATATTAAGGTCAATAGTCAAGAAGGAGAAAAAGTTTATACGACACAACATATTCAACAGACATTGATGCAAATCTGTCAGGACTATCAAAAACAAAATCTCGATATTTTAGATATGACAGTCAATCGTGGGACTTTGGAACAGCATTTTTTAGAAGTCGCAAGGAGAAATGAAATATGAAAGCATTAGGTTATGGGATTTATTTACAATGGAAAATGGATATCCGTTCTCGTTCATTATTAATCACATGTTATTTAGTGCCATTACTCTTTTTCTTAATGATGGGCAGTGTTTTTACATCCATCATGCCTGAGTCTCAAGAAACATTGATGGCATCTATGACAGTCATGGGTGTTTCGATGGGGGCATATATTGGTTTACCACCATCTATTGCTGAAATTTATGGAACAGATATTAAGAAAATGTATATGGCCAATCATATACCTGAATATTTTGCAGTTTTGTCTTTATTTTTATCAGCATTTATTCATTTAATGATGATGAGCGGTCTGATTTATATTTTATCTCCTCTTCTTTTTGATGCAACATGTCCTATTCATCCAGTTTTATATTTTGTGATGTTGATATTATTTGTTTTGGTATCATTAAGTATAGCTTGTATTTTAGGATTAGCAGTTCATAATCAGGCCAAGCTGACTATGGTCAGTCAAATCATCTTTTTACCATCCATCATTTTATCTGGTATTATGTTTCCTGTTTCTTTATTACCTTCTTTTTTAGAAACCATTGGAAAACTTTGTCCAGCTACATGGGGTTATCTATTACTGATTGAACAACCTATACAATTATCAAATGTCTATATTTTATGTATGATATTGATTGTTGCTTTAGTGATTTGTTATGCATTATTAAGATCAATTCGTTCTTCCTTTCGTCATCTGCCATGATATAATCAATACAGGAGGGTAGAATGATGATATTAGATTCAATTGATGATATTGATTTTATTGAGCCATTACGTTTAAATATGACAGATGTTTTCTATCGTGAAGATGATGGCTTGATTATGCTGGAAAGAGAAAGTCAGTCCATCATGATTTCTATGACTGATATAGACAAGTTCAAAAGATTATGGAGTCAATGCCATTTAGATCAATATCAATTATATAATGTCAAACAAAAAGAAGTTGTTGATTTACTGATCAATGAATATCATAAAAAAGATTATTTTGCCTGTTATCAGGCAGTTTATATGGCAACTCAGCCAATAGAATTCACAATCCCTGATCATGTTTCTATACGCTTGTTGACTCAGGATTATCTTGATGATGTTTATCATATTTATCATCATATGAGTGATCGAGATTATATAAAAGATCGTATTGAAAAGAAAGCATTATGGGGATTGTTTCATGATGGCCAGTTAGCTGGATTTATTGGTATGCATCGAGAAGGAAGCATGGGCATTTTAGAAATCAAAAAAGAATATCAAAGACGCGGTTATGGTTCTTTGTTGGAAAGCTATTTGATGAATGAATTACTGAAACAAAAGAAAGTCCCTTATTGTCAGGTTGTCGTAGGAAACGAGGCATCATTAGCTTTACAAAGAAAATTAAATATGACTTTATCAACAACTTATTCTTATTGGGTATTTGATGAATAGAGTATTGACTTACCTGATATGAGTCGATGGAATAGGGATGCATGTGCATCCTTTTTTTAGAACCAAAATATTGGAATTGTATATTCACAGGTTTTTCATATCTTTTTTATATAATATATATAATAAAAGTCTATTATATTTTCAAAGATAAGTAAGGAGCTCATCAATATGAAAAAGAAAACAAAAGGCATTATATTCATGATAGTTGTTGTGATAGCACTCATTGTTATATTTTGTAATCAGCCAGTTGAAGTTAATAGAGAAATTCGTCATAATACAATCCATAAAAGAGAGGATATTCGATTGGTTATGGATAAGGCACTTGCCAATATGGATCAAGATGGTATAACAGTAACAGATGTCTATTATGATGGAATGGAAAGTCAGACATTTGAAAAGAATCTGATTCATGATGGGTATCAGGATGCTATAGTTGTTTATTTAGATTTTCATACAGGCTTTTTTCAGGCACCACCTGAATTTGGGAAAAATGCATCTGTGTCAGGATATAGATATGAATGTGTTCAAAACTCTCAAGGTGAATGGGTATTTTTTGGAAACGGATATAGATAAATATTGTGATGGGTATAAAAAAATGTACGATGTGTGTGTCGTACATTTTTTTGTATATTTCAATTGTATTAATCTCCTACACCAAAATCAGTAGGATCACATAAAAAGTCATAGCGTGGATCATCTTGTAAATAGGCATAGTTTTGCATAAACCATTGAATTAAAGATTCATCTCTTTTGATAGGTGTTGAATTATTACGATAAATATTGATTGTTCCATAATCGAAATGATGAGTTAAAATATCCATATCTTTTTGAATCATTTCTTTTGTTTGTCCTTGAATACCAACCATCAGGCAAGGTGAATCAAAATATTTTTTTAATTCCTCAATGCTTGAAAAAGTCGCATTCTTATTGAGAACACGATTTCTAAAATCATCATCAAAAGATTCAACACCAATTTTTACAATCATATCAATACCAAAGAAATCTCTGATTTCCTGAATACGTTGATGATAAATCCAGTGACTTTCTACAAAGAGTGTGTGAATATTTTTATCATGAATAATTTGTTTAATCAGTGATAGTGTTGCTTGAGGTAATTCAAAAATACTAGCAGAGTCAATGATTTCTAAAACACCATATTCACCAGTGACATGACTTAAAACGTCCTGATTGATTTTGATCATTTCTTCTGTACATGTAGAATTATCTTCAATATAATCACAAAATGTGCATTTTGACCAGGCACATGGTCTGGCTTTTAAAAGAACGATTTCTCTTTTGTGCTTGTTTTCAATGCGGCTGTATCTTTCCATGCTATCCCCCATTTCTCATAAAGATGTCCTCTTTCAATAATCGCCTTTGTCAGACATACGGCAAAGAATTTATCCAAGTAATCAGTAAAAACTTGAACAAGCAAGATACTGAATACTAATGGTAATCCTAAGTGATGAAAGACAACAACAAAAGTGCTGCTGGCACCAGAAGTGATTCCGTTAAATAAACCAGCTGTAATGCAGGCACTCAATAATGATGTTGGAATACCAACTAATAATGAACCAATAGGTGTACGCCATCCTTTGAGCCATTTGCCGTGATAGAGTAATCCAGCAAAGAAGCCTGTGAACAGTTGCACAGGAGCATAATAGAAGGAATAGATATCAAAAGTGATTCCACTCGTTATACTTCCTAATACACCCGTTAACATGGCATATTTAGGACCTAAAAGTCCGGCCACCAATATGGTTCCAATAGAATCCATATAAAATGGAATAGAGAGTGTCATAGCAATGAATGCTCCCATAACATTGAAAACAATTCCCATGACAATAACCATTTGCATTTTTGTTTTCTTTTTCATATTTCATTTTCCTTTCTTCTAAAAAACAGTTAGAAGCCAGAAAAGAGATGGTGAGCCATCTCTTTTCCTTAGTTTTTTATACTGGGTTTGGCTCTCGAACCAGTGTATGAACGATATTTAGTATATAAAAGATAAATAAAAGTGTCAATATCATAACTACCTCTTTTATTAATGACAAAATAAAAAAAGAGAGTTTTATCTTCAATATTGAAAATAAGACTTTCTTATTGATTCTTTATTCAACGACAGGAACAAGACCAACAGCACGTATGATTTTTTGTCCGTCTTCACTTTGAATGAATTGGAAAAGATGTTGAATATTTTCATTTTGTTGGTTGATAGCTCCTCTAGTTGCCATCACAAATGGTCTTTGTAAAGAATATTGTCCATTTTGAATTGTTTCTTCACTGGCTTGAACACCATCAATAGATAGAGGTTTTACTGTTTCATCAATAACATCTAATGATACATAACCAATAGCCCCAGGAATAGACTGAACTTTTGCAATGATTGGACCAGTTTCATTGACTTCATTGGCATATTGACATTGTTCTTCAATATTCAATATTTCTTCAAAAGCACTACGTGTTCCAGAACCAGACTCACGCCCAATCACAACAATAGGAAGATCTTCTCCTCCAACTTCTTTCCAGTTACGAATTTTTCCTTTATAAATATCTATTAACTGTTGAGTTGTTAAGTTATCGACTTTATTTTGTGTATCTGTCACAATCACAATCGCATCAATGGCTACAATATTTTCTGTTAAACCTTTTTCTTTTTCAGCATCTTTGAGATAACGAGAAGAGTTACCAATATCAGCAGTTCCATTGAGAACAGCTTCAATCCCAGCACTTGAACCAGTGAACTGTGGTTCAAGTGATAATTCTGGATAATTTTCTTCAATGCCTTCTTTAACAGCATTAATCATTTTTTCCATAGATGTTGAACCATTTAAACTGATTTTTTGTGTTTCTATATCAGCATTGGCTGAAAATCCAAGAAATGCTAAACAAACCATAAAGACTATAACTAATATTCCAAACTTTTTCATTATTGATTCCATCCTTTATTTTTAATCACTCATACTTTAACAAATTTCTTGTAAACTATCGTTAATATTACATATATATTATGTTAAGTTTATGTAAAGTTTTAACATAAACTTAAAAAAATATTTACATTGAAGCCAAAGAAAGAACTTTTTAGAAAAACATGGAAAAAGTTTTGCCTTTTTTTGTCGTATCTTATATAATGTTTTTGGTTTAAAGGAGAGGGACTATGATTGGTGATATTGAAACACTTTGTAAATTAGCAAATATTAAAATCAATTTAATGAAAACAGATCCAAAACGTTTCTTTGTAAGAGCATTTATGGCAGGGGCATATTTGGGATTGGCTGCTATTTTATCTTATACATTAGGAGCTATGTTAAGTGACCATAGTGTTGTTGGAAAGATCGCTGTGGCTGCGTCTTTTGGAATTGGTTTAGTAGCTATTGTTTATCTAGGGGCTGAATTATTTACTGGAAATTGTTTTGTAACAATCATGCCTGTATTAAGAGGTGACATGAAATTAAAAGAGATTATGCCAATGTGGGTTGTCTGTTATATAGGAAATATGATTGGTATATCTTTGATTTGTTTCTTATTTATTAAAAGTGGTGCTCAAGAAGTGATTATGCAACCTTATTTAAAGGGAATTATGGAATCTAAGTTAAATTTTGATGTCATTGATTTATTAATCAAAGGAATTTTGTGTAACTTCATTGTTTGTGTTGCAGCATATTCAGGAGTTAAGATTAAAGATGAAACAGCCAGATTAATTGTGATTATGATTTTGGTTATGACATTTGTTTTACCAGGATTTGAACACTGTATTGCAAATGGTGGTATTTTTACAATGGGAATCACACAGCTAGGTTCAACAATTGACTGGTCAATGCTTCCACTACATATGCTCATATCAACACTTGGAAATATTATAGGTGGTAGTGTTTTATTGGCTGTACCTATTTATATTATGTTTAGAACACCTCAAACAAAATAAATACAATAAAAACTGTAACAGGACTTTGAGACATGTTACAGTTTTTTTATGATTAAAAGTGAATTGAAATGTTGTTTCATTTCTATTGCAAATGTTTATGAAGGGATGGAAGTATCTATCAGAATTTTTTGATTGATAGAATTCAAAAATCATATTTATCTATTGAATGAGTAACAAAGCAAGTAAACGTTTATCATATCAATGATGCTATGGCTATTGTTGTTTTTGAATATCAGACACAATGTATCAAAAGAGATACCCGTGAGCTTGATGGAATACAAGGCCTAGAAACACAGGTGATTGTGAAAGAAAATTAACAATGGAAACGACAACATGTTCATTATTCTAAGGCTTAATGAAAATATCATATATGATAGGAAAGTTAAAAAATGTTGATGAAATGAGTGAAAAATAAACTTGAATAACTTTTTTATCATAATAAGAAAAATTGATAAGATATAACTGTTTTTTATTCTTTTTTACAAAGTACTGTTTTGCTTGAAATGTTAAAAAAATAGGAGTAAACTATGTGAGAATAAATGATTAAAGTGAGGAGGGATTATTTTGGACAAAATTATTGATGATATTGTTTCAGTAGATTTAGAGTGTTCAAAAAGGGTTGAAGAAGCTAAGAAGAAAAAACAAGATGTTCAAGCCAATATGAATGCTAAGAAAAAAGAAATCTATGATTCTTTTGTCAAAGAATATCAAGTGAAAATTGATGCTCATAAAAAAGAATTAGAAGCAAAGATTCAAGAAACAAGAGTCAAAAATGAACAAGAGTACAAAGAATCACTAAATCAGCTCTCTAGTCTTTACGAAAAGAATAAAGATGAGTGGGTTTCTACCATTGTTAATCGTTGTAAAGAAATATAGAGAAGAGGTGAGCGTATGAGTTCTTTTTCATCAAATGCTATTCTTGCCAAAGCTCGTTCTATGTATTCACATAGATTAACTGAACAAAATTATGAAGAGCTTTTAAAAAGAAGAAGCATTAATGATTTAGTTGCTTATTTAAAAAGTGAAACAGCTTATAGTGGTATATTAGCTGATTTAAAAGAAGTGAATATTCATCGTGGTCAGTTAGAAGCTTTATTAAATAAAGAAATCTTTTTAAGACTTGATCGTTTGATGAGATTTGCTTCAAAAAAGGAATTAGAATTTTATCGCTTAGGTGTTATGGAATTAGAGATTCAATTGATTTTAACAAAAGCAAGATTGATTGTATCTGATTATTACACAGGTTATGAAATTGAAATTCCAGAATATTTGAATAAATATGCAAGCTTTGATCTATATGGTTTATTGGCTATTAATGATTATGATAGTTTGTTATTTTTATTAAAAGGAACAAAGTATTATGATGCATTACTCAAATATAAGCCTGAAGATGATGAAAGATTTGATTCTAATATGTTAGAGTTAGAATTAAAGCATATTTATTATGCGCAGTATGTTGATGTCGTTAATAAGCTGTATAGAGGAAAAAAACGTAAAGATTTATTAACAATGATCAATACATCTATAGAATTACAGAATATTACAAAGATATATCGTCTAAAGAAATATTTCAATGCCACGCCAGATCAAATTAGAGAAACATTATTTATGGAATATAGCCGTATTCCAAAAAGTGTTATGTATGAACTGATTGAAACAAAGGATGCCAGTGAGTTTTTAAGAAAACTAGCTGAGTCACCATATAAATTATATGTAGATGATCATGAATTTGTATATATTGAATATTATACAGAAAAGATCAGATATAATTTAGCCAGACGTTTCATGAGATTTTCAACAGACAGTGCATTGGTTTATATGACATATAAAATTGTATATCAAGTAGAAATTGATAATCTTAAACATATTATTGAAGGTTTAAGATATGGAGAGGCACCGAGTCAGATTGAAGCGATGCTCATCTATTAGGGGGACAAGATATGGCTATAGAAGAAATGATATTGTTAAATATGACTTTTGATCGTCATGATTTGGATCAGGTCTTATTTACACTCAAAGATTCCAAGTACTTTTATCCTCAACCTGCTTCAAAGATTGTCAATAATGTTAAAGGAGTACATGCATTACAGGAAGATAATGCCTATACAAAATTATTGGATCGTTTGATTCAGGTTGCATCTGATATGAAGTTGGATTTGAATAAAGATTTGGCTCCTGATAAAACATTAAATCTTGATCAGACAGATCAATATTTAAGTGATTTAGAAGCTCAAATTAAAAATATCAAAGATGTTCAAGATCAATTGATTACTGAAAAAGATGAAAATGAAAAAACATTAGAAATCTTGACAAGATTAACATTGAGTGATGTAGATCTTGATCATTTATTGAATTGTCAATATGTAAAAGCCAGATTTGGACGTTTTCATAGACAAAATCTTGATAAAATTAAATATTATGAAGGTCGACCATTTATATTTAATAAATTAGGTGAAGATCGTCAGTATGTATATTGTTGTTATATTGTTACAAATAACTTATTGCTGGAAGTAGACAATATATTTAAAGCGTTAGGATTTGAAGAAATAGTGATTCCTTCATTTGTACATGGGAAAGTCAATGATGCAAAAAAGGAATTAGAAGAAGAAGTTCATGCGATGACTGAATATATCTTACGCATGGATCAAAAGATGACAATTTTAAGAGAAACACACAAAGTTGATTTGTTGAAACTTTATTCAACAGGATTATTCTTACAAAGAATAGAGTCATTTAAAATCTTTGTTGTGGATTTCCAAAGTAAGTGTGCAATTTATGGATTTATTCCAAAACGTATGATTGAGGAATTCAAAGATATGTTAAAACATATCAACGGTATGGAGTATCAGGAACTACCAGCTGATATTTTAGATCATCAGCAAGTTGTGGCTCCAACAGTTGTACACAATGCGAAAATTGTCAAACCATTTGAAATGCTAAGTAAAGTGAAGCAATCAGATAAGATTGATACAACAATCGCTATTGCAGTACTTTATTATGCAGTCTTTATTATCTTTTTGGGGGACTTAGGAGTTGGAGCTATACTTGCGTTGCTTGGACTTCTTATGAGAAAGAAAAAAATGGGAAATTTATTTCTTTCACTTGGTGTAGCAGCATTGCTTGGAGGACTTATTTATGGAGATGTTTTCTATACAATCAGTCTTTATCCAGCCATAGCATTACCATTGTCAACAGTTTATAAACTTGTTGATGGAATTATTCTTTTGATTGTTGGAACTTTTACAATTGGTGCATTTAAGAAAATGTATCTACAAGATTCAACAATGGAGAAAGTCCTTTCCATGAAGGGAATTTGTGGTTTGATTATTGTTTATGCACTTCTTGTGTATTTTGGTTGTGTGTATGAAGCACATATTAATTTACCAATCATGCCATTTGCTATTGTGATTGTTGCTTGCCTTGTGTTTGTTTTGGCAAAGTCAATTTTAAAGAAAAAAGCAGAATAAGGAAGGGAGAAATATATGGCAATAGCAAAATTAAAGCTTTTGGAAATTGAATTTCCAGCACAGCAGTATGATGCCGTGTTATTAAAGCTCATTAATCTTGATAATTTTCATCCCGAGCCAGCTTCAAAATTTGCTGATTCAGTACAAGGGTTATCGGTTTTAAATCGTGAAAATCCATATGCTGATTTGATTGCAAGAATGGAAGAAGCAAGGGATAAATATCATCTTCAATTAAAATGTGCTGATGTTGATAATGTTCGTATGAATATTATTCAAGCTGATACATTTTTCTGTAATGTATTAGAAAAAGCTGCACAGATTGAAAAAGTCAAAGAAGATTTACTCGCAATGATTCAAGAGAATGAAGCAACAATCTCTCAATTAGAGCATATGATTGATGCAAATATTGATTTTGATAGATTATTCTCTTGTAAATATTTACAGATTCGTTTTGGTCGTTTACCAACAATGAATTTAGATAAATTAAAATATTATGGAGAACAGAAGTTTTTATTTAAAGTTTTACATAAAGGAACAAAAGAAACTTATTGTAGTTATATTTCAACAACTGATAATGCTCCTGAAATTGATAACATTTTCTCTTCATTATATTTTGAACGTATTCATATTCCTGAATTCGTACATGGTAAACCTAGCGAAGCATTAGAAGTTTTAAAAGAAGAAGATGACACAGCTAAACAATATATTCAGGTTCTTGATTCAAGAATTGAAAAATTGTTTAGTGAAAATATGGAAGAAATGAATCATATTTATTCTATTTCTAAGAAATTAAATGAAACATATGATGCTCAAAAATATGTTGTTGTCTTTGGTAAAAATGCTGCCGTTTATGGTTTTGCTGAAGAAAAAGATGCAAAGAATATCAAAGAAGAATTTGAAAAGTTAGATGATGTCAAAGTAGAAATCAGTTCACCAATGAGTGATTCTCGTTTGACACCACCTACAAAACTCAAAAATAACTGGTTTTCAAGACCATTTAGAATGTTTGTTGAAATGTATGGTATTCCATCATATACCGACTTTGATCCAACAAACTTAGTTGCGATTACATATACTTTCTTATTTGGTATGATGTTTGGTGATGTTGGACAAGGGATTGTTTTATCGCTGGTTGGATACTTCTTCTATAAATGGAAAGGTATGCAGCTAGGAGCTGTAGGAGTGCGTTTAGGTATTTCAAGTACGATCTTTGGATTTGTCTTTGGTTCTGTTTTTGGTAGTGAAGAATTATTTGAACATTTTATGGAACCAATGTTCTTGCCAATGGATCCAGACAATACGATGACATTGTTAATGTCGGCCATTGCGACAGGGGTTGTATTGATTATTATTTCTATCGCATTTAATATCTTCTTAAATCTTAAGAAGAAAAACTGGGGAGAAATGTTATTCTCTCAAAATGGTATAGCTGGACTTGTATTCTACGTATCAGTTCTATTATTAGTTGCCAATATGCTTGTAGGAATGAATTTACCACTTGGTGGACCAGTCTATATCGCATTATTAATCGCAATGCCAGTGGTGATGATTTTCTTAAAAGAACCATTATGTCATAAACTTGAAGGAGAAAAGATGTTCCCATATGGGTTTGGGGCATTCTTTACAGAAGCGTTCTTTGAATTATTTGAAGTTATGCTGACATTCATTGCCAATACGATGTCATTCTTACGTGTTGGTGGATTCGTTTTATCACATGCTGGAATGATGATGGTTGTTTACACATTAGCTAAAATGGTTGCAGGGGGACCAGGTATCATTAACTTTGGATATATCTTAGTCGCTATTATTGGTAATATCTTCGTTATGTGTTTGGAAGGTATGATTGTTGGTATTCAGGTATTACGTCTAGAGTTCTATGAAATGTTCTCTCGTTACTATGAAGGAAAGGGAAAACCTTTTCAATCAATTCAAGAAAAATAAAAAAGAAATATTTGGAGGAAAAAAATTATGAATTTAGTTATGTTTATTTTACCTGCTATTGCTGTTGTTTTATTATCTTTACCATTAGTGAGAATGTTTACTTCTAAAGTAAGCAAAGAAAGTGCAAAATGGCGTTTAATGACTCATATTGGAGGATTCTTTGGAGCTGTTGCTTTAACTTTATGTTTATCAATGGGTTCTGCATTTGCCGCTGAAGGTGCTTCTATTGTTGGTACTGTAGCTCAAGGTATGGGATTTCTAGCTGCTGCATTAGCAACTGGATGTTCTGCATTAGGTGCAGGTATTGCCGTTGCTGCTGCTGCTCCTGCTGCTATTGGAGCTTTCTCTGAAAATGATAACAACTTCGGTAAAGCATTGATTTTCGTTGCCTTAGGTGAAGGGGTTGCCATTTACGGGTTATTGATTTCAATCTTAATTATCAACGCTTTATAATTTTTATAAGAAAGGTCTGATTATATGAAATTTTTCTTAATCAGCGATAATATTGATACATTAATGGGACTAAGACTTGTAGGTATTGAAGGTGTGGTTGTGCATACAAGAAAAGATTTTCTTGAAGTTTTACAGTCAAAGATGAGAGATTCATCCATTGCCATTATCTTAGTGACTACAAAATTAGTTGATATGTGTCCAGATATTATATCAGAGATTAAATTAAAACAACAAAAACCACTCATTACAGAAATACCTGACCGTCATGGAAATTCTAAGATTGGTGAAACAATCGACGGTTATGTATCTGAAGCTATTGGAGTGAAATTATAGGAGAGATAGATTATGCAAAATATTGATCAAGTATTTCTCTATATGAAAGATGAAATTGAAAGACAGGCAAAAAGCGAAGAACAGGCAATTTTAAATGAAGTGAAAGCTCTTGAAGATGAAGCTTATGAATCTATGAAAGCAGAAGCAAAAAGAGATGCTGATTTAAAATTGAAACAGGAAGAAGAAGAAATGAGTTCTAACGCTTCTGCAGAAATTTCTGAAAGTCATATTGAAAGAACAAAAAAATTAATTGAAAAAAGAGATGAATATGTGAAAAACATCTTTGATCAGGCACGTGATGAATTAAAAGCTTTTGTCAAAAGTGATGAATATTTACCTTTTGTAGAAGCAAAAATCAAGAAAGTTGCTGCTGATTTTAAAGATTCTAAGTCTATCATGTATGTATCTCATGATGATTTCAAAAACAAAGATGCGTTTGTGAAAGCTTTTGGAACTGATATTGAAGTTCAAGCAAGTGATGATATTCAAATTGGTGGATTTATTCTTGAAAATAAAGCATCTTCTTTAGTTGTTGATGAAACTTTAGATTTTGCTTTAAATAATCAAAAAGATTGGTTTAATAAAAATTCTGGATTAATTATTAGATAGAAACGGGAGGTATGAGTGTGAATGAAAATGTAATTTATTCAATCAATGGTCCCGTTGTTACAGTCAAAGATACAGATGCCTTTTCTATGTTAGAAATGGTTTATGTTGGTAATGCGAGATTGATTGGAGAAGTTATCTCTATCAAAAAAGAATTAACAACAATTCAGGTTTATGAAACAACAACAGGATTAAAACCAGGAGAACCTGTGTATGGAACTGGACAACCTATTTCTGTTACTTTAGGTCCTGGTATCTTAAGAAATATTTTTGATGGTATTGAAAGACCACTAGAAGAAATTGCAAAAGAATCTGGTGCTTTCATTCCAACTGGTAGCCATGTTGATCCATTGGATAAAAATAAATTATGGGATGTGACAATGGTTGCAAAAGTCGGTGATGAAGTCAAAGGTGGAGATATTTATGCTACAATTCCCGAAACTGACTTAATCACGCATAAATGTATGGTATCACCATATACAAACGGAAAAGTTATTGAAGTGGCTCCATCTGGACAATACAAAATTGATGATGTTGTCATGAAAATTGAAACGGCAGATGGTGAAATTGTGGAATGTACATTAACACAAAAATGGCCAATCAAACAGGCAAGACCGGTTACAAAACGTTTACCAATTTCAATGCCATTAGTGACAGGACAACGTGTTATTGATACATTGTTCCCAATTGCTAAAGGTGGAACAGCTGCTATTCCAGGAGGATTCGGTACTGGAAAAACAATGACTCAGCACCAATTAGCCAAATGGTGTGATGCCGATATTATCGTTTATGTAGGTTGTGGAGAACGTGGTAACGAAATGACTCAGGTTCTTGAAGAATTTAGAGAATTGATTGACCCTAAATCTAACAAGCCTTTAACAGATAGAACAGTATTGATTGCTAATACTTCTAACATGCCAGTTGCGGCTCGTGAAGCTTCTATTTATACAGGGGTGACACTTGCTGAATATTATCGTGATATGGGATATCATGTTGCCATCATGGCAGATTCAACTTCTCGTTGGGCAGAAGCGTTACGTGAAATTTCTGGACGTTTGGAAGAAATGCCAGCTGAAGAAGGATTCCCAGCATACTTGCCATCACGTTTATCACAATTCTATGAACGTGCTGGATATATGAATAACTTAAATGGAACAAAAGGTTCAGTCACAATCATTGGTGCTGTATCACCACAAGGTTCTGACTTCTCTGAACCAGTCACTCAAAATACAAAACGTTTCGTACGTACTTTCTGGGCATTGGATAAAGCTTTAGCTTATGCACGTCACTATTTTGCGATTAACTGGAATCAAAGTTATAGTGAATATATTCCTGATCTTGAAAGATGGTTCAATAAAAATGTTGATCCAAAATTCTTAAGAGATCGTCAGGAATTATCAAGTATTTTAGCTGAAGAAACAAAATTAATGGAAATTGTCAAATTAATGGGTTCTGATGTTTTACCAGATGATCAGAAATTAGTGATTGAAGTTGCTAAATTAGTACGTGTTGGTTACTTACAACAAAATGCATTCCATCCAGATGATACTTATGTACCATTAGAAAAACAATTAAAGATGATGGAAGTCATCTTATACTTATATAAACGTGGTAAAGAAGTTGTTAGTGCTGGAAAACCAATTCGTTTGATTTTGGAAACAGGTATTTTTGATAGAGTTGTCAAAATGAAATATGATGTTCCTAACAATAATTTAGCTTTATTTGATGATTATTATAAAGAAATTGATGAAGCAGTTGCATCTATTGACTAAAGGAGGAAAATGTGATGAGTCTACAATATGTAGGGTTGAACGAAATTAATGGTTCATTAGTCGTATTAGATCATGTTAAAGATGCTTCATATGACGAAATGGTCGAATTACAATTAAAAGATGGTTCAACTCGTTTAGGACGTATCGTTCAAATTGAAGGAGAAAGAGTTGTTGTACAGGTTTTTGAAGGGACAAACTCTTTATCTCTTGCCAATACAAAAACAAGATTATTAGGCCATCCAATGGAACTTCCTGTATCTAAGGAAATCTTAGGACGTGTGTTCTCTGGAGCAGGAAAACCAATTGATGGTCTTGGAGAAATCTATGCTGAAAAATCTATGGATATTAACGGTCAACCATTAAATCCAGTTGCTCGTGTTTATCCAAGAAACTATATTAACACTGGTATTTCATCTATTGACTGTTTAACAACTTTGATTCGTGGACAGAAATTACCAATCTTCTCAGGTTCAGGTTTACCACACAATCAATTAGCTGTACAAATCGTTAAACAGGCCAAAGTTAAAGATGATGATGGTAGTGGATTTGCAGTTGTCTTTGCGGCAATGGGTGTTACAAATGACGTTGCTGAATACTTCAGACGTTCTTTTGAAGAAGCTGGGGTTATGCAAAGAGTTGTTATGTTCTTGAACTTGTCTAATGACCCAATCATTGAACGTACATTAACACCACGTTGTGCTTTAACAGCAGCTGAATATTTAGCTTATGAACATGATATGCATGTTTTGGTTATTTATACTGATGTCACTTCTTATTGTGAAGCTTTACGTGAATTCTCTTCAAGTAAGGGAGAAATTCCTGGACGTAAAGGATATCCAGGATACTTATATTCTGACTTAGCTTCATTATATGAAAGAGCTGGTATTTCTAAATCAGCAAAAGGATCAGTGACACAAATTCCAATTTTAACAATGCCTAACAATGACATTACTCACCCAGTACCTGACTTAACTGGATATATCACTGAAGGTCAGATTACACTTGATTCTGAATTGAATTCAATGGGTATTTATCCACCTGTCAGTGTGCTTCCATCACTTTCACGTTTGATGAAAGATGGTATTGGTGAAGGATATACAAGAGCTGATCATTCAGATGTATCTAACCAGTTATTTGCAGCTTATGCACATGTTCAGGATGTTAAATCATTAACATCAGTTATTGGTGAAGATGAATTAACACCTGTTGATAGAAAATATATGGAATTTGGACGTTTATTTGAACAACATTTCCTTAACCAAGGTTTCAATACAAACAGATCTATTGAAGAAACATTAGATTTAGGATGGACTTTATTATCTGTTCTTCCTAAGAATGAATTAGATCGTATTGATAATGCGGTGTTAGAACAATTCTATGATCATGAAAAGGCAGTAGCTCAATTTGATCTTCAAGAAGATACAATGATTAAAGAGTTACAGCAGGCAGTAGATAATGGCTAATCAGGTCTTTCCAACAAAAGGGAATTTGATTGCTACCAAAAAGTCATTAGAACTCGCATATTTGGGTTATGACTTGATGGATAAAAAAAGAAATGTTCTCATCAAGGAAATGATGAATTTATTAGATGATGTCAAATTGATCAGAGATGATATTACAGATTCTTATCAGAAAGCTTATTATGCTCTTCAGGAAGCGAACATGTCACTTGGTATTATCAGTGATATTGTAGAAGCTGTTCCTATTGATGAAGGATTGAGTGTGACTTATCGAAGCGTCATGGGAGTCGAAATTCCAAAAGTGAGTTATGAAAAAACACCTCTTCGTCTAGGATATGGTTTTGAAAGAGCAAACTCTAAAGTGGATTATGCATATAGATGTTTCTATCATGTTAAAGAATTAACTGTGAAATTAGCAGAAATAGAAAATGCTGTTTATCGTTTAGCCAATGCTATTCGTAAAACACAAAAACGTGCTAATGCCTTGCAAAACATTTCTATTCCTGAATTTGAAAGAACAGTGAAATTCATTAGTGAATCTTTAGATGAAAAAGATAGAGAAGAGTTCTCTCGTCAAAAAGTCATCAAAACACAAAAAAATAAACAAGAAAGATTAAAGAAGGAACAAGGTCTTGAATGATCTTGTTCTTTTATTTTTAAGAAATATTAAGAATTTTTTAAGAAAATTTTAGAAGTGAAACATTATACTGATAATGGGTGGTTAATATGAAAAGAAAATTATTAATGACAGTGATCTTTATCATAAGTTTATCAACAATGTTGATGGATTGGTTTGGTGGACAGCGAGGTGTTCAGGATATTTCTGGACTCATTTTATTAAATAATCCTATTGCAGTGGCATGTATGATTTTAACATTGATTGGTATATGGACACATTATGGTGAAACGAGTTATATGCTGATCTATGTTGGTTTAACAGGTATTATGATGATGGAAATTTATGAGTTTTTAACATGGCATATCCTCACCATTTCTGGTTCTTTTAATTTAGCATTAAGCTTTGATTGGTGTAATCCAGAGTTTTATATTGCTGTGATGAGTATGATAGCAACCCTTTTGATTTATAGATATTATTTTCAAAAAATGGATTTGACAAAGTCACAAGATTGTGTATGATAAAGAAAAAGAGAGGGGGAGTTATGGTGCTTAAAGATAAAAAATATGATGCTTTAATAAAAAATGTTTTACAGTTTTCAATCTTCTATAAACTCATGATTCTCTTTTTCTTTAGTCCTTTATTAAGATTTATTTTAAAAGAATATTTGAGTCAAGTTTCAGTCAGTATTGCTTTTAATCAAAATATGATTGATGTTTTTTTATCTATTCCTGGAATCATCATTTTACTGGTACTATTATTAGCAATAATGCTTCTTGTTTATTATAATCTTTATGTTGTGATACAAATTGTTATATTAGAATATCGAAAGCAATCTTATCATTTAAAAGATATTGTTTTAAAAAGCTTTCAAGATTTAAAAAATATACATAAACCAACGTTTATACTGAGTGGTTTATACCTTATTTTATTATTACCATTAGTTCATGTTGGGTATTTGAATAACTATATTCCTAGATGGAATATACCTCCTTTTATCTTTAAAGAATTACAGTTAACAGGGCTAGGACAAATACTGATCTTTTTTATATATATGCTTTATTATGGACTGTTCATAATTATGATTTTTGTACCATTTTATTTGGTTATTGAACATGATTCATTGATCACAGCGGTTAAGAAAAGCTATCAGATGATTAAACAAATAACTTTTCATCAAAAAATACAGATTTTATTATGGATTGTCGTATGGGTAGTCATAGAAAATATAATGATGAGTCTTTTGCCTTATCCATTGTTACATAATCGAGATTTTAATATTTATTTGATTAAATATTTTGTTCATTTTGCTTCATTTCGTTATAGTGTGATTCAATATATAATTGTCTTTTTATTATCCGTGATTGCAATGATATTCTTTTTAAGATTTCTGGCATCTCTATTTTGTCAATATGAAACGCATTTTATGACAATTCAGGATGTTCAGATGGATACAACCCGTTTACAACAGACATTAGCTAATATTCAAAATCATTTCACATCATTGATTGAAAAAATAAAACAGCGTGTTTTTCAAATTCAATGGATTCAGACTTATAAAAAAACGATTCGTTTGATTTGTATTGTCTGTGTGATTGTTGGAAGCTTCGTTTATTTGCATCAAGATTCAAGATTACATAAGCCTTATGTGATCGGGCATAGAGGTTCAGGATATGTCATAGAAAATACTTTTGAAGCTGTTGAAAATGCCAATCAGTGTGGCAGTGATTTTGCGGAAATTGATATTCAGCTTTCACAAGATCAAATTCCTGTTGTTTATCATGATACAACGATGTCTCGATTATCTGACTCTTCTTCACCCGTTTCAAAATTATCGGCTCAGGAATTTGAAAATCTATCTTTACATGACCAGAGATTAACGGCTAGTCCTATCTCTTTAGAACATCTGATTCAAAAAATGCAGGAACAACAATTAGATGTCAAATTACTGATTGAATTCAAGCCAACCAATGACAACTATCGAAAAATGGTAGATGAAGTTGTCAAGATTATACAAAAATATCATTTTGAATCACAAGCTATCTTTATGTCACTGCATTATCAAAGTGTTGCTTATTTACAGCATTTGTATCCAAAGTGGTGGGTTGGTTATTGTATTTATGGAAGTATTGGTGATATAGATAATAGTATTTGGGATATGGATATAGATTTTTTAGCGATTGAAGAGAATCGTGCGAGTACATCTCTAATCCAAAAGGCAACATCTCAAATGATTCCTATTTATATATGGACGGTAGATAATGGTAAGAAAATGAAACAGTATTTAGATATGGGAGTAAGTGGACTGATTACCAATTATCCTGATAAAGGTCGAAAAGCAATTGATGAATATCTCAAAGAACATCCATATTCTTATTATTATGAAGATATTGAAAAAGCAGGATACCCTGCTTAAAATTCAAGTTGAATATGATAAATTTTTCCCCATAAATAAATTTGATAGAAATAAGCCATAAGTTGTGGACCCATCATGAGTTGACCAAACCATGGTGCAGTGAAGCTTTGACCATGTGATTGAATGAAGTTTTCCAGTTTTGGAATATCAAAGAATTGAAATAAGAGATTAGAAGGATCCTTAAGGGATTCTTTTAATTTGTCTTCAATTAGTTTTTCATATAGTGGAGAATAAGTTTTAGGATATGGGTTTTTCTTTCGATGCACAATATCATCTGGTAAAAAATCAGCAAATGCCTGACGAAGAATACCTTTTTCTTCACCTTGATCAAACATATAGGCTTCAGGCATATTATAGAGATACTGTAAAATTTGAGTTGAAGCAAATGGAACACGGACTTCTAATGAAGCACGCATGGTTTGACTGTCAGCACGTGTTAAAAGTGTTTGCATAAACCATTGTGTATTGAGATAGATAAGCTGTTTTTTACGATTGTCAGTATGAATTTCCTGTAAAGATTCCTGATAACGTTGAATAATATAGTCTTTAAGATTTAATTTTTGAACCTTTTCATTAAACATACTTAATCTCTGATCTAAATCACGCATCCAAGGGAAATAAGGCTGGTTGTAGAGTTCTTCTTTATAAAACCATGGATATCCTCCAAAGATTTCATCAGCACATTCACCTGATAATGTGACTTTATGTTCTTTTGAAATAGCTTTAGAAAACAGTAAAAAGCTTGCATCAATATCCGCCATACCTGGCATATCTCTGGCAATGAGTGCTTCCCTTAAAGCCTCTATTAAATCAGTTTGTTTTAAAACAATAGAATGATGATGTGTTGCATAACGTGATACCATCTGTTGAATATAACTATCATCCATTGTTGTCTGATAATCATAGGCATGGAAATATTTATCCTGGTCTTCATAAGTCACGCTGTAAGTCGAAAGTGGACGTACATATTGTGAAGTGATGGCTGTAATAATACTAGAATCCAGTCCACCAGATAACATGGTTGATAATGGAACATCGCTTAATAATTGATGCTGGATGCTTTGAATGACAAGATGACGAACGTGTTGGATAGTTTCAGTTAAATTTTCATCATGTGATTCATCATGAAGCTTCCAATAACATTGAATATGCAGTGTTTTTTGGAAATATAAGTAGTAGCCAGGTCTTAAAGCGTATATATCTTTATAAAGTGTTAATCCTGGTGTTAAGCTTGGTCCCAGTCCTAATAATTCTTTCACCCCATTTTCATCCACGACAGCTTTTCCAATATAGCTTAAAAGACTTTTGATTTCACTGGCAATGACAAGTGTGTCTTTTTGTAAGGTATAGTAAAGTGGTTTGACACCTAGTGGATCTCTGGCTGCAAAAAGCTTTTGTCCATCATCAATGACGAACGCAAAAATACCTTCAAATAAGTCCAGACAGTGTTCCTGATATTCAATATATGCAGCTAAAACAACTTCACTGTCACTCATTGTATGAAAAGTATAACCTAGTTCAATCAGATGATTCTTGATTTGAGTCATATTATAGATTTCACCATTATAAGTCATACGATATGTTTTCTCATGATGAGTATAGAGAATAGGCTGATTGCCATTCTTTAAATCAATGATTGCTAAACGTGTATGTCCCATTAAACAATGTGGTGTCATCATATAGCCGATATGATCAGGACCACGTTTTTGCAGTAACTTTGTCATTGTCATGATTTTCTCATCATAATCAAATAAATGTTTTGAATAATTACAGATTGTTATAATACCACACATAGATTTCACCCCATACAATGTATGAATGGATTTAAAAAATATGAAACAAATCAGAGAAAAAAAGAAGACAAACTTGAGATTTTTAATGATAGATCTATGCTATGATACAGGTGGGTGATGAAAAGTGGAATGTCCAAGATGCCATAATCAAAATGTCAAACGTTTATATAAGCTTCATGGTAAGTATTATTGCCGACAATGTATAGCTTTTCATCGTGTTTGGGTAGATGAGCCATATACTCAAGATCATACACGTTTTCCTCCACAAAAAGTAAGATATTCTCTTGATTTTGAATTGTCAAAATCCCAACAGGATATATCTAGACAATTGGTTTACAATTATCAAAATCATTATCATTCCTTAGTCTTGGCAGTTTGTGGATCTGGCAAGACCGAAATTGTTTTTGAATTAATACAATATGCTTTACAAAGAGGTGATCGTGTATGTTTCTGTATTCCACGTAAAGAATTGGTTAAAGAGCTTTATCAAAGAATAAAAGAAGCTTTTCATCAAATAGATATTGGTCTGGTTTATGGTGGACATATTGAAAATATCAATGCGCAATTGATAGTATGTACTATGCACCAGCTTTATCGTTTTGAAAAAAGTGGATTTCATTTGATGATAGCTGATGAAGTGGATGCCTTTCCATTTTATGGCAATCCTGTCTTACAACAAATTTTTATGCGTTGTTGTATAGGAAATTATGTTAAGTTAAGTGCTACATTTGTCAAAGAGGATATTGATGGTGAAGAATTACTAATTATGAATAGAAGATACCATGGCTATGATCTTCCAGTACCTCAACTGATCATTTGTCCTCATTGTTTACAAGTGTTATTGATTTCATTTTTGCTTAAGAAATGGAAAAAGAAAGTCATTGTTTTTGTACCACTCGTTCAAGATGTGGATAAACTGGCTAGTCAATTACAATCTTATACACATTTAAGAGTTCGTGGTGTATCATCTATACACAAACATAATCAAGATAATCTGATGGCTTTAAAAAATGGCGATATTGATGTGATTGTTTCTACAACATTATTAGAACGTGGAATCACAATAGAAGATGTACAGGTTATTGTTTATCATGGTGAACATGATTTATTTGATCGAAGAACACTGATTCAAATAGCAGGACGCGTGGGGCGTAAAATTTCTCATCCTCAAGGTCATGTTTACATATTATCAAATGAACATACCTCCTCTATTAGACAATGCATTCATACAATCAAAAATCTCAATCAGATGAGTGTCTGATTTGTCATGCGCCACTCCTGAAACAAATATCTTTAGCTCATCTTCTTTGCCCATTACCGCTTTGTCAAAACTGCTTATCACAATTTCATGTTCTTGATATCCAGACAACTTTTCATCACTATCCTTTAAGGATTCTTTATGAATACAATGAATTTTTTAGAACACTTCTCTATCAGTATAAAGGACTCTATGATTATGCCCTCAAAGATGCGTTTCTTTGTACGTATTTATCCAAGTTCAAAACACAATATGATGAATATTTGATAGCAGTAGCCCCGAGTTCATCAGTCGAAAATGAAAAACGTGGTTTTGCTCCAATGGAAACCATAGCCCATACATTTTCAGAACATGTGTTTACAGGATTATATAAAAAAGAAGCATATAAACAAAGTGGGTTATCATTTGAAGAGAGAAAAAATGTTGTTCATAAAATAGGTATTCATCATCCAGAAGAACTTCAAGGGAAAAAAGTTTTAATTTTTGATGATGTGATTACATCATCATCAACATTAACAGCTTGTCTATCTCTCATTAAGACAGGCCATCCTCAATGCATCGAATTATTAGTCTTATCAACAAAAAGCTTTCAAACAATATAAATGTACATTTCTTATAAAGAAGTGTACATTTTCATCATTTTCTATATGAGGAAAAAGTATTATAATAGAGTCAGAATAGGAGATGAAAACAATGAAAGTTCTTTTAATTAATGGTAGTCCTCGTCCAAGAGGTTGTACTTATACAGCATTAAATGAGGTTGCAAAAACATTAGAACAGGAAGGTATTGAAACAGAGATCATTCAAGTTGGTCAAAAAGATATTCGTGGTTGTATTGGTTGTCGTCAATGCAAAACAAATGGACAATGTGTTTTTGATGATGAAGTCAATGTAGTCGCAAAGAAATTTGCTGAAAGTGATGGTATTGTCATTGGCAGTCCTGTGTATTATGCCAGTGCTAATGGCACTCTGATTTCTTTTCTAGATCGTTTATTCTATAGTACTTTGGCAGATAAAACAATGAAAGTTGGAGCGGCCGTTGTCAGTGCCAGACGTGCTGGAACAACAGCTACTTTTGATGAATTGAATAAATACTTTACAATTTCTCAAATGCCAATTGTTTCTAGTCAATATTGGAATATGGTGCACGGCAATACACCTGAAGAAGTCCAACAAGATTTGGAAGGATTACAAACGATGCGTACTTTAGGTAAGAATATGGCTTTTCTTATCAAAAGTATTCAGTTAGGTAAAAAGCAGCTAGGATTGCCAGAAAAAGAAGAAACAGTTCATACAAACTTTATTCGCTAAAAAAATATAATTTCCAGGGAAATGACTATAAAAAAGATAAACTTTGATAGAAAGAAAAATAAAATTCATCGACAGGATCTGCGTTCTTTTTTAAAATCAATCATTTATAATAGACACAACCATGAAGTAAAGGAGTTGTGAATATGCAAGGTAAAGTAAAATGGTTTAATGCTGAAAAAGGATTTGGGTTCATTGATCGTGGTGAAGGAAAAGATGTTTTTGTTCATTATAGTCAAATTATACAAGATGGATATAAATCTTTAAATGAAGGTGAACTGGTAGAGTTTGAGCTTTATTCAACAGAACGTGGTTTGCAAGCCAGACATGTTGTAAAAATTTGATGAAATTGAGATATGTAGAAAGCATATCTCTTTTTGTTTTTGTTCATGAATTTTACATGATATTTACTTTGTTTTCTTAAGATTATATGCTATAATGTGAAATGTTTCAGTATGCATGAAAGGAGATTTATTCATGGCAAGTAAAAAACAAGAAATTAGAAAGCAATTAAAAAAGAAAGAAGCCAAAGAATTAGAAGAACTTGGATTGAATCCTAATGCCGAAATCGTGGATTTAAACGATGATTTAGATGAAGATGTTGTTGTAGAAACATTTGATGATGTGGTGAAAAAACCATCACAACCGATTGAATTTAATACAACACCACAAAAGGAAAAGAAAGGTTTTTTAGGTTCTATTAAAAAGGCTTTTTCACAAGATAATAAAATATTAAAGAAGTTAGAAAAGCAGGCACTACAAATTATGGACTTAGAGCCTCGTTATCAGGCAATGAGTGATGAAGAATTAGCTCATCAGACTGATCTTTTTAAAGAACGTCTACAAAATGGTGAAACTTTAGATGATTTATTAATTGAGGCTTTTGCGACTGTTCGTGAAGCTGCATTTAGACGTTTAGGATTAAAAGCATTTAAAGTTCAGCTTATGGGAGCTATTTCACTTCATAATGGTGATATTGCAGAAATGAAAACTGGAGAAGGAAAAACATTAACATCTATTTTCCCAGTTTATTTAAATGCTTTAACTGGACAAGGTGTTCATGTTGTGACAGTTAATGATTATTTAGCTGAACGTGATAAAACAGACAATGGAAAAGTGTATGAATTTTTAGGTTTAACTGTTGGGTTAAATAAAAGAGAGTTATCTAAAGAAGAAAAACGTGCACAACATGCTTGTGATATTACGTATACAACAAATGCTGAACTTGGATTTGACTATCTAAGAGATAATATGGTGACAAGATTAGAAGATAAAGTTTTAAGACCATTAAATTTTGCATTGGTTGATGAAGTTGACTCTATCTTAATTGATGAATCAAGAACACCATTGATTATTTCTGGTGGTAAGAAAAATACCGCAGCTTTATATATTCAAGCTGATAAGTTTGTCAAATCTTTACGTGAAGATAAAGATTATGAAGTTGATATTGAAAGTAAAACTGTTGCTTTAACTGCTGAAGGTATTTCTAAAGCAGAAAAAGCTTTTAAGATTAAAAATTTATATGATCCTGAGCATACAGCTTTGGTGCATCATATCAATCAGGCATTAAAAGCTAACTATACAATGAGTTTGAATGTAGAATATATGATTGCAACTGAAGATGGAAGCCATGATATCAGAAATGCCAGCATTATGATTATTGATCAGTTTACTGGTCGTGTGATGCCAGGTCGTGCATATAGTGATGGGTTGCATCAGGCACTTGAAGCTAAAGAAGGAGTTCCGATTAAAGAGGAAACAGTGACATTAGCGACAATTACTTACCAAAATTTCTTCCGTTTATTCAATAAATTAGCGGGGATGACAGGAACTGCAAAAACAGAAGAAGAAGAATTCAGAACAATCTACAATATGCGTGTTGTAGAAATTCCAACGAATAAACCAGTTATTAGAGATGATAAATCAGATTTGGTTTTCGCTAAACAGGCTGCTAAATATAAAGCGATTTGTGACGAAGTTGAAAAAAGACATAGTTATGGACAACCGATCTTATTAGGGACAGTTTCAGTAGAAACATCAGAATTATTAAGTAAAATGTTAAATAAACGTGGTATTAAACATAACGTCTTAAATGCGAAAAACCATGCGAAAGAAGCTTTGATTATTGAAAAAGCTGGAGTTATGGGAGCTGTAACTATCGCAACGAACATGGCTGGTCGTGGGACTGACATTAAACTTGGTGAAGGTGTTCCTGAAATTGGAGGATTAATGGTTATTGGAAGTGAAAGACATGAGTCTAGACGTATTGATAACCAGTTAAGAGGTCGTTCTGGTCGTCAGGGAGATCCTGGATGTTCATTGTTCTTTGTATCATTTGAAGATGAATTGATGCAAAGATTCGCAAATGAAAAGATGAAAGATAGAATGGGATCTTTCTTAGAAGATGAAGCGATTGAAAGTAAGATGGTCACAAAATCTATTGAAAATGCACAAAAACGTGTTGAAGGTCAGAACTTTGATATTCGTAAACAATTATTACAATATGATGATGTGATGCGTCAACAACGTGAAATTATGTACAAAGAACGTGATGATATTATGTCACAAACAGATTTAGGACCTATTGTAAGAGGTATGTTTGATCAGGCTGTAGAACATACAGTACGTCAATTTACAAAACATGATGGTAAAAAAGATAATGTGGATGTTGATGGAGCATTAAACTATATTTCTAAAAACTATATGTTATTAGCTACGTTAACAGCTAAAAATAAAGAAGCAGTTGAACATGATGCAAAGAAATTATCAATAAGTTTATCTGAAGTGATTTATTTACAATATCAAAATAGATTTAATAAAGATTTACCAGCAGAAGTGAAATTGGATTATGAAAGAAGAGTTTTATTAGGGGTTATTGATCATACATGGATTAATCATATTGATGCTATGCAAAAATTAAGAAATGGTATTTATTTACGTGCTTATGCCCAAAGAGATCCACTTCAAGAATATACTGAAGAAGCCTTCTACATGTTTGAAGAAATGACAAAATCAATTTCTCAAGATATTACACGAAATATTGTTCATATGGGTATTGCACCTGGTAGTGAACAGGAAAAACAAATTCCAGCTGTTCAGATAGAATTGGAGTTTAAAGCAGATTAATGGAATTATATGAAATGAAGAATGGGCTTGAAAAAGCCCGTTCTTTACTCAATGAACTCTTTATTTCGATTGATATTGATGGTTTAAAAAGAGAAATTGAAGGTTTAACAGTTCAAACAATGGATGAAAACTTCTGGAATGATCAAGACCATGCTAGAAAAATATATGATCAATTAAATGAAATGAAAAAGAAAGCTGATACATATGATCATTTAATAACAGCTTTAAATGAATTAGAAGAAACTTATCAATATGTCAAAGAGAGTGATGATGAAGACTTTAAAGCTGTTTTGGATGAAGATTATTTAACATTTGAAAAAGAAATGGATGATTTTGAAAAAACGCTTTTATTTTCAGGTGAATATGATCATCATAATGCGTTATTGGAAATTCATCCAGGTGCTGGAGGAACAGAATCACAGGATTGGGCATCCATGTTGATGCGTATGTATCAAAGATATGCTGATAAAAAAGGTTGGAAAATTGAAGTCCTTGATTACTTGGATGGAGAAGAAGCAGGATTGAAGTCAGTCAGTTTGCGTATTGTGGGATATAATGCCTATGGACATCTAAAAGCTGAAAAAGGTGTTCATCGTCTGGTGCGTATTTCGCCATTTGATGCGTCAAAACGTCGTCATACATCATTTGCTTCTGTGGATGTCATGCCAGAATTTGACAATGATATTGAAATTGAGATTGATCCTCATGATATCCGTATTGATACTTATCGTGCTTCTGGAGCTGGAGGTCAGCACATTAATAAAACAGATTCAGCAATTCGTATTACGCACTTACCAACAAACATTGTGGTAACTTGTCAATCACAGCGTTCACAGATTCAAAACCGTGAACAAGCTATGATTATGCTGAAATCTAAATTATATCAGCTCATGTTAGAAAAACAGGCTTCTGAGCTTAATGAAATTAAAGGGGAACAAAAGGCTATCGAGTGGGGAAGTCAGATTCGTTCTTATGTTTTACATCCATATTCTATGGTCAAAGATAATCGTAGTGGTTATGAATCTAATAATCCTAAAGCTATTTTAGATGGGGATTTGGATGAATGCATTTATGCCTATTTAAAATCAATGGTAAAGGAGGATGACTAATGCATCAGGCAAAACATCTTGTACGTGATACATTGCTTGTGTTATTAGGCAATTTAATTCTGGCTTTTGGTGTCGCTGTATTTGCTGTTCCATCTAACTTAATTGTTGCAGGAGCAACAGGGATTGCTTTGATTATTTGTGAATTTATTCCAGTCAATTATGCAACTGTTGTATTTGTCATTAATATGGTGATGTTATTGCTTGGATTTATTGTTTTGGGTAAGAAGTTTGCTGCTGGAACAATATTGAGTTCTTTGATTTTTCCATTCTTTTTAGCAATGTTTGAAGCCATTCCACAACTTCAGCATTTAACTTCAGATATGTTATTATCAGCCATCTATGCTGGATTATTTACTGGACTGGGATGTGGAATTGTATTTAGAGTAGGGTATAGTACAGGAGGAATGGATATACCACCCATCATTATGAATAAAAAGCTTCATATTTCACTTGGAGTCTGTGTTTATTTATTTGATGTTGTTGTTTTACTGGGACAATCATTCTTTACGAGCTTTGAAGGTATTTTATATGGAATTATCACAGTGTTTATTACAGCTATTGTATTAGATAAAGTGACAATCTTTGGGGAAAGAAATCTTCAGGTACTTGTGATTTCTGCTCATCATGAAGAAATTGCTGAAGCTATCTTTAAAGAAATAGATCGTGGTTGTACTTTTGTCAATGTCACAACAGGATATTTCCATGATCAGCAAAAAGCAGTATTATGTGTTGTCAATAACAGAGAGTATCCTGTTATTAATGATTTGGTTATGGAAATTGATCCAACTGCATTTATTATTGGTAGTGAAATACATAGTGTTAAAGGTAGAGGATTTACATTACCTAATATTGATTTAGATAAACAAATAAGAGATCATGTTTCTTAATGAAAGTCATTGACAAATCAATGGCTTTTTTTGTGTTCTAATGATATGAAATAAAAAAATATCCCTGTATTTATTCATACATGGGGATATCACCATAGTCATAGATAATTTCCTCCTGATAAAGAGGATAGCTTTCTATATAATTTTGATAATAAAGATAAGTTGTATAAAGGACATAGATAATACATGCCATTATTAAAGGAACAAGAATGATAGAAGCATATTGAAGAATTTTACGAGATTTCATATGTGTAATAGCATAATGATGATCGTAGTGATGATAAAAATCAATGACAATATCTTCAGGTAGTCCAAAATGATATATATAATCCTGATAGGAACAATCAGGATATTGTCGCTCATATTCATGTAATCTTGTTTTGAAGAATGTGAGAAACTTTTTTTCTTGGACATTGTGTAATGGAAATGTTGTATATAATTGATGATAATATTTTTTGGTATTTTTATTATTGAATTTTTGTTTTTTCATTTTGAAATAATGCCTCCATAGATTGATGAATATTTTGATATTCTCTTTTTAATGTTGTATATCTGACAAGACCAGGATCTTCAATATGATAGAAAACAATGTTTTCTAATGAATAGCTTGAAATAAGATGTGTATCTTGAAGAAAGAAAAGTGAAATGAGAATATCTCCTTCAATAATTTGAAAGTGTTTATTTAAAATCTGATAAATGTGTTCACCAGAAAAATCTTGTTGTTTCAATAGATGTAAAATGATAATTTCAAATTGAGGGAATTGAGATAGTTGCATAAATATTATCCTTTCTGCTGATTCGCAAATAATTCAATAAGTGTCTGCAAAGACGTATTTAAGACTTCATGAGGACGTGTAATCAATGTTAAATCTGTTTTTAAAACTTCATCTTCAAGGATTACATGGTTCAGTTTGGAGTCTGGATAGAAAGTAAGGATATTTTGTGGCACAATCGCAATACCCAAACCAGCTTGAGCCCATTGTAAAGATGTCCTTGAATCATCACATGTAATTTTAATATAAGGATGAAAATGAAGATTCAGGCAATAATCAGTAATAAGTGATAAATAACGCTGATGAATAATTAATGGTTTATTTTGATAGTCTGACATATGTGTCATGTTGGAATGTAAAAGTTCAGGAATACCAACGGCGACCATAGGATCCTTTAAAAACGCCTGACAATGCAGTTGGCTTTGATCAAAAGGGGTACGCACAATACCTAAATCAATATGATGTGCCATTAATAAGTCTATGATTTCATAAGTGCTTCCTTCATAGATACGAAAAGAAACATGGGCTAGATTTTGATTTTGAGCTAAACAACTTGGAAGAACATTGGAATTAGAAGATGTGATCCCAATTCTTAAAACTTCATTTTGCATATCCTGGATTTCATGAAATGTCATCTCGTTTAAAGAAATCATCTGCAAGCTTCTTTTATAAAGGACTTTTCCAGCTTGAGTCAATTCTATTTTTCGATGTCCACGTTTTAATAAAGTCACACCGAGTTCTTCTTCTAATTGTTTCAGTTGCATAGATAAAGGGGGTTGTGCCATATGTAAAGTTTTCGCTGCTTTAGAAATTGTTCCTTCTTCTACAATTGTTTTAAAATAAATCATCTGTTTAATATCCATTGAATCACCATATCCTAAAAGTATACCAATTATATTTTATATATATTATACATATAATACAATTTTCGTTATAATAAATCAAGAAAAGGAATGATAAAAGCATGTGGATGAAATATTTAAAACCGTATCGTAAAGAAGCTGTTATTGGTTTCTTCTTTAAATTGATAGAAGCTTTTTTTGAATTGATTGTACCTATTGTTGTGGCAGATATTATTGATTATGGAATCTTACATCAAGATCAACAATACATTTTACAGCGAGGCCTTTTATTATTAGTATTAGCTTTATTAGGATATGCTTGTGCTTTGGTGTGTCAGTATTTTGCCTCAAAAACATCTCAGGGATTTGGAACTTATTTAAGAAATGATATGTTTAAAGCGATTCATGCTTATGATTATGAAAATATAGATGAAATTGGAATTCCATCATTAATGACACGTATCACTAATGATACGAATCAATTACAGTTGGCAGTTGCGATGACGATTCGTTTGGCATCACGTTCACCATTTTTAATTTTAGGTTCATTAGTCATGGCTTTTCGTATTTCAGTACCGATTGCTTTGATTTTTATTTGTGCAGCACCAATACTCGCTTTAGCAATATATGGAGTGATGTCAAAATCCCTGCCCCTTTATTTAAAAATTCAAAAACAACTGGATCATGTATCATTGATTTGTCGTGAGAATTTAGCAGGTATTCGTGTGATTCGCGCTTTTTCTAAACAGAAACAAGAAAAAGAACGTTTTCAACAGGCAACTCAAAAACAAAAAAACATGCAAATACAGGTTGGAAAACTTTCTGCACTTTTAAATCCAAGTACCAGTGTGATTGTCAACTGTGCTATTTTGGTCATTTTGTATGCAGGTGGTTTACAGGTCAATGCGGGACATTTAACCCAGGGAGAAGTAATAGCATTAATCAATTACATGAATCAAATTCTATTATCAATGTTTGCATTTGCTAATGTGATAGTCATTTATAATAAAGCAACAGCTTGTTATAAACGTGTACAGGAAGTTTTAGCTATTCAACCAGCTATTCAGGATGGAAAATGTCTTATTGATAATCAAGAAGGTCCATTGGTGACATTTGATCATGTCAGTTTTTCATATCAGGGTAGCCATGCATTGCATGATCTATCTTTTTCTATTCATCAGGGAGAAACAATTGGAATCATTGGTGGGACTGGTTCGGGAAAATCAACTCTCATCCATCTGATTCCTCGTTTCTATGAAGCGACGCAAGGACAAATTTATATCAAGAACAGACCTATTCAAGATTATTCTTTATTTTCTTTAAGACAGATGATTGGCTTGGTTCCACAACAGGCTACGCTCTTTACAGGAACGATTAAAGAAAATATCTGTTTGGCTAAAGAAAATGCTAGCGATGATGAAGTCAAACAGGCCTTGCATTTGGCACAGGCATCATTTGTAGATGAGTGGAAAGATGGCATTTATAGTCATATTACACAAGGTGGATATAATCTTTCTGGTGGACAAAAACAACGTTTAACGATTGCCAGAGCATTGGTGAGAAATCCTGAACTTCTTATATTAGATGATAGTGCCAGTGCATTGGATTTTGCGACTGATGCTGCTTTAAGAAAAGCCATTGCCACACTTCCTCAAACAACAATTATTGTTTCTCAACGTGTCAGTGCAATTATGCATGCTGATAAGATTCTTGTTTTGAGTCATGGTGAATTAGTGGGAATGGGAAAACATGATGAGTTGATGAAAACTTGTGAAATATATCAACAAATTGTCACATCACAAATGTCTAAGGAGGTGGCATAAATGGATATCAAAACAATGAAGCGTTTATTATCATTTTGTCGCCCGTATATGAAATATTTATATTGTGCTTTATTATGTTCATCAGGACAGATTGTTTTTACATTGTTGACACCTGTTTTTATTGGACAGGCTGTTGATCATATTATTGGACAGGGACTTGTGGCGTTTGATTTGTTATTTCAAAAAATGCTTTGGATATTGGGAAGTGTTCTGATTGCGGAAATTTTTGATTGGCTGGTAGTGAGATTATCTAATCGTATGACATATGCGATTACAAAAGATTTACGTGATCAATTATTTGAAAAATATGAAACATTGCCTTTAAGTTATATTGATAGTCATGCTCATGGTGATCTGTTAAGTCGTATGGTTAATGATATAGATTTAATTGGTGATGGTCTTTTACAGGGATTTACACATTTATTTAATGGGATTGCGACTATTATTGGAACGATTTGTTTTATGTTATATATTCAAACAACAGTTGCATTGATTGTGATTGTTTTAACACCTTTATCATTGGTTGTAGCAACAATTATTGCCAATAAGACATATAAGTATTTTCAAGAACAACTGGCTTTAAGAGGAGAACTTGGTGCTTATGTAGAAGAAATGATTGGCGGTGTTAAAGTTGTCAAGGCTTATGGTTATGAACAAACAAATCAGGAGCGTTTTGAAGAAATCAATCAGCGTGTTTATATCAGTGGTGTTAAATCACAGTTTTTAGGAGCATTAGCCAATCCGAGTACAAGAGTTGTCAACAATATTGTTTATGCCAGTGTCTGTATTGCAGGATCTTTATATGTGATTGGTGGCTCTATGAGTGTAGGAGCTTTATCAAGTTTTTTAAGTTATGCCAATCAGTATACAAAACCTTTTAATGAAATTTCTAATGTCTTTACCGAATTACAAACAGCATTGGCTTGTGCTTCAAGAGTTTTTCATTTATTAGATATAGATTCAAGTCCTAAACAGGGTCCAACGAAAACACTTTCGCATATTCAAGGACATGTCCAGATTCAACACCTCAGTTTTTCTTATCGAGATGATGAACCATTCATAGAAGATTTCAATGTGGAAGCAAAACCAGGGCAAACCATTGCAATTGTAGGACCAACAGGATGTGGAAAAACAACTTTTATTAATTTATTAATGAAATTTTATCAGCCACAACATGGTCAAATATGCATTGATGGCATTGATATTCAGGATATGAGCAGTGATTATGTCAGAAGTCTATATGGAATGGTTTTACAAGATTCTTGGTTATTTCAAGGAAGTATTAAGGATAATATTGCTTATGGGAAAAAAGAGGCAACTGATCAGGAAATTATAGAAGCAGCCCAAAAAGCTCATGCACATAAATTTATTATTCAGTTAAAAGATGGCTATGATACAATGATTAGCGAAGAAGGTGGAAATCTATCACAAGGGCAAAAACAGTTATTATGCATTGCGCGTATTATGTTAGTTAAACCACCAATGTTGATTTTAGATGAAGCGACAAGTTCAATTGATACACGTACTGAAAAGCAAATTCAAGAAGCGTTTGATTTAATGATGGAAGGACGTACAACCTTTATTGTTGCACATCGTTTATCAACTATCCAAAAAGCTGATCAGATTCTTGTCATGAATCATGGACAAATTATTGAACAGGGAAAACATGAAGAGTTATTGAAAAAGCATGGCTTTTATCACCATTTATATTATAGTCAGTTTGAAATACAAAAATAAAAACACGAGCTTCGTGTTTTTATTTTATCGAGAAATCATTTTTCTTAATTTTGTCTTATCAACAAAACGTGTTGGGAAACTATAATCTTTTTGAGCATAAACAAATGTAACTTTATTGTTATAAGTGAAATTCACTTTTTTCAGTTTACGATAATCTATCAGCATTCTTCCTACCATTAAGTTTTTACGACCTACTAACACAATTGTTGAAAGAAAATAAGCATAAACAACTGTTAATAGTGCTGCTGCATTTAATCCATTATGGAAAAATGATGAACGAGAAGTGATGATTCCATATACAACAGCAATAATACCACCAATAACCGCAATCAAATAAATGATAGTTAAAATTACATAAAAAATAAGACCACCAGTATTTAAACAAAGCTGTAAAGAATGATCTTGTTTACGACAACGAAAAAACGTAACAATAATGTTAGCGATAGAATATGTAAACCAAAGAAAAATAATTATTAAAACAAACGATAGAACTAATGAAAAAATTTCCTGCATAAATTAAACTTCCTTTCATACTTCTCTATTATACATATAATTTTGCTTTTCGCCTAGAAAAAAATGAAAATATGTGAAATCTTTATGAATTTTTATTATAATAGACACTAGGGAAGTGAAAATATGGAAGATTTAAAGAGTTATGAAACACGTGTTATTGAAATTAATGAAGTTGATGATATGGGAGAATATTTCTTTCATCATCTTTTAAATCGTTTTGCTCAAATTGCAACAGAGAGCGCTATGAAGTTAGGTGTATGGAATTATGATATGATGTCAAAATATGGATGGGTTGTGGCTAAACAGTATCTTCATTTAGATGAACCTATTCATTATCAAGATCGTATTGAATTATCAACAACGATTTCGAAAGGAACATATGTGAGTTTTCCAAGATATTATTATATTAAAAAAGATAATCGTCTGATTGGCACATGTTCTTCTGTTTGGACATTATTAGATATTCAAAAAAGAAGAATGGTTTCACCACAAAAAATAGGGATTACCTTTCCAGAAGCGCCTTTGGAGCATTTATTAGAATTACCACCAGCTATTCAAAAAGATATGGAATTCCAATATATGACAGAAAGAAAAGTTCTATATAGTGATGTCGATATTAATCAGCATATGAACAATACACGCTATGTTGAGTGGGCATTGGATTTCATTGATTTTGATAAACATCATCAGTGTTATATCAGTGATTTGAATATTCAATATCGTAAAGAAATTAGACCATTAGAAAAAGTTAAACTTTTTATGGCTGAAAATGGTCATCGTTATATTGTTGAAGGAAGAAGTCAGGAAGATGAGGTTTATTTTACGATAGAAATTTATTTTCGTGATAGATAATTTTCATAATATGAAAACATTTTTATAAAATTTATGATATGATAAGCATGTCCCAAATATCTATAATCGTATTCGTTTTCCCGTAAGAATACAAACAGGAAATAAGTTGCTTTATAGCAACTTTTTCTTTTTTACAAAACAGAAAGAATAAAATATGATTTATGATGTCTTTTATAGTGATTTTTCTAACCATTGACCACGTTGTTGACGATAGAGAAGCAATAAACCTCTGACACATAATTCAATGCACATAGCCAGCCAAACTCCATGTAATCCCATAGTTTGAACAAAAAGAACGGATAGAGATAAACGAACACCCCAAATACTCAAAAGATTGAGTAAGCTTGGTATAAGTGTATCTCCAGCTCCACGCAAGGCACCAGAAGCTACAATGGAAACACCATAGAGTGGTTCGGCAAAAAGTTCAATTCGTAAAACTTCTGTAGCCAGCTGTTGGGTCTGCGCATCTGGAGTTAAGATTTGAAAAACAAATGGTGAAATGACAAACATAACAATCGCAATGATTCCCATGATGATAGCACCAAAGGCAACAGTTAAATTGGAAAAGGACTTTGCAAGTTCTTTTCTTTGAGCACCCATGCATTGACCAACTAATGTGGTTGCGGCAGCTTCCAGTCCATATCCAGGCATATAACATAAGCTTTCAGCAGTGATCGCAAAGGAATGAGCAGCAATTGCAATTGTTCCTAAAGGGGCAATAATCTTTGTAGACATCACCATGGCACCACAAATGGCTATATGTTCAAAAGCTAAGGGTGTTCCAATCTGAAAAGCATTTTTCAATGTTTCTTTTTCAAGATAGAACTTTTCATGATTTTGGAATTTTAATAGAGAAGAATGACAAGTTGTATACCAGAGATTGATAAAACAGACTGTCAACTGGGCAAGCGCTGTTCCAATGGCTGCTCCCACAACACCAAAGTAATGAATGAAAATAAGATTATAAATCACATCTAATCCACACATGGAAGCATTGAGTAAACTCGGTATTTTCATATTACCACTACATTGTAACATGGAACTGCATAAACTATTTAATTGTAAAATAGGTAAACTTAATGTGAAAACAAGAAAATAGGCAGAAGCATTATCAAAAATAGCTGGATCAGCACCTAACCATGTTAATAAACTTTGATTGACAAGCACACCGATGATTAATAATATACAAGAAAAAATGAGGGATGTGATAAGCGCGGTTTTGAAAGTACGACGTGCTTTTTCATATTGACTTGCTCCAATGAGTTGTGCCACCTGAACCGCAAAACTGGTTGCCATAGCACTACATAGACCACTTAAAAGCCAACTGCTGGTTGATACAATTCCAATTGAAGCTGAAGCATCAGGACCGAGATGTCCAACCATGGCAGCATCAATATATTGCATTAAAATAGAAGAAACTTGTGATAAAATCGTTGGAATACTTAATTGAATAATAATATTGATTTTTTGTTTATTTGAAAGTACAGATTGATTTTTAATGATTTCAGTGAAATTTGTTGCCAAAAAAATTCCTCCCATCTTTAAGACATTGGAATCATTATACAATATTTTGTGGGTATGTTACAATAATGTCGAGGAGGATCAAATATGAAAAAAGAATTGGATATGATTCATATTTATGAAAACGGTCAATGTATTGGCTATGGTGGTAATCAGGACTGGTTTTTAGATGATTGGGCCAAAAAGGCTGGTTGTGCCAGTGTTTTAGCAAGTCATCTTTATACATATTATTTATCTATCACACAAATGTCAAAGTCAGAATTTTTAGAAATTATGAATCAGATGTTTCAACGCTTTACTCCAGGAAAAATGGGTTATCCATTTTTATATAAATTTGCAAGAACATTTTGTCAGATGATGCAAGAAAAGCAGGTGTTCTTGAAACCTGTTTACATGAAACAGTCTAAAAGTTATTGGCAGGCTATGAACTTTGTTGAAAAGAGTATAGATGAAGGTAATCCAGTAAGCTTACTGATTTTATCTCATCAGGCCAAAGAACTTGAAGATGCTAATTGGCATTGGGTTTGTATCACAGGGTATAAACATAGTTGTGATGGAGAATGGATTGTGTTTTCTGATTGTGGTATACGTCGTGAAATAGATGCTCATATTTTATTTGATATAAATGAAAAGAATGTTATGAAAATGGTCAGTATAAAAAAGAATCCTCAAAATTGAGGATCCATTTTTTTTATAAGTTTCAACATATCTGATGGAGGCTGACAAGTGAAGGTCAGTTTTTCTTTGGTAATAGGATGAATGCATTCTATTTGATAAGCGTGCAACGCTTGATGATTCAACAGGGCAGAAGAGTGACCATAAAGTTGATCTGATAAAATAGGATGTCCAATAGCAGACATATGGACTCTAATCTGGTGTTTTCTGCCACTATCTAAAACACATTCTATCAAAGAAAGATGATTCTTGCTGGAAAGGCAACGATAATGTGTACATGCCTTTTTACCATGAGGATGCACAATCATGCGTTGTTGATGGTGACGGTCTTTACCAATCGGTTTATCAATGGTATGCCATTGATGATCATGAAAATTTCCCTCAACAATAGCCAAATAATGACGATGAATGTCTTTCATAGACAATTGATAATCTAATAAAGGCTGTACAAATGCACATTTCACAAAAATCATTAATCCACTTGTTTCATAGTCTAAACGATGAATAAAGCGAACGGGAAGATTATAACCCTGTTGATGATAATAACCACTGACACGGTGCGCCAAAGAATTTGTATCATCTGGTTTAGCTGGAAAGACTTGAAGAAAAGGTGGTTTATTCACAATCAATAAAAACTCATCTTCATAAACAATATCTAAATCTTCATATACGGGTGGATACATCCCATCATCTTCTTGAAAAGCTTTGAATGTCAATTGATCACCTTTGACTAATACTGTTGAAGGTGAAACATAACGATTGTTGACAAGATATGATTTATTTTGTTTCATAAGATGAATTGTTTTTTTAGATAAATGAAACTGTTGAAATAAATCAATGATGGATATAGGTGAATCAATAAAGAGTGTTAAATAAGAGTGACGAATCTGATATTTCATGAGACTTGATAAACTGTTATACGAATATCAATAGTCACATCAAATTCACCTAAAGTATCTAAAACATGACGACGTTCTTTTTTAATATGATAAAAATGTGGTGTCATTTGTAAAAGATTGAGTGTATCTTCTTTTGTCTGTAAATGAATGGTCTGTTTATAATCATAACTTTCAACAACTGAAAAAGGTAAACGTATATGCTGATCAGATTTGATTTTAATTTCATCATAAATCAGTTCTTTGAATTCCACAAGATGATAAGGATTAGCTGTAACATGAATGATATAGCCATTTTTCTTTAGACAACGTTCTATTTCCTGTGCATTAACAACCGTAAATAAAGCTGTTATAACATCCAAAGAATGATCATCAATAGGAATGTTTTTAGAATTACCTACAATCCAATAAATATCTTTAGTATATTTTGTAGCCATTTGAATACCAATTTTAGAAATATCTAAACCATAAATCGTTGAATCATCATTTAATAGTTCTTTGATACGATATGTATAATAGCCTTCACCACATCCTAAATCTAATAATTGACGTGGAGAAGATGTATATTTTGTTAGACAGTGCATAACTTCATTTAAAATACCATCATAGTAACCTTTATTTAAATGATGTTGACGACATAGAAGACTTTCTTTATTATCACCAGGATTATTTGTGGCTTTATCTGGATTTAATAAGAGATTGATATATTTTTGTTTCGCAAGATCATAACAATGACCATTTTGACAACGATAACTTTTACCATCGAGAATAAGTGGTTCATGACATTTAGGACAAGCAAGATGATGCATAAACTTCCTCCTTTTTTGTGCATTATATCATGTTTATATATATTTGAAAATACAAAGCGTCCTAAGAATGTATGCGAATGAATAAAACATGTTTATTATTTTGAAAGGACTTATCAAAAAGAAAAGAGGCATGTTATAATGGGAAAAAGGGAGTGAAGGCTATGAATATCATTGATTTGTTAGACAATGAAACTTTATTTACAAAAAATGAATTAGAGATTGTCCATTACATCAAAGAAAATCCACAGGCTGTCATCCTCATGACGATTAAAGAATTGGCACAGGTAACTTTTTCTTCGAATGCAAGTATTATTAGACTATGTAGAAAACTAGGCTATAAAGGCTTTCGTGATTTTAAAATAGACTTTATGCGTTATATGGAGTCTTTAAAATATGTCAGGCAGGATATTGATTTTTCATTTCCTTTTCAAAGTGATGAACCGACATGGCAGATTATTAATAGCTTAGCGCATGTCTATAAGGAAAGTATTGACTTGATTAATAGTCAGTTAGATATAGATGAACTCGAAAAAATTGTGGATTTACTTGATCGTAGTCAAAGAGTCTTTATTTATGCGACTGGAGATTCCAAGATTACTGCTATGGGTTTTACTAATAAACTCATCAAAATAGGGAAATTCTTTTATATCGCAACAGAAAATAAAGAAGAAGTTTCTTTTTCTAAGGCTGCTACACCTCAAGATGTGGCCTTATTTATCACTTATTCTAAGCAGGATGTTTATCGTGAATCGCTTAGAATATTATTATATAATCATGTGCCTATCATCACAATTACCTCTAATCATGATGATATTCTATTTAAATACAGTCGCTATCATATATTGATTCCTCATAAAGAAAAAAATGAAAAAATAGCTACATTTTATTCGCAGATATCTTTTCAATATGTTTTGAGTATTCTTTATTCCTTGTTGTATAAAAAGCAGAAAAAGTCTATAGACAATAGACAATCATAAAAAGAGATTTCACAATAGGAAATCTCTTTTATTTTAAATTTTGAACTCCTTTTTCTAACATTTCCATTTGTAAAAGGGTTTGTTCATGTGTAATGATTTGCGGTTTTCCATTGACTATACAATCATAGATACCATCATAAACTCTCGCATAATCACCATCAACACTAGGAACTTTTTCTTCGTGATATTGACCTTGATCATCTGCATATGTTAATACACCATAATGTGCAGGAGTATCCTTTCCAAAATCTTCATGATCAGGCATATAGAATAATTTCAGATGTTCTTCCTGACGATCTTTTGTTTGTTTGACAAACATTCCTTTTTTTCCATAAACAATAAAACTTGGTCTTTCTTTGATTCTAAAATAACTTGATTTGACAGAAACTTTTAAAGTCCCATAATAAAGATCTAAATCAAAATAATCATTCATTCTTCCTTCACCAAGCAATTGTCTGACATCATAATGAACATGAGCAGGTCGACCAAAATAAGAAATCACTTGATCTAAAGTATGACATCCATGACCATATAAGTAAGAATGGGCCGGATCAAAGTGATCAACATTTTCTGGAACTTCAGGACGATAATAATCAAAATGCATTTCTAATTCTAATAAATCACCTAATTTTCCACTTTCAATGACTTTTTGAACAGTTAAAAAATCACTGTCATAACGTCTGTTTTGATATGCAGAACAATAAAGTCCTTTTTGATTCGCTAAATCAAAGATTTCTCTTGCCTGCTTTGAATTTTCCATAAATGGTTTTTCTACTAAACAGTGCTTACCTGCTTCTAGTACCATTTTGGCATAATTGTAATGAAAATGATGTGTTGTACACACAACAATCATATCAATGTCAGGATCTTGTAGTAATGCATTGACATCTTCACAATATTCTACACCATCAATGGCCTTCCATATATCATGACGAACGTGAATATCAAAAATCTTTTTCATCATAAATTTGTTCTGTCTTTGTAAAACAAATGGAATATGGTAACGATTGGCACTTTTCCCATTTCCAATATAACCTAATACTAATTTATTGTTGATCATTGTCAAAAATAACTCCTTCCTGTTGCCTACCTTTTTCCATAACTTGAGCAACCTGTAAACTTAATCCTATCATGGCTTGTGCTTTTTCAAAATCTTTTTCATTAATGATTCTGATAAATTCTTCAAATTCATAATATAAACGATGCTGATCTTGAGGGAATTCATATTTTGTCTGATGTCCTTTATTATCAATGAATGTATATTCAGTCATCTGATTCATAGGTTTATCAATCACAATAACGCCCTGATCTCCCTGAAGAGTTGAAGTAATAGGCGCTTTACAGTCTTTAGCTCCAATAGAAATCGCTTTTAAATGAGGATACTCTAAAACCATAATACCACTTGTATCAATACCTTTTTCAATATTAGCAAAGTAGTGCTGATTTTCAGGCTGTCCCATCAACCCTATAATAGCATGTAAGTTATAAACATTTAAATCCATTAAAGCACCACCAGCTTTATGATAATCAAAAGCAGGTAAAATACGACCTTCTTTAAAAGCGTCATAACGTGATGAATACTGACTATAATTAAAGTTTAAGATTTTGATTTGTCCTAATTTGGATAAATGTGTTTTTAAAGATTGATAGGCTGGTAAATAATGGATATTCATAGCTTCTAAAATGATGATATGATGTTCATGACTTAAAGCAATTAAATCCTGTAATTCATGGGCATTGGCACAAATAGGCTTTTCGATAATCACATGCTTTCCTTTTAATATCGCTTTTTTCGCAAAACCATAATGCAAATGATTAGGTAATGCTATATAGACTGTATCAATATCACTGTCTAATAATTGATCATAGTCATAAAAGATTTGATCTAAGTGAAACTTTTGACATAATTCTTCAGCTTCTTGTTGAGTTTGTGTCGTTGCCAGTAAATATGTTTTTTTAATATCGAACTTTGAGTAAGTTGTCATTAAATCTTTGACAATCATTCCGGTTCCTAAAATTCCTAATTTCATGATTGCTCCTTCTTTCTTTTTAATTTTTGTAGACAATGGACGATGATTTGATGATCTTGATCATGTTCTAATCCTGAAACAATACAACATCCTATTCTTTGATTTTGGACCATTAATGGAAAACCACCACCACATATCGCAAACTGGGAATCTTGGAGATAATGGTTATATTGATGTGTTTGTTCATTCTGAGCCCAGATATAATATGAGGAATGACCAAATGTTTCAACTGTTTTTTGTTTACGATTCAGCCATTCATCACCTGTTTTTCCATTCATCAGGTATTGAAAAACAATATCATGATGCAAAACAATACGGATACGAATGTTTTTGAGATGATCTTGTTTCACTTTTTCAACAAGCATCTGTCCTAAAATATAGGCATCTTCATGATCGAAAGACTGAAAAGATAAGTCCTTTTCTAATTGTAATAAATCATCCATATTTTCACCTCAATGAAATTATCTCATAAAATCTAAAAAAGGGAAATTATTTATAGAATTTTGAAAATAAAGTTCATGATTTATATGGATAATGAAAAAAAGTTGAACTTTTTTATCAAAATGATGAAAATCAAAAAAGGGCTTTATTTTTTTAAGAAATCAAGTAGAATAATGTTAAGAGTGATGAAAGGAGAAGTTTATGGGATTATTTAAAAAGAAAAAAACGGTCATTGATTATGATGCCATGTTTAAAGAACAATATAAGTCTATTAATCAAATCACACAACAGGCTCATAATGAATTGGATTATGTGATTAAAGAATCTTTATATGAAGTGATTGTAGAAAAATATAATGAATTGATTGATTTTATTGATCAGGGTGCTCATTTTGATAAAGCACATTTTGAAGCACTACGAGATAATGCGAAAAAAGAATTACAATCAATTCATCAGATTAATCAAAGTGAATAAATGAATATTCAGATTATTGAAAAGGTTATAGATGTCTTTAATCGCTATGGAGATGGATTAAGGTTTCAGATTGAACGTTTTGAGGAAGTTTTAAATGATGAAGCACCAGATATGATGGATGAATGTTATTTGGTTGTTTTAGGAATGAAAATGGGTGTTTTTGAAGCTATTATATTTGATGAGGATTTTGAAATCTCTCGATATGTTCGCTATTTATGTGAATTTGCTTCATTAAGTGAAGAAGAAGCTTTATTTATGGTGAGTGTATTTTCTCAAGTGATTGATGAAATAGGTTATTATTTTGAAATACCTGATGTTGAAGAATTTTTAAAAACAGCTTATCAACAAAATAATGATTCACATCTCTATGTTCTGGCAAGAACTTATTTTTTAGGTTTTGGAATCAAACAGGATTATGAGAAAGCTTTTGAAATCTTTTCTTATTTATATCAGCATGGATATCATGAATGTTGTTATTATATCGGTTATATGTATGAACATGGATATGGTGTTGAACAGGATATTGCACAGGCATTCAATTACTACAAACAAAATGTTGACAGCTTATCAGCTTTAAGGTTGGGGCTGTTTTATATGTATGGACGCTATGTGACTCAAGATGATCAAAAAGCAATCCAGTATTTATCACAAAGTCAACAAAAAGAAGCATATCTTTATAAAGGAATTTTATTAGAAAAACAGAGAGAATATTCTGAAGCTTTTCAATCTTATTTATTAGGAGCAAAGCATTTTCAAAAAGAATGTATGTATAAGGTTGGACTGTTATTGAAGTTAGGTATAGGTGTGGATTTGGATTTAAAAGAAGCCATGCATTATTTTATATATGGATATTATCTGTTGCAGGAAGATTGTGCCTATGAACTGGCTATGATTTACTTTGATGGTATTGTTGTGGATAAAAATCAAAAGAAAGCATTAGATTATTTACATCAGTCAGCACGATTAAATAGTTATGATGCTTGCTTATTGTTAAGCCAATTATATGAACTTGGACGTTATGTAGAAAAGAATCATCGCTTTGCTTTGTCTTATTATCAGCAGGCACAAATTATCAGGAAGGAAAAAGAAAGGGAATATGAAATTATATAAAAAAGGAAATGATCAGTCTTATACTTTAGGTGTTTTTCCAACGATTGAACTGTTAAAGCATAGACCACAGGATGTCGTCAGAGTGGTTGTTCATTCATCCATTCATCAAAATAGGGGATATCCTATGATTCAAGAATTATGCCAACAATATCATATTCCGATTGATGTACATGATCGTACGATTGAAAAATTAAGTCCTAAAAATAATTGTTATGCGATTGGCGTTTTTAAAATCTATACATCCCCCTTACAACAGGCTCATCATGTTGTTTTGGAACATCCCATGGATATGGGAAATATGGGAACAATTATGCGTACAATGTTAGGATTTGGATATAAAAACTTAGCTATTATTAAACCAGCTGTTGATATTTTTGACCCGAAAGTCATTAGAGCGTCAATGGGTGCTATCTTTCATTTGAATGTTGCTTACTATGAGTCGTTTGAAGAATATTATCATGCATTTTCTGATCATGAATTCTATCCTTTTATGTTGAAAGGGGCTAAAAATATTCATCAGGTTCATTCTCATCAATGTCATAGTTTGATTTTTGGTAATGAAAGTCATGGTTTGGATGATACATATTTAAATTATGGTCAAAGTGTTTTTATTCCTCATCATGAGGAAATTGATTCATTAAATTTGTCAATGGCATTAGGAATAGCATTATTTCATTTTTCAAAAGCAGAATTTGAAGGAAAAGAGGTATTAAGAGAAGATGTATGATTTTGATAAAGTGATTGAAAGAAAAGGAACAAACAGTGTGAAATATGATGGTGAAAAAATGCAAGATTCACATATGATTCCAATGTGGGTAGCAGATATGGACTTTGAAACTCTTCCAGAAGTCAAAGAAGCTTTGGTTAAGCGTGCCAGTCATGGCGTTTTTGGATATGCTACACCAACTGAAAGTTATTATCAGTCTGTCATTAACTGGATGAAGACACGCCATCATTTTGATATTCAAAAAGAATGGATTGTCACAACTTCAGGTGTTGTAGGTGCTTTAAAATTAGCGGTAAGAGCTTATACACAAAAAGGTGATGCCATTATGGTTATGAAACCTGTTTATTATCCTTTTGATGCATCTATCAATTTAAATGAAAGAATGGTTGTAGAATGCCCACTTGTATTTCAGGATGATCATTATGAATGTGATTTTGAAGTGTTTGAAAAACAGATCGTTGATCATGATGTCAAGATGTTTATCTTATGTAATCCACATAATCCCATTGGTAAAGTCTGGACACGTGATGAATTGTATCAGATAGGTAAAATTTGTCAAAAACATCATGTTTATGTGATTAGTGATGAAATTCATATGGACTTTATTTATGAGGGAAATGAACATGTTCCTTTCTATAATGTAGATCCATCATTTGCTGAATTCAGTATTATTTGTACAGCACCATCTAAAACATTTAACTTGGCGGCTCTACAGACATCTAATATTATTATTAAAAATGAAGATCTACGTGAAAAATTTCAAAAAGAAAAAAATGCTTCAGGTATGAGTGATCCTAATATTTTTGGATTAGAAGCTTGTGAAGCAGCTTATACATATGGAGCTCAGTGGGTTGATGAACTGGTAGATTATTTATCTGGAAATATAGCTTATATGAAAGAATTCTTTGCTGAAAGACTACCAGAAATTAAGGTGATTGATCCACAGGGATTGTATCTGGTCTGGGTAGATATGCGAAGCTTAGGTATGAATAAAGATGAATTAGAAACATTTATGTTGGAAAAAGCACATTTATGGCTGGATGAAGGTTATATTTTTGGAACAGGTGGAGAAGGATTTGAAAGATTTAATGTCGCTTGTCCACGTTCAACATTAAAACAAGCTTTAGAACAATTAGAAAAAGCAATAAAAGAATGATAAAAAAGAGAATATTTATGGAAATTTTCATAAAATCAGTGTATGATATATGTGTAAAAAAAATGTAAAGGAGATTTGAATTATGGGATTAGTTTCAGCTAAAGAAATGCTTGATAAAGCAAAAGCAGGTCACTATGCTGTTGGTCAATTTAATATCAACAACTTAGAATGGACTAAATCAATTTTATTAACTGCGGAAGAATTAAAAGCACCAGTTATTTTAGGAGTTTCTGAAGGAGCTGCTAAATACATGACTGGATATAAAACAGTTTCTGCAATGGTGAAAGCAATGGTTGAATCTTTAAATATTACTGTACCAGTTGCTTTACACTTAGATCATGGTAGTTATGAAGGAGCTAAAGCTGCATTAGAAGCTGGTTTCTCTTCAATTATGTTTGATGGTTCTCATTATGGAATCGAAGAAAATATTGAAAAAACAAAAGAAATCGTAGCTTTATGTCATTCAAAAGGTGTATCAGTTGAAGCAGAAGTTGGTTCAATTGGTGGAGAAGAAGACGGAGTTATCGGTAAAGGTGAAGTTGCTGACCCTAAAGAATGTAAAATGATTGCTGATTTAGGTGTAGATTTCTTAGCAGCAGGTATTGGAAATATTCATGGTAAATATCCTGCTAACTGGGAAGGTTTAGATTTTGATGCATTAGATGCTATTCAACAAGAAACAGGAACTTTACCATTAGTATTACATGGTGGTACAGGAATTCCTGCTGATATGATTAAAAAAGCTATCACATTAGGAGTTTCTAAAATCAACGTTAATACTGAATGTCAATTATATTTCCAAGAAGCTACTCGTAAATATATTGAAGCTGGTAAAGATTTAGAAGGTAAAGGATTCGATCCTCGTAAATTATTAGCTCCAGGTGCTGAAGCTATTAAAACTTGTGTTAAAGAAAAAATGGAATTATTCGGATGCATTGGTAAAGCTTAATTTCATGTGAAGCAAAGTCAACTCATTGAGTTGGCTTTTTTGTATAAAACTATATATTTATTGATCTTTGATTATATGTAAAAGTGATTATTTTTTTTGAATATTTCATAGAAAAAATAACAAAAAAAGACATCAACTTTGTCAAAAATGTAAGCGCTTTTTTGAATTGTGTTATTATATTCTAAAATTCTTGTCAAATTTAAAGAAAACTATTAAAATAAAAATGAAAACACAGATTATATAGGGAGCGGGGTTATATGTCAATGAACGATTATGTTCATATAACAATGTTTCGTAAATTTTCGTTTTCATATCATAATTGTACAATTGATAGTGACACGATGAAATCTGAAAAACTTGTGAAATTATTTGCTTATCTTCTATCTCATTATCAGCGAACAGTGCCTTCTAATGAACTGATTGAAATGTTATGGTATTTAGATGATGTTGATAATCCTATAGGAGCATTAAAAAATTTAATATATAGATTAAGAGCCTTATTAAAAAAAGAGTTTGGATTTACAGATTTTATTATAACTGGAAAAGGATCGTATGCGATTAATTTGGCATATCATTTAAGAATAGATACAGTTGAATTTGAAAAGTATGAAAAATATTTAAGAGATTCTTCAAAACCAGAATATTTTGAAAAGTTTCTTAATGAATATACAGGGAAGTATTTGGTAGAAATTAAAGAAGATCATAATACTTTATCTAAACGTGTTTATTATCATTCACTTTATATGGATAAGGTTGTTGAGTATGCAAAGCTGTTGGAAGATAAGCAGGATTATGAGAAGATGGAAACAATAGCTAAGCGTGCTATTGAGATTGATAATTGAGAAGAGTCTATTTATGAAATCTGGATTCGTTCTTTATATTTTCAACAGCAGTATAAAAAAGCAAAAGAGATATATAAAGCAACAACTGATTTATTGTATCAGACTTTGGGCGTTAAACCATCTAAGTCAATGCTGAAATTATATGAGATGATTAAAAAAGAAAGTCATGATGAAGATTTAGATATTATGGAAATTCAACAGGAGCTTTCACGTGATGAAGCTTATGGGGCTTTTCTTTGTGAGTATGGAACATTTAGAGAAATATATACTATGCAATCAAGAATGATGGGAAGATTAGGAATTTGTTCTCAGTTATGTTTAATCACAATTCTTGATCATTCACAGATTGAGGATCAACATTCCCAAAAAGCTATTGAAAGAATGATGACGAAAGTTCAGGATGCTTTACTCAGTGGTCTTCGTATTGGCGATGTTGTATGCAGGTTAAATGTGAATCAGTTTGTTGTTCTTTTGCCTGCATGTCATAATGACGATGCCAAAAGTGTTATGAGTAGAGTTTTACGTAAAATAAAATATTCATTGAATCATACAACATTAACGATTGATTTCATGGTTGGAGAAATCATGCCAAAGCAATAAAGCGTGACAAATAAATGAAACAACATATATTGACATACCCATTTTTAGACTTACTGCAACAGTGAGTCTTTTTCTTTTTATGATGATTATAGAATGGTCTTTTTAGGTATAATAAACATATGATACATTACAGGGGGTTGAATATTTTGTTAGTGAATTTTGTTTATGATGATGAAGAATTATTAGAACCATATGAGTGGCAGGACGATGATTCTTATGAAGAAATAGAAAATGCACCTCTTTATCATGTTTCAACAAAACAGTTACATGATTTTTTATATGCGAAGTTTTATCAATTCAGTGGAACAGATGGTATTTTTATTGTTGGTGATGGTCATTATTGCTTTGTTGTGGATATTAAAAATCATACAATTGTACGTAGAGGAACTTTTTCATGGCAACAAAGACAACAGATTAATGACATATTAAAACAAGAACCGATAACTTTTTTTCAATATCAGATCAAAGATGAAGCTTATGATAAAGAATTTGGTTTAACAAGAAATGAGCGTTTAAAGAAAATGTGTCTAGAAGAAGTTATTGATGAGATTTTTGTGATCCGTTATGATGTCTTTTTGGAAATATGCCAACAATTTCATATTGAGGGAGAAAATCCCAGTGAAAAATATTTGGCTTTAAAACATAAGATTGAAAAAGGATATACATCCTTGCATGAATTATTGTATAAAGAATTGGTTCAAAAAGGTTAAAAAGCAAACTTCATATTCATAAGAAGTTTGCTTTCTGTTTTATTTCTTTTTAATTGTAATTCCAATTTTTCTTTCCACTTTGGCTAGTTTCTTTCTTGCGATGATGCGTGCTTTCTTGGCACCTTCTTCTAAAATGTCATCTAAATAAGAACCACTCATAATTTCATGATAACGATTTTGTATCTTCTCAAGTTCTTCTCCTAAAACTTCAGCTAAATCATTTTTAAATTCTCCATATCCTTTACCATCATATTGTTTTTCAAGATCTTCAATAGGACGATTTGCTAATATTGAATAAATTTCCAATAAGTTAGAAATACCTGGTTTATTTTCAGGATCATAATGAATATGACCATCGCTATCCGTCACGGCAGATTTGATTTTCTTTTTAGAAATATTGATATCGTCTAAGATATAAATGGTTCCTTTTCCTAGTTCATCAGATTTGGACATCTTCTTTGTAGGATTTTGTAAATCCATAATACGTCCCCCTACTTTAGTCACTAATGGTTCTGGAATTTTGAAAGTTTCGCTATAACGTGAATTAAATCTTTCAGCAATATCACGACATAATTCTACGTGTTGTTTCTGATCTTCACCAACCGGTACAAAATCAGGATCATACATTAAAATATCAGCATTCATTAATGAAGGATAATTAAATATACCAGCACCAATGACTTCATTTTTGGCTTTCTTATCTTTGTATTGTGTCATACGTGAAAGTTCTCCCATAGACACCATACATCCTAAATACCAACCAAGTTGAGCATGTTCTAAAACATCTGACTGTAAAAATAAAGTTACTTTTTCAGGATCTAATCCAGCAGCAATATACAATGCAATTAAATCTTTCGTGTTTTTACGTAAATCAGCAGGCTTTTGATAAATAGTCATAGAATGAAGATTAGCAATAAAAATAAACATTTCATATTCATCCTGATAAGAAACAAAAGGTTTGATAGCTCCAATATAATTACCTAAAGTCACACGACCAGTTGGTTTGATTCCACTTAACATTCTTTTCATCATAACGACCTCCTTTAAAATAAAAAAACGTCCTTAAAAAAGGACGTATAAATACGCGGTACCACCTTTATTCATATCATTGATATGCACTCTTGTCTTAACGCGACTCACGAAAAATGACTCATGCCATTTTTAGCTCCAGAATCCCAATTCATTATCGTTCATGGCTTGTTTGCATCACCCACAAGCTTTCTTAACATGAATAGATAACTACTCCATTCTTTCATTGCTGTAAAGTCATTATAGAACGACAAAGATGTAAAATCAATAGAATCATAAAAAATAATTTCATAATTGTTGAAAATGATGTATAATGAGTAAACAAGAGGAGATGATGTAATGATTAGAATTTATACAGCACCAAGTTGTGCTTCATGTAGAAAAGTCAAAGCATGGCTGAAAGAACATCAGATTCCTTATGTTGAAAAAAATATTTTTTCTACATTATTACGTGAAACTGAGTTAAAAGAACTTTTAGAAAGAAGTGAAAATGGAACAGATGACATTATTTCTAAAAGATCAAAGATTATTAAAGAAAATAAAATAGATTTAGATGATATGTCTATTAATGAATTAATTCATTTTATTCAAGAAAATCCATCTATTTTAAAAAGACCTATTATTATTGATGAAAGACGTTTTCAGGTCGGTTATAATGCTGAAGAAATTCGTGCTTTTATTCCTCGTGAACTGCGTCGTTTACAAGAGTGTAATAATAGTGACTTCTGTCCACAATTTACTGATATTAAGGAACAATATTATCAGGATCACAAATGTGATGATGGTTGTGAATAAAAGATAATGAGTCGTTTCTATACTGAGATAGAGGCGATTTTTATTTTGTGAGAGAATGTTTTATAGTTGTCAAGAAAGTGATATAATATCATAGAGAAATGAGAAACAATGGAGGAAAAAATGATGATAAAAGGGGAACTTGAGAAAAAAATGAAAAAAATGATCATAATTTCTTCTGTTATTGTAGTGCTGCTTTTGACTATGAGTATTTTTTTGCGTATTTATTTAAATCATATTGTCAGAAATAATATGATTGACCAAGTTGATAATACTGTTGATAAATACATTCATATAATACAAAAACAAATAGATAATGATTTTCAATTTTTAGATTCTTTTGCTAGTGTTTTACAGCTGGAAAATATAACAAACAATCAAGAATTTCCACAGGTTTTAGAAGAAACTAATGAACAAAATGATTTTATAACGATGATGTATTTTGATTTGAATGAAAGGGGAGTTGTTGCCAATTTAAATCAAGAGGTATTGGTCAATAAGCCTCTAACAGATTTTCAAGAAGAAATTCAAAGAGTTGTTTATGATACTTTGGCTAATCAACGTACTGTATCTGATATTTTTCAAAGTCAATTAACTCATGAAATGATTTATGCTTATGGAGTCCCAGTTTATCAAAACAAACAGATTGTGGGAGCTTTAATCGCCACACAAACAGTAGAATTGCTGATGGATGCTGGGCAAGGAAGTGGTATTTTAGGTGGGGATACGTATGCTTATCTTGTTGATGAATCTGGTCAAGTTTTAGTTAACTCTCAATATGATATTTTTCATCAGACTTCAATATTTCAACAACCTTTTTTGCAAAAACAAGATTATCAGCAAATGAAAGAACATTTAAAAGATCATCAAGATATAACATTTTCATTTGAATATGAAAATGCACAATATCATGCTCTATTAAAACCCATTGGATTAAAAGATTGGAATCTTTTATGTGTTAATATGTTGGAAAATTCTCACTTGTTTGCTGATAGGAATATGAGAATGGTAGGTTTGATATTTTTAAGTATCATATTGTTAGTTGTAGGATTATTGATTTATGGATATCGTATTATTTTAAAAAACAATCGTGAGTTACAGAAAGTCGCTTATTTTGATCATTTAACAGGAGCGTATAATTTTTCTTATTTTATGACTTTGGGTGAACGATACTTTATGGATAATAAATGTTGTAGTGTGGCTGTTTTAAATATTCATCAATTTAAGTTTTTTAATGAAATTTTTGGACATGATTTGGGAGATCAGTTGTTATGTCATGAAAAGAAAGTGATTGAAAACCATCTACATGATGGAGAATTTTTTTGCCGTGATACAGCAGACCAATTTTATGTTTTTCTATGTGAAACAGAGGAATCCGTTTTATTGACACGCCTTAATCAAATGATGGAAGAGATTATTGAATATATGGATTTATTACACACAAATTATCATTTGAAGATTCATTGTGGTGTGGCGATATCAAGTGAAGAGCTGATTGTGGATAATTGTTTTGAAGATTTAATGGTCAGAGTTATGTTTGCTTTAGCAAAATCAAAGGAAACGATACTTTCTAATATTTGGTTTTATGATATTGAATTACATGAACAGGAAATAATGGATAATTATATTGAAAGTCATATGGAACAGGCTTTAAAAGATGGAGAATTTCAATTATATTTACAGCCAAAAGTTGATATGGAAACTGGTCAATTACAAAGTAGTGAAGCTTTAGTCCGTTGGACCACACAAGATAACCAGCAATTGTATCCTAATCAATTTATTCCTATTTTTGAAAAAAGTGGCTTTTGTATGAAATTAGATATGTATATGTTTGAACAGGCGTGTCTACAAATTAGAAAATGGATGGATCAAGGCATAGAGCCTATCGGTATTTCTGTCAATCAATCTAAATTATTGTTTTATGAATCTGATTATGTCGAACGATTAAATGCGATTGTTCAAAAGTATCAAGTACCAGCTCATTTGCTGACTTTAGAAATATTAGAAGATTTGGTCATTAATAATGTAGATGCAGTCAATGAAAAGATAGAACAGCTACATCAAATAGGATTTAAAGTTTCAATGGATGATTTTGGAAGTGGTTATTCATCTTTAAATATTTTAGGAAAGATTGATATTGATGAATTAAAGATAGACAGAATATTTTTACAAGAAATATTAGATGGAAAAAATAAGAAAGCTCAAATTATTTTGGAAGAAATTATTAAATTGACAAAAATTTTATCTATTTCTACAGTTGTTGAAGGAATAGAAACAAAAGAATATCATGATTTTGTTAAGTCACTTGGTTGTCATTATGGACAGGGTTATTATTATGATAGACCTATAAGTCAACAAGAATTTGAAATACGATATATGAAAGAAAGGAGATAAACATGTGGGGGATTATTGCAACTTGGCGTATGGCTAAGGAAGGGATTGAAAAAGCTGAAAAAATATTAGATAGTCAAGGTGATGCTGGTGACGCTATTGAAACAGCTATTAAAGAAGTGGAAGATTTTCCTTATTATAAGTCAGTGGGATATGGTGGATTACCTAATGAAGCCATGGAAGTAGAATTAGATGCAGCATACATGAATGGAGATACTTTAAGTGTTGGAGCAGTGGCTTCTCTTCAAGATTTTGCAAATCCTATATCAATTGCCAGACGTTTATCACATGAAACAGTCAATTGCATGCTGGTTGGTCAAGGGGCTGAAAGTTTTGCCAGTCAGGAAGGTTTTGAAAGAAAGAATATGCTTACGGATCGTGCTAAGATTCATTATAAAAATCGCATCAAAGAAGAGCAATCAAAACTCCAGCCATATGCTGGTCATGATACAGTTGGGATGGTGTGTTTAGATGATTCTGGTAAGATGACAGCAGCGACATCAACGAGTGGATTGTTTATGAAGAAAAAAGGGCGAGTTGGTGATTCACCTATTATAGGTTCGGGTTTTTATGTAGATTCACAAATTGGAGGAGCTTCAGCGACAGGCTTAGGTGAAGATTTAATGAAAGGATGTATTTCTTATGAAATCGTCAGACTCATGGCACAGGGAATGCATCCACAAAAAGCTTGTGAAAAAGCTGTTTTTGAACTTGAACAAAAATTAATCAAAAGACGAGGGCATGCAGGGGATTTATCTGTTGTGGCAATGAATAAGGATGGCGAGTTTGGTGTGGCAAGTAATATTGAAGCATTTTCTTTTGTCGTTTGTTTACCACATTTAAAACCAACTGTTTATCTGGTAAAAAGAGAAGGAAATCATTGTACCTATCAACCTGCCAGTCAACAATGGCTTGATGAATATATGCAAACACGCATGGCCCCATTGAAAGAAAAGTAGAGGAGATTGTATGAAACCAATAGTAGAAATTTGTTGTGGAAGTTATAGTGATGCTTTAGCGGCATGGAAGGCTGGAGCAACACGCATTGAATTGAATAGTGCTTTATCATTAGGTGGTTTGACACCTACATTGGCTACATTGAAAATGACAAAGCAAAATACAGGTTTAAAAGTCATAACAATGATTCGCCCTAGGGGTGCTGGTTTTTGTTATGATGAAGAAGAATATGAAGTGATGAAACAGGATGCAAAGATCATGTTAGAAAATGGAGCAGAGGGCTTGGCATTTGGATTTTTAGATGCATCAGGACATATTGATGAAAAACGTACTCAAGAATTTGTTGAGCTCATCCATGCCTATCATAAGGAAGCTGTTTTTCATCGTGCTTTTGACTGTGTGGATGATCCTTTTCAGGCTATTGAAATATTAATTCAATTAGGTGTTGATCGTCTTTTAACAAGTGGTTTAAAAGCAAAAGCGATAGATGCTCTTGAACTTTTAGAAAAGCTTCAACAGTGTTATGGACAAGATATAGAAATCTTAGTTGGTAGTGGTGTGAATGCTTCAAATGTTTTAGAAATCTTACAGAAAACAAAAGTGCAACAGGTACATAGTTCCTGTAAAGATTGGGTTGAAGATGCTTCAACGATAGCAAAAGATGTTTCTTTTGCTTATGCGCCTGCCCCACATGAAAAAGATTATGAAATCGTCAGTCAAAAATTAGTTGAAAACATACTTCAGCAATTATAAAAACAGTCACTTATGACTGTTTTTATATGCTTCAAAAGCACGTGCAACTTTACTTGGACAATTGTGTTGATAGTGTAAATGATAAGGCTCAATGATTTTTAAAAATTGTGAGAATCCTTGGGTTTCATCATTGACTTCAAATTCTAGTTCATAATCATGTTGATCTAAATAAGTATTTTCATCTAAAGATAAAACACCTTCAGGTAATTGAATATCATAGCGATGGGTTGTTAATGAAAAGGGATGTTGTAATTCATTGATCTTAATGCCATCATTTTCTAAAATATCCGTGATTTCGTTTTTTAAACGATATTGCAAAAATAAATTTTTTTCTGTTTCTGTTAAAGACAGATTGGTTTCTAAACGATGATTTTGATAAGGTCTTTTTAAAGTGAGTTCGTACTGATTGTTTTTAGTACGAATACGTAACATATATTTTTTTTGAGATAAAATAGGATGAGTGAAATAATCGTTGATTTGGATATAATCTTTTGTTATCTTATTTTGATAATCATGAAGAATTTGATGGAAGATATCTTGAGTTAAAAGAATTTTATATTCTATTTCTAATTGTTGCATTGAAATCACCTCACCTTATTTTATCTTGTATTGCATTCTATTGCAATTTTTATATAATATAAATCATAGGTGGTGAAGTTATGAAAACATATGCAATTGTATGTAAACAAGATCAGGAATCTATCACACTCAGTGAAAAATTAAAAGAACAGTTAAATACGTTTTTGACATATAATGAAAAAGAACCAGATATCGTGATTAGCGTAGGTGGCGATGGAACAATGCTTTATAGTGTGCATAAATATATAGATGCGATTGATCGTGTTGCTTTCATTGGAATTCATACAGGAACGTTGGGATTTTTAACTGATTATCAGCGTGATGAATATCTACAGCTTGTTTTGGATATTAAAAATGGACAGCATCGTATTTATGAACGTCATTTGTTGGAAGTGTCTTGCTTAGAAGGAACATATTTTGCTTTAAATGAAGTGAGAATTGAAAATAATCGTCGTTCTCAGGTTATGGATGTTTATATTAATGATGAATATTTTGAAACTTTTAGAGGAAATGGTCTATGTGTATCAACCCCAGTAGGGTCAACAGCCTATAATAAATCTTTAGGAGGCGCTGTTATTCATACTTGTACAGGATTGATGCAGTTAAGTGAAATTGCAGGTATTCACCATAATGCTTATCGCTCACTAGGCTCTTCTTTGATTCTTGATCAATCGCATACAATTCGTTTTCAGTCACAAAGTTATCAAGGGGCTATTCTTGGCGTTGATCATCTGGTTATTGATTTAAAAGATAAGGATTGTATCTGTGTCAAAATGTCTTCCAAAAAAGCACGTTTTTTACAATATAGAAATGTGTCTTTTACACAGCGTTTAAAAAGGGCATATCTGAATTCATGAAACAATATTGGATTATAGATGAACCTTGTGTTATTGGTGAGTTTCTTTTACGTCATGGAATCAGTCAAAAAGCAATCAAAGCTATTAAAATGAAGGGAGAAATTCTGGTAGATGGAAAACATCAGACAGTTCGATATCTATTGCAGGTTGGGGAAACCTTAACCATTATTTATCCACCAGAAGACAATCATATGGTACCAGTTGAAATACCATTAAAGATTGTCTATGAAGATGATTATTTATTGGTTGTTGATAAGCCTAAGGGATTGCCTTCGATTCCAACTCGTCAGCATCCCTATTATACTTTAGCGAATGCTTTAACTTTTTATTATCAGCAAATTCATTTGAATTCAACCATTCATCTTGTTAATCGTTTAGATAAAGATACCAGCGGATTAATGATTGTTGCAAAATATCGTTATATTCATGATAAAATCATGAAAGATCTCCAGCATATTGATAGACGTTATCGTGCTCATGTCAAAGGGATAGTCAAAGAGGGTGGAACGATTCGTTTGCCTATTTATAAAGAGGAATTCCAAATGAAGCGTATGATTGATAAACGTGGGAAAGATTCTTGTACGCACTATACTGTCAAAGCTATAAAACATGATAGAACCCTATTAGAAATGAAACTTGAAACAGGGAGAACACATCAGATTAGAGTTCATATGGCAGCTATCAATCATCCTTTGATTGGTGATTGTCTATATGGTGATGGTCAGGGCAATTTTGATTTAGATAGTTATATGGTTGGATTTGTTCATCCAGTTACAAAACAAAAGATTGTTATAACAAAAAAACAGGTCTGTTATTGAATCACAGATCTGTTTTTCATAATATTATTTTGAGTGTTGATATCAATAAATAATGCAACTGCAATCATGTAAGATAAAAGTGAAGACCCACCATAAGAAATAAATGGCAATGTAATACCTGTAATAGGTAATAGACCTAAAATCATACCCATATTCCATATCTGCTGAAACAACAGCATGCCAATGATACCAATGGTCATGAACTTATCTTGCTGATTGGTAGAATCAAGCCCAATCTTTAAAATGATGATATCAAAAGCAACAATAGCCCCAACGGTAATCAAACCACCAACAAAACCATAATTTGTTAAAATAACAGCAAAGATAAAATCGGTCTGCGCTTCTGGAAAGACTTTAATGACAGATTGGAAACCATGTCCAAACCATCCGGCACTTCCATAAGAAAGTAAAGAATTAAACAATTGATATCCTTCTTTGTTGTATGTGCCTTCAGGATCAAGCCATCCATAAAAACGATCAACTTGATGGGAACTTAAAAGCTTTTCAAAAATCTCAGGTTGATAAACAAAGAGATAGACTCCTATCAACAATATAATACCAATCAAGCCAAAACCAAAAATGAACCATTGCTTTCTAAGACCACTGGAAAAAATAACAAAAGCAGCACCAACTAATAAAATCAAAACAACACCCGTATCATTTTGAAGTAAAACAAGTAAAGCAGGGGGAATGACGACTTTCATACATTTCCAGATATATTTGATTTCTGTTTCTGTCGTATGAATGAGATAATAATCATTATGCTCTTTTGTGATTCTCGCTAAGGCGATAACGATGGCAATTTTCATAAATTCTGATGGTTGTATACTTAAAAAAGGAAAGTTAAACCATGAGGTTGCACCCCCAGCCGTATTGACCAGAGGAATAATATGATGACCAGGCCATAATCTTGTATAAATGAAATGCTCGATAGCCAAAATAATTAAGAGAACCATCAATATCCAATAGATGATCCAGATTTTATCATAAATCTGATCTTTCCCTATTTTATATATAATAAAAACCATAACTGCAGAAATTATATAAAAAGCGCCTTGTTTTAACCATAATGTTTCAGGATTTCCAACTTTATTAGAAATCATAGGCGTAGCACTTAAAATAGCAAAACAGCTAATCAATGCCAGAATACAAATGATACAAATCAATGGTTGTTCACGACAGAGTTTTTTGATTTGTTCCATGACATTGCTCCTTTCTTTTTTTATCTTCTTATAGTATACTATAAAAAAGAAATACTTCAATTAAAAAAGGATGTGAAAATATGGATGTTGAATATATTTTTGTTGTGATTGCGATTATTTTGGCTTTGATTTTACTTTATTTTGGATTTATTCATTTTATTAAGAATAAACGTTTAGATCAGGAAATGAAATCAACATTACCAATTGAAGAATTATTACAAGCCCTTGGTGGGAAAAACAATATTAAAGAAGTACGTAGCAGTGCTTCTAAAGTTACAGTTGTATTGGATAATCAACAGCTTGTCGATATTGAAAAAATCAGATCTTTAGGAGCAAGTGGAATTGTTGAAGGAAAAGACAGTTTATCAATGATTTTTGGTAGACAGTCAGAAAATATAGAAGCTGATATGAAGAGATATATAGGATAACCTGTATATCTTTTTTTTGTAAAGATTTTGTAAAAAAAATCAATTTTTGAAGCATATAAATAGCATTAAAAAAAAGAATCTGTTATATTGTAGTTGTCAAGTTCCAGCGACTCATTTTATGGCAGAAAATTGCGAAAAAAAACAAGTTATTTTATTGTTTCAATAGTATATTAGTGCTATAATGAATGAGAAATAAACAAACAGGGGGTTTAGAAAATGACATTTAAAGAAAAATGGAATGATGCTTGGGATGGTTTCCAAGCAGGGAAATGGAACAAGGAAGTGAATTTAAGAGATTTCATTCAATTAAACTACACACCATATGATGGTGATGATTCTTTCTTGGCTGGTCCTACTCAAAACACAAAAGATTTATGGGCACAAGTTATGGATTTAACTAAGCAAGAAAGAGAAGCTGGTGGAGTTTTAGATATGGATACAAAAGTTGTATCAACATTAACTTCACATGATGCTGGTTATTTAGACAGATCTAAAGAAAAAATTGTTGGTGTTCAAACTGATAAACCTTTCAAAAGATCTTTACAACCATTTGGTGGTATCCGTATTGCTGAACAAGCTTGTGAAACAAATGGATATAAAGTGGATCCAGAAGTTTCTTATATTTTCAGAGAATACAGAAAAACACATAACCAAGGTGTATTTGATGTTTATACTCCAGAAATTAGAGCTTGTCGTTCTTCACATATTATCACTGGTTTACCAGATGGATATGGACGTGGACGTATTATTGGTGACTACCGTAGAGTTGCACTTTATGGTGTAGATAAATTAATTGAAGATAAGAAAAATCAATTTGCGACAACTGAAAAGAGAATGACTTCTAAAGTTATTCAATTACGTGAAGAATTAAGTGAACAAATTAGAGCTTTAAGTGAATTAAAAGAAATGGCTGCAAAATATGGTTTTGATATTTCTAAACCAGCAACTAACTGCCAAGAAGCTATTCAATGGTTATACTTTGGATATTTAGGTGCAGTTAAAGAACAAAATGGTGCAGCAATGTCTTTAGGACGTACTTCTACATTTATTGATATCTATGTAGAAAGAGATTTAAAGAAAGGATTATTCACTGAAGAAGAAGTCCAAGAATTTATTGATCATTTCATTATGAAATTAAGAATTGTTAAATTCGCAAGAACTCCAGAATATAACTCAATTTTCGCAGGAGATCCAACTTGGGTAACTGAATCAATCGGTGGTGTTGGTGTTGACGGACGTCATATGGTTACTAAGACTTCATTTAGATATTTACATACATTATCTAACTTAGGAACAGCTCCTGAACCAAATATGACAGTTTTATGGTCAACTCGTTTACCAGAAAACTTCAAAGCATTCTGTGCAAAAACTTCAATTGAAACTTCATCAATTCAATATGAAAACGATGACTTAATGAGAGTAACTCATGGTGACGACTATGCAATTGCATGTTGTGTATCTTCAATGAGAGTTGGAAAAGAAATGCAATTCTTTGGTGCACGTGCTAACTTAGCTAAATGTTTATTATACGCTATCAACGGTGGTGTAGATGAAAAAACTAAGAAACAAGTTGGACCAAAATATAGACCAGTTGAAGGTGATTACTTAGATTACGAAGATGTTAAAGCTAAATTTGTAGATATGATGTCTTGGTTAGCTGGTGTCTATGTTAATGCGTTAAATATCATTCATTATATGCATGATAAATATGCTTATGAAAGAATTCAAATGGCATTACATGATAGAGAAGTTAAACGTTATTTCGCAACAGGTATTGCTGGATTATCAGTCGTTGCTGACTCTTTATCAGCTATTAAATATGCTAAAGTTAAATGTATTAGAGATGAAGATGGAGTTGTTGTTGATTACGAAGTAGAAGGAGATTTCCCTAAATATGGTAACGATGATGACAGAGTTGATGAAATTGCAACTTGGTTAGTTGAAACTTTCATGGCAATGGTACGTTCTCATCATACTTATAGAAATTCTTATCCTACAACTTCAATCTTAACAATTACTTCTAACGTTGTATATGGTAAAGCTACAGGTAATACTCCTGATGGTAGAAAAGCTGGTCAACCATTTGCTCCAGGTGCTAACCCAATGCATGGTAGAGATTCTCATGGTGCTATTTCTTCATTATCATCAGTTGCTAAATTACCATTCAAAGATGCACAAGATGGTATTTCAAATACATTTACTGTCATCCCTGGTGCTTTAGGAAAAGACGACCAAGTTTTCGCTGGTGACTTAGATATCGAATCAATTAAAAACGGAAATCTTGATTAATAGAAAGAAGTGAAAACATGGCCACTCAAAAAGAAATTGATGAACTAGTCAAAATGTTAGATGGTCGCATGAGCTCTGGTTCAGGACATGTTAATGTCAAAGTGAATGAAGATGCTCATATTGAAATGGAAGAAGTCACTGTTGTGTCAAAGATGGATTGTGATAGTGGTGATACTGCTTGTAAAATTCCAAATTTACCAATGGATGACGATGATGAATTTTAAAGGAGGAGAAAATCATGGCTGCAAGTGAACAACAAGTTGAAAATTTAGTTGGAATGTTAGATGCATATGCTTCAAAAGGAGGACATCATTTAAATGTTAATGTTTTAAACAGAGATACATTAATTGATGCTCAAAAACATCCTGAAAAATATCCACAATTAACTATTCGTGTTTCTGGATATGCTGTTAACTTTGTTAAATTAACAAAAGAACAACAAGATGATGTTATTTCTCGTACATTCCACGAAGCAATGTAATGAGGATGAAAAAGGTGCTGAGTTAAGCACCTTTTTTGATGTTATAAAAGAATGAATGAAACTTATTTTTAGTGGGATTTTTGAATTGCATCAATAAAACAAATTTCTATGATGTCAATAGACATAGGAAAATGATTATTTATGAAAATTATATATAATGAATAAAAAATCATTTATTGTAATGAGCTGATTCTTATATTTACAAGTTATAGAAAATCAAACTGATCGTTTGCTTTAATGAAGTTCAAGAAAGAAGTGATGAGATGAAGAATAATAAATTAATACAATTATTTGTATCTACACTTTATTTAAGTGCCTTTACTTTTGGTGGAGGATATGTCATTGTGACATTGATGAAAAAGAAGTTTGTAGATACACTTCATTGGATTGATCAAGATGAAATGTTAGATTTAGTGGCTATAGCACAATCATCACCAGGGGCTATTGCGGTGAATGGAGCCATTGTTGTTGGATATAAAATAGCAGGTATACCAGGATTATTGGTTTCTATATTAGGAACAATTATTCCGCCATTTATCATTATATCCGCCATTTCTGTGTTTTATGAAATATTTCAATCCAATATTTATGTTAAATTGATATTGGATGGAATGCAGGCAGGTGTAGGTGCAGTGATTTGTTCTGTTGTTTATGATATGTCAAAAGATCTTATCAAAACAAAGAGTTGGATGAACAATGCTATTATGATGATTGCATTTGTTGTCACATGTTTCTTTAATGTCAATGTGATTTATGTGATATTGATTTGTATTGCTATAGGGGTTGTCAGAACGTTTTATCATAAAGGAAGTGATCATGGATGATTTTGCTGGAACTTTTTTTGAGCTTTTTACAGGTGGGATTGTTTAGTTTTGGTGGTGGATATGCAGCCTTGCCATTGATTCAAAATCAGGTGGTGACATTACATCCTTGGTTATCACTGAGTGAGTTTACTGATTTGGTCACAATTTCTCAAATGACACCTGGTCCTATTGCGATTAATTCTGCTACATTTGTTGGTCAAAAAATTGCTGGTATATGGGGAGCTATATTTGCAACCATTGGATGTATACTCCCATCATGCATCATTGTTTCTTTGTTAGCTTATTTCTATTTAAAATATAGAAAATTATCAATGTTACAGGGTATATTAGAAACGTTAAGACCAGCTGTTATTGCGATGATTGCAACTGCGGGTGTGTCTATATTAGTCAGTGCTTTTTTTGGAGAAAATACAGTCCATACTTTATCATCTATGCGCATTGATATGATGATCATATTTGCAATTGGAATGATATTATTACAGTATAAAAAGATGGATCCTATATATGTGATGATATTATGTGGTATGATGAAACTGATTGAATATTTGATATTGTAAAGAAAATTTTATCTTTAAGTGGACTAAAAAATGTTTTGAAGTCTTCCTTATGAAAAGGAAATGATTGATTATGAAACAATGAGGAATTTAATAGGTGGTATGATTACTTATGTTTCATATGTATGGTTTTAAAGATTATAAGTTTGAAATAATTGTTGATAATGAGTTTTTACTAAAAAGATTTTCTATCACATTTCATGTATTAGATTTGGAAAGTAATGCATTCTAAAATCCTTTAGTTGGCTCTGCCATTATCGTAAAATATGATAGCGAAGATAATACCTAAGTATTAACAAGGCTAGAAATCTTATATGTCATGATATTCTGTGTTGATCGTTTCGAAAATAATTTCTTTGTTTTATTAGATAACCAACATATTAATAGAATCAATGAGATGCTATCTATTCTGTTTGGAAATAATAGGTAGGTCATTTGACCTACCCTTATAAATATAATATATGGATAAGAATGTTTTAAATTTGGTATATAAATGGTATAATTAAAAAAAGGAGTGATTGTAATGGATTTAAATCAAAAAATAGATATAAAAGATTTTCCAAGTTTAAATGACGTTTGCATAGTTCCAAAGAATATTTTAAATGAATTAATCGATTATTATAAATCTAATGAATATATAAAAAAGCATGTAAAAGAGGCAGAAGAAATTGTATTAGATAAGAGAAAAAGTTATACTCATGAAGAAATGATTGCTATATTAAAAAAAGAAGGATTATAGTATGTATAATATCAAATATAATGAAAGTATATTTATATTTGCTCAGGAAAATCATATAGTTATATCTGATATATTGGAACATATAAAAGACAATATCGAAAAATTTCCATATATGTATCCACTATATAATCGTCATGGAGTTAGTAATAAAAATTGTAGAGTTGTAAAAATACCAAATAGAAATTTAGAAATACTATATATTATTTTTGAAGATAATAAGATTGTTGTTATTGAAGATATTGCTTATTTAAACTCATCAGTAAAATTGAAATAATATTTAATCCTATTTAATAGAATTAAATATTATTTTTTTAACTGATAATGATGAGTATATTATTTACATGTTTAAAAGTAGTTATATTATCATTGTTTAAGTTAACAAATTTTATTCTACGCTTACGATAATGTTACATTTTGTTACTTTTTGTTTGAAAAATAAAACATATGAAATGATATTTTATAGAAAATATGTTAAAATAATAAAGAAAGTTGGTGAGATAATGAAAGGATATATTCATTCTTTAGAAAGTTGTGGAACTGTTGATGGTCCTGGAATCCGTTTTGTAGTCTTTTTTCAAGGTTGTCCAATGCGTTGTTTATACTGTCATAACCCTGATACATGGAAACCAAATACGGGAACACAGATGACAGTTGATGAAATTCTCAAAGAATTTAATACAAAGAAAGAGTTTTATAAAAATGGAGGAATCACTTGTACAGGTGGAGAACCCATGATGCAATTAGATTTCTTGATAGAATTATTTGAAAGATGTCGTGAAGAAAATATTCACACATGTCTAGATACGTCAGGGATTACTTTTCATGAAAATCCTGAATACTTAAAGAAATTAGATCGTTTGTTAGCTTCAACAAATTTAATTATGTTAGATATTAAACATATTGATCCTGAAGAACACAAAAAGTTAACTGCACAACCTAATGATATGATATTAAAATTTGCTAAATATGTAGATGATAAGGGTATTGATTTATGGATCAGACATGTTGTTGTTCCAACAATTACACAAAATGATGAATATTTATATCGTTTAGGTCAATTTATCGCAACCCTTAAACATGTCAAAGCTCTAGATGTTTTACCATATCATACTATGGGTGTTGCTAAATATAAGAACTTAGGTATTGATTATCCATTGGAAGGTATTCCACCATTAGATAAAAAAGATGCCATCACAGCAAGAGAAGTTGTTTTAAAAGGTATGAAAGATGCACTCAATCATAAATAGACACCCATGTGTCTATTTATTTTTAAAGGAGAATATTCATGACTATACAGGAATTACAGAAACAATTAGATAAAATGTATGCCAATAATGAATTGGATGAAGCTTATGCTTTTTTAGTTGAACAAGTCAATCTTGCTGTTCAAAGACAGGATAATGCAACGATTTTGTTTTTGCTTAATGAAATGATAGGTTACTTTCGTGTTACTTCACAATTTCAATCTGGAAATCAGATTGCTTTACAGATATTTAAAATTCTTGACATGTGTGGACTTGAAGAAACGATTGATGGTGCTACATCATATATCAATATAGCGACTTTTTATCGTGTACAGGGAAAATATCAGGAAGCTTTATCGCTTTATCAAAAGACAGAAAAGATTTATCATCATGAATTAGAACCACAGGATGAACTTTATAGTGCCTTTTATAATAATTTAAGCCTGTTATATCAGGAAATGGGTGATTATCAGCAAGCTATTGACATGCAAAAGAAAGCATTGGCGATAGTTGAACAACTGGATGATTATAGAATTGAAGAAGCCATTACTTATACAAATCTTTCACAAATGTATCTCAGTATCAATCAAAATGATGAAGCTCAAAAATGTTTACATCAGGCGATCTCTCTTTTTCAACAATATGGACCTCATGATCCACACTACTTTGCTTCGTTAGCGACTTTAGCGCAAAGCCATTATATGCAAAAAGATTATGTAAAAGCTTTAGATATTTATCAGCGTGTCTTACATTTCATAGAGAGTGTCTATGGACAAAATAAAGATTATCAGACAATTCAAAAGAATATTGACAGAATTCAAAAAGAAATGAAAACAATCAAAGGTTTAGATTTGTGTGAAGCTTTTTATCAACAATATGGCAGAAACATGATAGAAGAAGAGTTTTCAGAAATTAAACCATATATGGCGGTTGGATTATTGGGGATGGGATCAGATTGTCTGGGCTATGATGATGAGATTTCTCATGACCATGATTTTGGACCTGGTTTTTGTATTTTGCTTCCTCATGATATTTATCAGCAGTATTATAAACAAATACAGGCCAGTTATCAAAAGCTACCACAAGAATTCATGGGTATTCAAAGATTAACCTCAGCTCATGGAAATGGAAGAGTCGGTGTTTTTGAAACTGAAAGCTTTTTTAAACAGTTTTTAAGACATATACCACAAACTTTAGATGATTGGTTATATGCTGATGAAAATGCTCTTTTAGCTTGTACAAATGGACGTATTTTTGAAGACAATTATGGTCAAGTGACTCAAATCAGACAATATTTAAGTTATTATCCAGAAGATATCCGTATTAAAAAAATAGCCCGTTGTTTAGCTAAAATGGCACAATCTGGTCAATATAATTATGCCAGATGTATGCAAAGAGAAGATGAAGTTGCTGCGACGCTGGCATTGAATGAGTTTATAGATCAGACATTATCTCTTCTCTATTTACTGAATAAAAAATATAAGCCTTATTATAAATGGAGTTATTATGGATTAAAAGATTGTACATGTTTACAGGCAGTCACACCACTGCTTTTACAATTGGTTCAATTGCCATCTCAAAAGCAACATTGGCCTCAAAAGAACAATATTATTAATACTGATGATCAAAAAGTTGTGCTGATTGAAAAAATATGTCAGTTAGTCATTGGTGAACTTCATCGACAAGGCTTATCGACAAGTGATGATGATTTTTTAGACAATCACACAATGGAAGTCATGTCACATATTCAAGATGATTGTATACGCATGAAACATGTTATGGAGGGATAGAAAATGGTTGATGAAATTGTACAATTAGAATGGGATTTTTTTCAACAGGTTCATCATATTGATGGCCGTGCCAGTTGTCAGGATGATTTTGAAACATTTTATCTACAAAGAAAAAGTCAGTTTGAAGCTTTTTATCAAAATGTTCAAAAAGCTTGTCTACAAGATTTAAAACTAGCTCAACAAATAGGGAGAAATCCAGTCATGGAAAAATATGCCTATATGATGGAAAGTACGGATCCAGAATATTTTAATACGATTCGAGATCAGTTACCTGCTGTTGATCAACAAAAGAAAGACTTTATTAATGCTTTATGTGATATTGAAGTATCAATGCGTGAAGATATGAATGATCAATATCCTTATTTATTATCTCAAGCCCGTTTCACTCATTCTTTGGAAGATGAAAAAGATGATACCTCATTTGAAACTTATTTAAGAGGTGAATTAATGACTTATAGTGATGAAACATTATATTTATATGGTCAAATGGTTTTGGATATGGTTCAAAAGAATGAAAATTTAATTGAAAAAATATTAATGAATACAGTAAAAGCTTATGGCTATGCCTCTTTAGAAGATGCAAATAAATTTATAATGGATAGTGAAAAGAAATAGAAGTCAATATCAAAATGTGATAAAATAATAGTAGGGAACTAAAAAGGAGGAATATAATCATGAAAATCTTATTGTGTTGTTTGGCTGGTGTAACATCTACTTTGTTTGCTTCAAAATTAAAAGATGCTGCTTCAAGAAAGAGAGTTGACGCAACAGTTTGGTCCGCTTCAGAACATGCAGTAGAATATTCAAGTAATCTTGCTGATGTTATTCTTGTAGAACCTCAATTAAAAGGATCATATGAAAAAATCAAAGCAGACAACCCTGATAAACCAGTCATTTTAATTAGCGATGATGATTTTAAGAATTTCAATGCACAAAAGATTTTTGATATGGCATATGATGCTTGTCAAAAATAATAGGGATAATCAAGAATGAATAGCTTAGCTATCCATTCTTTTTAGATGTGTTATGAAAAAGATTATTTATTGTCTTATTTTTTGTCTTTGTCTGATGGGATGTCAATCAAAAACATTAAGTGAAAAAGAAGATTTAAAAATCATTGTCGCAAGTGATATACATTATTTTTTAAAGGATTATTATCAGGATTGTGAATGGTTTGAAGATTCCATGTTATATGGTGATGGCAAGATGGTCACTTATGGCGATGAGATTGTAGATGCTTTTGTACAGGCGGTTATCCAGGAAAAGCCTGATCTTGTTGTTTTGACAGGTGATTTAAGCTTTAATGGGGAAAAAGGCAGTCATCAGAAGTTAGCTCAAAAACTAGAACAATTAAGAGAAAAGAACATTCAGGTTGCTGTTATACCAGGAAATCATGATATTGATAATATCTATACAAAAGGTTATGGTCAAGATGATTATTTTGATGTGGATAATATTAATGCTAAGGATTTTCAGGATATTTATCAAAATCTAGGTTATCGTCTGGCAACTTCGAAACATGATGAATCTTTGAGTTATCGTATTGATTTGAATCCTGATTTTGCCTTGTTGATGATGGATTCGAATGCACATGAACAAACAGAAATGATGCTAGGAGCAAGTGGATTTTTTACAGATTCAACTATGCAATGGTTAGAAAAGCAGCTTCAGGATATTCAAAAAGATGGCAAAACGCCACTCGTTGCGATGCATCATAATTTAGCAATTCACAATGAATTGTTAAATAATGGATTTACCATTAATGATCATGAGAAGATTGCAAAACTGTTTTCTCAATATCATGTTCCATTTGTATTAAGTGGACATATACATTGTCAAAATATCAAAACGATTCAAGGAATCTATGATATTGCGTCTTCATCATTATTGGATGCTCCACTTCAATATGGCATTATTGAATTGAATCAGGATCAAATGAACTATCATACCCAGTCATTATCAATTTCAGTCAATGCAGATGAGTATTTTGATACAGTTTCTGCAAATAAATTTGGTAAATCTTTACAGGGAATATCAGATACTCAAAAAAGAACAGCGATTCAAGATGTATTAGTGAAAGCCAATCGTTACTATTTTACTGGTAACATCAATCAATATGTAGATGAACTTCGCTCTAGCGATGGTTATCAATATTTACAAAATGAAGATTTAAGTTTTTATCAACAGTATTTAGAAAGTATGTTAAAGGAAACAGAATCTTCACAGTCATTACAATTATCACTTACAATGAAGAAATAACTTTTGAATAGAAACAAGTTGTGATAAAATAAAAGAAGATAATAAGGAGGAAGAAAATGAGATTAGGTGCAATTGAAGCCGGTGGAACAAAGTTTGTTGTTGCTATTGGAGATGAAAATGGAAATGTTTTAGAAAGAGATTCTTTTCCAACAACAACACCACAAGAAACAGTTGAAAATATTTTTAAATTTTTTGATGGAAAGGACATTGAAGCTTTAGGATTAGGATGTTTTGGACCTATTGATCCTGATTTAAAGAGTCCAACATATGGATATATTACAACAACACCTAAACCAGGATGGACAAACTATAATATTGTAGGAGCTTTACAGGAACATTATCCAGATTTGCCAATTGGTTTTGATACAGATGTGAATGGTGCAGCACTTGGTGAAGCATATTTTGGTGCAGCCAAAGGATTAGATAGTGCTTTATATTTAACAATTGGAACTGGAATTGGTGGAGGAGCCATTGTGGAAGGAAACCTTGTTCATGGTTTACTACATCCAGAAATGGGACACATGATTCTAGAACAAAGAGAAGACGATACTTATAAAGGAAAATGTCCATATCATGGAACTTGCTTTGAAGGTTTAGCAGCAGGACCAGCCATTGAAGAAAGATGGGGAATAAAGGGAAGTGAATTACCTGAAGATCACCCTGCATGGGATTTAGAAGCATGGTATATTGCTCAGGCATTAGCAATTTATGTTTTAACAATTTCACCAAAGAAGATTATTTTAGGTGGAGGAGTTATGCATCAAAAACAATTATTCCCAATGATTCATAAATATCTTCAAGAAAGATTAAATGGTTATGTTCAAAAAGATGAAATTACAACAGATGCTATTCAGGATTATGTTGTATATCCAGGATTAGGAGATAATGCAGGTGTTTGTGGTGCATTAGCACTTGCAAAAATGGCTAACGAAAGATAAGGGAGTTCATCCCCTTTTTCTTGTTTTTAAGACTTGACAGCATATTTTTCCGGTTATAAAGTATAGAATAAGAAAATGGAGGAAATCAAATGAGTAAAAAATTATATAGATCAAAACGCGATGTCATGGTATGTGGTGTCTGTGGTGGAATTGCTGAATATTTTGACATTGATCCTACAATTGTCAGATTAGTTGCAGTTGCGCTTATTTTAAGTTGGGGTACAGGTCTATTTGCTTATTTAATAGGTGCTGTTATTATCCCTAAAAATCCATATCAATAATAGGATTGATTTCACTTTTAACAATAAGGTATTCTATCTTATTGTTTTTTATTTGATAAAAAAAGATATCCTCAAGGATATCTATAAAAATAATATATCAGATCTGTTTTGACTTTATGATTTTCTATGAAAAGAAAACTGTGTGGGAATACATTTTCCACGAGGGTTATCCAGATGATATTGTTGTGCCCATTTTTTAAAATGACGATCTAAATATTTGGTACGTGCATAGTTATCTGGCATATCTGTATATAATTGAAGAATATGCAAAGGATCATTGATTGGGATAGGAAAAGATGAAACTGTCTTGAAAAATGAAAGAAGGGTATCATGATTCATGATTTGAAAAGCATATTCTTCTTTGGGTGTGATGATATTGATATCCACATAGTAATTCATATAGATGCTTAAAATGTTTAACATTTGCATCATAGAGCACATGGAAATATTGATTTCCTGGATATCCTGAAATGCAATGGAATAGTCTTGAAAATATATGTGACTATGATCCCAAAGTAATAATTCATAAGCACTTTTGATATCATCGTCTTGAGTGAGTTGTACCTGATAACGTGTTGTCATAATGATTCTCCTTGATAATTGAAATGATGTGGAATGATGACACATAAGGATTGTTTTTTAACACTGACATGAATTGGAAAGGTTGTTCCTTTTTCTCCATCAACATCGTATATAATATCCTTATCACATTCAATAGTTAATTCTTTAGCTTGTACATAAGTAATAAAAGGACTCTTTTCATGACTGTTTAATTTATAATCTTTAAATAAAGAAATTAAATCCGTAGTAGAACAGTTTTTAATAATTAATAAATCTAATTGACCATCTTGAACATTCGCATGAGGTGTAATGTCTTTAAAGCCACCTACCTGTGAAGTGTTTGTAATAATAAACAGTTTGGCATCTTCTTCAAAAGTTTGATCATCAGCAGTGATTTTTAAATGCAATGAAGTATGCAGTTGGGTAGGTAATTGTCTTATACCACTGATATAATAAGCTAAAGGACCAAATCTTTCTTTATCAGCTTTTGAAACTTGAAAACTAATATCACTAAACATGCCTCCAGCAATCACATTTGCAAAATAATGTTCATTCACTTTTCCAATATCTACTTTCATTGTCTGAAAATCTTCAATCATTTGAATAAAATCATCAGTATCATGAGGTAAATGTAAATGGTTGGCAAAGTCATTCACTGTTCCTCCTGGTAATATCGCAAGAGGAGTCTGTAAATGGTTTTCAATAAAACCATTAATGATTTCATTGACTGTGCCATCACCACCAACACTGACCACAAAATCATAATCATCATCTTTTAATTTTAAACAATACTGATAAGCATCATCTTTCTTTTCCGTATAGAAGACATCAATTGTAGAAACCAGCTTTTTTAAAATCATTTGACCAATGATCTGATCCAGTTTTTTTTGAATTGTCTTTGTGCCGGCACTGGGATTAATGATAAATAAACATTTCATAATGAACACTCCTTATTTTTATTTTACCATTAATCAAAAAGAAGATAAACCTAAAATGGAATATCTTCTTTCGCATAGACATTATTACGGATTAGTCTTAATAAAAGTTCAACACCTTTTTTCATCATATGAATAGAAACAAATTCATAAGGACCATGACAATAGAAGCCACCTGTTCCAAGGTTAGGACAAGGAAGTCCTGAAAATGAAAGACGGGCACCATCTGTTCCACCACGAATAGGTGTAATACGAGGCTGTAAGCCAATATCCTGCATAGCGATTTCAACCTGTTCTACAATATGAGGATGATCTTTGATAACATCTTTCATATTGAGATATTGTTCATGCATCGTGATATGAATAGCTTCATAGCCATAAAAACTATTCAAATAAGCTTGGATACGCGAAAAATCATTAAGCTGTTGTTTCAGTTTTAAATAATCATGGTTACGTACAATATATTCTAATCGTGTCTGTTCACAATTTCCCTGCATATGTGTTAAATGATGGAATCCTTCATATCCTTCAGTGAATTGAGGTTTCTGCCCAGATGGTAACATGTGGTGAAATTCCATAGCCACTTCCTGTGAATTCACCATTTTGTCTTTGGCACTACCAGGGTGAATGCTTTTTCCATTGATTTCAACAAGTACCTGATAGGCATTAAAGTTTTCAAAGTGAAATTCATTAATATCGCCACCATCAATTGTATAGGCATAGTCAGCCTGAAAAATATCAAGATCAAAATGTTCAGTGCCACGTCCGACTTCTTCATCAGGAGTAAAGGCAATCATAATATCATTATGTTTAAATTCAGGATGTTTATACATATATTCCGCCATACTCATAATAATCGCAATTCCAGCCTTATCATCACCACCTAAAAGTGTTGTTCCATCAGTTGTAATCAGATCATGTCCAATCACTTTATTCAAATCAGGGAATTCTCTTGGGGATAATAAACGGTCATTTTGAAAAGGAATGTCTTGTCCTTTGTAATGACGAATGATTTGGGGATGAATATGTTCACCACTGGCATCAGGGGAAGTATCCATATGGGCAATAAAGCCTATAACATCACCTTGATGATCATTGTTAGATGGAATCTTTCCATAAACAACACCATATTCACTCATTTCCACATCAACCAATCCTAAAATACGCATTTCTTCTATTAAAAATTGAGCAAATTCTTTTTGATTGGCAGAAGAAGGTGAAGTGGTTGAATATGGATCAGATTGTGTTGGGAAACTGACATATTTTAAAAATCTGTTTTCTATTTTCATTTTTCATAACCTTCTCTCTTTATCATGATTATATCATAGGAATCATATTTTTTACTAGCCAAATGTCATGAATATGATTATAATAGGGAGCGGAGGTTAAAAAGATGGCAAAATATTATGCAGTGAAAAAAGGAAGAAAAACTGGTATTTTTTCGACATGGGAAGAATGTCAGTCAATGGTGAATGGTTTCAAGGGAGCAGTATATAAATCATTTCCTACATTCAATGAAGCTCAGGCGTATTTAGATGAACAGCCTCAATCTTTTGATGGTTATGGACTGATTGCATATGTAGATGGCAGTTATAATCAAAAGACACGAGAATATGGTTATGGTTGTATCTTACTTGAAGGCCAAAAAGTGATTTTGAAAGTCAATGGTAAAGGCAGCCATCCTGATTATGTCAGTATGCGTAATGTGGCTGGTGAAATTGCGGGTGCACATCAGGCAATCTGTTATGCGATTGAACATTGCTATCCTATGATTTGTATCTATTATGATTATGAAGGTATAGAAAAATGGGCCAATCATCAATGGCAGGCCAATCGCCCTGGAACAAAGGCTTATCAGTCATTTATTGATGCCAGTCGTCAAAAGATTGATATTCGCTTTATAAAAGTTTTGGCACATAGTGGGGACTTCTATAATGAGATGGCCGATCAGTTGGCTAAAAAAGCAGTAGGTATAGCATGAGTGAAAAAATAACTGTTTTTGATATTGAAGTTTTAAATCAGGATCCCGCGAGTTTATGTGCCATTGGTATTGTAGAAATTCAAAATCAAGAAGTCATTTCAACATATTATGCCTTAGTGAAACCTAAAAATTTAAGTTTTGATAGCTATCGCTATAAAATACATCAAATTAGACCTCAATCATTGTATAAAGAAAAAACATTTGTAGAAGTATGGAAAGACATTCATCATTATTTTGAAAATACGATTGTTGTTTCTCATGATATTCAAGGTGATATGATGAATTTAAGGGCAGCCTTGAAACAGAATCATATTCCATATCCACGATTACTTATGTCCTGTACAAATGTTTTGGCACATCTTGTTTATCCAAATCTTCAAAAATATAATCTTAAAGATCTATCTCAAATGAATGGTTTTGCATTTCAGGCTCATCATGCTTTAGAAGATGCGAAAGCTTGTGCTTATCTGTTGATTCAAATGATGGAACGTGAAGATGTAGACAGTTTATATGCTTTGCATCAGAAGTATCATTTAGAATTTGGTGAGATGAAGGAAAACTATTATCGAAATATTATGTCAGCTGAATCAGCAACGCAATTATTAGAAATGAATCAAAAAGAAGATGCTTTGTTGTATCATCAATCAATCTGTTTTACTGGTAAATTATCTATGCCTCGAGAATTATTGGAAGAAAAAACAAAAGAAGTCTGTGCCTTATCAACCAATCAGGTCAGTACCCAAACCAATTATCTGGTTATTGGTGGTAAAGGTTATCATAAAGTACGTTTTGGCAAAGACAATAAAAAAGTTCAGAAAGCTTTACAGTTAATGAAACAGGGACAAGATTTAAGAATTATTCATGAAAAAGAATATTTAAAGCTTTTAGAGGGGAGAAAAGAATGTCTGTAAATATAAGAGTGGCTAAAAAAGAAGATGCGCGTGCTATTTTAGATATTTATGCCCCTTATGTTCTATCGACCAATATTACTTTTGAATATGATGTTCCTTCTTTAGAAGATATGACAAATCGTATTTGTCAAACATTAGATTCATATCCTTATTTAGTTGCAGAAGTTCAAGGTCAGATTGTTGGTTATGCTTATGCCTCTTCTTTTCATAGTCGAGCTGCTTATCAATGGGGGAGTGAATTATCTATTTATTTAGATCAGCATTATCATGGACAGGCGATTGGAAAAAAACTTTATCAGGTTTTATTGGCACTGTTAAAGTGCATGCATATTCAAAATGTCTATGCCTGTATTACTCATCCCAATGTCAAAAGTGAAAGATTTCATGAATCATTACAGTTTCAGTATGTGGGATGTTTTCATCGTGCGGGATATAAAGCCAAACAATGGCATGATGTCATCTGGATGGAAAAAGCTATTGGAGATCCTCGTCATGTAGAATCTTTTATTCCTTTTTCGAAGCTATCCCTTCAACAAATTGAATCATGTCTAGGTTTATGTTATGATAAATAAAATGAGGTGAAAAAATGGATACATTAATTATCGGAAGTGGTTTTGCTGGAAGTGTTGTGGCGAGAGTTTTAGCCCAGCGTGGTGAAAAAGTCAAGATTATTGAAAAAAGAGATCATATAGGTGGAAATTGTTATGATGAATATGATGAATATGGTGTTCTGGTTCATAAATATGGACCTCATATCTTTCATACAAATAATAAAGACGTTTATGATTTTTTATCACGTTTTACAAAATGGTATGATTACCGTCATGAAGTTGTTGGAAATGTTTATGGAAAGATTATTCCAATTCCATTTAACTTGAATACATTAATGATTGTTTTTGGCCAAGAAAAAGGTGAACGTTTAAAACAGGAATTGATTGATGCTTATGGTGAAAATGCAAGAGTTCCTATTTTAGAATTACAGAAGAATCCATCTTCAGGAATTCAGGAAGTGGCACAGTATGTTTATGAAAATATCTTTTTGAAATATACAATGAAACAATGGAATCAAAAACCTGAAGAAGTTGATCAAAGCGTCACTGCCAGAGTACCGGTTTTGATTTCTTATGATAATCGTTATTTTCAAGATCAATATCAGGGAATGCCATTAGAAGGATATACAAAGTTATTTGAAAATATGTTGAATCATGAAAACATAGAAATTGAATTAAATAAGGATGCCAAGGAAGATTTATCTTTTGATATGCAAACACATCAGGTTTATTATCAGGGACAACTGTGGCAGGGAAAAATTATTTTTACAGGTGCAATTGATGATTTCTTTGATCATTGTTTAGGAAGATTGCCATATCGTTCATTACGCTTTGAGTATGAACATTATCCTGAAGATCACTATCAAAGTCATGGTGTTGTCAATTATACCGTCAGTGAAGATTTTACACGTATTACAGAATTTAAATATTTAACAGGTCAAGAGATTTCTGGAACAACTATTGTTAAAGAATATCCAGAAATATATCGTGATGAAACTCAAGTTCCTTATTATGCTATTTTATCTCCAGAAAACTTAATGATGTATCAAAAATATGTGGATTATGTCAAACCATTTTCTCACTTTTACTTGTTAGGGCGTTTAGCACAATATAAATATTATAATATTGATGGCATTGTAGAAGAAGCTTTAAAACTTGTTAAAACATTGTAGGAGGATGTTATGAAATATTTAAGTATTGCGATTCCATGTTATAACTCACAAGATTATATGGATAAAGCGATTGAATCATGTTTAATTTTAAAAGATGATGTAGAAATTATTATTGTTGATGATGGTTCTAAAGATAGAACAGCCCAGATTGGTGATGACTATGCCTCTTTATATCCTGATACAATCAAATGTATACATCAGGAAAATGGGGGACATGGTCAAGCTGTAAATACAGGTTTAAAAAATGCAACAGGACTTTATTTTAAAGTTTTGGATAGTGATGATTGGTTTGACCAGTCTTCACTTGTTAAAGTGATAGAAACAATTAAACAGTTACATCAAAAAGATCAAGATGTCGATATGTTCATTGCAAATTATGTATATGAAAAACCAAGTGCCAATAAATCTAGTGTGATTAAATATACAAATGCATTGCCACAAAATAGAACATTCAGATGGTATGATTTAAAACATTTTTACCCACAACAGAATTTATTAATGCATAGTGTTATTTATCGTACACAGTTATTAAGAAATTGTAATTTACAATTGCCAAAACATACATTTTATGTTGATAATTTATTTGTTTATCAGCCTTTACCTTATGTCAATACACTGTATTATTTAAATGTTGATTTATATCGTTACTATATTGGTAGGGAAGATCAGTCTGTTAATGAAAAAGTGATGATTTCACGTATTGATCAACAGATTAAAGTCAATAAGATGATGATTGATTGTTGTGATGTGATGAAATTAAAGAGTCGTAAACTGAGAAACTATATGGTGAAATATTTAACGATGATTACAACTGTATCAACAGTTTTACTGATTAAATCAGGAACACCTGAACATTTACAAAAGAAAAATGAATTATGGCAGTATTTAAAAAATAAAAATCCTGAACTTTATAAAGCTGTTAAACATACATTTTTAGGTTCTATGATGGAAATGGATGGACATGTTGGTAAGAAAATGATTACAACAGGATATGCTATTTCTAGAAAGCTGTTTGGATTTAATTAATGAAGAATTTGTTATATCGTTATCGTCATGCATGGGTATTTACATATTTTATTCTTTATTTACCATGGTATTTTGGATTACAGTTAAGGGATATTTCTTTTCATGATGTTTATACAAGTATAGATGCATGTATACCTTTTGTTTCATGGTTTATTTATCCTTATATTTACTGGTTCCTTTTTGTAGCAGGGACAATTGCCTATTTGTTTTTTACACATCGTCGTGATTTTTATAAATGTGTTGCATTTTTGTTTATAGGAATGACCATCTGTTTGATTATTTTTACAATATATCCAACAAGTTTTGATCATCGTCCTGTGATTGAACAGAATTCTTTATCTATGAATCTTGTTCAGTTTATTTATCATGCTGATAAGAGTCAAAATGTATTTCCTAGTATTCATGTCTATAATTCTATTGGATGTGCATTGGCTTTGATATTGTGTCCAGATTTTAAACAATCTAAAGGTATAAAAATATTTGCATCTCTTTCAGCTATTATGATTACTTTATCAACGATGTTTATTAAACAGCATTCTATATTGGATGCTGTGGCAGCAATATTATTGGCTATTATTTTATATATTCTGATTTATAAAAAAGATATTTTTCAGATAGAAAAACGTGTTTCTCTCAAGTAGAGAAACTTTTTTTTAATATGATAAAAGTCAATACAAATAGATTAAATTCACATATGATAATATAAAAATGATAATATGATTTGTGTATAGGGGTATTTTATGGTTAAATATAAAGAAAAAGAGAAGGTGAAGAATATGGAAAAAACATTAATTGGTAGAATATTAGAAATGGATCCGGCAGCACGACATCCTTTGAATGTCATTGTGAACTATCCTGGATTACATGCTATGTTTTTATATCGTATTTATCATTTTTTATGGAAATGTCACTTCAAGCTCATTGCACGTCTATTGAGTCAAATTGCGCGTTTTTTAACAGGGATTGAAATTCATCCTGGAGCAACTATTGGAAAACGTTTCTTTATTGATCATGGAATGGGAGTCGTTATTGGTGAAACAACAATCATTGGAGATGATTGTACTTTATATCAGGGTGTGACATTAGGGGGAGTTGGAACTGGTGAACATAAAGTTAAAAGACATCCGACTTTAAAAAATAATGTCATGGTATCAGCTGGGGCCAAAGTCATTGGGGATGTCACGATTGGTGATAATAGCATTATTGGGGCTTCTTCAGTAGTATTAAAAGATGTGCCAGCTAATTGTACAGTTATTGGTATTCCTGGCAGAATTGTAAAGGAAAATGGAGAAAGGGTAGATAAAGCATTATAAACTATGATGCTATATGATAACTTATAGTATTGTTTTTGTATGAGATGAATTCATTTATTTGTATTTTATTCATAAAAAACCTCCTGCTTCATAAAAATGAAATAGGAGGTTTTATTGATGTCTATTGAGATACAGGCAGCTTTATATTATTATGATTTGGGTTTATTAAAGAGAGAAAATCATTTATATTGCTTAGTAGATTTAAAAACAGGTGAGTGGTATGAAAAAATGACGATTTATTATATTGAAATATTGCTGAAAAGATGGAATCAGTATCGAATGTCTATTCAATGATTGAATTCAAGTATATAACATGTTAGAATAAAGCATGTTAAAAGTTGAAATGTCCACGTAGCACAGCTGGATAATGCAACTGCCTCCTAAGAAAGTGCTATAACATATACTTCGGAGGACAAAGGAAAAGGTAGCAAGTAAAATTAAATATAGATTTTCCAAATGTCGCTATAGCTCAGTTGGATAGAGCGACCGCCTCCTAAGAATATGTTATAACGACCGCCTTTTGGGGAAAAGTGATTGACAACGAGTTAATCTAAGCCTAAAATTGAATAGATTTCAAAGATGTTTCCGTAGCTCAGCTGGATAGAGCGACCGCCTCCTAAGCGGTAGGTCGGGTGTTCGAATCACCTCGGGAACGCCAAAAACTCCGCCGGAAAACCCAGTAAAATCAAGGGTTTCCGGCGTTTTTTCATTTTTTCGGTAAAAGAGAAAAATCGTGAAATTCATTGATTTTCATTAGCAAATCTTCCGTCAGCTAATGGAAATTAGGACTAATGTCGTCCGCCTTTCAGGTGGACGGCTTGCTAATAAAAATTAGCAAAAAAATCGGTGTTTTGCTAATGAAAATGCCCTCTCTGCTAATGGCAGAAAAATTCGAGCAAAATTCTTGCTAATGGACAAGGCGGTCGTTACCCTGTTAATTTGTTCATTTAGGGGTGGCGAGCGACAATCGCACACTACCTCTATGCCTTTTCCTATTATATAATTGTAGCAACAGGAGGTGGTTGTATTGAAAGAACAGAAATATCATTTATATCTTTCCGATGAAGAATACAGGAGAGTTTTGCAATCACTTATCCGTTTGAAAAACAGCCTGATAGCACAAGGCAGATACACTGACGTAGTAGATGATGTTCTTTGCAAGGTACTATCATCTAAGAAAAGAAAAATTAAAATAGAATACATTTAAATAATAACGAAAAGTAAAAAGCCGTCTATTGACCTCATTAAGAGGAAAATAGGCGGCTTTTTTGCGTTCAGAAAAAAATTTAAGAAATTTTGAAAAAACACCCCCCAAAAACGCTCTCCCATTTCAAACAAGTGAAGGGGTTAATTCCGAACCACGAAAACGGAAGCCTTTCACTTGTACTTTGAAAACCGAATAAAGTATGTTCATCAACAAAAAGAAATTATCATATCGATCATTATATCGAAACATTAAAAATGTCCTTTGATACTGATGATGATAAGATCAAAAAAATAGCAGAACAAAATTTAAAGCAGATTGGAGAACTATATAAATGACAAGTGTTTATATGCAACTTAGAACAAATTTAGAACAATTGAAGCTCTTTGAGATATCTAGAAGACTAGATGAGATCATAGATCAAGTCACAGCTAATAATATAAGCTTTACAGAAGGATTGTTGAAACTAACAAACGTTGAAATCGATCATAGAAAAGAAAATGCAATAAGATCCATGGTTAAGGTTGGAGCATTTCCGTTTATGAAAGAGATAAAAGATTTTGATTTTGAATTTCAACCTTCTATAAACAAACAACAGATCTTGGAGCTTGAAAGCTTAGGATTTTTAGATAAAGCAGAGAACATAGTGTTCTTAGGTCCTAGTGGTGTAGGAAAGACCCATTTAGCTACTAGCATAGGTGTTCGGGTCCGGCGAAATCAACCACTCCGGGTCCATCGAAAACAACCAATTTTAGTCCACTGAAAATAACCAATCCAAGTTAAGAAAGCGTAGCCAACCCTCACTTGAAATGTGAATTAATCTTTGTTTCTGCTTTCGGCATGGGCGGTGGCCACAGCAGCGGTCATCCGCAGGGAGATGGTTTCCAGTCGCTTTCCCCGGAAGCTCTCTCCCTTAATCGCGAAGACAATGTCTCCTAAATATGGCACTATATAAGAAGCCAGCAAATTATTATATTTATTGAATGTAGATTGTTTAATCTGTGGTTCTATTGAAGTAAGCCAGCAAACGGATAACGCTTTGACATCACTCTTGTATAAAAAGACTTGATTATTTCCAGTATCAAGGGAATCCTCTAGCTTCGCCAGCGCATTATGTTGTTTTTGCTTTGCTTCCCGATAAGATTTTCCGTAAACATACCCATATTTTGCTCTTCCTGAGATATCATGACTTTTAATATATCGAGCTTCCCATCTTCCGTCTTTTCTTTTATAAATATTTTCTCCTTTTCTTGGCATGAAAGTTCCCTCCTTTCGACTATTATTTTGACGGTGATAAAGAAACAATACTATTAATCCTCAAAAAGTTCAGATAATATGCGCTTATTAGAGTTGCCCCTTCTTGACAAACGATGCTTTATTTTATATACTAAATATATATATTATTGTTTATTTTTAAGGAATACGTAATACTTAGAGTAGAATACTCTACGAAATATATGTATGCGGGGCGATGATATTAAGAAAGACGGAATCAAACAGGGTGATACGGCAATCCTGATCAGTAAACAGAATATCTTTTTAACCTTATTATTTCTAAATTTTAGCTCCTTTGATATGTATGATATCCATTTTAATTAAAAGCAATTCATTCTATATATTCATTGGATAGATGTTTTTCAGAAAATCAACAGTACGCATAGCATGAACGAATCAATAAACGAGGAGCTAACTATATAAAAATCAAGTCATTTGATGAAAAAGTTTTAAAATGTTAAATGATTTGATTATGGTAGCTCATCAATATGTAAGATCTTTGAAATGTGAATATGATTTGTATTTTTGGACATGACGAAAACAGCCTATGGAATAGACTTTTTTGAATGCGGTTTCATTTTCTTTCTATCTCAGTAACGATGCATCAAACTGCTGATTTGTCGTTACCAGATGATAGATGACCCTCAACAGCTTCCTGATGCAATGTCCCTGCGCACAGCGATGACTTTTTCCCTGTGAGCGTTTAAGGTCATAGTCATCCTTGAAGACCTTGTTGTATCTTATGACCGGCACAATAATCTGATATAACGTCTTTCTTAAATAGCTCGATCCCTGCTTGGTTATGGCACTATGCTTGGCTTCGTACTGACTTGATTCGTAGTGAAATGGGGCGACACCCGCTGCCTTTATTATCTT